>NZ_PSUA01000011.1:0-305691 GCF_002931575.1 Pseudoclavibacter sp. RFBA6 | reverse complement strand
GCGCTGGATCTCGCCGGCCGCGTCGGACACGACCTTGCCGTGCTCGGACGTGATGATGCGCGCGAGCTCCAGCTTCCGCTCGTTCAGCAGCTCACGGAACTTGAAGATGATGTTCTGGCGCTTCGCGATCGAGGTGTTGGACCAGCCGGGGAACGCGGCCTTGGCGGCGGCGATCGCGGCGTTGATCTCGGCGTCGTCGGCGAGAGCGACGTTGCCCGTCGCGGTGCCGAGGGCCGGGTTGAAGACCGGCGAGGTGCGCGCTGGCGCGGTGGTCGAGTAGGCGCCGTCGATCCAGTGCTGGATCGTGGGCAGAGCAGTGTCAGTCATTGATCTTCCTTCGCTGTGGTGCGCCGGGTTGGGAGCGGCGCGAGTGGCTGCGGCAGCTGCCGCGACGTGAGGGTGTCGGTGTTCCGAGCTCAGCTCGGGGTGTGCACGAGGCGCGCGGCCGTGTCCACGGCCGCCGAGACGTCGCCGTCTGCGGGGTAGAGGAGCGTGCGGCCGACGACGAGTCCGCGAACCCCGGGGAGGGCGAGGGCGTCAGCCCACTTGGCGTAGACCGCCTCCTGATCGCCGTTCGGCTCTCCGCCGAGCAGCAGCGTCGGCATGGTCGTCGCCGCCATCACGCGCTCCATCTCGGGGACGACGGGCAGCTTCATCCAGGTCGACCCGGAGCTGTTGCCGAGACCCGAGGCGATGGCGATCGAGGTGATGACGGCGTCCGCCGAGAGGTCGTTGACGATCCGCCCGTCCTTCCACTCGCTCATGAACGGCTCGAGCATGATCGGAAGGGACGCCGCCGCCGCGTCGTCAACGGCACGGGCATTGGCCTCGAGCGTCGAGACCGTGCCTGCGTCGGAGAGGTTCACCCGGAGGAGGGTCTTCGCGAAGTCGATGCCGTCGCGCACCATCGAGTCGATGTCGTAGCCGGTGAAGCGGTCGTCCATCTCGAAGCTCGCGCCTCGGAGTCCACCGCGGTTCATGGAGCCGACGATGAGCTTGTCGTCGAGCACTCCGAGCAGGGCGAGGTCGTCGATGATGTCCGGCGTGCCGAGCACGCCATCGACACCTGGCCGGGAGAGCGCGAGCGCGAGGCGGTCGAGCAGGTCATAGCGGTCGGCCATGGCCATGGCGTCGTCGCGGACGCCGAGGGCGCCGCGAGCAGGGTGGTCGGCCGCCACGAAGAAGAGCCGGCGGTCTTCGGGGAGCAGCGACGAACGGCGCTTGCGGCCGGCCAGCGCTTCCCTGAGGGCGGCTGGGCCGTCGGCGCGCGCGTCGCGGAGCTTGTCGAACGCGGCTTCGTCGAGGATCCGGTACGTCTCAGGCAAGGGAGTTCTCCTTCAGGATCTCGTCGACCTCCGCCGTCGATGGCATGGCGGTCGAGCACTCGAGTCGCGAGGCCACGATGGCTCCGGCGACGTTCGCGAAGCGCAGGATGTGCTCGAGATCCCAGCCGGCGATGAGTCCCTTGCAGAACGCGCCGCCGAAGCTGTCGCCGGCTCCGAGACCGTTGATGACGTCGACGAAGTGCGTCGGCACCTCGATGGATCCTTCGCGGGTCTTGGCGAGCACACCCCGTGGGCCCTGCTTGACGACCGCGATATCCACTCCTCGCTCGAGCAGCGCATCCGCTGCCCGCTGGGGCTCGGTCTCACCGACGGCGACCTCGCACTCCTCCTTGTTGCCGATGGCGATCGTCGACTGCGCGAGGATCGGCTCGATGGCGGCCGTCGCGGTCGCGGCATCCGGCCAGAACATGGCGCGGTAGTCGAGGTCGAGGATGGTGTGGTCGCGGCGAGCGCGGGCGGCGAACGCGGCGTGGTGCGCAGCCCGGCTCGGCTCCTCGGAGAGGCCGGTGACGGTGGCCCAGAAGATCTTGGCGTCGCGGATCGCGTCGAGGTCGAGCGTCTCAGCCTCGATGTTGAGATCCGGCGCCTTGGGCTGCCGGTAGAAGTACAGCGGGAAGTCGTCGGGCGGGAAGATCTCGCAGAACGTGACTGGTGTGGCGAGCGAGTCGTCGCGCGTCACGAAGTCGCTCTTCACGCCCAGGCGCTCGAGCTCCCGCACGATATAGCGGCCGAAGGGGTCGTCACCCGTGCGGGTGATGACCGCCGAGTTCAGGCCGTGCTTGGCGCCTGCGACTGCGACGTTCGTCGCGCTGCCGCCGAGGAACTTCCCGAACGTGGAGACATCCTCGAGCCCGACACCGGTCTGGAGAGGGTAGATGTCGACGCCAACACGGCCGAGCGTGATGAGGTCGAACGCTGACGTAGCTGTTGTAGTGGTCATACGGCTCTGTACAACTTTCGGTCCGATGGTGAACGAGGACGAGAGTCAGCATACACCTATTGTCCTGACAAAGTAACAAAGTCGTGCGTTCGGACCGAACGGCTGATCTCCGCCCGCGGTTCGGCGTGTGTCAGGCCTTGAGGTCCTCGATGAGCGAGTCGACGACGGGGACGAGCGCGCCGTCGTGCGCCTCCGCCACGCGCCGCTGCCGGTCGCTCGAGGAGCCGCCCTCGATGATCTCGGCGATCACCGCGAGCTCCCGCGTGCATCCGAGGTCCTCGGCGACCCGCAGGTACTCGCCCTCGATGCGCTCGGCCAGCACCTCCGTCACGGGGCGCTCGTTGCCGTGCGCGTCCTCGATGATGATCGCGTCGAGGCCGTAGCGCGCCGCTCTCCACTTGTTCTCGCGCACGAACCACGACGGGAGGCGATCCGTGTCCCTGCCGGCGTCGAGCTCCCGAGATGCGTGCTCGACGATGACGTGGTTGAGCGCGACCATGGCCCCGAGCTCGCGGAGGTTCGTCGCCCCGTCCGAGATGCGGATCTCCACCGTGCCCCACTGCGCCGACGGGCGCACGTCCCAGCGCAGCTCCTGCACCTCGTCGACGATGCCGGTGTGGAGCACGTCGTGGGCGACTCGCTCGTAGTCCTCCCACGTCTCCATCTCCGGGGGGAGACCGCCCGTCGGAAGCTGCTGGAAGATCATCGTGCGGTGGGAGCTGAAAGTCGTGTCCTCGCCCTGCCAGTACGGGCTGGATGCGGAGAGCGCGAGCATGAGGGGGTAGTTGGCGAGCGCGGCCCGCATGATCGCGGGCACCTTTCGGCAGTCCTCGATCCCGATGTGGGTGTGCACGCCCCAGATCGCGAGCTGCCCGCCCCAGCGCCCGGAGCGCTCGGACACCATGCGGTAGCGCTCGCCGGGGGACCGCTGCTGCTCGCGCCACTTCGAGAACGGATGCGTGCCGGAGCCGATGACCGCCGCGCCAGCCTCATCCGCGGCAGTCAGCAGGGAGTCCCGCAGGCCGCGCAGCTCATCGACGGCCGCTCCCGCGGAACGGTGCACCCCCGTCACGAGCTCGACGGTGTTCGTCAGGAACTCCTTCGTGAACCGCTCGTCGCCGAGGCGGGCGATGAGCTCTGGAGCGATGCCGGTCAGCTCGCGCGACGCAGCGTCGACGATACCGAGCTCCCATTCGACGCCGAGTGTCGAACGCTCTGATGAGGCGAAACGCATGGTTGAAGCGTAGACGCACCAGTGGTCGCGGCGTGTCTGCATTGCGGGGTATTCCGAATCCGCCGCAAGATAGGGGGAGGAGTCGGGCGACGGCAGGCGCCGCCCGAGAAGCGGAGGCCCTCATGCGCTACTCGGATGCACTGTCGGAGCTCGCCACAGCGGGTGCGCAGGACTTCGTTCCGTACGTCATCGGGGCCGTTCTGCTCGTGCTCCTCGGCGGCATCGTGCTCTTCTTCGTGCAGCGGCGACAGCGCGCGGCGGAGCGCTCGAGCGACTGGGCCGACGACCGCGACGGACGCGGGACGTCCGGCGATGATTCTGTGGTTGGCTAACTGGCCGAGAATCTGCCAAACTAGGCAGTTGAGCCTCGCGGGCTCGACCCTCTAATCCGGCCCGCGGTTCACCATTGAGCTCTGCCGAGTGTGCCCCACGCCCTCCGGCTGTCGTTCGCCGATACACACACCATCAGGAGACACGTGGCTGTCAAAATTCGTCTGAAGCGCCTGGGCAAGATCCGGGCACCCTACTACCGCATCGTCGTCGCCGACTCGCGCACCAAGCGCGACGGTCGCGTCATCGAGGAGATCGGCAAGTACCACCCCACCGAGAACCCCTCGTTCATCGAGGTCAACTCGGAGCGTGCACAGTACTGGCTGAGCGTCGGCGCACAGGCCTCCGAGGCCGTCATCGTGCTCCTCAAGCTCACGGGCGACTGGGGCAAGTTCACGGGCGAAGGCTCGACCGAGAACCAGGTCAAGGCACCTGAGGGCAAGGTCCCCTTCGTCGCAGAGGCCGGCAAGAAGCCTGTCCTCCGCCCCAAGGCTGAGCCCAAGGCAGCTCCGGCCGCCGAAGAGGTCACCGAAGAAGCAGCGACCGAAGAGGTCGAGGCCTAGTCATGCTCGCTTCCGCGCTGGAACATCTCGTCAAGGGAATCGTCGATCACCCCGACGATGTCCGCGTGGACCGCAGCACGGCTGCGCGCGGCGAGGTCCTCGAAGTGCGTGTGCACTCCGAGGACCTCGGCCGCGTCATCGGTCGCTCCGGCCGCACCGCCAAGGCGCTGCGCACCGTCGTGACCGCGCTCGCCGACGGCCGCCGCGTTCGCGTCGACGTAGTTGACGACTGAGGTGGCAGGCAAGAAGAAGGGCATCACCCAGCTCCGTGTCGGTCGCCTCACCAAGGCCCACGGACTGAAGGGTGCCATCAAGCTCGAGCTCTTCACCGATGAGCCCGACCGGCGCTTCGTTCCAGGCGCGAGCTTCAGCCTCCAGGTGCCGACCGACAGCGAGTGGCACGGCAAGAGCCTGGAACTGCACGAACTCCGCTGGTACAACGGCCACCCTGTGGGCTTCTTCGTCGGCATCGCCGACCGGACGGCCGCGGAGAGCCTCGCGAAAGCCATTCTCTGGGTCGACTCCAACGACGCCGAGGAACTCGAGGACGACGCCTGGTACGACCACCAGCTCGTCGGGCTCGATGTCCGGCGCGATGGCGCATCCGTCGGCCAGGTCATCCGCGTGGAGCACTTCCCGGCCCAGGACCTCCTCGTCGTCAAGACCGAGGACGCCGAGGTGCTCGTCCCACTCGTGAAGGCCATCGTCGCCGAGGTCGACCTCGAGGCCGGCATCGTCAGCATCACCCCGCCCAACGGCCTCTTCGAAGAGGTCGACGAGGCGCAGGTCGAAGCAGACGCGCCCGCCGCCGAGCCCAAGGCTGACGCCGAATAGCCTCGTCCCCCCATCTGCGTTCTGCGCGCCCGCAATCTCCTGCGGGCGCGCATCCGCTTAAGCTGGAGCCCATGCGCGTCGACATCGTCACCATCTTTCCCGAGTTCTTCCAGGTGCTCGACGTCTCTCTGCTCGGCAGGGCCCGGCAGGACGGCCTTATCGACGTCCGCGTGCACGACCTGCGTGATGCGACGACCGACCGGCACCGCACGGTCGACGACACCCCGTACGGCGGAGGCGCCGGCATGGTCATGAAGCCGGAGCCGTGGGGGCAGACGATCGACGCGATCCTCGACGATGCAGCGCGAGATCGTGGTGCACCGGGGCGGGCCGTCGCCGACGACGCCGAGCTCGCGGATGCTCGACCGCTTGTCGTCTTCCCGTCGCCAGCCGGGACCGTCTTCACGCAGGCGACGGCCAGGCGCTACGCGCTCGAGCCGCACATCGTCTTCGGCTGCGGCCGCTACGAGGGCATCGACCAGCGAGTCTTCGAGGACACCGCCGAGCATGCCAGGGTCGAGCTCGTGAGCCTCGGCGACTACGTGCTCAATGGGGGAGAGGTGGCCGTGACCGCCATGATCGAGGCGTTCGGTCGGCTCGTGCCAGGCGTCGTCGGCAACCCGGAGTCGCTCGTCGAGGAGTCGCACGAGGACGGCCTGCTCGAGTACCCGAGCTACACGAAGCCGGCGCTGTGGCGAGGCCGCGAGGTCCCCGACGTGCTGCTGAGCGGCCACCACGCGAAGATCGCCGCGTGGCGCCACGAGCAGCAGCTCGAGCGCACGCGCCGCGTCCGCCCCGAGCTGCTCCCACCCGAACTCGGTTAGCCCCCGCCAGCTAGCTGCGCGCGGTGAGGATGATCGGGTCGCCGTCGGTGATGACGACCGTGTGCTCGCTGTGCGCCCCGCGCGAACCATCCGCGCTTCGGAGGGTCCACCCGTCGGCATCCTGGACGAGCTTGTCCGTCGTCTCGAGCAGCCACGGCTCGAGCGCCAGGACGAGGCCGGGCTTGAGCGGCATTCCGCGGTTCGCGCGTCCGCGGTTGGGGACGCTCGGCTCCTGGTGCATGGTTCGGCCGACGCCGTGGCCGCCGAACTCGACGTTGACCGGGTAGCCGGCGTTCTTCGCGACCTGGCCGATGGCGTGCGAGATGTCCCCGAGCTTGTTGCCGGGGCGGGCGGCCTCGATAGCCGCCTCGAGCGCCACCTCGGTGGTGTCGATGAGACGTAGGTCGGCCTCGCGCGGCGTGCCGACGACCACCGTGATCGCCGAGTCGCTGACCCAGCCGTCGACGGCGACGGCGAAGTCGAGCGTGAGGACGTCGCCGTCCTTGAGCGCGTAGTCGTGGGGGAGGCCATGCAGGACGGCGTCGTTGACCGATGTGCAGATGACCTTGCCGAACGGCGAGGCGCCGAAGGAGGGGTGGTAGTCGATGTAGCAGCTCTTCGCGCCGCGCTTCGTGATGAGCTCATGGGCTCTGGCGTCGAGCTCCAGGAGGTTCGTGCCGACCGCGGCGCTCGCCGACAGCTCGCTGAGGACCTCGGCGACGAAGCGCCCCGCGGGTCGCATCTCTTCGATTTCGTTCTGGGTGCGCAGCTCGATCATCCGCCAATCGTACCGGCGACCGTGCCGTGAGCGAACGATCAAGGCATCGCTCGGGATCCTCCCGTAGCGTTGCGTCATGGGCATCGGCCGTCTCGTCTACCGCGCACTCCTCCCCGCTGCGCTCTTCCTCGCCGCCTGGCAGTTCGTGGGGTGGCTCATCCTGGGTGCGCCCGTCGGGCGCCTCTTCGTCTTCGGCTTCGCCGGCCTCGCCGCCGCCGCCGGGCTCCTCATCCTCTCCGCGAACTTCTGGCTCCGGCCGGACATCCGGGAGAGCAAGGCCCTGACACCGCGCGACCTGCCGCTCATCATCGTCCCGTGGCTGCTCTGGGCGGTCGGGGCCGTGGTTCCCGATGTGCCGGGCCTCTGGGTGCTCGCCGCCGCGTTCCTGTCCATGGTGGTCGCGGGCTCCATCGCGCGTCGGCGGCTCACCGCCGTGGTCCAGGAGCGCCTCGCCGCCGCGCAGGCAGCCGGTCCGCAGGCGAACCCGTTCGGCCTCTTCGGCACGATGCCCGGGATGGCGGGGCCCGGAATGCCTGGGACGCCGGGAAGCAGGACGCCGTCGTCTGGGCCTGGGGGTGCCTCCGGGCCGGATGCGGGCAAGATCATCACGCTCGACCCCGAACCTGACGACGAACGGCGCTGACCTGGCTCACTCTCGCATTGCGGGGGCAACGCCGGCATGGTTTACTGGATCCTTGTGCCGCGGCTCGACTCTGCCACAGGGGACGAGAGCACCTCGCGATGCACGCCAACCTCTTCACTGACCTTCGCAGCCGACCTGTGGCGACTGCAGAGAGCGAAATCATGACCAACGTTATCGACGTCATCGACGCAGCATCGCTGCGCAGCGATGTCCCAGACTTCCGCCCCGGCGACACCGTCAAGGTGCACGTGAACATCGTTGAAGGCACGCGCTCGCGCGTCCAGGTCTTCCAGGGTGTCGTCATCGCACGTCAGGGCGCCGGCGTCCGCGAGACCTTCACGGTCCGCAAGGTCAGCTTCCAGGTGGGCGTGGAGCGCACGTTCCCCGTGCACACCCCGGTCATCGAGAAGATCGAGATCGTCTCCCGCGGCGCCGTGCGTCGCGCGAAGCTCTACTACCTGCGTGGACGTCGCGGCAAGGCTGCGAAGATCCGCGAGAAGCGCGACAACTAGGCCTCAGGCTGTAGGCGAATGGCTCCCCAACGCGGGAGCCATTCGTGTCGTTCCGCACACTGACTGAGGGTTCCGCCACCGCGGACCGACCGCGAGGGGGAGCCATGGGTGACGCGAGTGCGCGCGATCTTCGCGCCCCGTCCCACGGCAGGCCACCTCATGAGGGGCGGCACCGCCTCGGACGAGCCGCGCGGCCCGCTGGGCTCGGTTCCTCCGCGATCGCAGACGCGCCTATCCACGTCACCGGGCTCATCGCCGACGATGAACCGCTTCCGGCGCCGGGTCGCGGCCTCGGCAAGGCCATGCTCTCGTTCGCCCGCGACTTGGTCATCGTCGCCGTGCTCGCGATCGTCATGTCGATGCTCATCAAGACGTTCCTGCTCCGACCCTTCTACATCCCCTCGGCGTCGATGAACGACACCCTCGTCGTCGAGGACCGGGTGCTCGTGAACCTGCTGGTGCCGGATCTGGTCGGCATCGAGCGCGGCGACATCGTCGTGTTCGAGGACCCGGGCGGATGGCTTCCCGTCGTCACGCCACCCGCCAAGTCCGGCTCGCAGGCGGCCGTCGATGGCGCGCTCGAGTTCGTCGGGCTGAAGCCCGAGGAGACGAGCAACCACCTCATCAAGCGTGTCATCGGGCTGCCAGGCGACGTCGTCTCCTGCTGCAACGAGTACGGGCAGGTGCTCATCAACGGGCTGCCGATCGGCGAGCCGTACCTGCTGCTCCAGGACGGGCAGGCCGCATCAGGAATGTCGTTCGATGTGACCGTGCCCGAGGGGCACCTGTGGGTCATGGGGGACAACCGCTACAACTCCGAGGACTCCCGCTACCACCAGGACGAGCCAGGGGGCGGCTTCGTGCCCGTCGACGACGTCGTCGGCAAGGCGTTCCTGCTCAACTGGCCGCTCGACAGGTTCACGTTCCTCGGGAACTATCCGGAGGTCTTCGACCGTGTGCCCGAGCGGACGGACCAGGAGTGACCCCAACGGTCGACCCGACGCTCGAACTCGAACGCCAGCTGCTGCTCACAGCCCCGGTCGTCATCGGCGTCGACGAGGTCGGGCGCGGCGCGATCGCGGGCCCAGTCGCAGTGGGCGCGTGCGCTATCGACGTCGGGCGGATCGAGCTCGCGGCGCCCACTGGAGTGCGCGACTCGAAGCTCCTGAGTGCCAAGCGCCGACTCGAGGCGCGCGCCGGCATCGAGTCGTGGGCGATGGGCGTCGGCGTCGGCTACGCGAGCGCCATCGAGATCGACGAACGCGGCATCACCGCCTGCCTCGGGGCGGCCGCCAAGAGGGCGCTCGCCGAGCTGCACGCGATCGGGGTGCCGGTCGCAGATGCGGTGGTGCTGCTCGACGGCTCGCACGACTGGCTCTCACCATGCCTCGCGACGCCCCTGCGCGTCGTGGTGAGACCGAAAGCCGACCGGGACTGCACCTCCGTGGCCGCCGCCTCGGTGATCGCGAAGCTCGAGCGCGACGCCCTCATGGTCTCGGCGGCGGAAGCGCATCCCGAGTACCTGTGGGAGTCGAACAAGGGATACGGCAGCGCGGCCCACCTCGCGGCGATCGCCGCGACCGGCCCGAGCGAGCTCCACCGGCACACGTGGCTTCGGGCCGCGACCCCCTAGACTGGGCGGATCATGGACGACGAGAATTTCGACGATTACGAGCGCGAGCAGGAGCTCTCCCTGTTTCGCGAGTACCGCGACGTCGCGGGGCAGTTCAAGTACGTGATCGAGACCGAACGCCGCTTCTACCTCGCGAACAGCGTGGACCTGGTCAGGCGCGACACCGAGCACGACTTCTACTTCGAGCTCACGATGAAAGACGTCTGGGTCTGGGACATCTACCGCTCCGACCGCTTCGTGAAGCAGGTTCGAGTGCTGACGTTCAAGGACGTCAACGTCGAGGAGACCGGTTCGAAGGAGTTCGAGCTCCCCAAGGAGCTCGCACTCGACGAGTAGCGTCGCCGGGGCACTCGTGCTCGAGCGGGCGCGACGCGCCGCCTGAACGCCGATGTCGGTGGTTCGTGGGAGCCTCGTGGAGTGACAGACACGACGATTCCCGAGGCCACCGCATCCGCCGCGACCCAGATCCTCCGGGCCCTGGTCGGCCGAGACGACGCGGTCTTCCACGACGGGCAGCTCGAGGCGATCTCGGCGATCGTCGACGAGCGGAGGCGGGTCCTCGTCGTGCAGCGCACGGGGTGGGGCAAGTCGGCCGTCTACTTCATCGCGAGCCTCATGCTGCGCGCCAGAGGAGCGGGCCCGACCATCCTCATCTCGCCGCTGCTCGCGCTCATGCGCGACCAGGTCGAGGCCGCGAGCCGCGCGGGTGTCCGCGCCGTGTCGATGTCGTCGGCGAACGCGCACGAATGGGCGAGCATCCGCGAGCAGCTGGCCGCCGACGAGATCGACGTGCTGCTCGTCTCGCCGGAGCGGCTCAACAACCCCGAGTTCAGAGACACGCAGCTTCCAGAGCTCCTGGCACGCACGGGCCTCGTGGTGGTCGACGAGGCGCACTGCATCTCCGACTGGGGCCATGACTTCCGCCCCGACTACCGCCGCATCGCGTCGCTCATCTCCGGTCTGGGCACCGACATCCCCGTGCTCGCGACGACCGCGACCGCGAACGAGCGCGTGGTGCACGACATAGAGGAGCAGCTCGGCCGCAGCGGCATCCTCACGATCCGCGGCCCGCTCGCCCGAGCCAGCCTGCGCCTCGGCGTGCTGCGGCTCGGCAACGCCCGCGAGCGGCTCGCCTGGCTGCTACAGCACCTCGACGAGCTCCCTGGGTCCGGCATCATCTACACCCTCACCGTCGCTGGCGCCGAAGACACCTCGGCGGCGCTCCGCGAGGCGGGCATCCACGCGCCCGCGTACACGGGCAAGACCGACCCAGACGAGCGCGAGCGCCTCGAGGGCGCGCTCAAGCGCAATGAGGTCAAGGCGCTCGTCGCGACGAGTGCGCTCGGCATGGGCTTCGACAAGCCCGATCTGGGGTTCGTAGTGCACCTCGGCGCACCGTCGTCGCCTGTGGCCTACTACCAGCAGGTGGGGCGTGCCGGGCGGTCGAGCGCCTCCGCCGACGTGCTGCTGCTGCCTGGCGAGGAGGACCGCGCCATCTGGGAGTACTTCGCGACGGTCTCGATGCCGGACGAGGAGCGAGCGCAGGCGGTGCTCGGCGCGCTCGGCGCCTCGCCCAGGTCGACGGTCGCGCTCGAATCCGCGGTCGACCTCCGCCGGTCGCGCCTCGAGCTGCTGTTGAAGGTGCTCGACGTCGACGGGGCCGTGCGGCGCGAGCAGGGCGGCTGGGTCTCGACCGGGCAGCCGTGGAGCTACGACGGCGACCGCTACTCGCGCATCGCCGCGGCTCGGTCCGCGGAGGCGCAGGCCATGATCGACTACGAGCGCACCGAGGGCTGCCGCATGGAGTTCCTGCAGCGGCAGCTCGACGACTCGACTGCCGCCCCGTGCGGGCGCTGCGACAACTGCGCCGGCATCTGGTTCGACCGGGCGACGGACGCGGCGGTGCAGGCGAGGGCCGGTGCCGCGCTCGACCGGGTCCGCGCAGACATCGCGCCGCGACAGCAGTGGCCGAGCGGTATGGCGAGCCTCGGCGTCGACCTCAAGGGGCGCATCCCGAAAGAGCAGCAGGCGGCCGAGGGGCGCGTGCTCGCGCGGCTCAGCGACCTCGGCTGGGGTGGGCCGCTGCGCGAGCTGTTCGCTGCTGCCGGCCCGGAGACGACCGTGACGGGGCCGCTCCTGCAGGCGTGCATCCGCATCCTCTCGGAGTGGAAGTGGGACGCGCGCCCGCAGGCCGTTGCCTTCGTCCCATCGCGCTCGAGGCCCCGGTTGAGCGCGTCGCTTGCCGAGGGCATCGCGGAGGCGGGCCGCCTCCCGCTTCTCGGCTCCCTGGACCTGGTCCGTGGCGGGCCGGCCGGGCAGCCTGGAGGCAACAGCGCGTTCCGGCTCTCGAACGTCGAGGGCCGGTTCTCGGCGGGCTCGCTTGAGATCCCGGCGGGTCCGGTGCTCCTCATCGATGACTTCGTCGACAGCGGCTGGACGATGACGGTGTGCGCACGCGAGCTTCGTCTCGCCGGGGCGAGCGCCGTCCTGCCGCTGGCGCTCGCGCAGAAGGGCTAGCGGTGGAAGCGGTGCCCAGGGGCAGGTGACGCCTGGGCTCGCTCATGCTCGACTGCTGCCGGGGCGAGGTGGGGGCTCCCACGGTCCCGCACACGTCGGTCATGCGCTCATGCCGGCACTCTGCTGACGTCGCGACTGTGGGCAGGCGGTTGTCCACACCGTCCCTCCTCGTCGTCGGACGGTGGCTCGTGGCGGGTCAGACTCCCGGCAAGGGAGGTGGTGCGGATGCGTGCCAAGGATCAGCTGGGGCGGCTCGGAGAGAATCTCGCGACTGCGTACCTCGAGGAGCACGGCCACGATGTGGTGGAGCGGAACTGGCGCTGTCGAGAGGGCGAGATCGACGTCGTCTCGCGGCAGGGCGGCTACATCGTGTTCACGGAGGTGAAGGCGAGGCGTTCGACCGCGGCGGGGCATCCGCTCGAGGCGATCACGCCCGTGAAGCTCGCGCGCATGCGGCGACTCGCGGGTCTCTGGATGCTCGCGCATCCCGAGGAGCGCGGTGCGATGCGTCTCGATGTGATCGCGGTGGTCGCACCGCACGACCGAGCGCCCAACCTGGAGCACGTTGCTGGAGTCGGCGCATGACGCAGGGCACGGTCGGCCATTCGGTGGCCATCGCGCTCGAGGGGCTCGGGGGTGAGCTCGTCGAGGTCGAGACGCAGATCAGTCCCGGGCTGCCGTTCTTCAAGCTCGTCGGTCTTCCCGACACCTCGCTCGGGGAAGCGCGCGAGCGAGTCCGGGCGGCGCTGCAGAGCTCTGGATGCCCGCTGCCGGCCAGCAGAGTCATCACGAACATGTACCCGGCGTCGCTGCGCAAGCACGGCTCCGGGTTCGACCTCGCGATCGCCGTCTCGTTCCTGGCCGCGGCCGGCATCATCTCCGCCGAGTCGCCGACCAGGGCCGTGCACATCGGGGAGCTCTCGCTGACCGGGCAGGTGAGATCGGTCGTCGGGGTGCTGCCGGCCGTCGCCGCCGCCCGCGCCGCGGGGTTCGACACCGTCGTCGTGCCGGCGGACTCGAAAGCCGAGGCGGAGCTCGTCGAGGACATCCGTGTCGTCGCCGTCGCCTCGCTGCGTGCCGTCGCGCTGCACTACGGCGCGGACGCCGACGACCTCACCCACGAACTGGAGTATCCCTCCAGCTCCGCAGCTCGGGCCGTCGCCAGGGACGAGCGGGGCGGTGAGGGCAGTGCCGCGCGGCAGCAGGAGCTGGCCGCCGCCCTCGATCTCGCCGATGTCGTCGGCAATGAGGCCGCCGTGCGGACACTGGTCATCGCCGCAGCCGGCGGTCACCACCTGCTGATGCTCGGGCCACCAGGCGCAGGCAAGACCATGCTGGCGGAGCGCCTGCCCGGCATCCTCCCCGACCTCGAGCCGGAGGCGGCCGTCACGCTTGCCGCGGTCCGATCGCTCCGCGGCATCCCGCTGGCCGCACGCCTCGACCGACGTCCGCCGTTCGAAGCACCGCACCACACGGCTTCGACAGTGGCGCTGCTCGGAGGCGGAAGCGGCATGATCCGCCCCGGTGCCATCTCCCTCGCGACGGGCGGAGTCCTCTTCCTCGACGAGGCCCCGGAGTTCTCGCGCCACACGCTCGATTCGATGCGGCAGCCACTCGAGAACGGCGTCATCGAGATCCATCGTGCGCAGGGGAGGGCCGCCTACCCGGCCGAGATGCAGCTCGTGCTGGCCGCGAACCCCTGCCCGTGCGGCAACCACGGCGACCCAGACGCGGACTGCCGCTGCGACGCATCCGCACCACGCCGCTACCTCGCTCGCCTCTCAGGTCCGCTGCTCGACCGGATCGACCTCCAGCTGCGCGTAGAGCGGGTCTCCGCGGCCCGCGCCCGACTCGTCGACCACGAGGCGCAGCTCGAAGAACCTGGCAGCTCTGGCGCACGATCGACCACCAGCACCGCCGATGCGCGGGAGATGGTCCGGCTGGCCAGGGAGCGCGCACGCCAACGCCTGGCAGCCACGCCCTGGAGCCTCAACGCCCGAGTCATCTCACGATGGCTCCGAACTCCCGCCAACCGCCCCACGCGAGAGGCGTACGCGCCGCTCGCGATTGCGCTCGAGCGCGGACAGGTCACCATGCGCGGGCACGACCGTGTGCTCCGGGTCGCCTGGACGATCGCGGACCTCGCCGGGGCGCGTCGCCCCGAACTCCAGCACGTCCAGGAGGCACTCTCCTACCGAATCAGATTGGGGTAGCTCGCCGTGCACACACCGTTCGAACCCGGCACCCACCAGTCCACCGCAGCTGCGGAAGCGACCCGTCACGGTCGGCCCGACGTCGACCAGATGCGCGCGGCGCTCTCGGGGGTGAGCAGGCCTGGCACCGACGCGACGGGGGACGACGAGGTGCGAGCCCGCATCGCGCAACTCGCCTGGTCGTGCACTGTCGAACCAGGCGATGCCACTGCGGGGCTCCTCCTCGGAGCGCTCGGGCCAGTCGCGGCTCTCGACGCTGTCACCTCGGGTGCGCTACTGCAGCGGGCCAGGGAGCGCGGATCCGGGGCGGGGATCCCACTCGCCGACCTCGCCTCCGCCCTCGAGCGATGGCGAGATCGCCTCGATATCGACCGGACCCTGGCCATCTTGCGAAACTCCGCGAAGCTCGGGGTGCTGGCCGTGCTTCCGGGCGACCCGGAGTGGCCGACGCAGCTCGACGACCTCGGACCGCATGCCCCTTGCGCGCTCTGGGTGCGCGGCTCCGTCGACACCCTTCGGGAGCTCACCCCCTCAGTGGCCCTCGTCGGAGCCAGAGCCTCGACCACGTACGGCGAAGAAGTCACTGTGCGGCTCGCGAGCGGGCTCGCGAACCGCGGCTACGCGCTCGTCTCCGGCGGGGCGTACGGCATCGACGCAGTCGCTCACCGCGTCGCGCTCGCGGAAGACGCCACGACGGTCGCGGTGCTGGCAGGCGGCCCGGACCGGCTCTACCCGCAGGGCAATCGTGCGCTGCTCGAGCGCATCATCGCGCAGGGTGCGCTGGTCTCGGAGCTGCCGGTCGGCCAGGCGCCCACCCGGTGGAGGTTCCTCCAGCGCAACCGGATCATCAGCGCCCTCGCCTCCGCCACGGTCGTGGTCGAGGCGGGCCGTCGCTCTGGTGCCGCCAGCACGGCCGCCCACACGCTCACACTCGGACGACCACTCGGTGCGGTGCCTGGCCCCGTCACGAGCGCGGCATCCGTGGGCTGTCATCGTCTGCTCCGAGAAACGGACGCGACGCTCATCACCTCCGTCGACGACATCGTCGAGATGCTCGGACAGGGCCAGACAGCTGAGCTGGCGCTGCCGGACGGCGCTTCGTGGCCAGGGGAGCGCGGCTCAGTCCGGGATGTCAGCGAGCGGCTCTCCTCCAACGCCGTTCGCGCGAAAGACGCACTGCGCATCGGGAGACCGCAGCGCATCGACGCCGTCGGCTCTTCGGCCGGGCTCACGACAGCCGAGACCGCCGCGGGACTCGCCGAGCTCGAGATGCATCAGCTCGCTCGCGAGACGCCCGCCGGATGGGTGAAAGCGTCGAACACGAGGTGATGACGGGGCGTCGGATGCCCTCGCCCCCGGGCAGTCGTGGTCAGCGCGGCGGCTGCAGGTGCTCGCGGTAGCTCGACACGACGCCCTGCAGGTAGCGGACGATGACCTCGCGCTCGCCTTCATCGAACTCCTGGGCAACCGAGTCGATGTCCATGATCATCGGCGCGAGCAGGCCGCGAGCCTTCGCCGTCGACCCCTCGTCGGGCACGACGAGCACACCGCGACGGTCGCTCGGGTTCGGCTCCCGACGCACATGCCCGGCCTTCACGAGCCGATCGACCACGACGGTCACCGCAGCAGTCGTGATGCCCAGCCTCCGAGCTATGTCGGACGGCGTGAGATGACCCGACGAGATGAGGTGCTGCATGGCGACCAGATCGGTGTGATTCACGTCGAGTTCCTTCGCGACGACCACCTCGTACTCGTCCGAGATCGTGAGGATCTCGCGCAGCAGCGCCGTCGACTCATGGACGCGCGGAAACGCGCGACCCCGCTCATCCCCGGATTGCATGACATCCATCCTAGCGCTAAGTTAGCTAAGCAAATTGATTACTAGTGGATTTAGGCGGTTCGACCATGGGCGGGATCATCCGATTCATCACCGGCAAGGCGAGTGGTGCGATCGTCATCGCCGTCTTCGTCGCCCTCAGCGGCCTCGCTTTCTTCTGGGGCTCGGGTGAGAACGGAGACGTGGCACCGGCGGGCGATCTGCCCGCATCTGCAGAGTCGGCGAAGGTCGAGGAGGCGCTCGCATCCTTCGAGACCGAGGACAGCTCGGCCGCGCTCTTCGTGTTCCACCGCGAGGGCGAGGCGCTCACACCCGACGACCTCGCCGCCGTCGCCGCGGCGAGCCCCGGCATCGCCGAAGCGGCCGGAGTCGAGGCCCTGCCGCCAGCTTTCCCGGCCGAAGACGGCGAGGCCATGATCCTCACGGTGCCCCTCGACGCCACGAGCGACGTGGAAGCGCAGTCCGCACGAGCCGAAGCGCTCCGCGCCGCAGCGGCAGACGGACTCCCAGATGGCCTGGTCCCGGTCATGACCGGGCCCGAGGGCTTCGCCGTCGACATCGCAGCCGTCTTCGAGGGCGCCAACTTCACGCTGCTCACCGTCACCGTGCTCGTCGTGGCCTTCCTCCTCATCGTGACCTACCGCAGCCCGGTGCTCTGGCTCATCCCGCTCTCCGTCGTCGGTCTCGCCGACGGCGTCGCGGGAATCGTCTCGACCCGCATCGTTGGCGCCTTCGACCTGACGATGGATGCGTCGATCAAGGGCATCCTGTCGGTGCTCGTCTTCGGCGCTGGCACGAACTACGCCCTCCTTCTCATCGCCAGATACCGCGACGAGCTCCGCGTCTCGGAAGACCGGCGCGAGGCCATGGCAACGGCGCTCCGCGGAGCCGGTCCCGCCATCATCGCCAGCGGTGGCACTGTCGCGCTGAGCCTGGCGACGCTGCTCTTCGCCTCGCTCGGCGGCAACGTTGTGCTCGGCCTGGCCTGCGCCATCGGAGTGGTCGTCGCGATGGCCTTCGCGCTTGCGCTCCTGCCTGCGACGCTCGTCCTGTTCCCCCGAGGGATCTTCTGGCCGGTGGTGCCTCGAGTCGGCGACGACCAGCACGGCAGGGGCTTCTGGTTCAAGCTCGGCACGGGTGTCTCGAAGCGGCCGGCCATCGTGGCTGGAGCAGGAATCGTCGTGCTCATCGCGCTCGCGGCCATCGCGCCGAGCATCAAGGTCGGCCTCGCGCAGACGGAGCGCTTCACGTCGACACCGGAGGCCGTTGTCGGCCAGGAGCTGCTCAACGACCACTTCCCCGACCTGGCTGGCGCCCCCGCGATCGTCGTCTCGCAGGCTGACCAGGCGGAGGCGGTGGCGCAGCGAGCTGCTGAGATCGAGGGCGTCGCGTCGGCGGCGGTGGGCGATTCCAATGGAACTCTGACGCGCATCGACGTCGGCCTCTCGTCTCCTGCGGAGACGGAGGAAGCGCTCGCCACGGTGGAACGGCTGCGTGCCGAGCTGTCGCAGATCGACGGGGCGGGGGCCATCGTGGGAGGGCTCGACGCGCAGGCGCTCGACGAGCAGGCCGCCCAGGACCGCGACCAGCTCCTGCTGTTCCCGTTGATCCTCGCCGTCGTCTTCGTCGTGCTCCTGCTGCTGCTGCGCTCTCTCGTGGCGCCGATTCTGCTCCTGCTCACCGTCGTCGGCTCGTTCTTCGCCTCAGTGGGGGCGAGCTGGCTGCTGTTCACCAACGTCTTCGGCTTCCCCGCCCTCGACACGTCCGTGCTGCTGTTCAGCTTCCTGTTCCTCGTGGCCCTCGGTGTCGACTACAACATCTTCCTCGTGACGAGGGCACGCGAGGAGGCGGTGAAGCACGGAACGAGGGACGGCATGATCCGGTCGCTCTCGGCGACGGGCGGGGTGATCACGAGCGCCGGGATCCTGCTGGCCGCGGTCTTCGCCGCGTTGGGCGTGCTGCCGCTGATCACGCTCACCCAGATCGGCATCATCGTCTGCGTCGGCGTGCTGCTCGACACGCTGCTGGTGCGCACGGTGATCGTGCCGGCGCTCGCGTTCCTGACGGGTGACCGCTTCTGGTGGCCGAGCAGGGCTGTTCTCGGCGACCGGCGGCCGGCGCACGCGAAGCCGTCGCACGCCGCCGATCCGCGGGACGCGTCGAAGCCCGCGAAGCCTTCGTCCTCCGAGGCGGCGCCCGCGAAGTAGGCATCTGCTCGAGTCGCCGCCCGGTCGCCCGGGCGGCGACCTACGATGGTCGGCATGCGGGAGCTCTCGGTTGTGGTCGACACGTACCTGCGCTCGGTGCGTGCCGAGCGCGGACTCTCGCCGCGCACGGCCAAGGCGTATGCCAGCGATCTGAGCCTGCTGCTCGACTTCTGCGAGCGGGAGGGCGTCGACGCCCTCGACTCCCTCGACCTGGAGGTCTTCCGGGACCTGCTGTGGCAGCAGACGCAGGCGGGGAAGGCCGCGTCGAGCATCGCTCGCATGGCGGCCTCGTTCCGGGGGTTCACGTCGTGGCTCGAGGAGACGGGACGCGGTGCGGACTCTGCTCGTCGCCTGAAGAGCCCGAAGGCTGGCTCGACGCTGCCTCGGGTGGTGTCGGCCGAGGGGATGCGTGGCATCCTCGATGCGCTCGCGGATCGCGCGTCGAGCGGTGACCCCGTTGAGGTGCGGGACCTCGCGATCATCGAGCTGCTCTACGCGTCCGGTATCCGCGTCTCGGAGTGCTGTTCGCTGGACGTCGGCGCCGTCGATCTCGGTCGGCGCGTCGTCAGGGTCGTCGGCAAGGGCGACAAGGAGCGTGTTGTCCCGTTCGGCGCTCACGCCGCGAAGGCGATCGATGGGTGGCTCTCGTCTGGTCGACCGTTGCTGGAGCAGCCTCGGTCTGGTGGGGCCCTGTTCTTGGGCGTGCGAGGTGGGCGAGTGGATGCCCGCACGGTGTACGCCGTTTCCCGGGACGTGCTCGGTGTCGCGCCGGGTGGGGGGCCGTCTGGGCCGCACACGTTCCGTCACACGGCGGCGACGCATCTGCTTGACGGGGGAGCGGACCTGCGGGCTGTGCAGGAGATCCTCGGTCACTCGGATCTCGGGACGACGCAGATCTACACGCACGTCTCGGCGGATCGGCTGAAGGCCTCGTACGTGCAGGCGCACCCGAGAGCCTGAACGGCCGCACGGTCGGGGCGTGCCCCGATGGTGATGCCGTCCGCGTCCGCGTCCGTATTCGGCTGGGGCTGGGGCTGGGGCGTGCGCGTCGCCGCGACGGGGAGCGGTCTGTCCGTCGCGGCGCGCATGCGCGGGTGTGCTTCTCATCCTGGGTATGGCGGCGCCTTTCTCGGGTTGGGCCCGCGGTCGGTTCTCTTGGCGCGAGCGGAGGGGGGATCACTCGAGCGCATCCGGTCGCTCGTGCTCGTGAGGGGTGTCAGGCTTGGTGTCGCCGGCTCAGGAATCCCCAGGCCAGTGCGAGCGCGCCGACGACGAGCGCGCCACCGCCGAGGAGGAGCGGCCAGCTCACGGCGCTTGCCCCGGTCTGGGCGAGCCACTCCGGCTGGGCGCTCGTCGGCGTTGTCGGTACTGCGGCCGCCGTGCCGGCAGGCATCGACGTGGGCGACGCGGACGGGGTGCGCGGTGGTGCAGCGGTTGATGCTGCTGTCGGCCTCTGCGAGGTGCTTGGGTCCGACGTCGGTGTGACGCTGGGTGTGCTCGAAGGTGTGCCCGCGTCTGTGGTGCTCTGGGGTACGGGCTTCGTGGTGGGTGCAGGCGGCTTCGCCGTTGGTGTTGTCGTCGGCGGAGCGGGTGAGGCGGGCGGTGGCGTCGTGATCGGACTGCTGCTGTGCGTCGGCGTGACGCTCGGTGCAGCTGTCTGGGTGGGTGTCGGTGTCGGCGTCGTGGTCGGTACCTGCGTCGTCGTCGGTGCTGCCGTCACGGATGGCGTTGGGCTCGGGATGCGCGGGGGAGCCGCGGTGCGCGTCGGCGTCGGCGTGGCTGTGGCTGTGGCTGTGGCTGTGGGGATCGGGGCTGGTGTCGGCACTCGGGGAACGCGGTCCTGGCCGACGGCGGTGAACTCGCCGGGGACAGTGCCTCCGCTGCTCCCGAGCAGTTGCGCGCCCGGGGTGTGGAGCAGCAGGATCTTCGCGGCCCATGGTTCCGACGGCGCGGTGACCTTCGCCGTCGCGCTGACCGTGACAGGGCCCCGCTCGAAGCCGGCGGGCACGACCACGATCGGTGATGCTTCCCCGACGGTGAGCGTCGCGGTGTCGGTTGCCGTGGACGCGAAGGTCGCGCCCGAGAGCACCACCGTGCCGGTGGCGCCCGAGAGGTCTGATGACAGCGTGACGGTGCCCTTCTTGGCATCGGCGGCGTCGGTGGTGAACTGCAGGCTCCCCGAGTGGTTCGCGAGGACTCGCGCTCCGACCTTCGTCGCCCCCTCGCGGATGGTCGCGAGCGTGCTGCTGACCTCGCCCCTCCGGTCCGCGGGTACTCGTCCGAGGTAGTGCTCGTCTCCGCTCGTCCCGTGGCTGGCGTAGCTGTCCGGGGCGGCGAGCGACCAGACGAACATCGCGACGGCGCTCGTCACGACGGGGTCAGCCGATTGCCCGTGCGTGGAGATCGCCCAGTTCACCCGTGCGGTGCTGTCGTCGCTCATCTGGAACTGCTGGCCGTCCACCACATCGCCTTTCGTGGTCTCGTCGAGCGGGCGTGGGAGCCACGGCTGCAGGCAGTACACGTTGTGTCCCTCGAAGCTGTAGGCGCCGATCCGCCCTTGCCCACCGTTCTGAGCATCGTCGAAGCCCGGGCCGTAGGCCGCCGCGCTCGCCGACTGCGCCCCCGAGAAGACGAGGAAGGTCGCGGCCATCGCGAGCATGACGATTCCGGCTCCGGCTCGCGACAGGCAGCCCAGGAGGGCGCGCGCCGCTCGATGCGGGTGAGGGGAGATGCCGTCCGCGGTTCGCGAGCGGCGTCGAGGAATAGGAGACATGTGGTGCCTTTCTGGTGGAGATGGTGTGGTCGCCGGCTGTTCACCGGCAGCTGTTCAACGGGAGAGGGGGAGCAGGACCGCGGCCCTCGGGCGGAGGGCATCGAAGGACGGCCCAGGGTCGAGGTAGACGCCCGCCAGGCGCAGGCCCACGTGCAGTGAGCCGTCCGGCGTATGTCGGTGATCGGGACTGAGCGTGCCGATGCGCTGCCCGGCCAGGACCGGAGCCCCCGGGTGGAGGTCGGAGACGACCGGCTCGTAGCTCGTCAGCGCTCCATCGGCATGCTGGATCGAGAGCACCGGGCGGTCGACGACGAAGCCGCTGAACCTGACGACCCCTGCCGCCGGGGCGACGACATCGCTCCCGGGTTCGGCGGCGATGTCGATGCCGCGGTGACCGGGGCCATACGGGGTGTCGAGTGCAAACGGGCGCGTGACCTGGGGTGAGGCCTCGACGGGCCACCGCCACCCGCCCGGCTCGCCCGAGACGTGCGGTGCCGTCATCAGGTTCGTGCTGCCGATGAGCACCGTGATGAACAGCACTCGGAGGATCCGGGCCCTGCGGGTGGTGATCTGTCGGAGCGGCGATGGGCGGTGCATGCAGTCATGGTGCTTGCCCACGAAGCAGCTCGACGGGTGACGTCAGCTGCCTGTGGACGACACCTGTCCCCAGGCGCGGGAACAACGGAGTCGAGCGTGCCCCGCTGTTCCGCGCGACACTCCGCGTGTGTAGACTGTGCCCAGCAGCCCGCCCAGCGGGCTGACTTCGCGTGCCCATCGAGGCGTGCATCCATCGGTCTCTCGCATTGCGGTGTGAGAGCGGATGCGCGTTGGGTACCAGGCTGTGCGGCCGCCGGTCGCAGAGAACAACCGCGCGCAGCAATGCGCATTCCACAAGGGAGAACGACCATGGCAGTCGTCACCATTCGCCAGCTGCTCGACAGCGGCGTCCACTTCGGGCACCAGACCCGTCGCTGGAACCCGAAGATGAAGCGCTTCATCTTCACCGAGCGCAGCGGCATCTACATCATCGACCTCCAGCAGTCGCTGGGCTACATCGATGCTGCATTCGACTTCGTCAAGGAGACGGTCGCCCACGGCGGCACCATCCTCTTCGTCGGCACGAAGAAGCAGGCACAGGAGTCGATCTCCGAGCAGGCGACGCGCGTGGGCCAGCCCTACGTGAACCAGCGCTGGCTCGGTGGCCTCCTCACCAACTTCGGCACCGTCCAGAAGCGCCTCAACCGTCTCAAGGAGCTCGACCTCGTCGACTTCGACGACACCACGCGCGGCTTCACCAAGAAGGAACTCCTCATCCAGCGTCGCGAGCGTGACAAGCTCGAGAAGTCGCTCGGTGGTATCCGCAACCTCTCGAAGACGCCTTCGGCGCTCTGGGTTGTCGACACCAAGAAGGAGCACCTCGCGATCGACGAGGCCAAGAAGCTCGGCATCCCGGTCATCGCGATTCTCGACACGAACTGCGACCCGGACGACGTCAACTACCCGATCCCGGGCAACGACGACGCCATCCGCTCCGTTGCACTGCTCACGCGTATCATCGCCGACGCCGCGGCTGAGGGCCTGATCCAGCGCCACCAGAAGCCGACCGAGGGTCAGGCCGAGGTCGAGCCGCTCGCCGAGTGGGAGAGCGACCTGCTGCAGGGCGACGCTCCTGCTGCTGAAGCGGTCGTCGAGGCACCTGCCGAGGCCGCTGAGGCCGAAGCAGCAGCTGAGCCCGCTGAGGCGACCGAGTCCGCTGAAGCGGTCGAGGCTGTCGAAGCCGTCGAAGAGTCCAAGTAACTTCAAGCACTAGGGAGAACCCCACACATGGCTAACTTCACCCTCGCTGATGTCAAGGAGCTGCGCGAGCAGCTCGGTACTGGCATGGTCGACACGAAGAAGGCGCTCGAAGAGGCCGACGGCGACAAGGAAAAGGCCGTCGAGATCCTCCGCCTCAAGGGTGCGAAGGGCAACGCGAAGCGCGCTGACCGCTCCACCAGTGAGGGCCTCGTCGCCGCGAAGGACAACGGAAACGGCACCGCGACGCTCATCGAGCTCGCAACCGAGACCGACTTCGTGGCGAAGGGCGACAAGTTCATCGCCCTCTCCGAGAAGGTGCTCGATGCTGTGGCCGCCGCTGGCGCGTCGACCCTCGAGGAGGCGCTCGCCGCCCCCGTCGATGGCACGACCGTCAAGGAGACCATCGACGGAGTCGCTGCGATCCTGGGCGAGAAGATGGAGCTCCGCAAGGTGGCTCTCCTCAAGGGAGCCAACTTCGAGATCTACCTGCACCGCACCTCGCAGGACCTGCCACCGCAGGTCGGCGTCGTCGTGGCGTACGAGGGCGACGATGCGGCTACGGCTCGCGGCATCGCCCAGCACATCGCGATGTTCGACCCCCAGTACCTCACTCGTGAGGACGTCCCTGCCGAGGCAATCGACAAGGAGCGGGTCATCGTCGAGGAGATCTCGCGGAGCGAGGGCAAGCCTGAGGTTGCCCTGCCGAAGATCATCGAAGGACGCCTGACCGGCTTCTTCAAGCAGATCGTGCTCCTCGAGCAGGACTACGCTCGCGACAACAAGCAGACCGTGAAGAAGATCGCTGACGCCGCAAACGTCAACGTCGTCGACTTCGGTCGCATTCGAGTCGGCGCGTAACGCCAGACGTTCACGAATTCGGGGCCGGATGCAACTGCATCCGGCCCCGTTTCGCGTCTCTGGCCAGCAGGGCGGGAGCCCGCCTGAGACGTGTGCCCGCTCGGCACAAGGTAGGCTCGTGGACGATCAGCGACCCCACAAGGAGCACACATGTCACCACAGGCCCCGCGCAGACGCGTTCTCCTCAAACTCTCTGGCGAAGCGTTCGGTGCAGGCAAGATGGGTGTCGATCCGGAGGTGCTCACGAGCATCTCCAAGGAGATCGCCGCTGCTGCACGCGACGTGGAAGTCGCCATCGTCGTCGGAGGCGGGAACTTCTTCCGCGGCGCGCAGCTCGCCAACGCCGGCATGGACCGCGCACGAGCTGACTACATGGGCATGCTCGGCACCGTCATGAACGCCCTCGCGCTGCAGGACTTCATCGAGCAGGCAGGAACCCCCGCCCGCGTCCAGTCGGCGATCGAGATGCGGCAGGTCGCAGAACCGTACATCCCGCTGCGCTCGAAGCGTCACATGGAGAAGGGTCGCGTCGTCATCTTCGGCGCGGGTGCAGGCCTCCCGTACTTCTCGACCGACACGGTCGCCGCTCAGCGCGCCCTGGAGGTCGGAGCTGACGTGGTGCTCGTTGCGAAGAACGGCGTCGACGGTGTCTACACCGCGGACCCCCGACGTGACGAGACTGCGGAGCTGCTCCACTCGGTCACCTACCAGGATGCGCTCCAGCGTGGCCTCAAGGTCGTCGACTCCACGGCCTTCAGCCTCTGCATGGACAACGGCATGGACATGCGCGTGTTCGGCATGAGCCCCGAGGGCAACATCGCCCGCGCGATCCTGGGCGAGGACATCGGAACGCTCGTCACGTCGAGCCTGGACTAGCCGCCGCGCCAGGCACCGCCAGCCCGCGACAATTTCGTCAGCACGCCGCGCCCTCGCGCGTAGCGTGCGCATCCCACCACCTCGGTAGGATGATGCAGAACGCCCTGGAAAGGACACCCCGTGATCAACGACGTGCTCACTGAGACCAAAGACAAGATGGCGAAGGCTGTCGACCACGCGAAGGAAGACTTCTCCACGGTGCGGACCGGGCGTGCGAACCCGCAGCTCTTCACGAAGATCCCCGTCGACTACTACGGCACGGCCACGCCGCTCGAGCAGCTCGCCTCCATCGCGGTGCCTGAGGCCCGCGTGCTGGTCATCACGCCCTACGACAAGTCGGCGCTGAAGGAGATCGAGAAGGCGATCGTCTCCCGCCCGAACCTCGGCGTGACGCCGAGCAACGACGGCAACCTCATCCGAGTCGTCATGCCGGAGCTCACGGCAGACCGTCGCAAGGAGTACGTGAAGCTGGTTCAGACGAAGGCCGAGGAAGCCCGCGTCGCTGTCCGCAACATCCGCCGCAAGGCGAAGACCGACCTCGAAGCGCTCAAGGACGAAGTCGGCGAAGACGACATCACCCGCGGCGAGAAGGAACTCGAGACGTTCACGAAGGCGCACATCGACCGCATCGACGAGGCTTCCAAGCACAAGGAAGCCGAGCTCCTCGAGGTCTAATCGCTCGTGTCGACGACTGGGAGTGACGGGGTGGACCCCGGCGAACGTCCGGACCCGGAGGTCCGGGACTCGGCGACGGAGTCCGAAGCGCATGAGGCGTCCAGCGCCTTCGGCCCGGCTGCCGGTGAGGGCGGCGCGGAGCCCGTCGTCGGGGAACCGGTGGCATCGCGTGAGCTCCCCACCCTCTCTGACGGTGAGCTGGCCCCGCCGCTGGCGCCGCTCCGCTCCCAGTCGCGACTCGGTGACACCGGCGCGAACATCCTCCACGACCTGGAGTCGAGAGCCCAGAATGCGCGGACGCAGGTGCGAGAGCAACGCGACAAGCTGCGCGCGCGCAACGACGCGATCAACGCCCGCAGCGGGCGCAACCTGGCCTTCGCGGTGCTGTTCGGGGTGGTCCTCGGCGGGCTGCTGCTGTCGAGCCTGATCTTCATCAAAGAGCTGTTCATCCCGTTCGCGATCGCCATGGTCGTCTTCGCGACGATCGAGCTGGCGAGCGCGATGCGCGGAGCCGGTCGCGACGTGCCGCGCATCCCGCTCGTCGCCGCGGCGGTCGCCATCATCCCGGCCGCCTACTTCCTCGAGGTCGTCGGTCAATGGATCGCGCTGCTGGTCGGCGTGCTGGTCGTCACCTTGTGGCGGCTCGTCGAAGCCTCCGTCTCCAGGGATCGTCCGCCTCGAAAGGCGGTCTGGGCCGATTTCCTGGCCGCTGCGCTGATCCTCATCTACGTCTCGTACCTGGGCTCGTTCACGGTGCTCCTGACGGCTCAGGAAGACGGCCAATGGTGGGTGCTCGGCTTCCTCATCATCGTCGTGGCGGTCGACGTCGGCGCGTACGTCTTCGGGCTCAACTTCGGCAAGCACAAGCTCGCGCCGAAGATCAGCCCAGGGAAGACCTGGGAAGGGTTCGCGGGTGCGGCGCTGACCTCCGTGGTCGTCGGCATCCTCGTGAGCCTGTTCCTCCTCGACCAGCAGTGGTGGTTCGGCCTGATCATGGGCCCGCTGCTCCTGATCACGGCCACCGCCGGGGACCTCACGGAGTCGATGATCAAGCGCGACCTGAAGATCAAGGACATGAGCTCCTGGCTGCCGGGTCACGGCGGTTTCTTCGATCGCATCGACTCGATCCTCCCCTCGGGGGCTATGGCCTTCGCACTGTATTTCTGGAGCGCCGACTCGACGCTCTGGTAGTGCCCCGCCGGGGAGCCTGCGCCATGTTCGCCCACGATGCGGCAGAATGGTCGGCGTGAGCAGCACTTCATTCCCTCTGGCACCTCGTGGCACCCTCGGCTACGACGCCGAAGAGGTCGACCGTGCATTCCGCGTCGCCCGGCAGCGCTACGACAACTTCGACAACGGCACGCAGGGCAAGCGCCTGTCCACGAGCAGCATCCGCCACACGGCGTTCACGATGCGCAAGGGCGGGTACTCCGCCCCACACGTGGATGCGGCGCTCGAGCGTCTCGAAGACGCCGTCGCCATCCGCGAACGTGATGAGCACATCGAGCGTGTCGGCCGGGAGGTCTTCCTCCGCGAGACCAAGACGACGGCCCGCGCGGTGCTCGCGCGACTGCGCCGCGAGGACGGTGAGCGCTTCGACCGCGTCTCCGTCCTGCAGCGCGGGTACGACGTCAAAGAGGTGGACGAGTTCTCGGGTCGTCTCGCCGACTTCCTGCGTGGCGGCACGGCGATGTCGTTGCGCGAGGTCAGGGGAGTGGCGTTCACGCCGAAGCGCCACGGCTACAAGGAGACGCAGGTCGACCTTCTCATCGACGCGGTCATCGATGTCATGCTGGCGATTCGTTAGGTTCTCCTCGCACCTCCACTTGGCCTGAGCGTTGTCAAATCGTGACCTTCCCGTTACGATTGCCGGGTCCCCTTGACCCGTCGGATGGAGCTCCATGCCGGAACCCACTGCAACGCGCGGTGAGCGTGCGCGCCAGCGGCGACAGCAGCGCGCGAAGCGCCGCGCCGCGATCTTCGGGTCCGCGGCCCTCGGCGTCGTCGCAGTCGGAGCGATCGCCGTAACGACGCTCACGGGCGCAGGAGCCACCGCCTCAGCGGATGCCTCCATCGGCCCGAACCTGCAGGAGCTGTCGCAGGAGCAGGCTCAGGCGTACGCGGTCCTGGCTGTCTCAGGCGAGACCTCGCAGGGCACCGCCATCGACGACCGGGGCTTGGGAGTCAGCATCGACGTCGTGCCGACCGATCCAGCGTCGCTCAAGAAGATCACCGAGGAGATGGTCAAGTCCCAGTACGGCTGGGGCCCCGACCAGATGTCCTGCCTTGACAAGCTCTGGATGAAGGAATCCGGCTGGAACTACCTGGCTGAGAACGCCGAATCCGGTGCCTACGGCATCCCCCAGTCCTGGCCCGCCGAGAAGCTCGCCACCATGGGAGCCGACTGGAAGACGAACCCGATCACGCAGATCAAATGGGGCATCGACTACATCGACCGAGCGTGGGGCACCCCCTGCGCAGCCTGGAACCAGCACAACGGCTCCTACTGAGTCCTGGGGAGCTGCTCGGCCTGGCCGCAGCACCGCCGCAGTTGAAGACCGCGCACACGCGAACCACCTGGGAGTACCCGCATGACCACGACTGAAATCCGCACCGGCTCCACCCGGGCCTCTCGGCCCGCCGGCCTCGGCCGCCGCATCGGCGCTCGTGTCGTCGTGCCGACCCTGGCCGGGCTCGCGATCGCGGCCCTCGCGGTGACCGCGACGGTGCAGCTGGGCGCCCAGAACGATGGTGAGAGCGGGGTGCTCTCCGTTGCATCCGTCGACGAGCTCACCGTGGCGGGCGCACAGGGATACGCCGTGAGTCTCGTCTCGGCAGTCGATGAGTCGCAGGCCTCCGACGCCCGCACGAGCGACATCGCGAGCATCGTCGTGACCACGCCGACACCGACCCCCACGCCGGAGCCCGAGCCCGAGCCCGCTCCGGCGCCCAAGGCACCGTCGCCGGACACCAGCTCGTCCGGCGGCAGCTCGTACGAAGAAGCGAACGTGTCGTCCGACCCCAGCGTGGATGCGACGCTCGCGCGCATCGCGCAGTGTGAGTCCGGCGGAAACCCGGCCGCCGTGAACCCTGCCGGCTACTACGGCCTCTACCAGTTCTCGATCCCGACCTGGCAGTCCGTTGGCGGGACGGGCCTCCCATCTGAGGCCTCCGTCGAAGAGCAGACGATGCGCGCGAAGATGCTGCAGGCCAAGGCCGGCTGGGGTCAGTGGAGCTGCTACTAGGCTGCCAGTCAGCCTTGCGCGACTCCCGCAGCGTCGCAACTCGGCCAGCGCGTGCCCGACCGGCTGACGCCGCTTTCGTTGCCATTCCGTGACCATTCCGTTATCCTCGGTGAGTCCCTAGTTCCAACCCCGGGAGATCAATGACCACGTTGCAGCGAACCGGCTCGACGCGAGCAGCGCGTCCGACAGCCGCACGACGCTCACGGGCGAAGATCATCGTCCCTATCGCAGCGAGCACCGCAGTCGGTGCACTGGCGCTCACCGCCGTCCTGCAGGCTGGCGTCGCCGGAGGCGCTTCGCCGGCGCTGGCGATCGCGCCGAGCGTCGCAGATCTCACCGCTGCCGGTGCTCAGGGATACCAGGTCAGCCTCGTATCGGCAGTCGAGGCTCAGGGCGAGGAAGCAGTTGCTGACGAGGGCACCGCAGCCCCGAACGCTGAACCCCGCAGCAACGACCTTGCCGGCATCGTCGTGACCACCCCGACGCCCACGCCGACTCCCACCCCGACGCCGACTGAAGAGGAGTCCAGCTCCTCGTCGTCGTCATCCTCCTCCTCGTCTTCCTCGTACAGCAGCCCCGACTACGTCGCACCGGATCCAGGCACGTCGAAGGCCGTGGCCGCCAACATCGTCGCGTCGATGGGCTGGGGGACCGGCGAGTTCGCGTGCCTCGAGAAGCTGTGGCAGCGAGAGTCCGGCTGGAACGCCGCCGCCGAGAACCCGTCGTCCGGTGCCTACGGCATCCCGCAGTCGCTGCCAGGCAGCAAGATGGCCACCCACGGTTCCGACTGGCGCACGAACCCCGCGACGCAGATCCGCTGGGGCATCGACTACATCAAGGAGCGCTACAGCACGCCGTGCGGCGCCTGGGCTCACTCCGAAGCCAAGAACTGGTACTGAGACGCCCGGCGCCCCGAGCGCACAGCAGACGACGCCGCGTGACCTCCGGGTCACGCGGCGTTGTCTGTCGGTCCGGTGCGGGCCGACTTCCTAGAATGGTCGGCATGCCCCGCTCGAACCGCTCCCGCCGCCAAGGCGGGGAATCCTCGTCCCGAGCGAGGGGCGGGCGGGCGGCGAAGCGGCAGCAGGCCGCCGCGGATCGAGCCACAGGGGCGGCTGACGAGCTCGAGCACCTGCGCGACGGGTGGCGGCGCACCGAGGTGCGCCGTGGCGTCCCATACACCGTGCAGCCCATCTCCGCAGTGCGAGCCGTCAAGGACTACGTCTGCCCCGGCTGCCCGAACCCTGTCAAAGCCGGCGTCGCTCACGTCGTCGTCTGGCGCGCAGAGGGCATCCTCGGCGACGAGCAAGCCCTGGCGGCGCGCCGCCACTGGCACAACCACTGTTGGAGGATGGCGTGACTGAAGCATCGAAGACCCCCACGGAAGCCACCACGGTCGAGATCAGGAGCGGCACGGAACTCCCCGCACGCCGCGAGGAGATCGAGCTGCGCACGAGCGACGGCCTCACGCTGGTCGGCGAGCTGGCGCTGCCGCTCGACCGGGCGCCGGTCGCCACACTGGTCACCCTGCATCCGCTGCCGACTGCCGGCGGGTTCATGGACTCGCACGTGCTCCGCAAGGCGTCCCTTCGACTCCCCGCCCAGGCGGACCTCGCCGTGCTCCGCTTCAACACTCGAGGCACCACGTCTCCCCGCGGCACGAGCGACGGGGAGTTCGGGGATGGCGAGACGGAACGAGCCGACGTGGAGGCGGCGATGACGTTCGTCCGCGAGCGTGGGCTGCCGAACCCGTGGCTCGTCGGCTGGTCCTTCGGCACCGAGCTGGCGCTCAAGCACGGCCGCGAGCACCCCGATGTCCAGGGGCTCATCCTGCTCTCCCCGCCCCTGCGCCGCACGAGTCAGACCGAGCTGGACCGCTGGGCGGACGCGACCATTCCCGTCGTGCTCGTCGTCCCGGAGCATGACGACTTCCTCAAGCCGGATGAGGCGGCGGAGCGTATCGCCCACCTCCCCAACCTGGAGCTGGTGCCCGTCGACGAGGGACGGCACCTGTGGGTGGGGGAGAAGCAGACGAAGCGCGTGCTGACGGAGATCGTGCAGCGCACGAACCCCGCTGCCCTTCCGCTCAGCTCGTTGTGGCCGAGCGGCGAGTGATGCGCGTCACGATGCGGTGCATGAAGCCGAGCTTGACCTCGGTTGGGGCGTTCAGCACGAACGGGTAGAGGTCGTTCTGGCCCATCGCCCGGCTGAAGCGGTTGAGCAGGAGCGAGACCTCGTGCCAGTCGGCGAGAACCCGCTCGATGGGCTCCTCGGTGTAGTCGATGAGGGGCGTCGTCGACGGCTGCAGGTGCACGTTCGACGCAGCCGCCGTCCACAGTGAGCCGAGGATGTGCAGGTAGTGCGCGAAGGTCTCCGCGAAGTCTTCCCAGGGGTGCATCGTCGCGTACTCGGAGATGAACGACGCCGACCACCCTTCCGGTGCTCCGAGCCGGTAGTGGTGGTCGAGCGCCTCACGGTAGCTCGCTCGCTCGTCGCCGAAGAGCTCGCGGCACTCGGAGAGCAGCACCTCGTCATCGAGCAGGATCGACTGGTAGTAGTGCCCGATCTCGTGCCGGAAGTGGCCCAGCAGGGTGCGGTACGGCTCGCCGAGACGTACGCGGAGCGCCTCACGGTGCGCATCCAGTGTCTCGGCCAGGTCGATTGTGATGATGCCGTTCGCGTGCCCGATCGTCACCCGCTGGCCTGAACTCCGGCTGGAGAGCAGGTCGAAGCCAAGGCCGCCCTCGCGTTCCGCGTAGCTCTCGATGGGCAGCCGCAGGTGCAGACACTGCGCGAGCAGGCGACGCTTGTCCGCGTTGGCCTCCGCGAGCTTCTCGAGCGCAAGCGTGTCGTCGAGATCCGGGCGCCTGCGAACGAGACGACATGACAGGCATGATGCCGTGGCGATCCCGTCCTCCACGAGCCAGTTGCACTGCCAGTCTCGGTTGCCGCATGTGCGCCAGAGCCTGCCCTCGATGAGCACGGGGCCGCCGCTCACGTCGACGAAGACCTGGGTCTCGTCGTGGAACGCGATGGGTGTCGCACACGCTGCGCAGGACAGCGATTCGAGCATCACGAGCGACGCGCAACGGGGGCACTTGATGCTCTGCACGCCTCGAATCATAGGCCCGCGAGGAGCCGTCGCCTCGATGTGCGCCCGAACTCGCCGACGGAGCTATCGCTCGTTCTGTGCGGGGATCCAGACCTGTTTGACGATGAGGAGGATCGCTGCGGCGATCGGGATGGCCACGAGGGCTCCGAGCAGGCCGAGCAGCGTGCCGCCGGTCAGGGCTGCGATCACGACGATCGCTCCAGGCACCTGCACGGCCGAGCTCATGATGCGCGGGCTGATGAGGTAGGCCTCGACCTGCATGTAGATGACGTAGTAGATGGCCGCCATCCACCAGACGCTGCTGTCGACGGGCATGAGCGCCAGCTGCAGCAGCACGATGATGATCGATGCGGAGAGCGTGCCGACGAGCGGGATCAGCGAGCCGAGGAACGCGATGACCGCGAACACCGCAGGCATCGAAGCGCCGATGATCGACAGGAACGTGAAGGACAGGATGCCGTTCGCAAGGCCGAGCGCCAGCTGACCGAGCACGAACTTCCCGACGGACGCGGTGATCTGCTCGGTCAGCTCAGCCGTGCGCGCCCGGCGAGAGGCCGGCAGCAGCTGGTAGAAGCCGCGCTTGATGCTGTTCATGCTCGAGACGAAGTAGAGCATGAGGATGAAGACGATGAGCACGCCGAAGAAGGCATTCACGATGCCGAAGCCGACCTCGAGCACGCCACCGCCGATGGTGGCGAGGTTGTTGCGCAGCCACTCGAGTGCGTCGGTGACGAACTCCTGCGCCTGCAGATCAGGGAAGCGCTCGTCGACCCACTCGATGACATTCGAGCCCGCGAGGTCGTTCACGATGGACGTGTAGCGGGCCGAGAGCTGCTCGACCTGCGTCGAGATGCTCGGGATGAGGGCCCAGACGACGAGCCCCAGCGCGATCGCGGCACCGCCGAGGGACGAGATGATCGCAGCCCATCTCGGCCACCGGTGGCGCTCGAGGAAGGCGATGATCGGCTCGAAGCCGAGCGCGAGGAACAGTGCGGCGCCGATGTAGGTGAGGATCGTGCTCAGTGAGGCGATCATCCCGCCGAGCACGAGGGCGACCAGGACGCCGATCGTGGCGATGAAGCCGAGCCTGAACGGATTCTCGATGCGCATGCGGTGTTCCCCCTGATCGGATCCCGGCCGGAGACCGGGATCCGATTCTAGACGCGCGGTGCCGCCTCAGCTCGCGCCGCGCGCGGGTCAGCGCTGGCGGGGTGCGCCGCGCTTCTGGTTGGCGGTCTGGCCGCGGTTCTGGCCGCCGGCCTGGGCAGCAACCGGGGCCTCTTGATCGGTGGCCTCGTCCGCCGACGCGTCCGCGTCGTCCGATGTGCCCTCCGCATCTGCGTCCGACTCCTGCTGCGCGCCGCCGCTGGACAGCGCGAACGCGTGGGCTTCGGCCCCGGCTGCGTCGTCACCCGAGGCCGGAGCCTCGTGCGCCGCCTCTGCAGGACGCTTCGTGATCTGCTCGTCCGCCTCCGGCAGGCTGAAATCGGTGCGCGAGAATGCCCGCTTGAGCTGGTCCAGGTAGCTCTGCACCTGGTCGCGCTCCTCGCGGAGCTCGGAGAGGCGCTGCTCGGCGTTGTCGAGCAGGCTCTTCGTGTGCTGCTCCACCTCGGTGTTGCGCTCGCGAGCCTGCTTGTTGCTGGTCTCGAGGAGATCGGCTGCCTTGCGCTCCGCCTGGTCCTGCGTCTCCTGCGCCCGGCGCCGTGCATCCGCCATGATCTTGCCCGCCTCGCGGCGGACCTGCTCGCTGCGCTGGTTCAGATCGGCCAGCTGCTCGGTGGCATCGTCGATGAGCTTCTTCGCCGCGGCCTCCGCCTTCCGGCCGGCGGCGACGAGCTGCTGCTCGAACGCGTTGCGTCGCTTGGAGAGCTCGACATCGAGCTCCGTGCGCTTCGCGTTGAGCTCCCGCACGGAGCCCTCGCGGAGTGCATCGATCTCACCCTTCGCGAGCTGCCGCGCGGCCTCCTGCTCGTGCTCCATCTGCGTGCGACGAGCGGCGGCCTCGCGCTCGAAGTCGGCCCGCACCTTGTCCATCTCGCGCTGGCGTTCGGCGAGTCGCGCCGCGGACTCCGCGATCTCGTTCTCGACAGCCTGGCGCTTGGTCGCGAGCTCCTCGTCGACGGATGCGCGCAGCGCGCTGATCTCGAGGTCGGTGGAGTGCCGCAGCTCGCGGAGCTCGGTCGTGACCTGATCCTTGACGGTCTCGATCTCGCGCTCCTGGTTGGTGCGGGTGAGGTCGGCCTCCTGCTTCGCGTTCTCGAGCAGGCTGTCAGCTTCCGAGCGGGAGTCGCTCAGGACGCGTGAAGCCCGCACATCGGCCTCCCGAGTGACACGCTCTGCGTAGTCGTTCGCCTCCTGGTGGATGCGTGCGGCGTTCCGGTGGGCCTCGCTCAGGATCTTGTCCGCTTCGCGCTGGGCTTCGGCGGTGAGCTTCTGCGCCTGCTGCTCAGCCGTCGCGAGCGTGCCGGCCAGCTTCGTGCCGAGCCCCGAGTACGTGGGGTTGCCGACCTCGTTGAGCTCCGTCTCCAGCTGCTTGATGCGGGTGCGCATGGCGGCGATCTCACGGCTCGCGCCGGAATCCTGATTCCCGGCCTGGGCGAGCTGGGTGCGCAGCGACCTGATGACCTCGTCGACCTCTTCGCGGTTGTAACCGCGCATCGCTGTGTTGAAGTTGATGTCGTCGAATGCCAAGAACGCCTCCGCGTGAGTCAGGTTGCACGTGCGCGACCACCGCGTGCGCACGTGGTGAAGTCTAGACGGCGGGTGGGTGACGGAGCCTGATGAGGGACGGAATGGCGGCTGGAACCCGCTCGGAAAGTTCGAGGTTCGCTCTCCGCGAGACCGGACTTTGGCCCTTTTCCCGGCTGACACCGGCGTATTCCAGGGGAAGTGCGGACACGGTGCGTTAGATTGAGGGGTCGAGAGTCGCCATGAACCACATGGACGACGACGGCACCCTCGCGAGAGGAGCACGTCGAGCGCACAAACGATGCACGGCGCAATCACTCGAGAAGGAGTCACTCAGTGAGATTCATCCTAGCCGCGATCGCATTCCTCGGAAGTGCGGCGCTGCTTGTCGTCGGCTGGCTGCAGGTCACGGAAGCGAGGGCCGCCGACTCGGTCGAGGCGGCCGGAACGCTGACCCAGGAGTCCCCGTTGCTCGTCATCCCGAGCGACACGCTCATCGAGCATGCCGGCACGCAGACCATCACGATCAGCGGCGACGGGCCCATCCGCGTCGCGATCGGACGTCAGGCCGACATCGCAGGCTGGGTCGGCACGACCCAGCACGAGATCGTCACGCTCGACGACACGAGCGGCGCGCTGGTCTTCACCCCCGGTGAGGCATCGGCTGACGAGACGACAGCGCCGAGCATCCTCGGCAACGACCTCTGGTTCCAGGAGTACGAGGGTGACGGCGAACTCGAGCTGCAGCAGACCCTGCCGGTCGGCTTCGCGCTCCTCGTGCAGTCCGACGGCGAGTCGCCTGCGCCGAGCCAGGTCTCCATCTCCTGGCCGCTCGACGGACGCGCGCCCATGGCCGGTCCGCTCCTGCTCGGCGGTGGAGTGCTCCTGCTGATCTCCCTCGGCCTCCTGCTCTGGGCACTGCTGAGCATGCGCCGGCGCTCCAAGCCCCAGCGCCAGGCTCACGAGGAACTCGAACCGGAGGTCTCCTCGGAGGCTCCCGCGGTCGGCGAGGCCGCAACGACGCCTGCGTTCGCCTTCGGGCGTTCGGCTCCGAGCGCCGACGACGGGCTCGATGCCGTGGATGTGGACCCGGTCGAGCAATCGCAGAGCGTCGTCGCGGCCTCGGTCAGGCTCTCCGAAGGCCACCAGACCGAGCCCGCAGACGAGAGCTCCGCTGCCGTCGCAGCAGACCAGCAGCCCGTCCACGCTTGGGCACCTCCCACGGCTGCGGATGAGCCATCGCGCCAGACAGACGAACCCGCCTTCCCCTCGTTCCGGGCTCCGAGCGCAGAAGCTCCCGTTCCTGTCTCCGCACCTGCGGCCGATGGAACGCCGGTGGCCGTCGACGACCCGTTCAGCTGGAGCGCCCCATCCACGCCCTCCGAGCATGAAGCTGAGACTGTCGACGCCGCTCCGCTCGCCCAGCCAGACGCTCACGCCGAGGCAGCACCCGCGGCTGCGTCGACGGGCGAGGACCGACCCGAGCCATCCACGAAGGATGACGGGGACGAGCACGACGACAACTCCTCGGATGCGGGAGAGCCGCCATCGGGTGGCGCCTCCGGGTCAAACCCTGAAGCCTCTGCAGACGGCGCGCCGGCCGCAGAGCCCCAGCAGTGGCGCCGGCCCCGCGGGCGGGACCGCAGCCAGGCCCCGAAGCGCCTCTTCAGGCTCATCCCGGTGCTGCTCGTCGGGTCGATCGCCCTCACCGGCTGCTCGGCCGACCTGTGGCCGGAGCAGTTCGGTGGATCCACCAGCGCACCGACGACCCCGACCCCGACCTCATCCATCGACCAGGCGCTCCTCACCGAGGGCGAAGCCCTCCCGGCCGTGAACGCGCAGCAGCTCACCGAGATTCTCGACGACGCCGCGCGCCTCGCCCAGGAGGGTGATGCCGCCAACAACCCGGACGGGCTGAAGCCACGCTTCACGCAGGCCGCGTACCAGGAGCGAGCGGCCGAGTACCAGGCCAAAGCGGCAGACAACGCCCTCCCGGGCCCAGTCGCGTTCCCCACTGGCGAGGTCGTCTACGCCGTTCCGCAGGCGTCAGACGCCTGGCCGAAGTCGATCTTCGTGGTTCGCGAAGCCGGGGGAGAGACCCCGACGGCACCGTTCGGGATCATGCTGACGCAGTCCAGCGCGCGCGACACCTACAAGGTCGCCTCCATCGTTCAGCTCACCCCTGATGTCACGCTGCCGGAAGCCGCTCCGGCTGAGATCGGCGCCCCAGGCATCGACGGACTCGAGCAGCCGCTCGTCATCGCACCGGAGGAGCTCGCCGCGGCCTACGCAGATGTCATCAGCAACGGTGACGGCTCCCAGTTCGCCGCCTTGTTCTCTCCTGACGGCGACTCGCTGCGCACACAGATCTCCGAGGCTCGTGCGGCGGTCTCCGGCGAGATCGACGCGAACGCCGCACGCATCGAGTTCCAGACGCGGCCGACCGACGACCCGCCATTCGGTGTGCAGACGCTCGACGGCGGGGCGATCGTCGCCGTCTCGATCGAGGAGGTCGAGAAGCTGAGCGCGCGTACCCAGCTCGCGACCCTCAGCGTGCAGGGACGCACCGCGGCCCTGGCAGGCGCAAGCTCCTCCTCACTGGGATTCGAGACCCTCTACACGAACCAGCTCATGTTCTACGTGCCGTCTGAAGCGACAGGCGGCGCAGTCCAATTGCTCGGCTTCGCCAACACCATGACCGGCGCACGCCAGCTCAACGCGAACGAGGTTACCTATGGCTGAAACCCCACCGCTCAACCCAGCAAGTCTCTACGGAGCAGTTGATCTCTCCTCGCTCGTGCAGCGCGCGAGCGCTCCGGCGGGTCAGGCCCCGCAAGCCCAGGCCGGTGGGACCCCTGGCCAGGCCGCCGCACCCGCCGCCGGAGAGCCCGTTGCGACCCTGCCTGACATCGTGGTCGACGCCGACGAGCAGACGCTCGAGCAGTTCATGCAGCTCTCGCAGTTCCTGCCCGTCATCGTCGAGATGCACGCGGCCTGGTCCAGCGATGCGCAGGCGCTCTCGCCGGTGCTCGCCAAGATCGTCCGCGGGGCTGAGGGGCGGGTCGTGCTCGTGCGCGTCGACCTGGATGCTCACCCTCAGCTCGGTCAGCAGCCGCAGGTCATCGCCATCATCGGCGGTCGCCCGCTGCAGCTGTTCTCCGGCAACCCGCCTGAGGAGCAGATCACGCAGATCGTCGGCGAGATCCTGCAGGTCGCAGCCCAGCAGGGCCTGACCGGCCATGTCGCCGTGGATGGGGCACCGCAGGACGACGCGGAGGCGCAGGAGCCTGCCGCGCCGCCGCTGCCGCCGTTGCACGCGGAGGCCTTCGAGGCGCTCGAGCGCGGCGACTACGCGGCCGCCGTGGACGCCTACGAGCGCGCTCTCGCTGAGCGCCCCGCCGACGACGAGGCTCGAGCTGGTCTCGCGCAGGTTCAGCTCCTCGTGCGCCTCCAGGGCAAGACGCTCGAAGAGATCCGGCAGCGCGCTGCAGCCGCGCCCGACGACCTCGACGCGCAGCTGGACGTCGCCGACCTGGACCTGTCGGGTGGGCACATCGACGACGCCTTCGATCGCCTCCTCACGCTGTTCCCGAAGCTCGACGCCGAGGGGAAGACGACCGTTCGCGAGCGCCTCCTCGACCTGTTCCTGGTCGTCGGTGTCGCCGACCCGCGCGTCGGCGCGGCACGTGCGAGGCTCACGAACCTGCTGTTCTGACGTCGCGGCGAGACGACGACGAGGCCCGGATGCGATCAGATCGCATCCGGGCCTCGTCGTCGCTGCGCGCGGGCCGATCAGCCCTCGTACTTGAACCAGACCGCGGCGAGCGGGGGCACGGTGACGGTGGCCGACTGCGCGAACCCGTGCGAAGGGGTCTCCTCGGTCGTGACGGAGCCGTAGTTGCCTGCACCCGATCCCGCGTAGGTCTCGGCGTCGGTGTTGAGGACCTCGGACCAGCGACCGGCGTGCGGCAGTCCGAGGCGGTAGCCGCTGATGACCTGGTTCGAGAAGTTGAAGATCATCGCGACGTCGGGGCTTCCGTCGAAGCCGCGGCGCGCGAATGCCAGGACGCTGTTGGCCGCGTCGTCGCCGCTCAGCCACACCATGCCGGCGGGGTCGTCGTCGCGCTGCCACAGCGCGCCTTCGTTCTTCGCGAGCCGGTTGAGGTCGCCCACGAGCCGCTGCACACCGGCGTGGCCCGGGTTGTCCAGCTGCCACCAGTCGAGGCCGCGGGACTCGCTCCATTCGGTCTGCTGCGCGAATTCCTGCCCCATGAAGAGCAGCTGCTTGCCCGGGTGGCCCCACTGGTAGGCGAGGAAGAGGCGCGTGCCTGCGAGCTTCTGCCATTCGTCGCCCGGCATCTTCGAGTACAGGGAGCCCTTGCCGTGGACGACCTCGTCGTGGCTGATGGGGAGCAGGAAGCGCTCGCTCCATGCGTACACGAACGAGAAGGTCAGGTCGCCCTGGTGATGCGAACGGTAGATCGGGTCGCGCTCGACGTAGCGGAGGCTGTCGTTCATCCAGCCCATGTTCCACTTGAGCCCGAAGCCGAGGCCGCCCCACTCGGTCGGCTTGGTCACCCCGGCCCAGCTCGTCGACTCCTCAGCGATCATCGCGATGCCCGGGTAGAGCTTGTAGGCGGTCGCGTTGACCTCCTGCAGGAAGGCGATGGCCTCGAGGTTCTCGCGTCCGCCGTGGATGTTCGGCACCCACTCCTCGCGCGAGTAGTCGAGGTACAGGATGGATGCCACGGCGTCGACCCGGAGCCCGTCGATGTGGAACTCCTCCAGCCAGTAGAGCGCGTTGGCGACGAGGAAGTTGCGCACCTGGGAGTCGCCGAAGTTGAAGACCTTGGTGCCCCAGTCCAGCTGCTCGCCCAGGCGCGGGTCGGCGTGCTCGTAGAGCGCCTGCCCGTCGAACTCCGCGAGGCCGAAGCTGTCCTTGGGGAAGTGCCCTGGCACCCAGTCCATGATGACGCCGTAGCCAGCCTGGTGCAGTCGGTCGATGAGGTAGCGCAGGTCGTCTGGCGAGCCGAGGCGCGACGTCGGCGCATAGTACCCGGTGACCTGGTAGCCCCACGAGCCGCCGAAAGGATGCTCGGCGAGCGGCATGAACTCGACGTGCGTGAACTCGAGGCCGTCGAGGTACTCGACGAGCTGGTCGGCGAGCTCGCGGTAGCCGAGGCCAGGCCGCCAGGACATCGCGTGCAGCTCGTACGTGGTCATGGGGCCCGTGTGCGGGTCCTTCTGCGCGCGGGCGCTCATCCAGTCGCCGTCGCCCCACTCGTAGGTGCTGGGGGTCGCGATGACGGATGCGGTCTGCGGTGGCTGCTCGGCGTGCAGCGCGAGCGGGTCTGCCTTCTCCACCCATTCGCCTGACGCGGTGCGGATCTGGAACTTGTAGGTCTCGTGCGGCGAGACGCCGGGCACGAAGAGCTCCCAGATGCCGAGGGCGTCGAGGCGGCGCATCGCGTGGGCTCGCCCGTCCCAGCCGTTGAAGGAGCCGATGACCCGGACTGCCTGGGCGTGCGGTGCCCAGACGACGAACGAGGTGCCGCGGACGGGTGCGTGGGTGCCCCAGTGCTCGCGGTGGTGGGCGCCGAAGACGTGCCAGAGCCGCTCGTGGCGACCTTCACCGAAGAGGAACTGGTCGACCTCCCCGACGACGGGGAGGAACCGGTACGGGTCGTCGACCGTGTGGGGAACGCCGTCCGTGTAGACCGTCTCGATCTGGTAGTCGTCGAGGCCGTGCTCGTGTGCGCCCTGCCAGATGCCGTGGGCGAGGTGGTGCAGCTCGACCCGTTCGCCGCTCGAGGTGAGGATCGCGGTCACACGCTCGGCGAGGGGGCGTCGCGCGCGGATGACCGTGCGCCCGTCTCCCTGCAGGTGCTGCCCGAGGATCGCGTGCGGTCCCGAGTGCGTGCCGTCGGCGACTGCGCGTAGCTCACCATCGGGGATGCTGGTCGTCACTGGGGCCGCTGGCTGGAGTTCGTCGGTCATGGTGTTTCCGTTCTCGAGATCGTTCGGCCGCGCCTCGGGCGCGGCCGAACGACGGGTCAGAGTGCCGAGTGCCTGACGCGCAGGATGTGCGCAGGGAGGGTGGAGGGGTCGAGGCGCACGTAGTTCGCGCCGCCCCAGATCCACTCGTGCCCGCTGAGGAGATCTTCCACGCCGAACTCCGTGTCGGCCGCGAAGCCGAACTTGGTCTGGTCGATGTAGACCGTCGCCTCCTCGATGCCGGAGTGGTTGAGGTTCACCGCGACGATGACCGTGTTGGAGACGCCGTCTGGGGAGTACTCGGCCGACAGGTGCTTGGAGAAGACGAGCACGTTCTCGTTATCGCTGAACTGCACCTCGAAGTTGCGCAGCTGCTGCAGTGCCGGGTTCGCGCGCCGCAGCTCGTTGAGCTTCGTGAGGAGCGGGGCGAGCGAGTAGCCGCTCGCCTCCTGGGCGGCCCAGTCGCGCTGCTTGTACTCGTACTTCTCGTTGTCGATGTTCTCTTCCGAGCCGGGACGGGCCACGTTCTCCGCGAGCTCGAACCCGGCGTAGACGCCCCAGAGCGGCGAAGAGGTGGCCGCGACGATGGCGCGGATCTTGGCAGCGTTCCGTCCGCCCTGCTGCAGGTACTCGGTGAGGATGTCCGGGGTATTGACGAAGAAGTTCGGGCGAAGGAAATCGCTCGACTCCTTCGAGACCTCGGTGAGGTACTCCTCGAGCTCGGTCTTCGTGTTGCGCCACGTGAAGTACGTGTAGGACTGCTGGAATCCTGCCTTCGCGAGCGCGTGCATGATGGCCGGGCGGGTGAATGCCTCGGCGAGGAAGATGACCTCCGGGTGCTTGGCGTTCACCTCGTGGATGAGCCACTCCCAGAACTGCAGCGGCTTCGTGTGCGGGTTGTCGACCCGGAAGATCTTCACCCCGAGCTCGATCCAGTACTCGACTGTTTCGAGGACCTCGGCGTAGAGGCCGTTGCGGTCTCCGTCGAAGTTGATCGGGTAGATGTCCTGGTACTTCTTCGGCGGGTTCTCGGCGTAGGCGATGCTGCCGTCCGGCAGCTGCGTGAACCAGTCCGGGTGCTCGGCGACCCAGGGGTGGTCAGGCGTCGCCTGCAGCGCGAGGTCGAGGGCGAGTTCCATGCCGCTCTTCTCGATCTCGCTGACGAAGTACCGGAAGTCCTCGACCGTGCCGAGGTCGGGGTGGATGTCGCGGTGCCCGCCCTCTGCGGCGCCGATTGCCCACGGCGAGCCGGGGTCGCCGGGTTCTGTCGTGAGCGAGTTGTTGGGGCCTTTGCGATTGGTGCGGCCGATCGGGTGGATCGGGGGCACGTAGAGCACATCGAAGTTCATGGCGGCGACTGCGGGGACCCGCTCGGCTGCGGTTCGGAAGGTGCCGGAGGTCCAGCTGCCGTCCGCCGCCTGGGTCGCCCCTTCCGACCGCGGGAAGAACTCGTACCAGGCCGCGTTCCCGGCGAGGGCGCGGTCGACTTGGATGCTGCGCTTGGCGGAGCTCGTCACGAGGGAGCGCACGGGGTGCGCCTCGATGACCTCGAGCACGTCGTCGGCGAGGAGGGACGCGAGACGGAAGGACGCGGAACGCGACGTGAAGCGCGACGCGGTCGCCGCATCCCGCAGCACGGCGCTCTGATGGCTGGTGAGCTCGGGGTTGGTGGCAGCGCGGTCGACGACCTGCGCACCGAGCTCGAGCATGACGTCGACGTCGATGCCGGCGGGGATCTTGATCTCCGCGTTGTGCTGCCAGGTGGCGAAGTCGTCGTTCCAGGCCTCGATCCACCACTCGTGGGTGCCCGCCACCGTGACCTGCGCCTCGGCAAGCCAGGAATCGGTGCCCTTGGGGCCAGGGCGCATGCGGATGCGATCCGGCTGTGCGCCAGGTGCGGTCAGCGCGAGCTCGACGCCGATGATGTCGTGCCCCTCGCGGAAGGAGACGCAGGAGAACGGGACGACGTCTCCGACGTATCCCTTCGTGGGGAAGAGGTTGTCGACGAGCTGCGGCTGCAGGTCGAGGATCGGGATGCGCCCGATCGCTGGCACGTACCCGGAGCCGGGGAACTGGTCGCCCGTCGGCGGGAGCGCCGTCGCGACGGCGGCTGCGGCCGCGGGCTTCGCCGCCGGCGCCTTCGGTCTGCGCGCACGCGTCACCTTGGCGGGAGCCTGCACGACCGGCGCTGGCTCGCCGGTCGACGCGGCGGTCTCGCTCGTAGCCGACGCCGCCTCCGGAGTCGGGGCAGCCGTCGCCGACGCGCTCACTCGCTTGGCGGTCGCCCGACGCGGGCGGCTCGGTGGAATCTGGTCTTCTGACGCTGGTGTCGTTGCCACAACCGAACGCTACCAACACCCACCCGCAACGGGGCTGTCCGCGTGTCACGGAATGTGAACGTCGTCCCGCACGGTGTCCGATCAGATGTGGTGGTGCGCGTGCTCCACATCCACCGCGTACACCTGCACCGAGGGACCCGCCAGACCGGAGAGCTGTCCTGGGACCAGCACGCGGCTCGAGCTGAGCGCCTCGTCTGGGTGCTCGTGCGTCGAATCCCAGAGCAGACGGTAGCCCGTGACCTCGTCGACGGCGGGAGCCCGCAGCGCCGCGTCATCCTCGCTGCCGTGGATGACGAGGAGAAGCCGGTCGACGAGCATCCGCTCGCCGTCCACGAGGACCGCGTCACCCGTGAAGTCGGCGTCGGCCTCGGGGATGTAGGCGTCGAGCAGCACCTGCAGGGTGCGGCCGCCCGGCCCCTGCCATGAGCCGTCGCCCATGGGATTGCCGAGCGCGTCGAACCACCGTCGCCTCGTCCCGTGCTCGCTGAGCGCGTGCCCGTGGTTGAAGCTGCTCGGGCGCAGCACCTGGTGCTTCCCCCGCAGCTCGATGAGTCGCCGCGTGTGCGCGAGCTGAGCCAGCTGGATCTCGCTGAGGTCCCAGGAGAACCAGGTGAGCGGCGAGTCCTGGTTGTAGGGGTTGTTGTTGCCCTTCTGCGACCTCGCGACCTCGTCGCCGGCTGTGAGCATGGGGACGCCCGCGCTCAGGAGGACCGTGCTCAGCAGGTTGCGCATCGAGCGGCGGCGCAGCGTCTCGATGCTGCTGCTCTCGCTCGGCCCCTCCACTCCGAAATTCCACGAGCGATTGTCGCCGGTGCCGTCGCGACCGAGTTCCGCGTTCTGCAGATTGTGCTTGACGTTGTAGGAGACGAGATCACGCAGCGTGAAGCCGTCGTGCGCGGTCACGAAGTTCACCGAGGCCAGCGGGCCGCGGTCATCGCTGAACATGTTGGAGGAGCCGGCGAGCGACGTGCTGAAGGCGCCAGCACCTTCGGGGTGGACGCCTGAGCTGCGCGCCTCGGCGATGTCGCGCACCCAGAACGACCGGGCGTGGTCGCGGAAGCTGTCGTTCCACTCAGACCAGTCCTCCGGGAAGTTGCCCGTCTGCCAGCCGCCCATGCCGACGTCCCACGGCTCGGCGATGAGCTTCGTGTCCGAGAGGCGCTCGTCGTTGACGATGGCCTCGAGCAGCGGGTGGTGGCGCTCGAAGGCGTGGTGCGCGTTGCGTCCGAGTGTCGCCGCGAGGTCGAAGCGGAAGCCGTCGATGCGGAACTCCTCGACCCAGTAGCGGAGCGAGTCGATGATGAGCTCGCGCACGATCGCCTCAGACGTGTCGAGCGAGTTGCCGCATCCGGTCTGGTCGACGGGGTTGCCGTGCATGTCGTGGCGGTAGTAGGTGGCGTTGTCGAGACCGCGGAACATGGACGTCTCGTCGCCACGGCCGCCCTCGGACGTGTGGTTGTAGACCACGTCGAGGTAGACCTCGATGCCGGCGGCGTGGAGGTGCTTGACCATGCCCTTGAACTCGCGGGAGATGGCATGCGGGCCCGCGGCGCGGGCGCCGGGGGAGGCGTAGTCGGCGTGCGGGGCGAAGAAGCCGAGCGTGTTGTAGCCCCAGTAGTTCGCCATGCCCTGGCGTCGAAGGAACGACTCGGAGGCGAACGCGTGGACCGGCAGCAGTTCGACGGCCGTGATGCCGACGGACTGGAGGTAGGCGATCGTGTCCTCGTGCGCGAGGCCCGCGTAGCTGCCGCGCAGGTGGTCCGGCATGTGCGGGGCGAGCTGTGTGAACCCCTTGACGTGCGCCTCGTAGACGACGACATCGCGCAGCGGCAGCAGGGGCGCACGCACGGTTCCCCAGTCGAACGGCTCAGACTCGACGACCTGCGCCGTCCAGATGGGCACGGCGACGGTGCCGACATTCGAGACCTGCCTGGCGTACGGCTCGACGAGCAGTCGGTGCTTGTCGAAGGCGCTGGTGCCGGTCGTCGGCCCGTCTGCGCGCACCGCGTATCGCTGGCCGTTCACGAGCTCGTCGCACTCGGCCTGCCAGATGCCGCCGGGCATGCTGGCCATCTCGACGGTTCGCGTGACGGTGCCGTCGGCGTCGATGAGGCAGAGGGTCATCGCGGATGCGTGCGCCGAGAACACGCGGAGGCGCGCGATCCCCTGATGGTGGGTGACGCCGAGGTCGGAGCGGGTCTGTGAGTCGAGCATGAGGCCTAAACTGTTCGAATTGAATGGTCGGCGCCGCACGGCGGCTGCACGGACCGTGTGCGTGCGCGCTCTGGTGCGCACGGATCGCGCAAGTCTATGTCGAGAATGCCCGTATCCAGGGCAGGGCGGGGAGTGTAATGGCCGTTTACCTCGACCATGCCGCGACGACCCCGATGGTCCGCGAGGCGCGGGAGGCGCTCCTCGCCGGCCTGGACCTGACGGGGAATCCGTCGTCGATTCATGGCCACGGGCAGGCCGCGAAGCGGCTGCTCGAAGGGGCACGGGAGCGCGTTGCCGCGGCGCTCGGTGCTGACCCGATCGAGGTTGTCCTGACATCTGGTGGCACCGAGGCCATCAACCTCGGCGTCAAGGGCCTGTACTGGGCGAGGCGGCAGCAGGACGCGGCTCGTGTCCGAATCATGGCACCTCGAGGCGAGCACCACGCGACCGTCGACGCCGTCGAGTGGCTCGCCGCCCATGAGGGGGCCGTCGTCGACTGGCTGCCGGTCGACGAGATCGGCGTCGTCGACCTCGAGGTCGCCGGGCAGCGGATGCGCGAGCACGCGCACGACGTGGCGCTCATCACGGTCATCCTCGCCAACAACGAGGTCGGCTCCGTGCAGCCGGTCCGCTCGCTCGCCGCGCTGGCGGCCGAGCACGGGATCCCAGTGCACGTCGACGCCGTCGCGGCCTTCGGGCACATCCCGGTCTCGCTGCGGGATCTCGACGTTGCCGCGCTCAGCGTCTCGGCGCACAAGATCGGCGGGCCGGTGGCCATGGGCGCGCTCGCGCTCGCCCGCGCACACACCGTCGAGGCGCTCATCCACGGGGGTGGGCAGCAGCGGGGCGTGCGCTCTGGCACCCAGGACGTGCCGGCCGCTCTCGCGTTCGCAGCTGCGACGGACGCGGCGATGTCGCGAATGGACACGGAGGGCGCCCGCCTCGACGCGCTCGCGCACCGTCTGGCGGATGGCCTCGCGCGGATCCCGGGCGCCGAGCTGCGCGGCGCCCCGATCGACGGCGTCCTCCAGGACGCAGGAGTCGACGTGCGGGCACGGGTGCCTGGCAACGTGCACGCCACGTTCGACGGCTGCCAGGGCGACTCCCTGCTCTTCCTCCTCGACATGGCTGGGTTCTCCGTCTCCACCGGCTCCGCCTGCCAGGCCGGCATCGCCGAGCCATCGCATGTCCTGCTCGGCATGGGCCTGGACGAGCGAACGGCGCTGAGCGCGCTGCGCTTCACACTGGGCGCGTCGACCGGCGACGCCGACATCGTCTCACTCCTCGACGTCCTGCCGAGGATCGTGGAGCAGGCGCGAACGGCCGGGTTCTCCGACCGGACCGTGTAGCGTCCTGGCGCTTTCTCCGCCTGCAGCGCATCCGCCCCCGACGCGCGTCGGAGTGTCGGCGGATGCGCCTACGCTGACGCCATGACGATGCGAGGTGCAGGAAGCGGGCCACCCGCCGGTGGCCGTATGCGGGACGAATCCGTGATCCGGGCAGCGAACGAGCAGGCCCCGCAGATCGACGGCCTCTGGCAGCGGGTGCTTCACCTGTTCTCGCCCTACCGCGGGAAGATCGCGATCGCGCTCGTGCTGGTGCTCATCACGGCGGCCATCTCGGTGCTGCCCCCGCTGCTGACCGAGCAGGCGTTCGACGTCGGCCTCTTCCCGCCGGGAGGCACCGGGCCGAACATCGGCGAGCTGTGGAAGATCGTCGGGCTCATGGCGGTGCTGTGGGTCGCCTCGAGTGCGCTCGGGGTCGTGCAGACCTACTTCACCGCCAGCGTCGGCAACTCCGTCATGGGCGACCTGCGCGTGCGCCTCTTCGATCACCTGCAGCGCATGGAGCTCGCGTTCTTCACGCGCACCAAGACCGGGGTCATCCAGTCCCGCCTCCAGAACGACGTCGGCGGAGTGGCGTCCACGCTGCAGTCGATGATCACGAGTGTCGTCGGCAACATCGTGACGGTCCTCGCGGCGGTCGTCGCCATGGCGCTGCTCTCCTGGCAGCTGACCATCATCGCGTTCGTCCTCATGCCGGCGCTCGTCTGGGCGCAGCGGCGGGTCGGCCAGGTGCGCGCCCGCATCGCGACGAAGACGCAGGAGTCGCTCTCCGAGATGACCGCCATCACGCAGGAATCGCTGAGCGTCTCCGGCATCCTGCTCGCGAAGTCGTTCGGGCGCGAGGAGGCGGAAGGGCAGCGGTACCGCTCGGAGAACGACCGGCAGATCGGGCTGCAGGTGAAGCAGACGATGAGCGGGCAGACGTTCTTCGCCTTCGTGTCCATCGTGTTCTCGCTGGTGCCCGCGGCCGTCTACATCGTCGGCGCCTACCTCATCACCGGCGGCGTCGACCTCACGGCGGGTGCGATCGTCGCGTTCACGACGGTGCAGACCAGGCTCACAATGCCGCTCATCGGGCTCATGCGCATCGGCCTGGAGGTGCAGACGTCGAAGGCCTTGTTCGCGCGCATCTTCGAGTACCTCGACTTGAGGCCTGCCATCATGCCGTCGCCTGCGCCCATCGCGCTCGACGAGTCGAGGCTCGGCGAGGTCGAGTTCGAGCACGTCTCGTTCCGGTACCCGGACGCGGAGGTCGACTCGGCCCCCACGCTCGACGACGTGTCCTTCACGGTCCGCCCGGGGGAGTTCGTCGCGTTCGTCGGGCCGAGCGGTGCCGGGAAGACGACGATCGGCTACCTCGTACCCAGGCTCTACGAGGTCTCGTCAGGTGCCGTGCGGTTCGCGGGCGCCGATGTGCGCGACCTCGACCACGACGCGCTCATCGCCAACACGGGCATCGTGAGCCAGGAGAGCTACCTGTTCCACGCGTCGATCGCCGAGAACCTGCGCTTCGCGAAGCCGGACGCGACGCAGGCCGAGATCGAGGAGGCCTGCAGGCAGGCCAACATCCACGAGACGATCTCGAAGTTCCCCGACGGCTACGAGACGCTCGTGGGGGAGCGGGGCTACCGTCTGTCCGGCGGCGAGAAGCAGCGCGTCGCCATCGCCAGGGTCCTGCTCAAGGATCCGGCCGTGCTGGTCCTCGACGAGGCGACGAGCGCGCTCGACACGAGATCGGAGCGGTTCGTGCAGCGTGCCCTGGACGAGGCCTCACGCGGCCGCACGGTTCTGGCCATCGCGCACCGCCTCTCGACGGTCAAGGACGCCGACCTCATCTGCGTCGTCGACGAAGGCCGCATCGTCGAGCGCGGGAACCACGCCGAGCTCATGGCGAGGGGAGGCCTCTACGCGGCGCTCCACGAGGAGCAGCGCACCGACGTCCAGCCCGAGCTCGAGACCTGAGTCGCGCTGACGCGGCGGCGCTCGTCTACCGAGCCAGCTGGATCTCGTCCTCGATCTTCCATGTGCCGGCGAGCGCCGGGGCAAGCGGGATGACGCCGAGCGTGAGCACGGCCAGGAGCCCAAGCGAGATCGACCAGTTGCCGGTTGCCGTCGCCAGCACCCCGACTGTGAGTGGGGCGAGGGCCGCGAGGGCGTAGCCGACGAGCTGGACGAACCCGCTGAGGATCGCCGAGCCCCGCTGACCCGCCGCGCGCAGACCGATGAGCGTGAGGCAGATCGGGAAGATGAGCTGCCCGAAGCCGATGAGGACGACCCAGAGGACGGGAGCCGCGGTTGGAGCGAAGATGAGGCCGGCGTAGCCGAGCGCGAAGCCGGCGGCGGCGGTGATGAGGGGCCACGTCGTCCCGAGGTGCTTGATGACGAGCGGCGTGGCGAGGGAGAGCGGGATGCCCATGGCTGCGAACAGCGAGAGGTAGCCGGCCGCTGCGACGGTGTCGGCGCCCGCCCGCTCCTGCAGGATCGTGGGCAGCCACCCGAAGCAGCAGTAGGCGTTCATCGATGAGACGGCGAAGGTCGTCGCGAGCGCCCACGCCCGCTTCGAGAGCCAGATGGACTTGGCGGGCTTGGCGCGCGTGCCGTCGGGCAGCGTCACCGCCCCGGTCGTCGGGGCGACGTGGCCGCGGGCTGAGCGTACCTGTGCGCGCACGAGGAGCACGATCCACGGCACTGCGGCGGAAGCCGCCACGATCGCCCACATGGACAGCGAGGTCCGCCATCCGCTGGCCAGGGCAACGGGCGCCGCGACGAGGGGCGGCAGCATCGTGCCCAGCGCCACGATGATCGCGTAGGTCGAGGTCATGACGGGGATGTGCGAGCGGAAGTAGGTGATGACCACCGGCGGCAGGAGGATGTTGCCGATACCCATGCCGAGCAGTGCGATGCCGCTGCCGCCGAGCAGCGTCGGCAGGTTCGGGGCGGCCCCGCGGAGGAGGTGGCCGGCGATGATCGCGGCGAGCGCGACGACGATGAGCAGCTCGAGGCGGACCCGGCGGAGGAGCCACGGGGTGATGAGGCCCGCAATCGCGAAGGCCACAGGGGGCAGCATCGTGAGCACGCCGGTGGTCGTCCCCTCGAGCGGGAGGTCGACCGAGATGAGGTCGAAGATCGATGAGGCGTTGGTGACGGCCGTCCGCAGATTCAGAGCGAGGAGGACAAGCGCGAGGACGGCGACGGCCGTCCAGATCCACGGTGACCGGGCGCTTTCCGAAGGGTTCTGGGAGGGGAGAGATGACACGAGGTGCAACTGTACCCAGCAGCTCCCCAGGATTCTTGCACTTGTGAAAGTTTGCACTCATGCATATTGTTGAGGGGTGTCGAACCCAGCTCTCTCCCTTCGCGAACGCAACCGCATCGACTGCTGGCATGCCATCCACGACGCCGCCGCCGATCTGACGATCGCGCGCGGCCTCGACGAGACGACGATCGACGCCATCAGCGAGCGTGCGGGTGTCTCGCGGAGGACCTTCTTCAACTACTTCCCGAGCAAAGAGGACGCGGTGCTCGGCATGCAGGCGCCCACGCTCCCCGAGGGTGCGCTCGACGACTTCCGGGCAGGCGAGGGCGATTCCTTCGGTCGCACCATGCGGCTCATGCTCGCGGTGCTCGACTCGGCGATTCCCGACCACGACGACTTCCCACGCCGACGCACGCTCGCCGACCAGCACCCCGTGCTCGAGGAACGACTCAGGCGCCACATCAGCGCGGCCGAGGACATCGTCCTCTCGATCCTGACCGAGCAGGGCGGCGACAGCTCCACGGAGTCGCTGCCAGACGGCATCGAGTCGGCGAAGGCGCTCCTCTCGCTCGCCGCGACCATCCTGCGCTTCACGAGCAGGAACGACCCCCAAGGAGTTCTGGCAGACAGGGAAGCCGCCATCAACCACTCCATCGACATCTTCCGGAAAGCGATCTCAGAAGCCCTATGACGACTCCCCCCAGCATCGATTCGCAGGTTCGCGCCGACGCTGCCCCCGGCGCAGAAGCCCGGACCAGGGCCGAGGCGCGGCCCGCCACGCCAGCGACCGGCGCGGGCGCAGCGAGCGCGCACCGCCGCAGCATCGTGCCGCTCTTCCTGGGGCTCATGGTCACGATGCTGATGGCATCGCTCAACAACACGGTGCTCTCGAGCGCCATGCCGACCATCGTCGGGGAGCTGCACGGCGTCGAGCATATGAGCTGGGTCGTGACCTCCTTCATCCTGGCCTCGACGGTCATGATGCCGGTCTACGGGAACCTCTCCGACCTCTTCGGCCGCAAGCCGCTGCTGCTCATCGCCATTGGCCTCTTCATCGTGGGCTCCGTGCTGGGCGGCCTGGCCCCATCCATCGAGCTGCTCATCGGTGCGCGCATCGTGCAGGGCCTCGGCGGCGGTGGTCTCATGATCCTCTCCCAGGCGGCCATCGCGGACGTCGTCCCGGCTCGTGAACGCGGCAAGTACATGGGCGTCATGGGCGCGGTCTTCGCGTTCTCGTCCGTCGCCGGCCCGCTGCTCGGCGGCTGGTTCACCGAGGGCCCGGGATGGCGCTGGGTGTTCTGGATCAACCTGCCCCTCGGCGCCCTCGCGCTCCTCGCGACCATCTTCCTGCTCCGGCTGCCGAAGCGCCCCGTCCACGAGCGCACGCGCATCGACGTCGGCGGCATGGCGCTCATCTCGCTCGCCACGACCGCCCTTGTGCTCGTCGGCACCTGGGGTGGGTCCCAGTACGCGTGGACCTCGCCGACGATCCTGCTCCTCACCGCGCTTGCGGTGGTCTCCGCTGTCGGCTTCGTCTTCGTCGAGCGCAGCGCCGCGAACCCGATCATGCCGCTCGGCATGTTCAAGGACCGCAACTTCATCCTGACCACGATCGCCAGCCTCGCCACGGGTGTCATCATGTTCGGCACGCTCGGCTACATGCCCACGTACCTGCAGATGGTGACGGGTTCCGGTCCGACCGTGTCCGGTCTGCTCATGACGCCCATGATGGGCGCGCTCCTCATCACGTCCATCCTGAGCGGGCAGTACGTGTCTCGCACGGGTCGGTACAAGTGGGTGCCGATCGCCGGCGCCGCCGTGCTCGGTGCGGGCCTGGTCGTGCTGTCGTTCGTCACCGTCGAGAGCCCCGTGTGGATGATCTGCGTCGCCCTCGGCATCATGGGCATCGGGCTCGGTGGCAGCATGCAGCTGCTCACGCTCATCGTGCAGAACTCGTTCCCGGCTCGCATCGTGGGAACGGCGACCGCCGCCAACAACTACTTCCGGCAGGTCGGCGCAACGCTGGGCTCTGCGGTGGTCGGCTCCGTGTTCGCCGCACGCCTGACGCAGATGGTGGCCGACCGGCTGCCCGCCGGTGCTGCACCGGAAGACGGCGCGAGCTCGTTCACGCCCGCCGCGATCGCGCAGCTCCCCGACCAGCTGCGCGCCATCATCGTCGGCTCGTACAACGAGGCGCTCATCCCGATCTTCCTCGCGCTCGTGCCACTGACGGTCATCTCCATCGTCGCGCTGTCGTTCCTCAAGGAGAAGCCCCTGGCGACTGGCAAGGAGCCGGCGACGACCACATCAGCGACGCACGTCGGCTGAATCGGCTCCGGGCCCGGGCTCTCGGGGCCTCGCTAGATGCAGAGCTCCGGCCCGAGGTCGATCGTCTGCCCGTCGGCGGTCATGATCGCCAGCCCGCACCAGCGCGCGCTGGTCGCAGGGCTGATGCCGAGCGGCGTGTAGACGGACTGCACGTCGTAGGCCGAGACCGATTGGCGGCGCTCCGAGTCGCGGTCGACGGCGGGGTACACCGACATCGTGAGCTCGTTTCCTGCCGCCTCGCCGTCGTACCTCGTGACTCGGCCCCACACGGCCTTGCAGCTCGTCGAGTACATCAGCTGCACTTGCGTCTCGCGCTCCCGCATCTCGCTGGCTGCGACCACCGCGTCATCGCGGCACACCGTCTGCATGGGGTCCAGCCCGTCGGAGATGCCGGCGAATGGGTCGTCCGCAGTCTGCAGCTGGCCGATGCCGAACCAGACGCCGCTCGTCACGGCCGCTGAGACGAGCGCGGCTGCTGCGGCGGTGGACACGAGCCTGCGCTTCGTGATGGGAGGCGGGAGGGGCGTCGGCGCCTCAGAGGTGGGCAGTCGAGCCTCCGCGCTCGCATCCTGGGTGCCGGACGCCACAGGCGAGGGGCAGTCCTCCGTCTGCTCGATGATCGCGGGCGGGAGCTCGACCCTCGGAGGGGCCACGAGCTCGCTGCGACGCTCGAGCCAAGGGGCTGGGTCGGCACCCAGCGCCGTGACCAGCCGCTCCACGGTCTTCGCCGTGGGCAGCCGGTTTCCGCCGAGGGCGTCTCCCACCACGCTCTTGGAGATCCCGGCCGACTCGGCGAGCCTCACGATGGTGGGTCTGCCCGCCTGTTCGCGAAGTGACTGGAGGTCGGACGCGAACCGGGCAGGGGAGTCTCGGATGTCGCTCACGCGCGGCCTCCCTTGTGAGCATCTTCGGTCGTTGGCGCTGGACACGGTCAAAATACCAGAGTCCCGGAACTCCTCAGAAGCGTTGTCGGAGGCCCGACGTACACTTATCCGGTGAAAGTTCTAGCCGCCATGAGCGGCGGGGTCGATTCCGCCGTCGCAGCAGCCCGGGCCGTCGAGGCAGGGCACGAAGTGATCGGCGTGCACCTCGCGCTCTCCCGAATGCCCGGCACGCTCCGCACAGGCTCGCGTGGGTGCTGCACGATCGAGGACTCGATGGATGCGCGCCGTGCCGCCGACCTCCTCGGCATCCCGTTCTACGTCTGGGACTTCTCCGAGCGGTTCAAGCTCGACGTGGTCGACGACTTCATCGCCGAGTACAGCGCGGGTCGTACGCCGAACCCCTGCATGCGCTGCAACGAGAAGATCAAGTTCGCGGCCCTGCTCGAGAAGGCCATCGATCTCGGATTCGATGCCGTCTGCACCGGCCACTACGCGACGCTGGAGACGGGCGAGGACGGGCTCGTCGAGCTGCACCGGGCGAGCGCCTGGGCCAAGGACCAGTCCTACGTGCTCGGCGTGCTCACCCAGCAGCAGCTGGAGCACTGCTACTTCCCGCTCGGAGACACGCCCTCGAAGGACCTGGTCCGCGCAGAGGCCGCCGAGCGAGGCATCAGCGTCGCCCAGAAGCCTGACTCGCACGACATCTGCTTCATCCCTGACGGCGACACCAGGGGCTGGCTCGGCGACCGCATCGGGACCGCGACGGGCGAGGTGGTCGACAGTGCAGGGGCGAAGCTCGGCGAGCACGACGGCGCGACGGCCTACACGGTCGGCCAGCGCAAGGGGCTCCGTCTCGGCGTGCCCGCACCTGACGGCAAGCCTCGGTTCGTGCTCGAGATCCGTCCGAAGACCAATGAAGTCGTCGTCGGGCCGAAGGAAGCGCTGAGGATCGCGGAAATCGCAGGCCAGCGGATGAGCTGGACCGGTGCCGCGACGTCGGAGAGCGACGGCGAGTTCCGCTGCGACGTGCAGATCCGCGCGCACGCCGACCCGGTGCCCGCGACCGCGCGGATTCACGCCAGCGCGGCCAGTACCCGCGACGATGCGACCGTCCCGGGCGTCGAGTGGAGTGTCAGCGTGGACGAGCCCCTCGTCGGCGTCGCCCCGGGCCAGACGGCCGTCGTCTACGTCGGCACGCGCGTGCTCGGCCAGTTCACGATCGACCGCACAGTGAGTGCCGTGCAGACCGCCGAGACCCTTGCGGGGGCTGCCCAGGCACGCAGCGCAGACGGGCAGGAGGCAGCATGAGCAAGCAGACCGAGGGCGGCCCGCTCAAGGACGGCGAAGCGATGGATCTGCTCACCGACCGCGCGGAGCGCTGGGCGGCGCAGTACAGGAACCTGTCCGATCCCGATCGGTGGCGCGCTGACTACGACGCGCACTTCGCTGCTCCCGCGCTGCAGCTCGCCAAGCGCTGCACCCTCGAGGCTCGGAACTTCGGCGCGAAAGACTGGATCCTCGCCCTGGTGCTCTGGTTCCTCATCGGCGGCACCGTGTTCCTCGCCTCGAGCTTCCTCATGCAGCTCGAGCCGACCTGGCAGATCGTCTTCGCGGTGTTCGCAGGCCTGATCGCCGTGGTGGGCATCGTGCAGAGCTATCTCGAGACGACCAGCGAGAAACGCGCGGCGAAACGTCTGGCCGCCAAGAACGAATGGCTGCTCAATGTGAGCCGCAAGGCCGCGATGGCGACGCTCAACTCGCGCTCCGGGGCGTCAGCATGACGACCTTCGACGACGCGCGAGTTCGCGTCGAGGAGCTGCGGGAGCTCGTCTCCGGTTACCAGGCCGCGTACTACGAGCGAGACGTGCAGCTGGTCTCCGATGCCGAGTACGACGCCCTGGTCCGCGAGCTCGACGAGCTCGAGCGCGAGCATCCGGAGCTGCAGTCGCAGGATTCGCCCACGCAGACGGTCGGCGGCGGTGTCGCCGAGGGGCTGCGACCCATCGAGCACGCCGAACGGATGCTCTCGCTCGACAACGTGTTCTCGATCGACGAGCTCCGGGAATGGTGCGCGAAGACGGCAGCCTCCGCGGGCCGACGCGTCGACTGGCTGACCGAGCTGAAGATCGACGGCCTCGCCATCGCGCTGCGCTACGAGCACGGGAAGCTGGTGACTGCGGCGACCCGTGGCGATGGGCGCACGGGCGAGGAGGTCACGCAGAACGCGCTGCAGATCGACGGTATCCCGGCTGTCCTCGCAGGCGAGGGGCACCCGCCGATCGTCGAGGTGCGCGGCGAGGTGTTCATCCCCGTTGCCGCGTTCAAGGAGCTCAACGAGTTCCAGGCTTCCCTTCGGCCCCGTGCGGTTGAAGAGTACCGGGCCAGGTGGGAAGCACGCCCGGCCGCGTCGCGCGGAGTATTCGACGAAGACGCCGAGCTCGCCCGCGCCACCAAGCGCTTCCCGGACTTCGCGAATCCCCGCAACGCTGCGAGCGGAGGCCTGCGCCAGCAGCTCGAGAAGAAGAGCGGCCTGGAACGTGAGGCCGGTGAGCTGCGCCTCCACTCGCTCCAGATGTACGTGCACGGCATCGGTGCCTGGCCGTCGCCCCCCGTCGAATCGCAGAGCCAGGTCTACGAGCTCCTCGCAGGCTGGGGGCTGCCCGTCACCCCGTACGCGAAGGTCGCCGCATCCGTCGACGAGGTCGTGGAGTTCGTCGAGCAGTACGGCGCAGAACGCCACTCCGTCGAGCACGAGCTCGACGGCATCGTCGTGAAGGTGGACGAGCTCGACCTGCACGACGAGCTCGGCATGACGAGCCGTGCCCCCCGCTGGGCCATCGCCTTCAAGTACCCTCCCGAAGAGGTGCACACGAAGCTCCTCGACATCGCGGCCAGCGTCGGCCGCACCGGGCGCGTGACGCCGTTCGCGATCATGGCGCCCGTCAAGGTCGCGGGCAGCGTGGTGCGCATGGCCACGCTCCACAATCAGGACGTGGTGCGCGTCAAGGGCGTCAAGATCGGCGACACCGTCGTGCTGCGCAAGGCGGGAGACGTGATCCCCGAGGTGCTCGGCCCCGTCCTGGAGCTGCGCGGCGATGACGTGCGCGACTTCGTGATGCCGAGCGACTGCCCGGAATGCGGCACGCCCTTGCGGCCCATGAAGGAGGGCGACGTCGATCTGCGCTGCCCGAACGCCCGGTCGTGCCCCGCCCAGGTTCGCGGGCGCGTCGAGCACATCGGCTCGCGGGGAGGACTCGATGTGGATGCCCTCGGCGAGGTGACCGCTGCCGCGCTGACCCAGCCGACCGTGCCCGAGCGGCCACCACTCGAGACCGAGGCGGGGCTCTTCGCGCTCACGCTCGAGGAGATCGTGCCCATCGAGGTCGTCGTCCGCGACTCTGAGACGGGTGAGCCCAAGACCGACGAGGAGACGGGCGAGCTCGTGCGACGCGCCCCGTTCCAGAAGGTCTCGCTGGTGTACCCGCCAGGCTCCGAGGACATGACGCCGGCCGAGCGACGCAAGGTCGGCATCAAGAAGGACTTCCGGCTCGTGGAGCCGTCGAAGCAGGCGACGACGCTCCTCGAGCAGCTCGAAGTCGCCAAGACCAAGGACCTCTGGCGTCAGCTCGTGTCCCTGAACATCCGCCACGTCGGTCCCGTCGCGGCGAGGGCGCTCGCTGACTGGTTCGGTTCGCTCGAGGCCATCGAGGCAGCTCCCGCCGAGGAGCTGGCTCAGGTCGAAGGCGTGGGGCCGACGATCGCCGACGCGATCGTCGAGTGGCTCGCAGAAGACTGGCACCGCGAGATCATCGACGCCTGGCGGGCGGCCGGCGTTCGCTTCGCGACTCCGAACCACCCCGGACCCGGCGCGATGTCGAGCGCGGATGGTCCGCTCTCCGGACTGAGCGTCGTAGCGACGGGAACCCTGGAGGGGTTCACGCGCGACGGCGCGAAGGAGGCGATCATCGCGGCGGGCGGGAAGGCCGCGGGGAGCGTCTCCAAGAAGACGGACTTCGTGGCGGCGGGCCCCGGTGCTGGCTCGAAGCTGACGAAGGCGGAGGAGCTCGGCATTCCGATCCTCGACGCCGACGGCTTCCGCCTGCTGCTCGAGGGTGGCCCGAGCGCAGTGGAGCACCTGCGAGCAGAAGCAGAATGAGCGACCCGGAGGGTCCGATGACCAGGAGCGGACTCCGAGGCTGCGGCCCGGTCGCTCGGCTACAGTGTGCAGGCCGTGGCATCGGCTCGCCGCGGAGGAACGGGGAACCATGCTCAGCGTGAGCTTGCAAGATCTGGCGGACGACGCCGCCATCCTCCACTTCGACGCGCAGGCGCAGCTCACGGAGCAGCTCGGCGACGCCGGATGGGATGTCGATTTGACTGCTCCGTCGATCACCTACCAGACCCAGCCGAGCGAGACGGTGCTCCCGGTCCAGCTCATCGGGAGCGTCGCGCAGAGCGCGGGCACGTGGATGTGGGGCTGGAACAACGTCAACAACTTCCCCGAGCAGGCCATCGCGCTTGCCGGACGGGTGCGTTCGTTCGTGCTCGATGGCGGGCCGGAGCAGCTCTCGTCCTCGGTGGTGAAGACCGACGAGACCGCGCCGCTTCTGCTGGTCCTCGCAGCGAAGGCCCTCACCCGATCGCGTGACAGCGTTGTTCTCGAGGCCGCGCCGGGCGTTCACGTGCACCTCATGGTGCAAGCGGGGCCAGACACGTCGACGACCGCCGAGCGAGCGACGCGCGCCATCCTGGATGCCCTCGACGCGGGGGTCCTGGGCGACCACGTGCGTGCGCTCCACTCCTATGCGGCACGAAGCGAGTCGCAGCTCAGCCGCACGGGCGCGTCCAGCTACGAGCTCTCCACCAGAGACGGCAACGTCGAGGTCACCCTCGACGACGCGCAGCGGATCCTTGTCGCTCGCGTGTCTCCGGAGGCGGCAGCCGACACCAGCGAGCCCGAGGCGGCGTCCGAGCGCACGCCTGACGTCACTCCGCCAGCTGAACCGGGGCAGGTGTCGTCCGAAGAGCAACCGTTCAGCGACGCTCATTCCGAGGAGGAGCCGACGGCTGAGCCCGAGCCGCAGATCGAGCACACGCCTACTCCGGAACCGGGGGTGAAACTCGATCACGCACCGAACGATGCACCCCCTGCGCCGTTGCAAGAGCTGCAGACCTCGGAGGCGCAGCCTGCGCCCGTCCCTGTCGTACCGCCGGCCGGGCTCCCGACACCGCCTCCGCCCGTCGTTCCCGCATCGGCCCCGTACGTCCAGTCGCCGCAACGCGCAGAGCAGCGGGCAGAAACCGCTGTGCCCCCGTCCGTGGGGCTTCCATCGGCGTCGGCTCAGACTGCGGCTCCTGGAGCCCCTTGGCAGCCGTTCGACGCTTCGCCCCGCTGGGAGCGGACCCCGCCGTCGGCCGTCGCGCCGCCTGTCGGCGGGCCGCCTCCCGTTCCGGCGCCTGCACCAGGTGAGGGCGCAGCCCGGGGCTTCCTCCCGCCGCACCTCGTGAACCCGCCCCAGGGTGCACAAGGCGGAAACCCTGTCCCGACCTCGCAAGCAGGCCCGTCAGCTCCCTTCGGGCGTCCTCCGCAGCAGGGGCAGCACGGCCAGCCCACACAGTACGGCCAGCCCGCGCAGTACGGCCAGCCCAACCACTTCGGCCAGTCCAACCAGCAGCCCACGCAGCAGGGCCAGCCGAGCGCGTACGGCCAGCCGAGCGCCGTGGGGCATCCGGGCCAGCAGTATCCACAGCCCGGGCAGCCCGGCCAGCCACCGCAAGCCGGTTGGCAAGCGCCGCCCCAGCAGCAGTTCCCGCACACGGGGCAGCCAGGCCAGCCCGGGAGCGCGGGCCCGCAGGGGCAGCCGTGGCAGGGCCAAGCTCAGCAGGGCGCCTCCTGGCAGCAGCGCCCGCAGGTTCAGCCGCCCGCGTACGGCAACGAGCAGGGGCGTGCTCAGCAGCACCAGGGCCAGCCGCCCCAGTGGCAGCCGGGCCAGCAGCAGGCTCCCGGTGGTCCGTATCCCGGCACCCAGTACCCGGCCCAGCCGGGAAGCTTCGACCCCAGGCAGCAGGGCCAGCCGCAGCAGTTCCCACCGTCACGCGCGCCGCAGCAGCGTCCGCAGGAGGGTGGCTGGAACGGCCAGTCCCCGTATGGTCAGGCGCCGCAAGGCCAGCCCCCCTTCGGTCAGGCGCCGCAGGGGCAGCCGCCGTACAGCCAGAACCCGCAGGGTCAGGGCCCGTATTCGGGCCAGGCTCCGCAGCACGGGCCGAACCAGGGGCAGCACCCTCAGCCGGGCCAGCCCGGCTACGACCCACGCCGACCGGGGAACAGCCAGCCGCCCTGGCCACCCCAGCAGCAGCCACCCCGCCAATAGCTGGCAGCGAGCACGGCCGCGCCCCGTGCGCGGCCTAGACTTGTCCAGCCCTGGCCGACGCACTATCGGAGACGAATGACCGACATCACTGCCGCCGACGTTGAGCACCTCGCTCAGCTCGCACGCATCGACCTCGCAGACGGCGAGATCGAGCGCGTCACCGGCGAACTCATCGAAATCCAGCACCTGATCCAGAAAGTGCAGGAGGTGGCGACCCCCGACGTCGAAGTGACGACGCATCCGATCGCCATGCACAACGTGACGCGTGCAGACGAGGTCGGCGAACCGCTTGACCGCGATGCTGCGCTCGCAGGAGCACCGGACAGCGACGGGACACGCTTCCGTGTCACCGCGATCCTGGGAGAAGAGCAGTGACCGCCGACATCACGCGCCTGAGCGCGACCGACCTGGCGGTGGCGATCGCGGCCGGCACCATCAGCTCCATCGAGGCGACGACCGCGCACCTCGAGCGCATCGAGGCTGTCGACGGTGACGTCCACGCGTTCCTCCACGTCGACGCCGACGCTGCGCTTGCCGCCGCGGGACGTGTCGACGCGAAGCGGCAGGCCGGCGAGCAGCTCGCACCGCTGGCTGGAGTTCCCGTCGCCGTCAAGGACAACATCGCCACGAAGGGCACGCCGACGACCGCCGGCTCCCGCATCCTCGAGGGCTGGGTGCCGCCGTACGACGCGACCGTCGTCGAGCGCCTCCGCGGCGACGACCTCGTCATCATCGGCAAGACCAACCTCGACGAATTCGCGATGGGTTCCTCCACGGAGCACTCCGCGTACGGCCCAACTCACAACCCGTGGGACCTCGAGCGCATCCCCGGCGGATCCGGTGGAGGCTCCGCCGCCGCCGTGGCCGCCTACGAGGCGCCGCTCGCGCTCGGAACTGACACGGGCGGATCCATCCGTCAGCCCGCATCCGTCACCGGCACCGTAGGCATGAAGCCCACGTACGGCGGCGTCAGCCGTTATGGCGCGCTCGCCCTGGGATCCTCGCTCGACCAGATCGGACCGGCAGCACGCACCGTGCTCGACACGGCCGCCCTGCACGACGTGCTCGCGGGCCACGACCGCCGCGACTCCACGTCGCTCACGGGGGAATGGCCGTCGTTCACCGACGCAGCCCTCGCGGGCCGCAAGGAGGACTCCGTTCGCGGACTCCGCATCGGCGTCCCCAAGCAGATCGCCGACGGGGCGGGCTTCGAGGCCGGGGTCACCCAGCGCTTCCAAGAGGCGCTCGCCGCGCTCGAGGAACGCGGTGCCGTCATCTCGTGGATCGAGACGCCCCACTTCGAGTACGCCGTCGCCGCGTACTACCTGATCATGCCCGCGGAAGCATCGAGCAATCTCGCTCGCTACGACTCCGTGCGCTTCGGGCTGCGGGTCACGGACGCCTCCGCCACAACCGTCGAGAAGGTCATGTCCGCGACGCGAAGCAAGGGCTTCGGCGACGAGGCCAAGCGCCGCATCCTCCTCGGGACCTACGCGCTCTCGGCCGGCTACTACGACGCCTTCTACGGGTCAGCCCAGAAGGTGCGCACGCTCGTGCAGCAGGACTTCGCCGCCGCCTTCGCCGGAGTCGACGTGCTCGCCGCGCCCACGTCGCCGACCACGGCCTACAAGCTCGGCGAGAAGGCCGAGGACCCGACGGCCATGTACCTCGCCGACCTCACGACCATCCCCGCCAACCTCGCTGGCGTCCCCGGCATCTCCGTGCCCGGCGGACTCGCGCCCGAGAACGGGCTGCCGGTCGGCATCCAGTTCATGGCGGCCGCCCGCGACGACGCACGCCTCTACACCGTGGCTGCGGCGCTCGAACAGACTCTCGAAGACCGATGGGGCGGACCCCTGCTCGCGCAGGCCCCCCAGCTGAAGGCAGGTGCACGCTGATGGCCAAGCCAGAGCTGATGGACTACGACCGCGCGCTCGAACTCTACGAGCCCGTCATCGGTCTCGAGGTGCACGTCGAACTCGGCACCAAGACCAAGATGTTTTCCGACACCCCGAACCACTCGGGGAACGAGGTCGGCGGCGAGCCGAACACCAACATCGGGCCGGTCGACCTCGGTCTTCCCGGCACGCTGCCCGTCGTCAACGAGCAGGCTGTGCGCTACTCGATCGCGCTCGGACTCGCCCTCAACTGCCAGATCGCCGAGGTCTCGGGCTTCGCGCGGAAGAACTACTTCTACCCGGACAACCCGAAGAACTACCAGATCTCGCAGTACGACGACCCCATCGCCTTCGATGGAGAGGTCGAGGTCGAGCTGGAGGACGGCACCGTCTTCCACGTTCCGATCGAGCGCGCGCACATGGAAGAGGATGCGGGCAAGCTCACGCACGTCGGAGGCTCGACCGGCCGCATCCAGGGCGCCGAGTACTCGCTGGTCGACTACAACCGCGCCGGCGTGCCACTCGTCGAGATCGTGACACGGCCTATCTTCGGCGGAGAGGCGCAGACACCGCAGCTCGCGGCGGCGTACGTCTCGACGATCCGAGACATCGTCCGCGCGCTCGGCGTCTCCGAGGCTCGCATGGAGCGTGGCAATCTCCGCTGCGACGCCAACGTCTCGCTCCGCCCGCGCGGCGAGGAGAAGCTCGGCACGCGCACGGAGACGAAGAACGTCAACTCCTTCAGGTCGATCGAGCGCGCAGTCCGGTACGAGATCCAGCGCCAGGCCGCGCTGCTCGCGGCAGGCGGGAGCATCACGCAGGAGACCCGTCACTGGCACGAGGACACGGGACGCACCTCGTCCGGTCGACCGAAGTCCGACGCCGACGACTACCGGTACTTCCCCGAGCCCGACCTCATGCCGCTGCGCCCGAGCCGTGCGCTCGTCGAGGAGCTCCGCGCGACGCTTCCCGAAGCGCCCGTCGCCCGTCGGCGCCGCCTCAAGGCGGAATGGGGCTTCGCCGACCAGGAGTTCCAGGACATCGCCAACGCGGGGCTTCTCGAGGTCGTGGATGCGACTGTCGCAGCTGGCGCGACGGCCGCTGGAGCCAAGAAGTGGTGGATGGGCGAGCTCTCGCGCATCGCCAACGATCGGGGCGTGCAGGCCACCGACCTCGCGACGCCGCAGCAGATCGCCGAGCTCGACGGTCTGATCACGGCAGGCACGGTCAACGACCGACTCGCGCGTGACGTGCTCGAGGGCGTGCTCGCCGGTGAAGGCTCACCGGCCGAGGTCGTGGAGTCGCGCGGCCTCGCGGTCGTCAGCGATGACGGACCCCTCATCGAGGCCATCGATGCGGCACTTGCGCAGCAGCCCGACGTCCTCGCGAAGATCCGCGACGGCAAGGTGCAGGCGGCAGGTGCGGTCATCGGCGCCGTGATGAAGGCGATGCGGGGCAAGGCAGACGCCGCGCGCGTGCGAGAGCTCGTTCTCGAGCGCGCCCAGAGCTCCTAGAGCTCGAACTCGTACACCGGGGAATTGTCGGGCAGGACCTAGGCGGCCCTGTGGCTCTGACGATAGCGTCAGAGCCACAGGGCCTCGGTGAACGGAGCAGCGAATCTCATGGGCAAGAAGACTGGCAAGAAGGCTCGGGTCGAGCGACCAGACGCCACGCAGGGCGGCCCTCGGGCGAAGGTCAAGAAAGAGCGCGTGCAGCCGCCGACGTCGGTGCAGCGACCGGCCTCAGCTGGCACGCCGTCGCTCCTGACGACGCTCGAACCGAACGTCACCGCGGACCCGGCCACGCAGAAGGACCCGACGGACAAGACGAAGTCCACGGACAAGAAGTCCAAGGACAGCAAGAAGTCCAAGGACAGCAAGAAGCTCAGCGACGCGAAGACATCTCAGGACGAGAAGAAGTCCAAGGACGAGAAAAAGTCCAAAGACGAGAAGAAGTCCAAGGGCAAGAGGAAGTCCAAGGACGACAAGACGTCCAAGGCGAAGAAGAAGCCGAAGGGCGACGAGAAGTCCAAGGCTGAGACGGTCCAGGCCGAGGACTCCGGGCTGGTCGAGGCTGCTCCGAAGGCCGGTGCGACGAAGGGCCGCAAGTCGGGCGCGGGCGAACGGACGCACATCCTGCGCGATGCGGCGCTCCTCACCGATGAGGGCGACGACGCCCACGGGTTCGCTCGACTCATCAGGGCCATGCCCGGGATCGTCGCGCTCGTCGAACAGCACGAGACGGCGGTGCATCGTGCGGTCTTCGACAGCTTCGTGACCGCGGTCGTCGAGCACGGCGTCGACGCCGCCGACCTCGGCCCCATCGACATCCGCACGGCAGCGCCGAGAACGGCGGAGGGCGGCGAGCCCGTCGCCGCGGAACCGCGGGACGACGAGTCTGCGGTCACAGGCGTGGAGTCCGCGCGCCCGGTCCGTGCGGGCCGTGGGCGCCGCCCTTCCGGGATCAACAGCGCCGAGACGGTCGACAGGCCTTCGCCCGCCCCGACGCCGCCCAGCCAGAGAGCGTCGTCCTCGGGCTCTGGCTCGAATGGGGACCAGGTGCGCAGCCCCCGCAGCACCGTCCGCGCCTCAACGCGAGCCCGAGCAGGCCAAGGGCGTGCTTCGACTTCCCAGATGTCGTCGGAGACGGCCGCGGACGAACGCACGGGCACCGCCCCGATTGCATCCCGCACGAGGGCCGGTTCGCGAGGCAGCGCAGCGGCCAGGTCCCGCGCCGCAAGATCACGAGCCCGGAGTCTCGAAGAGCTGGCCGAAGAGCTGAAGCCGACGAACAACGGGCAGCGCATCGCGCTCGCCATCGCCTCGATCATGGGCGATGAGGCCGAGGTCACCGCGGCGAGGATCACGGCCGAGTTCGAGCGCATGACGTGGCGAGTGCCGGTGAACGTCGCCGCCTCGGTGCGTCAGGCGGCCAGGGCCGGCCTCGTCGACCTCGAGGGACCGACGGGCACCCGCCTCACTCCGGCTGGCGAGCAGTACGTCACCGGCGGTTGAGCGAGTCGCTGACCGAGACGCCTCGAGCCCGCCCCTGCGCTGCAGGGGCGGGCTCGCTCGCGCTTCGGCCTATTCGGCGCCGGGGCGCGCCCCGCCAGTTTCTTCGTCGTCTCCCGCTGCGGCTGCAGCGGTCGCGTTGCGGTTCTGCTGCAGCGCGTCCCGGACCTTCTTGCGCAGCACCTTCCCGATGAGCGATTTGGGGAGCTCCTCCCAGACGACGTACGACCGCGGCACCTTGTGCTCGGAGAGACGCTCGCGGACGAACGCGCGCGCTGCAGCCTCGTCGAAGCGTGCCCCCTCGTCGAGCACGATGACCGCGGTGACGACCTCGGCGCCTCCACCTCGCCTGATGCCGACGACGGTTGCCTCGGCGATTCCTGGCACCTCGGTGACGACGCGCTCGACCTCGGAAGGCGACACGTTGAAGCCGCCCGTGATGATGAGCTCCTTCTTGCGGTCCACTACCGTCACGAAACCGTCCGCATCCTGCACGACGAGGTCGCCCGAGCGCACCCAGCCGCCGTCGATGAGCACCTCCGCGGTCTCCTCGGGTCGGTTCCAGTAGCCCTGGAAGGTCTGCGGGCCCTTGATGAGCAGCTCGCCGACGTCGCCGAGTCCGACCTCCGTGCTCGGGTCGCTCGGGTCGGTGACCTTGATGAAGGTCGACGGGAACGGGATGCCGATCGTTCCGGTCTTCCGTTTGTCGGTGAACGGGTTGCCGAGCGCGACGGGCGACGTCTCGGTGAGTCCGTACCCTTCGACGAGCTGGCCACCCGCGACGGCCTCCCAGCGGTGCACGATGGCGTCGTTCAGCGTCATGGCGCCCGAGATGGCGTAGATGACGCCGGAGAGGTCGAGCTTCCCTTCCTTCGCGACGCGCGCGAGCCGGTCGTACATGGGCGGCACGGCAGGGATGAAGGTCGCCGGCGACTTCTTCGATGCTGCGATGACCAGCTCGGGGTCGAACGTCGGGAAGAGCACCGCCTTCGCGCCGACGCTCACGGAGTAGATGACGGACAGCAGCACGCCGAACGCGTGGAACATGGGCAGGACGCCGTAGATCGTCTCGTTGCCAGCCGTGAACTCGGGCATCCACGCCGCACCCTGGCGGGCGTTCGACCACAGGTTGCGGTGCGTGAGCATGGCCCCCTTCGGGTTGCCGGTCGTGCCGCTCGTGTACTGCAGGCTCGCGAGGTCCTCGGGACCCGGGGCGGGGATGCTCGCGTCGAGCGGCTGCTGCTTCGCGAGCTTCTCGAAGGGGACGGTGCCAGGAGCCTTCGCGCTGAGCTTGGCGCGCGACTCGCGGGCTTTCGCGATGGGCAGGCGGAGCAGCAGCTGCGTCTTGAGCGGCATGCCCTTCGTCACATCGACCGCGATGACGTGGCGGATGCCGAGGCTGTGGGGGAGCGACTGCACCGTCGGCGCGGCCTTGTCCCAGGCGATCACGATCTCGGCGCCGTGGTCCTCGAACTGGGTGCGGAGCTCATCACGCGTGTAGAGCGGATTGTGCTCCACGACAACCGCGCCGAGCCGGAGAACCGCGTAGAACGCGACCACGTGCTGCGGCGCGTTCGGCATGATCAGCGCCACCCGGTCGCCCCGCTTGACGCCGATGCGCCGCAGCCCCTGCGCGAACCGCAGCACCTGGTCCTGCAGCTCCGCGAAGGTGGTCTGCGCGGCGAAGAACTCGATCGCGGGCTTGTCGGGAAACCGCTCGGCGATCTCCGACAGCATGTCGGGGAGCGACCCGTTCGGGACTTCGATGTCCTTCGGTGTCCCGGGGGCGTAGAAGGCGGTCCAGGCGCGAGACTCGTTGAGCTGCATGCGCAGAGTCTATTCGCGCAGAGCGTCGGCCAGATGTCCGGGTGCGTCCTGCGGATGTCGGTGGGACATCGCACAATGGAGGCATGACCAGGAAAGACATGGGTGTGCGGCAGACGGGTGCGGCGTCCGACCGCGATGCGTCTGCGAGCATCCTCCATGTCGACATGGACGCCTTCTTCGTCGCAGTCGAGCTGCTCGAGCGGCCGGACCTCGTCGGCAAGCCGGTGATCGTCGGTGGCACGAGAGAGCGCGGCGTCGTCTCCAGTGCGAGCTACGAGGCCAGAGCGCGAGGCGTGCGAAGCGCCATGCCGATGCACCAGGCAATCGCACGGTGCCCCGAGGCTGTTGTGCTGCCGGGCAACATGAACAAGTACCGCGAGGCGTCGCAGCAGGTCATGGAGATCTTCCGGGAGTTCACGCCCCTCGTCGAGCCGCTGTCGATCGACGAGGCGTTCCTCGACGTGTCCGGGGCGAGTCTGCTGTTCGGCTCGCCCGGTGAGATCGCAGCGCGACTGCGGGAACGGGTCAAGGCGCAGACGGGGCTCACCTGCTCCGTCGGCGCCGCGTCCACGAAGTTCGTCGCGAAGCTCGCCTCCGGCAAGTGCAAGCCGAACGGCATGCTCGTGATCCCGCACGAGGAGACCATTCCGTTCCTGCATCATCTTCCCGTCGGGGCGCTGTGGGGCGTCGGCGAGAAGAGCGAGGCGAAGCTGCGCGGTATCGGCATCCACACGGTCTTCGACCTGGCCCACACGCCGGTGCCGGTGCTCGAGCGGGCAGTCGGCAAGGCGGGGGCGGCGAAGCTCAGCGCCCTCGCGTGGGGCAGGGACGAGCGCGGCGTCGAGGAGGCGCACCGCGAGAAGTCGATCAGTCACGAGCAGACGTTCTTCGAGGATGTGGCCGACTTCGTCTTCCTCGAGCGGGAGGTGCGGGCGCAGGCGGATGCGGTGGCAACCCGTCTTCGGCGCGCGGGCCTCCAGGCACGGCAGGTCGGTATCAAGCTGCGCTGGTCCGACTTCTCCACGATCACGCGCTCGCACACGCTCGCGGAGCCGAGCGACGTCGGGCATTCGCTGTACCTCGAGGCGCGCGAGATGCTGCGCGCGGCCCTCGTGCCGCCGCGGCCCGTGCGCCTCATCGGCGTGCGCGCCGAGCGCCTCGTGGAGGCGGGGACCTCGGGGCAGCTGTCGCTCTTCGGCGCTGAGGAGGACGACGACTGGGAGGCGGCGGAACGAGCCGTCGACCAGGCGGTGGCCCGCTTCGGGAAGTTCGCGCTGCGCCCGGCCTCGCTGCTCGGTCGGGGTGAGCGAAGCGACGGCACCGTCGGCCTCAGCGAGCGGGCGAACCGCAAGCAGGACGAGGCCCAGGACCAGCACTGAGGGTGCGTCTAGGAGGCAGTCTTCGCTTCCGCGCGCGCGGCGATGCGCGCCTGCACCTCGGGGCGGCGCAGCGGCGGCACTGTCTTCGGCGGCTGACGTCGCTCGGGGAGGTCGTCGAGGAGGTGCTCGGTGATGTGCGCGATCTCGCGTACCGCCTTCTCGAAGGCCTCGCGGGTTCGGTCGGTCGGATGCGTGATTCCGGAGACCTTGCGCACGTACTGGCGCGCGGCGGCCTCGATCTCGGTGTCGTTCGCGGCCGGTTCGAGCCCGCGCAGCTCGGTGATGTTTCTGCACATGCCGGTCAGGGTACGCCGACGGTCTGCACGCGACAAGCGAATCCGGCTTCGCCTGGTCGCCGCAGACGAGACCTAGCTCGCTGGGCGGCGCACTCGGTAGCGGAGGTGCAGCACCCTGGTGCCCGGCAGCACGACGTCGGGGTCCTCAAGCAGGTGCTGGGCGTCGGTCTCCCCGAAGAAGCGCTTGCCTGCGCCGAAGACCACGGGGACCACATCCATCCGCACCTCGTCGACAAGGCCGGCGGCGAGCGCCTGCCCGCCCACGTCGCCGGCGGCCACCTCGACGGTACGGTCAACCGCGAGCTCCTTGGCTCTGGCGACGGCGGCCTCGACACCCTCGACGAAATGGAACGGCAGTTCCGTGTTCCACCCCTCTGGCGGTGGCCGGTGGGACACGACGACCACGTGGTCGATGCCGCTCGGTGGGGTCCCATCCCAGCCGTCCGTCAAGTCGAAGACGTGTCGGCCGGCGAGCGTCACGCCGATCTCGTCCCAGTACGGGCGGGTGTAGTCGTAGGACGCCTGCGAGACCTTGAGGACGCCGCTGTCGTCGAGCGCGACGTCTCCGCTGGTCAGCCAGTCGAAGAGGTGACCGGGGTCGTCGTTGTCGTCGGCGATGAAGCCGTCGACCGAGACCGAGCTGTACATGACGACCTTGCCCATGGGACCGCTCCTTCGCGTCGGGAGCACCATGCTAGCCAGCGAAGCGTGAGAAACCCACGCCCGCGTGTCCAACTTCAGTGCGATATGCGTCGCTTCGAGCCGTTCTGGGTCTGTAACGCCGAGATCTGCACTGAAGTTGGACAGGCGGGGTCAGGCGCGGCTGATGCGGAGGACGGCGGCGCTCTGCGCTGGCAGGCGCAACGGCACGGCGGATGCGCCGACTGGCGCGCCGGTGACCGTTCCGGTGGTCTCACCGAGCGCCGCCTGCTCGTCGGTCGAGAACAGCACCTCAGTGGCGCGCTCGACGCGCAGCTCGCGCTCCTGCGAGGAGAAGTTCACCGCAATTGCGAGGCTGCCGCGCGTGATGACCAGCGTGCCGTGCTCCTCGGAGACATCGACGCGGCTCGCGTCGAGCCACGGCAGGGTGATGTCGGCCTCGCGGCGGCGCAGCGCGATGAGCTCACGGTAGATCTCGAGGAGGCGCGCGTGCTCGGGCTTCTCGAGCTCGGTCCAGTCGAGCTTCGATCGAGTGAACGTCTCCACGTCCTGCGGATTCGGGACCACGGCCGCGTCCCACCCCATGCGCGCGAACTCGCCGATGCGGCCTTCCGTCGTCGCCTTCGCCAGTTCGGGCTCCGGGTGGGAGGAGAAGAACTGGAACGGCGTCGTCGCACCCCATTCCTCGCCCATGAAGAGCATTGGAGTGAAGGGCGAGGTGAGCTCGAGCGTCGCGGCGATGGCGAGCTGGCCGGGGGAGAGCGTCGCCGTGATCCGGTCGCCGATGGCGCGGTTGCCGATCTGGTCGTGGTTCTGCGACGAGACGACGAGCCGCCAGGTGCGGGTCTGCGCGGGCAGCGCTCGCCCGTGGTGACGGCCCCGGAACGTGGAGACAGTGCCGTCGTGGAAGAAGCCGTTCGTGAGTACCTTCGCGAGTGCGTCGAGGCCTACGAAGTCGGCGTAGTAGCCGCTTGTCTCGCCCGTGAGGTTGACGTGCACGGCGTGGTGGAAGTCGTCGGACCACTGCGCGTCGAGCCCGTACCCACCGGCCTCATCGGAGGTGATGAGGCGGGGATTGTTGAGGTCGGACTCGGCGATCAGCGTGAGCGGACGGCCCACATGCGCCTCGAGCTCGTCGACGTCGCGTGCCAGCTCCTCGAGGATGTGCACGGCACGGTCGTCGATGAGGGCGTGCACGGCGTCCAGTCGCAGGCCGTCGACGTGGAAGTCTCGCAGCCACATGGCGACGTTGTCGCGGATGTAGGCGCGCACCTCGTCGGAGTTCTCCCCGTCCAGGTTGACGGTGTCGCCCCACGCCGTGGCGTGGTGGTCGGAGAGGTACGGTCCGAACTTGCCGAGGTAGTTGCCGGACGGGCCGAGGTGGTTGTAGACGACGTCCTGGATGACGCCGATGCCGCGCTCGTGGCAGGCCTCGACGAAGCGCTGGTAGGCCGAAGGGCCGCCGTAGCCTTCGTGTACCGCGAACCAGTCGACGCCGTCGTAGCCCCAGCCGTGGGTGCCGCTGAACGCGTTGACTGGCATGACCTCGACGAAGTCGACGCCGAGCGACTGGAGGTGGTCGAGGCGCTCGATGGCGGAGTCGAGGGTGCCCTCTGGCGTGAAGGTGCCGACGTGCAGCTCGATGATGACCGAGCCGGCGAGCGTTCGGCCGGTCCAGTCGCCGTCCGTCCACGGCTGCCTGGCCGGGTCGAACGTGCGGGAGAGGCCGTGCGCGCCATCGGGCTGCCAGCGCGAGCGGGGGTCGGGAATCGGAGTCGTGGCGCCGTCGACGAGGTACCCGTAGTCGTGCGTCTCCTCGTCGAGCTCGAGCGCGGCATCCGGCACCCACCAGTCGCCGTCGGTGCGGCGCATGGGCAGCTCGGACCCGTCGAGGTGCAAGGTCAGCGTCTCGGCGTGTGGTGCCCAGACGTCGAAGCGGGAATCGCGCACGGTGAACTCCTTGGTGACAGGCGAGGGTGGATTCGGGTGCTGGTCAGGACTTGGCGAGGAGGGCCACGGGGTACTGCTGCAGGATCGCCGCGAGTGGCACGTCCTTGCCGCCCGTGTAGACGGCGGCGGTGAGCTGGTCGATCCACTCGCCTTCGGGGAGGGGGATGGTGGTGCCGATCCAGCCGCCGCCCTGCTCGAGCCCGATGGGCAGGCGCGTTCCGATGGTGATCGCGCCGCCTCGCGAGAAGGCGAGGGCGTGCTCGGCGGCCGGGCCGTTGGCCGTGATGCCCTCGTACTCGGTGAAGAGCTCGGGGCGGCTGCGACGCAGGCGAAGGCAGGCTGCCGTGACGAGCAGCTTGGCGGCGCCGGAGTCGTCGATCTCGGGGACGGCGCCGTGGAGGATCGCGTCGAGCGCCGCGGTGCGCGACGAGTAGTCGACGCTCTGCCGGTTGTCGGGGTCGACGAGTGTGCGGGTCCACAGCTCGGTGCCCTGGTAGACGTCGGGGACGCCCGGCATCGTGAGCTGCACGACCTTGGCGGTGAGCGAGTTGGACCAGCCGGCCGCCTGCGTCTCGGCGACGACGTTCTGCACGATGTTCGACGCGACGGGATTGTCGAAGACCGCGTCGACAGCCGAGCTCAGCTGCTCCTCGAAGGTCTCGTTCGGGTTGGTCCAGCTCGTGTGCAGGTCGGCCTCGCGGGCAGCCTTCTCGAGGTAGGCGTTGAGGCGCTCGCGGGACGCCGGCCAGGCTCCGATGATCGCCTGCCAGGTCAACTGGGCGAAGGCGTTGTCATCGATGGGGGCTACGTTCTGCAGCTCGGCGACGCTCTCGGCCCAGAACTCCGCGACCTCGCTGAGCGCCGTGATGCGGGCTCTCGTGTCCTCGCCGCGCTTCGTGTCGTGGGTCGACAGCGTGGTCATGGCGTCCGGCCAGTCGCGGGCGCGGGCGGTCTGCAGCTCGTGGAACCGCTCGGGCGTGATCGAGAAGACGTTGGGGTCGCCGCCGACCTCGTTGAGCGAGGTGAGGCGCGCGTACCGGTAGAACGAGCGGTCCTCGACGGCCTTCGCCATGATCATGCCGGTCGTCTGCTGCAGCCGCAGCGCGGCTTCAGCTTCAGGGGCTTCGAGGAACGGCAGGATGCGTGCGATCGACGCGGCGAGGTCGGGTCGCTGCTCCTTCGCCGCATCTGCCGCGTCGGCGAGGTGGTTGGAGCCGGTGGGCAGGTAGCTCCGGTACACGCTGAAGTGCGCGGCGATCTCGGCGACCGAGTCCTCGATGAGATCGTCCTCGAGGCCCGTCGACCGCAGTTCGCGCGCGATCCGGCGGATCTCGGCGTTGAGCGAGACGTCCGCGACGGCGCGCTTCGCCTCGTGGATCAGCTGTTCCCAGTCGACGGGGGTGCCGTCGACTCCGGCGAGCTCGTCGAGGAACTCCTCGGAGTCCGCATCCACGAGCACCCGGTCGATCTGGCCGAGCGCGTCGTAGCCGGTGGTGCCGGCCGTGCGCCAGTCTGCGGGCAGCGACTCGTCGCCTTCCAGGATCTTCTCGACGAGCACGTACGCGCCGCGCGTCCGATCGGCGAGGTGTCGAAGGTAGCCGCCGGGGTCGCGCAGCCCGTCCGGGTGGTCGATGCGGAGGCCGTCGACGAGGCGGTGCCGCATCCAGTCGAGGATCTCGGCGTGCGCCTCCTCGAAGACCTCGTCGTCCTCGACGCGGATGCCCGCGAGCGAGGTGATGGTGAAGAAGCGACGGTAGTTGAGGCGGCTGTCACCCTGGCGCCAGTGGATGAGCTGGTAGTGCTGGTTGTCGAGCACCTCGCGAACCGACGCGCCTTCGGGCGCAGAGCCCTCGGCGAGTGGGTACTCGGTCGAGTGGTACCGCAGCACGCCTGCCTCGCGGTCGACGGTGACGTTGGCGATCGCGTCGCCGCGCTCGCGCGGCATGTCGTCATCGCCGACGGTTGGGATGAGCAGCTTGCCGTCACCGGCCTCCCAGTCGATGTCGAACGACTCGGCGTGGGCCGCATCCCGGCCGTGGGCGAGCACGTCCCACCACCACGGGTTGTCTCGCGGCGTGTCGACCCCCATGTGGTTCGGGACGATGTCGACGAGCACACCGAGGCCCAGCTCGCGCGCCTTCGCGGAGAAGCGCTCGAGCGCTTCCCGCCCGCCCCGCTCGTCGTCCACCTTCGAGGGGTCGACGACGTCGTAGCCGTGGGTGCTGCCGGGCGCGGCCTGCAGGATGGGGGAGAGGTACACCCACCCGACGCCGAGCCGCTCCAGGTAGGGGAGCTGCTCGGCGGCCACGTCGAGGTCGAACTCCGACGTCAGCTGGAAGCGGTAGGTGCTGGATGGGATGCGCATCATGGTCTCCGTCACGGCGGGTGCTACTGAGAGGGGGCGGGCGGCGTCAGCTGCCGAGCGGTGGCCGCGTGATGATCGGGATGGGCGTCGTCATCGCGGCGACCGAGGCGGCGACGGAGTGGTCCGGCTTCTCCTTGAGCTCAGCCTCTCGTAGCACGACCAGCGAGCGCGGTTCGAGGGGGATGGTCGCGCCCGGCTCGATGCCCTCGAGGTCGGTGTGCATGCCGGACGTGTCGATGACGATGTCCCAGTGCGAGGTGATCTCGACGCTCGGGATCGTCGCCTCGACGACGGTCTCGCTGGCGTTGAAGTAGACCATGAAGCTCACATCGGTGATCTCCTCGCCGCGCTCGTCGCGGCCGGCGATGGCGTTGCCGTTCAGGAACATGCCCATCGACTTCACGAACTCGGCGTTCCAGTCTTCGGAGGCCATCTGCGTGCCGTCGGTGGAGAGCCACACGATGTCGGGCAGTGCCGAGCCCTCGGCGCGCTTCTCGACGCGGCCGTTGAAGAACCGGCGGCGTCGGAACGTGGGGTGGTCGGCGCGCAGCTGGGCGACGGCCCGCGTGAACTCGACGAGGGGCTCGTCTGCGTTCTCCCAGTGCACCCAGCTGAGCTCGCTGTCCTGTGCGTACGTGTTGTTGTTGCCGAGCTGGGTGCGGCCCAGCTCGTCACCGTGGAGGAGCATCGGGACACCCTGGCTGAGCAGCATCGTCGCGATGATGTTGCGCTGTTGGCGCGCGCGCATGGCGTTGATCTCGGGGTCGTCCGTCGGGCCTTCGACGCCGAGGTTGTACGAGCGGTTGTGGCTCTCGCCGTCGTTCCCGTCCTCGCCGTTGGCGTCGTTGTGCTTCTCGTTGTAGGAGACGAGGTCGCGCAGTGTGAAGCCGTCGTGCGCCGTGACGAAGTTGATGGATGCGAACGGGCGCCGTCCGGAGTGCTCGTAGAGGTCCGCGGAGCCCGTGATGCGGCTCGCGAACTCACCGAGCGTGGAGGGCTCGCCGCGCCAGAAGTCGCGCACGGTGTCGCGGTACTTGCCGTTCCACTCCGTCCACTGCGGCGGGAAGTTGCCGACCTGGTAGCCACCGGGGCCGACGTCCCACGGCTCGGCGATGAGCTTCACCTGCGAGACCACCGGGTCCTGCTGCACGAGGTCGAAGAAGGTGGAGAGCTTGTCCACGTCGTGGAGTTCGCGGGCGAGGGTGGAGGCGAGGTCGAAGCGGAAGCCGTCGACGTGCATCTCGGTGACCCAGTAGCGCAGCGAGTCCATGATGAGCTGCAGCGAGTGCGGGTGGCGCATGTTGAGCGAGTTGCCGGTGCCCGTGTAGTCCGTGTAGTACCGCTTGTCGTCTTCTTCGAGGCGGTAGTAGGCGGCGTTGTCGATGCCGCGGAAGCTGAGCGTCGGGCCGAGGTGGTTGCCCTCTGCCGTGTGGTTGTAGACCACGTCGAGGATGACCTCGATGCCGTTGGCGTGCAGGGTGCGCACCATGGACTTGAATTCCTGCACCTGCTGCCCTGCCGTCCCCTGGGAGGCGTAGTCGGCGTGCGGGGCGAGGAACGAGATGGTGTTGTAGCCCCAGTAGTTGCGGAGGCCCTTCTCGATGAGGGTGCTGTCCTGCACGAACTGGTGCACGGGCATCAGCTCGATGGCGGTGACGCCGAGCCGCTTGAGGTGCTCGACGATCGCGGGGTGCGCGATGCCGGCGTATGTGCCCCGGATCTCCTCGGGCACATCCGGGTGCAGCTGGGTGAGGCCCTTCACGTGGGCTTCGTAGATGAGGGACTCGTTGTAGGGGATGCCCGGCTTCCGGTCGCCAGCCCAGTCGAAGTAGGGGTTGATGACGACGCCCTTCATCATGTGGGGCGCGGAGTCGAGGTCGTTGAACGAGTCGGGGTCACCGAAGTTGTAGCTGAACAGCGACTGGTCCCAGTCGATGTCTCCGGTCGTGGCCTTCGCGTAGGGGTCGAGGAGGAGCTTCGCGGGGTTGCAGCGGCTGCCGCTCGCGGGGTCGTAGTCGCCGTGCATGCGGTAGCCGTACTGCTGGCCCGGCTGGACGTGGGGCAGGTAGGCGTGCCAGACGTGCGCGTCCCGCTCGTGGAGCCTCACTCGCTCCTCGTTGCCGTCGTCGTCGAAGAGGCAGAGCTCGACCTTGTGGGCGGCTTCGCTGAAGATCGCGAAGTTCGTGCCACTTCCGTCGAACGTCGCTCCGAGGGGGTAGGCATTTCCGGGCCACGTTTTCATGCACGCTCCTATTGCTTCATCTTGCTTCGCCGAAGAACATCGCGTGTGGATGCAGGCACTAAAGCTACCAAAGGGTGGGAGCGCTCTCGCCCGCCAGCACACAGGAGTTCTCCTGGTTGGCAGGCATGTCGACGACCTACGCTGGCCGCATGACGAACCTCACGCAGAACCTCACCGATTCCGTCAAGAAGCTCGGCGTCACGCTCGCCTACGGCGAGAAGGTGGAGCTTGGCAAGGCCACCATCCTTCCCGTCGCCCTCGTCTCGTACGGCTACGGCGGCGGCGAGAGCAACGAGGAGGGACAGGAGAACTCGTCCGGCGGTGGCGGTGGCGGCATGGCGGTCCCCGTCGGCGCGTACGTCGATGACGAGTTCGGCACGAGCTTCCGCCCGAACATCATCACGCTGCTCGTCGTCTCGATTCCACTGGTGTGGACGGTCGGGCACGCGCTTCCGCGTCTCATCAAGGCGCTCAAGAAGTAGCTCGGGGCGCGGTTCGGCCTATACTCGAGGTGTTCACGGGAGTCCGGTAGTCCGGGCTGAGAGGAAGGCACAAGCCTTCGACCGTCAAACCTGATCTGGGTAATGCCAGCGCAGGGAGGCACATCTCCGAGCAGAGCCACCCCAGGTTCTGCGCCCGTGCACTTTCACTCGAAAGGGCACACCGCATGACAACTTCTTCAACTCCATCTCGAACCTCCTCGACGCAGGGGCCGGCTCAGGCGAGGTCGCCGAAGAGCCGCTTCCGCTGGCGGGTCATCGACATCGTCACGGCGGCCGTTCTCGGCGTCGCGACGGGGCTCATCTTCATCGTCTGGAACAGCGTGGGCTACGCGTGGTTCACGGTCATGGATGCGTTCACGCCGGGTGTCGGCGGTATCGCCGTCGGTATCTGGCTGCTCGGCGGAGTGCTGGGCGGGCTGATCATTCGCAAGCCCGGCGCTGCGCTCTTCGTCGAGGTGCTCGCGGCGAGCGTCTCGATGCTGCTCGGCAGCCAGTGGTCGATCGAGACCGTGTACTCGGGTATCGCGCAGGGTCTCGGCGCCGAGCTCATCTTCCTGCTGTTCTTCTACAAGCGCTTCGGCCTCGGCGTCGCGATGCTGGCAGGGGCTGGGGCTGCGGTCGCGGCGTGGACGCTCGAACTCTTTCTCAGCGCGAACATCGAGAAGGGTCCGGAGTTCCTCACCATCTACCTCGTCTCGATCGTCCTCTCGGGTGCCGTGCTCGCTGGCGTCGTCGGTTGGCTCCTGACGCGCGCGCTCGCGGCGACCGGTGCACTGAACCGCTTCGGTGCGGGTAGAAGCTCGAAGCGAATCGGCTAGCGCTCGTGGGCGCGAGAGTCGAGGCGAGGGGGTGGGGCTGGCGCCACGCCGACCGGGCGAAGCTGGCCGTCGCCGAGCTCGACCTGACGATCGAGCCCGGCGAGGCTGTGCTGCTGCTTGGGCCGTCGGGGGCTGGCAAGTCCACGCTCCTGGCCGCCCTGGCGGGGGTGCTCGGCGATCACGAGGATGACGGGCAGGAGCTCGGCTCACTGCTTGTCGATGGCAAGCACCCGAGCGATGCACGCGGCACGGTCGGTCTTGTCCTGCAGGACCCGCAGGCGAACACGGTGCTCGCCCGTATCGGCGACGACGTCGCGTTCGGCTGCGAGAACCTCGGCGTCCCACGGGCGGAGACGTGGGCGCGGGTGCGCGAGGCGCTCGATGCCGTCGGGCTGCGGATGCCCCTCGATCGGTCGACGGCTCAGCTGTCCGGCGGCGAGCGTCAGCGGCTCGCGATCGCGGGGGTCCTCGCCATGCGCCCCGACCTCATCCTGCTGGACGAGCCGACCGCGAACCTCGACCCGGCCGGCGTGGACGAGGTGCGCGAGGCGGTGGTCCGCGCCGCGGAGGCGTCCGGCGCGACGCTCATCGTCATCGAGCACCGGGTGGACGTGTGGCGCTCGAGCGTCGACCGGGTCGTCGTGCTCGGGGGCGAGCAGCATCTCCTCGCCGACGGTACCCCTGACCTGGTCCTCGAGCAGCACCGCGAGTCGCTGCTCGCCGCCGGCGTGTGGATCGGCGGCCACGAACCGCACGTGCCGCGTGCCCTTCTCTCGCCTGGGGAGGAGCTGCTGATCGCCGACGGGCTCGGCTTCGGTCGGGCTGACCATGCCCTGCACACGCAGTTGTCGGCGACCCTGCGCGCGGGGGAGTCGACGGTTGTGCTGGGCCCCAATGGGGCGGGGAAGACGACGCTCGCGCTCACGCTCGCCGGACTGCTCACGCCCGTGGAGGGCGAGGTGCGAGCGACGCAGGCGCTCCGGGATGCGGGCGATGACGCGGGTGCGCGCCGCGGCGGCTGGGGGCTCGGCCGCTTCCGTACGGCTCCTCCGGCGGGCCCGCATCCGTCCGCCTGGCGTTCACGGCAGCTCCTGACGCGCATCGGCACCGTCTTCCAGCAGCCCGAGCACCAGTTCGTCGCGGGGACCGTGCGCCGCGAGCTGGAAGTCGGCCCGGATGCGGCGGGCCGAGGCAAGCGCGAGACGAGCCAGCGCGTCGACGAGCTCCTCGCCGCGCTGCGCCTCACCCACCTCGCGGAAGCGCACCCCTTCACGCTCTCCGGCGGCGAGCAGCGCCGCCTCTCGGTCGCGACGGTGCTCGCGACGGCGCCTCGGATCCTCATCTTCGACGAGCCCACCTTCGGGCAGGACCGCAGGACGTGGACGGAACTCGTCGCCATCATGGCTCGCCTCGTCGCCGAAGGGCACGCGCTGGTCTCCGTGACCCACGACGAACAGCTCGTGCGCGTGCTCGGCGACCAGTGCATCCGCATCGGCGCGCACGACCGCAAGGACGCGAAGGTGCCTGCATGAGCGGCGGCATCGCCCCGGCGGGCGCTCAGCCGGCGAGGTCGGTGCCGGTTGACAGCGACGGCGTGCCGCTCGAGGTGCTGCCCGTCGGCGGCAGGTTCCTCGACCGCGTCAACCCCGTCACGCCATTCCTCGCCGCCGTGCTGTACTCGATTCCGCTGCTCACGACGCTGGACATCGTCTCGGCGCTGGTCGCCCTCGTGCTCGCGATGATCGCCTTCGGGGTCGCCGGCGTGCGACCCGTGGAGATCCTGCGCTCGAGCTGGATCCTGCTCATCGCGGCGCCCGTCTCGGCCACGAGCATGCTGCTGTACGCGAAGCCGGGAGGCGAGAGCTACGGGCAGTTCCTGTACGCCAACATCACCGACAACTCCATCCAGCTCGCCATCGCCGTCGGCGTGCGCGTCCTCGCGATCGGCGTGCCGACCCTCGTCGCGTTGAGCCGCATCGACCCGACGCGGCTTGCCGACGGGCTCGCCCAGGTCGCGCACCTGCCAGCGAGGTTCGTCGTCTCAGCGCTCGCCGGAATTCGCCTGTTCGCGGTGTTCCGTGACGACTGGACGGCCATGAGCCAGGCCAGGCGCGCTCGCGGACTGGGCGACTCGGGGGCCGTCCGCCGGCTGATGACGATGGCCTTCGCCCTGCTCGCGCTCGCGATCAGGCGGGCGGGGACGCTCGCCACCGTCATGGAGGCGCGCGGTTTTGGGGCAGAAGACGTGGCACGCACCTGGGCGCGGCCATCGAGGCTCGGCTGGCGTGACCTCGTGCTGGTGCTCGCCGCCGTGGGCATTGCCGGGGTCGCCGTCGCGGTGGCAGTCGCGCTGGGCTCGTACCGGCTGGTGGGGAGCGCGTGAGGGCGGCAGCGCTGCTCGACCGGGTGCTCGCCGACGCGGGTGGCAGGCGGCCGGTGGTCCTCATCGACGGCGGTTCGGGCTCGGGGAAGACGACGCTCGCGGGTGAACTGCTCCACGAGTTCCGAGCGCGCGGATTCGGTGGCGCGCAGCTGGTGTCACTCGACGACGCCTACCCGGGCTGGGGAGGCCTCGCCGCCGCATCGCAGGCGGTGCACCGAAACATGCTGGGCAGCGCGCATCCCGGGTACGAGAGCTGGGATTGGGCGGCGGCTGAGCCCGGCCCGTGGCGGGATATCGACGCGACGTCGCCGCTCATCGTCGAGGGATGCGGGGCCCTGTCGCGCGAGAGTGCGCCGCTCGCGACCACCAGCGTCTGGATCGAGCTCGACGAGGCGCATCGGAAGCCGCGCGCGCTGTCCCGGCCCGGCGATATCGGCGTCTTCGAGGAGTTCTGGGAGATGTGGGGCGCGCAGGAGAGGGAGCACTGGCGACGCAATGCGCCGTTCCTGCTCGCCGACGTCGTCATCGAGGTCGCGCCCGACGCCTGAAGCCCCGTCGACGCGGAGCCGTTTCAGCCCGCGCTGCGGCCAGTCGCGTTCGTCTTGTTCTGCCGCCGCGCGCGCACGTAGCGCACCGTGAGAATCACGGCCAGGGCGAGCCCGACGACCGCCACGAGGAGCCACGCACTGCCGGTGATGAGGCCGTGGACGGCGTCGTCGTAGCTGATGCCGGTGCCCGGACCGGCATCAAGCGAGAGGTCGGTCCCGATGCCGTCGGCGGTCGCCCGGAACAGCATCCCGACCAGGGCCCCGATGCCCGTTGAGAACGGGATCGCGAGTCCCCAGCCCCACAGCACAGAGCTGAAGGTCGGGCCGGAGGCGGCGAGCGGGCGGCGTGCGGCCTGGATGCTCTGCACTCCGAGCAGGATCAGCACGACGAGACCGGCCCCAGCGGAGACGAACATCGCCCAGAAGGCGAACGCGGAGAGCAGGGTCTGACCGGCCGAGATGAGGGGCGGGACGGCAGCGCTCGCCTCTCCGGTGATGCTGGCAGCGGCGAGGGCCGAGAGCAGACCGGTCACGGACATCCAGATCGCGAAGACCGGGGCGGCCAGCAGCAGGGCGATGCCCCAGAGGAGGCGGCCGGCCCGCAGGGGCTCGCGTGCTGGTGCCGTTGGGTGCATCCAGGAAGCGTACCGGGGGAAGCGAATGGAAGTCGGGCAGCGGATGCGCCTGGCTTGCTCCGCTGGTGGCTGCTAGAAAGAACGCATGAGAGCCACTTCAGCGAGTCTGGCGGGGGCGGCGCTGCTCCTGGCGCTGACCGGCTGTTCGAGCGCGGCCCCGACGCCGACGCATCCCGATCTGTGGGTGGCAGCTGAATCGAGCGGCTTCAGCGGACTCGCCATCGTCGCCGGTGACCTGACGCGCAACGCGGACGGATGCTTCGGGTTGTCGATCTCCTTCGGACAGCCCGAGGCGCCGGAGTTCATCGCGACCCAGTTCCCGAAGGGCACCGAAGTGCTTGAGGACGAAGCTGGCGTGAGGCTGCCGAACGGGGCCGTCGTGCTGCTGGGTGAGTTCATCGACGGCGGCGGAAGCTACAGCTCGGGAGACTCTCCGGAGGGCTACGAGAACTTCCCCGCCAGCTGCCCAGCGGAGGACGTCGCCGTTCTCAGCCTCTACGAGTAGGTAGCGGTCCCTCGGTGCCTTGTCCTACGCCCAGCCGAGCTCGTGGAGCTGCGCGTCGTCGATGCCGTAGAAGTGCGCTATCTCGTGCACGAGCGTCGTGTGCACCTCGTCGCGCAGCGTCTCGTCGTCATCGCAGATCGACAGCAGCGGTTCGCGGAACAGCACGATGCGGTCCGGCAGCTCGCCGAAGCCGTACTGGCCTCGGTCGGTGAGCGCGAACCCCTCGTAGATGCCGAGGAGGTCGAGCGAGCCGTCCTCTGGCCGGTCCTCGACGACGAAGATCACGTTGTCGAGGCCGTCCACCATCTCATCGGGCAGTTCATCGAGCTCGTCGACGACCAGCGCCTCGAAGTCCTCGCGCGACATCTCCATCCGCCCATTGTGTCGCAGGGGCGCTGGGTGAGCGCCGACCTGCGGCTAGACCTGCTGTGCCGTGTGGTCGTAGGCGAGTGGCAGGAGCTCGCGGGCGATGACGCTGATCAACCCGCCCGGTGAGGGCAGGATGACGCGGATGTCGGGGTAGTGGTCGGCGAGCACCTGCCGATCGCGTCCGCAGGGGCTCATGACGCCTCGCCCGTGGTTCGCGACGGCGACGATGTGCGTGAGCTCGCGGGCACCTGATGCTCGGGCCGCGCCGAGAGCAACGAGTTCAGCGCACGGGCCGCCCGTGAAGTGGTGCAGGTTGACGCCGACGTGGATCGTCCCGTCCGCCGAGCGGACCGCTGCGCCCACGGTATGGATGCCGTCCTCGTTCGGACCAGCATCGGTGGCCGCATCGATCGTCGAACGTGCCGCTTCGACGACGGCCAGCTCGGCCTCGGAGACGGGCAGGCTAGACGCCGGAACGAAGGTGCTCATGACCGAAGCCTACGAGGGCAGGCGCGTCACGGGGCACGCGCACTCGGTAGCCTGGCCCCGTGAACGCCGCTACGGATGCACAGGTTCAGGCCTGGCGCGATGCGCACGCCAATGCGCAGATGACCGGCTGGAACTTTTCCTCATAGGACGGGCGCCTGACGGCCGATGATCCGCCCTGGGACTTCGACGCCGAATGCCGGGCCGCCATGCGGACGGCGACGAGCATGGCTGATCTCGGCACGGGCGGCGGGGAGCGACTCATCGAACTCATCCGCTCCATGCCCATCCACGCATCCTCGCTGCAGATCGCAGCGACGGAGGGCTGGGAGCCGAACGTCGCCGTCGCGCGAGAGAACCTCGCGCCGTTCGGCGTCGGCCTGCACGCGAACGACATCGAGTCTGGGGAGCCGCTGCCACTCGCCGACTCCTCTCTCGACCTGATCGTGGCCCGTCATGAGGAGTTCGATGCGAGCGAGGTCGCCAGGGTGCTGGTTCCCGGCGGCCGCTTCCTGACGCAGCAGGTCGATGGCCGGGACGCGCACGAGCTCCGAGCATGGTTCGGTGGCGAACCCCTGTACGAGCACGTGACGCTCGCCAATGCGGTCTCGGCCCTGCGCGCGGAGGGGCTTCGCGTCGGGGTCGCGGAAGAGTGGGCTGGGCGGATGACGTTCGCGGATGCGCTGTCGCTCGTCGAGTACCTGGCTCTGGTCCCCTGGGATGTCCCGGGGTTCAGCGTCGACAGCAACATCGAGCAGCTCCGACGGCTCGACGCGGCGCAGCCGATCACTGTGACGCAGCGTCGCTTCCGGCTCACCGCAGTTCGAGACTGACGTCTGGCTGCGTGGGCTGCCGCGGATTCGCGAACCCGAACGCCTAGGATTCTCGCGTGTACGTCAAAGTGTGTGGCCTGGATTCTGTCGAGTCGGCGGCGGTCGCCGTCGAGAGCGGCGCCGACGCGATCGGCGTCGTGATGAGCCGCACGAGCCCCAGGCGGCGCACCCCCGAGGAGGCGTCCGAGATCTTCGCATCGGTGCCCGCCAGTGTCGACCGCGTGCTCGTGGTCCACGACATGCCGTCCAAGGATGCCGCCGAGATCGCAGCCGCGGTCGGCGCGAACGTGCTCCAGCTCCACGGTTCCTACACGGGCGAGGAAGTACGCGCGGCCGACGCGATCTTCCCGCGCATCTGGAGGGCCACCTCCCTCGCCGACGACCCCGAGCTGCGCGTCGGTGCATTCGGCGAGGAGCTCCTGCTGCTGGATGCGCCGAAACCGGGTTCCGGCGAGCGATGGGACCTCTCGGAACTCGTCCGCCGTCGCCCAGACGGCCGCTGGCTGCTCGCGGGAGGCCTGCACCCGGGCAACGTCGCCGAGGCCATCGGCGAAGCGAGCCCATGGGGTGTCGACGTCTCGAGCGGCGTCGAGTCATCGCCGGGCGTCAAGGATCATGCGCGCATCCGAGACTTCGTCGCCGCCACGAAGCGCGCTGGCTGAGGCGTCGCAACCGGCTCCACGTCCCAGGTGCTGGGCCGAGGACGCGTCCCGGTCCAGCTCGCCTGACCAACTTGCGTGATGAAGGCGCCGCTGGGTGGCGCATCCGGCCCGCAGTCACCGTCTGAGCACTGAAGTTGGTCAGGAACGCGGTGACTCGGCCTCCGCGAACGTGGCCTCGAGGTCTTCCCCGGCCGAGGTCAGGTGGTCGAGCACGGTTCGTACCGCGAAGCGAGCGTGGCGGTCCGGGCGTGCCAAGGCGACGATGCTGCGCACGGAGCGGACACCATCGAGTGGTCGCAGCACGACGCCGGGGCGCGGCCGAGTCGTGAACCGGGGGAGGAGCGCGAGCCCCGAGCCCGCGGCGACGAGCGCCTCGACGAGGCGGTTGTCGCGCAGCCGCTGCACGCGTTCGAGGTTCGTGCTCGTCGCGTTCTCGACGGCGATCAGGATGCTGTCGAACGGGTAGCCGACGGGCACGCCCACCCAGGTCGTGCCGACGAGGTCGTGGGGCGCGAGTCGCTGCTGGGAGGCGAGCGGATGCGTCGATGGCAGTGCCACGTCGATCGGCTCACGGGCCAGGACACGCGTGTGCAGGTGTTCTGCTCCTCTCGGTACGTCGCCGGTGAGGCTGTGTCCGATCACGATGTCGGCGTCGAGGGTCCTGGCGGCGTACTCGGACTCGGCGAGGTCGAAGTCGTCGAGTTCGAGGTCGATGGCCGACCCTGCCGTTCGGCGCAGGAGGCCGGGGAAGAGGGCCTCGCTGGCACTGGGCAGTGCGCCGATCGACACCGTACCGCTCGGCTCGCCAAGACTCGCCTCGAGCCGTGCCTGCACCTCGGCGAGCGCTCGGCCGACCTCGTCCGCACCGTCGGCCAGGATCTGCCCGGCAGTCGTGAGCCGCAGGCCCCGGGAGAACGGTTCGACGAGGCGCGCGCCGAACTCCCGCTCGGCAGTCTTCAGCTGCTGCGAGAGGGCGGAAGGGGTGCGGTGCGTGGCCTCCGCGACCGCGGCGAGGGTGCGGCGCATCGACAGCTCCCTGAGTAGCTCGAGGTGCCTGAACTCCATGAAGGGAGCCTACAGGGACACGTCACGCATCAGCACTGGTGCTTCATGGTGGATGCGCCCGACACTGATCTCGTGCCTCCCCGTCATATCGCCCTCGCCTGCCTCGTCGCGGTTCTCTGGGGCGTGAACTTCCTCGCCATCCACGCATCGCTCGAGCAGTTCCCGCCGTTCTTCCTCATCGCGCTGCGCTTCGGGCTGCTCGCGATCCCGACGATCCTGTTCATCCCGCGCCCGAACGTGAAGCTGCGCTGGCTCATCGGCTACGGGCTCGGCTTCGGCACCCTGCAGTTCGTGGGGCTGTACCTGGGCATGGCCGCCGGCTTCCCGACGGGGCTCGCATCGCTCGTGCTGCAGATGTCGGCGCCCTTCACGGTGCTGCTCGGCGCGATCTTCCTCCGGGAGAAGCTCACAACCCGTCGCGTGGTCGGCATCGCGCTCGCGGTAGCGGGCCTCCTCCTGGTGGGCGTGGCACGCGGCGGTTCCGGCAGCTGGTGGCCGTTCCTGCTCGTCGTCATCGGGGCGTTCGGCTGGGCGATCGGCAACATCTCCAGCCGCCTGGCCGAGCCGCCGAAGCCGCTGCACCTGACGATGTGGATGGCCGTGGTGCCGCCGATCCCGATGCTCGCCGTCTCACTGCTCGTCGAGGGGCCCGAGCAGATCTGGGTGTCGCTCGCGACGGCCTGGACCGTCGCCGCCGTCCCCGCCTGGGTCGGCCTCGTCTACACGATCCTGCTCGGCACGGTGCTCGGATCCGGCATCTGGGTGTGGCTCATGAAGCGCCACCCGGCCGGCGTCGTGGCACCGTTCTCGATGCTCGTGCCGGTCGTCGGCATCTCCACGGCGTGGCTTGTGCTGGGAGAGCGGCCCGGCCCGCTCGAGCTCGTCGGCGGCGCGGTTGTGCTGTTCGGGGTGCTGTGGGCGAGCAAGATGCCCGCCGCGGCGCTCGCTCCCGCCCCGATACCGCGCGCGCCTGCCGCGCCGCTCGCTGAGCCGCCCATCCCGGGCTCACCAAGACTCGAGGCCCCCGCGCCTCGCTAGAAGCACACGGGGGATGCAGGTTCCAGGCACTGGGAACCGGCATCTCCCGTGTGGACGCGGCCGGACGCTCTCTGGAGGAGCGCGCGGCCCAACGATGAAGGCCCCGAGTCCTCAGGACTCGGGGCTTTCTCCATGGGGTGAGTAACGGGGCTTGAACCCGCGGCCTCCTAGACCACAACCAGGCGCTCTACCAGCTGAGCTATACCCACCATGTCTGCCGCCTGCGTGCTCCCGCTCGCCTGCGACTACGAGAGTCTATTACAGATTTTGGGCGAAGTCGTTCACCACTTCGGCTGCGACCTCTCGGAGCTCCTCGCTGGTGGGTCCGGGCTCGGGCACGAGCACTGCCTTGCGGTAGTACTTGAGCTCGCGGATCGACTCGAGGATGTCGGCCTTCGCGCGGTGGCCGCCGTCCTTGTCGGGGGAGTGGAAGTAGACGCGGGGGAACCAGCGACGTGACAGCTCCTTGAGCGTGGACACGTCGACGTTGCGGTAGTGCAGGTGCTGGTCGACCTCCGGCATGTACTTCGCGAGGAACATGCGGTCGGTGCCGATCGTGTTGCCCGCGAGCGGTGCCGTGCGGGGCACGGGCACGTGCTTCTTCAGGTACGCGAGGAGCTCAGCGGTGGCCGCCTCGAGTGTGGCGCCGTTCGGGATCTCCTCGATGAGGCCGGAGGTCGTGTGCATCTGCGTCACGAACTCGCCCATGTTGGCCATCGCGGCCTCGCTCGCCGAGATGACGATCTCGAAGCCCTCGTCGAGGATGTTCAGGTCGCTGTCGGTCACGAAAGCGGCGACCTCGACCAGCTCGTCGATCGACGGGTCGAGGCCAGTCATCTCGCAGTCGATCCAGACGAGACGCTCCTGAGCAATAGCCATGAGGGACATCGTAGTGATTCCCGGGGTCCCGTGGCGGCCAGTGGAGCGTTTCGAGGCCCGCTATGCTGGCTGGGATCGCGCCCCAGTAGCTCAGTGGATAGAGCAACGGCCTTCTAATCCGTCGGTCGCAGGTTCGAATCCTGCCTGGGGCACTCACCTTCGAAGCTCCTCGGCCACCGCCGCCCCCCGATTCCGGAGGCCTCCACGTGATCGTCACCCAGCCCACGCCCCAGTTCGTCCGCGGAGCCGCTGAGCTCGAGCAGACCAGCAGGGGAGTGCGACCGCACCGGCTCCCCGCACACGTTCGTGCGCAGTTCCCGGACCCGCAGCTGCTGCTCGTCGAGAGCCAGCCTTCCGGCGTCCGCGTGATGTCCGATACGACCGCCGAGCGGGTTGAGGTGGAGCTGCTGCCGACCCGGTCCGTCTATACGGGCATCGACCGGCCGCGGGGCCGCGTCGATGTCTACGTCGACGGCGAGAAGTTCGCGAGCGACGAGCTGACCGGTGGTGACGCCGTCGAGGTCGATCTGCAGACGGGCGCGATGTCGCTCCGCGAGGGGCCATCGCACACGACCACCATCGAGGGTCTTGCAGCTGGCGAGACCAAGCGCGTGGAGTTCTGGCTGCCGCACAACGAGTCGGTCGAGCTGATCGAGCTCCGATCGGACGCGCCTCTCGAGCCCGTGACCGTGTCCGATCGTGTGTGGCTGCATCACGGCAGCTCGATCAGTCACGGCTCGAACGCGACTTCGCCCAGCGACATCTGGCCTGCAGTCGCCGCGCGTCGTGGCGGGGTGGAACTCGTGAACCTCGGGCTCGGCGGCAGCGCGATGGTCGACCCCTTCCTCGCCCGCGTCATGCGCGATACTCGAGCGGACCTGATCAGCGTGAAGCTCGGCATCAACGTCGTGAACGCCGACGCGATGCGCGTGCGGGCGTTCGTGCCGGCCGTCAACGGCTTCCTCGACACCATTCGTGACGGGCACCCCGAGACGCCGATCGTGCTCATCTCGCCCATCTTCTGCGGCATTCACGAGCACACGGCCGGGCCCGGCGCGTTCGATCCCGCATCGTTCGCGACAGGCAAGGTCAAGTTCATCGCGACGGGGACTCCGGGAGACGAGTCGCAGGGGCGGCTCACGCTCAGCGTCATTCGGCGCGAGCTCGCGGCCCTGGCGGGGCGTCGCGCATCCGACCCGAATCTCTTCTTCCTCGACGGCACAGAACTCTACGGCGAAGCGGATGCGCAGCGCCTGCCGTTGCCGGACGACCTGCACCCGGGGCCCGAGGCGCACCAGCTCATGGGCGACCGCTTCGCCGACTACGCGTTCGCCCCCGCCGGTCCGTTCAGCGCTCGTTCCTGAACCGCCCGGCCAGGCGTCGAATCGGGCCTGCGACGATAGAGCATGGCTTCCCGACTCCCGATGATCCTCGACGCGCTTGCCCGGGCTGAGTGTGATGCGCCCGTCCGGCGGCTGATCGACGCCCTCCGTGGCGAGAAGTTCACGGCCACCGAGCGATCCTTCGGCGAGCCGGCCGTGCTGTCCCGCCGCGTGCGCTTCGCGGCCGGTGGCGAGCTCATCCTGCACGACGACACGTTGGTCGCCGTCGTCCTGCACGCGGTGCCGTCGTCGTCGGAGACCAGCGCTGTCAATCTCTCCGAGTGGATCCCCGGCACCACCAACGCGGCGACCCTCGACGACCTCAAGAAGGTGATGATCGGGCGCCGCCGCTTCGCCGGCTTCGGCACGCCGTACTTCGAACTCGACGGCGGATACGCGCGGGCCGAGTTCAAGGACCATCGCGGCTGGAACGACCCGGGCAACCTCGAGAGCCTCGTGTTCACGGTCGAGCAGCCGGGGCTCACCTGCCGCCCCGAGGACGACAACTGCCCGGCCTGCAGTCAGCTCCTGGTGCGCGACGAAACCGAGAAGCTCGACGTCGAGGAGACGGTGCACGCGATCACGGATGCGGCTGCGTCGGGAGTCCTCAAGGAGGACGCCAGCTGGGTCAGCATCCGCGACCTCCTGCCCATCCACGCGTCGGGTCTCATGGAGCGCGTCGAGAGTCAGCTCACGTGCCAGACGTGCCGGCGCATCCTCTGCCTCGCACTCGAGCACGGCGTCGGACCGACCGTCTCCCACCTCGCGCTCAACGAGGCCAGGCAGCACCGTCTCGGCCCGATCCCGCCGGTCGAGGAATGGGGCGACGACGCCCGCATCGCCAAGGAGCGCGACGCCATGCACTACGTCGACCACGAACCGGGGCGCTGGTTCCTCGTCGAACAGGCCGGCCAGCTCTTCCTCGACGCCAGGTACGTGGTCACGAACATGGTCGACGACTCCGCGCTGCTGCAACTCGACGCGGCGGAGGCCGAACAGTATCGGACGGTCGGCCGCGCGTTTCTCGCGGACCTGGCGGAGCGCATCCACGACGGGGCTCCCCATCGCGGAGAGTCGCCGTTCTTCGCCCGCGACCTCAAACGGGGGCCGGAGGGGGCAGCGTACCGAGAGGCCGTGAGCAAGGCGATTGTGAACCACACGTGGCTGGCCCGGCAGCGATCAGGTTCCTGACGAGCCGGAGGGCCACCGCCGCAGCGATCACAGCTTCGCCAGCACCGTCGGGATGAGGATGGGCGCGTTGATGAGCAGGTGCAGCAGCATCGTCGCGACGAGGTTGCGGCGGATGAGCGTGAACGCCACGAGTGCCAGCGACCCGACGAGCTGGTGGAAGAGCCAGCTCGGCCCGAAGAAGACGACGTGGGGCGCGATGAACATCGCCAGGCTGACGGCTGCCCCGATCCACCTCGACCGCATGAGCGAGCCAAGTCGCTCCTGCAGGTAGCCGCGGTAGAGGACCTCCTCGGTGATGGCCGCCGTGATGATGAGCAGGACAACGCCGGCGACGCTCATGCTCGAGATGGTGCCCACACCGTCGTTGTCCTCCTGAGGGGCGATGAGGCTGGCGATCCACGACCAGGCCATGACGCCGCCGAAGACGTAGAACGCCCACTCGATGTCCTTGCCCGTCGGCTTGGTGATGAGCAGTGAGGTGAGGCCGCGCCGCTCTCCCCAGATGACGAGGGCGACCACGAGCAGGGCGCCCGCCCACTTCCAGGGGTTGCCCGAGGCGGGGCCTTCGAGACCGAAGCGCAGGTCGAAGCCGCCGATCTCACCGGCGGGAGGGCCGTTGAAGAGGAACCAGAAGATCAGGAGGCCGACGACGAAGAGCCAGCCGTCTCGTGCTCGCGGCGGGAACGCGGGCGTGCCGATGCTGACGCGTCTCACGGGCTCCACGACTTGCTGGGATGCTGATTCGGCCATTCTCTAGAGTAAACACTCTAGAGTGATTGCTCGAGAACCGATTCGAGATGCAGGCAGCGAGGTTCGACGTGGCGGCACGAACAGGCGAGGGGTGGGCGGCGATCGTCGGAGCCGGCTACCAGCTCATCTCAGAGCTCGGCTACGCGGGCGCCACGACGGCACGCATCTGTGCCCGCGCCGGCGTCTCCTCCGGCACCTTCTTCCACTACTTCCCGACGAAGATCGACCTGCTCGTCGGCATCCTGCAGGCGGATGCGGCCGACGCGGCCCTCCGCGCGGACGCCTTCGCGGACGCGGCGACCGACAGCGCGCCGGCTGCCCTGCGCACCTGGCTCGGCGCCCTCCTGGAGGAATCGGCTGACCCGCACCTCGCCGGTTTCGTGGCGGCGCTGGGCTCCGCCCCGAGCGATGCACGCGTAGCGGAGCTGCTGACCAGCGCCGCCGCGCTCCAGCACAAGACACTCGTCGCGATCGTCTCGGCGGGGCAGCGGCAAGGGAACTGGCGCTCCGATCTCACCGCCGAACGTCTCGCGCTGTGGATCGGGGTGGTTGCCGATGGAGTTCTGTCGCGCAGCGTCGAGGACCCGAGCTTCGACGCCGCAGCTGCCGCGAGCGAACTCGGCGACCTGCTCGCGAGGTACCTCGCGCCCTGAACGCGACCCCGACGCAATTCGACGCGTGGCGGAGAGAGTCCCGCAGCTCTGGAAGAATGGCCGTCGTGACGAGCTTCGACGCCGCAGGTCTCCACGAATCCGCCCCCACCGCGAACGACGCCGATCGGCGCGCCTCAGGCCAGAGCCTGGAGCGCGATCCTGGCATGCCGACGAGCACCTGGCGCCTGCGCAGCGACGCGTGGGAGTACCTGCGCTTCGCGATCAAGCGCCTCGAATCCGGGCATGAGACGGCGAGCATCCTGGACGCGGATGGCGAGATCTCCCGCAACCTGCGTGCTCTCGAGACGCTCGAGCTGTACTGGGCGGGGTTCGGGCAGCGCTACGTCGCCGAGATCCGCGAGGCTCTCGACAACGGGGAGTACTCGAGCGCGCTCGAGCGCATCGGCCGAGTCGTGAGCCGCTTGCGCGGCACGAGCATCCCCGCCGACCATCGCGACGATCGGCTCGACGAGGCCGAGCGCGCCGAGCTGCAGGACGACTCCGACCCGCGCCCCCGCTTCGAGGTGCTGCTCGTCGACGAGACCACCCCAGCCGACCGGGATGCGCTGCGGGCCGACATCCTCAAGCTCCGCAGCGCGGCGGATGCGTTCGTCTACGACTACGTCATCGTGCCGTCGGCCGACGATGCCGTCGCGGCTGTGCTCACGAACCCGAACATCCTGGCCGTCGTCATCCGGCCCGGCTTCAGCGACCGCAGCCAGCAGCGTCTCAGCCGGGACATGCGCGAGACGATCGACCTCGCGCACGTCGACTCGGCAGGCACGACCGCGACGTCGCGGTCGAGCCTCGCGTCCGTGCAGCGTGTCCTCGGCCTCGCGGACACCCTCAACACGCTGCGCCCCGAGCTCGACCTGTACCTGGTCGCCGGGGCGCACATCGAGGACCTCGCCGGTGTGCTCACGCGCCGCTTCCGCCGCGTGTTCCTGCGCGAAGACCAGCTCGAGCTGCACCTGTCGTTGCTGCGCCGCGTCTCGCACCTCTACGACACGCCCTTCTTCACCGCCATCCAGGAGCACGCCCGCCGCCCCGCCGGGGTCTTCCACGCGCTGCCGATCTCTCGCGGCGGGTCGGTCGTGACGTCGAAGTGGATCACCGACCTCGTCGACTTCTACGGGCTGAACCTGCTGCTGGCCGAGACGAGCGCAACGTCGGGTGGTCTCGACTCGCTGCTCGCTCCCGTGGGTGCGATCAAGAAGTCGCAGGAGCTCGCGGCCCGCGCGTTCGGCGCGAAGCACACGTTCTTCGTCACGAACGGCACCTCCACGGCCAACAAGATCGTGCACCAGGCGCTCGTCTCGCCCGGCGACATCGTGCTCGTCGACCGCAACTGCCACAAGTCGCACCACCACGCGCTCATGCTCACGGGCGCCCGCACGGCGTACCTCGAGGCGTACCCGCTCAACGAGTTCGCGTTCTACGGCGCGGTGCCGCTCGACCGCATCAAGCAGCTGCTGCTCGACTACCGCGCGGCCGGTCGCCTCGACGAGGTGCGCCTCGTGACCCTCACGAACTGCACCTTCGACGGCATCGTCTACGACCCAGAACGCGTCATGGCCGAGTGCCTCGCGATCAAGCCCGACCTGGTGTTCCTCTGGGACGAGGCGTGGTTCGCGTTCGCCGCGTTCCACCCCATCACCCGCCGACGCACCGCCATGGCGGCGGCGAAGCACCTCGAGGAGCGGCTCTCCTCGAGCGCCCACGCGACGGCGTACCAGGAGCAGCGGGCCCGCCTCTTCGACCCCGAGACGGGGGAGCCAGCGGCCGACGACGCCTGGCTCGCCGAGCGGCTCCTGCCCTCCCCGGATGCGCGCATCCGGGTCTACGCGACCCAGTCGACCCACAAGACCCTCACCGCGCTGCGGCAGGGATCCATGATCCACGTCTACGACAAGGACTGGTACCGCGAGGCGGAGGAGCCGTTCCACGAGGCGTACATGACGCACACCTCGACGTCGCCGAACTACCAGATCCTCGCCTCGCTCGACCTCGGCAGGCGCCAGGTGGAGCTCGAGGGCTTCGAGCTCGTGCAGCGCCAGCTCGACCTGGCGACGAGCATCGCCCAGGCCATCGCCCGCCACCCGCTCCTGCGCCGAACCTTCCGAGTGCTCTCCGGCCACGACCTCATCCCGGCCGCGAATCGCGCGAGCGCGCGGCCGATGCCCCACCGGGACGGGTTCTCGACGATGTGGCAGGCGTGGGAGGAAGACGAGTTCGTCGTCGACCCGAGCCGCATCACGGTCGAGATCTCGCGCACGGGCGTCGACGGGGACACGTTCAAGCACGAGCACCTCATGGATCGCTACGGCATCCAGGTCAACAAGACGAGCCGCAACACGGTGCTCTTCATGACGAACATCGGCACCTCCCGCAGCTCCGTCGGCTACCTCATCGAGGTGCTCGTGAAGCTCGCGGAGCGCTTCGAGGAGGAGACGCAGGCGCGAGAGATCGACGGCGAGCGCCCGGCCCCCGCTCCGATGCCCCCGCTGCCCGACTTCAGCGCGTTCGCGCCCGATTACGCCTCCGCGGACGGGCTCCCGGACGGCGACCTTCGCACGGCGTTCTTCCGCGGGCAGCGTCGCGCGAACATCGAGCACCTCAGCCACGCACAGCTCACCGAACGCGTCGCGGGTGGGGCCAAGCCAGTCTCTGCAGGCTTCGTCACCCCGTACCCACCCGGATTCCCCGTGCTCGTGCCAGGCCAGCTCGTCACCGACGAGGTGCTCGATTTCATGGCCGTGCTCGACACCCGCGAGATCCACGGCTACGACCCACTGCGCGGCTACCGCATCCTGCGCGAGGACTGATCTCCGCTGGCGGCGGCGGCGGCGAGGACTTCGTCGTCGGCGCGCTCGTCGAACGCGTCACGCGAGACGAGTACCTCCTCGATATGGGCTTCCGCCCAGACCTGGAGCGCGAGGAGCGGTTCCTCGAGGCTCGCTCCGAGGGGCGTGAGTGCGTAGACGCGGTGGCCCTCGTGCTCGACGCGCTCCAGCATCCCGTCGCGTTCGAGCGAGCGAAGCGTGTCGACCAGCACCTTCTTCGAGATGCCCTCGATCGTGCGATGCAATTCGCTGAAGCGCTTCGGCTCGTTCGAGAGCGTGATGACGATCATCGCCGTCCACTTGTTCGCGATCTGGGCGAGCGAGGTGCGTGACGGGCAGGTCGCGGAGAAGACGTTCCACTTCGGGCTCATGAAGACCTCTCGGTGCGGGGCGATGGCGAACCTCGGGATGCAGATGGTCACGGTGAAGTGACCACCGCCTGCTGCGTAGAACTGGAAGCACACCACACATCGAGAGGAACACCATCATGACCGCAATCGAGACCTTCACGACGTACGACACGAGCCTCGCAGCGGGCGACCTCCCCGCCGTTGCCGCCATGCTCGCCCCTGACGTGATCTGGCACCAGCCCGGTGGCAACCCGTTGTCTGGCCGCAAGGTCGGGCCGGAGGGTGTGCTCGCCCACCTCGGTCGATTCTTCGAGCTCAGCGGCGGAACCTTCCGTCTCGTGACGAGGACGGCGGTCGCGAACGGTGACCTCGTCGTGGCGACCGTCGAGTTCTCGGCTCAGAGAGAGGGGCGCACGCCTCTTGCGCAGTCGGGCATCGACGTCTTCAGGATCGCTGACGGGCTCATCGCCGAGGTCTGGCTCTTCAGCGAGGACCAGGCTGCTGAAGACGAGTTCTGGTCGTGATGCTGGTCTGACGGTGGCGGGAATACCTGCTGGGGGTATATGGTTGCACCTGCCGTACATACCCCCAGGGGGCACTGCCCTCGGCAAGGAGACCACCATGACCACCACCACCTATTTCGTCACCGGCATGACCTGCGGCCACTGCGAGAGCGCCGTGGCTCAGGAGGTGAGCGAGTTGGCAGGCGTCGACGGCGTCGTCGTCTCTGCTGACACCGGCACGCTCGTCGTCGAGAGCACCGCACCCCTCGACGACGCGTTGGTCATCGCCGCGGTCGACGAGGCCGGCTACACCGCAGCCAAGGCCTGACATGAACGTGCCAGTCAAGCTCAGCATCTACGGCGTGCTGCTTGCAGCGGTCTTCGGCGCGGCGTTCTTCACCGCCCAGGTCGTCACGGAAGCCGACCGGGCCGACGGCTGGCGCCCACAGATTCACCAGACCTCCCAACCCGGCTCGGCCGAAGCCCCCGGACTCCCCGTCGAGCATTCAGACGCCCCGCAGCACACGGAGGGTGAGCGATGAGCACAGCTACCGACATCGAGCTCCAGATCGGGGGCATGACCTGCGCGTCGTGCGCGATGCGCATCGAGAAGAAGCTCAACAAGCTCGAAGGCGTGAGCGCGAGCGTCAACTACGCCACTGAGAAAGCCCGCGTGCACGCGCCGGCGGGACTCGACCCGCAATCGCTCATCGACGAGGTCGAGAAGACCGGCTACACGGCCGCACTCCCAGTGCCAGAGCATCCTGACGTCGAGGATTCGGCCATCGAGGCCGCAGACCCCGAACTCGTGAGCCTACGTCAGCGTCTCATCGGAAGCATCGTGCTCGCCGTTCCCGTCATCGCCTTGGCCATGGTGCCTGCGCTGCAGTTCACGAACTGGCAGTGGGCGTCGCTGGCCCTGGCCGCACCGGTCATCGTCTGGGGCGCGTGGCCATTCCACCGGGCCGCGTGGCTGAACCTGCGACACGGCAGCGCGACGATGGACACGCTCATCTCCATCGGCACACTCGCCGCGTTCGTCTGGTCGCTCTACGCGCTCTTCCTCGGCACGGCGGGCATCCCCGGCATGAAGCATCCCTTCGAGTTCACGATCGCCCCCTCCGACGGAGCATCCAACATCTACCTTGAAGTGGCTGCAGGCGTCACGATGTTCGTGCTGGCCGGTCGCTACTTCGAGAAGCGATCCAAACGGCAAGCCAGCGCCGCCTTGCGTGCGCTCCTCGAACTCGGCGCGAAAGACGTCGCCGTCCTTCGCCGGGGCATCGAGACACGCATCCCCATCGGGGAGCTCATCGTCGGCGACGAATTCGTCGTCCGGCCGGGGGAGAAGGTCGCGACCGACGGCGTCGTCACGAGTGGACGCTCGGCGGTGGACGCCTCGATGCTCACGGGTGAGTCCGTCCCCGTCGAGGTCGTCGAAGGAGACAGGGTCGTCGGGGCCACGCTGAACGCGAGCGGACGACTCGTGGTGCGCGCCACGAGAGTCGGCGGCGACACGCAGCTCGCGCACATGGCCAAGCTCGTCGAGGACGCGCAGACCGGCAAGGCCGAGGTGCAGCGTCTCGCCGACCGAATCTCCGGCGTCTTCGTGCCCATCGTCATCGCGATCTCGGTGGCCACACTCGGCGCGTGGCTCGGCGCCGGGTTCCCGGCCTCGGCCGCCTTCACTGCCGCGGTTGCCGTGCTCATCATCGCCTGCCCCTGCGCGCTCGGCCTCGCGACTCCAACCGCGCTCCTCGTGGGAACTGGCCGTGGGGCGCAGCTGGGCATCCTCATCAAGGGCCCGGAGGTCCTCGAATCGACCCGCCGAGTCGACACGATCGTCGTCGACAAGACCGGCACGGTGACGAGCGGAAAGATGGCGTTCGCCGGCGTCTGGATGGCGGACGGGGTCGAGCGGGACGAGCTCCTGCGTCTCGCGGGTGCGCTCGAAGCGGGCTCGGAGCATCCCATCGCTCGGGCGCTCGCGGCCGGCGCCGCGGCCGAAGTCGGTGCGCTGCCAGCGGTGGAGGACTTCCGGAACCACGAGGGCACGGGCGTGCAGGGCATCGTCGACGGTCACCTGGTGGTCGTGGGGCGCGAGCAGCTGCTCGCCGACTGGGGGATCTCGCTCGGCGAGGAGCTCGCAGAGCGCAAGAGCGATGCGGAGTCCCTCGGACAGACCACCGTCATCGTGGCCTGGGACGGCGAGGCTCGCGGAGTGCTCGCCGTCGCAGACACGATCAAGCCGACGAGCGCGCAGGCGATCGCCCAGCTGCGCCGACTCGGTCTCGAGCCGACGCTGCTCACCGGTGACAACTCGATCGTCGCCGGGCAGGTGGCGGACGCTGTGGGCATCACCGACGTCATCGCGGGAGTCCTGCCCCAGGAGAAGGTCGGCGTGATCCGCCGCCTCCAGGAGGAAGGGCGCGTCGTCGCGATGGTCGGCGACGGCGTCAACGATGCCGCCGCGCTCGCGCAGGCCGACCTCGGCCTGGCCATGGGAACGGGCTCGGACATCGCCATCGAGGCAGCGGATATCACGCTTGTCCGCGACGACCTCCTGGCGGCCGCGGATGCCATCCGTCTCGCCCGACGTACGCTCGGCACCATTAAGGGCAATCTCTTCTGGGCCTTCGCGTACAACGTCGCGGCGATCCCGCTCGCGGCCCTCGGGATGCTCAACCCCATGCTGGCGGGAGCCGCTATGGCGTTCTCCAGCGTGTTCGTCGTCGGCAACAGTCTGCGACTGCGTGCCTTCCGAGGCCTGCAAAGCACCGCGACTTCCCCCGATTCACACCCACGAAAGGCAACATCATGAGCGAGACCACCGAGAAGGGCGGCCACGCCCACCACGGCTACATCGAGGACAAGAGCAAGTACCTCACGCGCCTCAAGCGCATCGAAGGGCAGGCGCGGGGCATCCATCGCATGGTCGATGAGGAGCAGTACTGCATCGATATCCTCACGCAGATCTCGGCGATCACCTCGGCGCTCGAGAACGTCGCGCTCGGGCTCATGGATGACCACCTCAAACATTGCGTCGCGGACGCTGTGAAGCTGGGTGGGGCCGAGGGGGAGTTGAAGCTCAAGGAAGCGTCTGACGCCATCGCGCGCCTCGTGCGCAGCTGAGTGCTCACTCTGATCTCGGGTCGGCGACTTTTTCCCGAAACAGGTGCTCGGTAGAGTTGGCCCCACCATGAGCGCTCAACAGGAAATCATCGCGGCCCTCGGCGTGAAGCCGGTCATCGACCCTGCGACGGAGGTGCGAGAGCGTATCTCCTTCATGCGCGAGTACCTGCGCACGACGGGCTCACGTGGGCTTGTGCTCGGCATCAGCGGCGGCCAGGATTCCTCGCTGCTCGGCAAGCTCGCGCAGCTCGCGGTCGAGGCGGTGCGCGCGGAGGGTGGTGACGCCACGTTCGTCGCCGTGCGCCTCCCGCATGGCGTGCAGGCTGACGAGGACGATGCGCAGCTGGCGCTCGAGTTCATCCAGCCGGACGAACGGATCACGTTCGACATCAAGCCGGCGACCGATGGCATGCAGCACGCGTTCCTGGACGCCACGGGGCGTGCCATCACGGACTTCAACAAGGGCAACGCGAAAGCGCGCCAGCGGATGATCGCGCAGTACGCGATCGCCGGAGAGCGCGGCTTCCTTGTGCTCGGCACCGACCACGCTGCCGAAGCAGTCACGGGCTTCTTCACGAAGTACGGCGACGGCGGGACCGACCTGAACCCGCTCGCGGGCCTGACGAAGAGCCAGGGTCGTCAGCTGCTGGAGGAGCTCGGGGCGCCTGAACGCCTGTACGCGAAGGCGCCGACCGCCGATCTGCTCGACGAGACGCCCGGGCAGACCGATGAAGCGAACCTCGGGCTCAGCTACGCGCAGATCGACTCGTACCTGACCGGTGGAGACGTGGATGCGGAGATCGCAGAACGCATCGAGGCGCTGTACCGCAAGACCGAGCACAAGCGGCAGCTGCCGGTGCTCCCCACCGACACCTGGTGGCGAGCCTGACCGACGGCACGGTGGCGGAAGCGAGCGCCGACGAGCGCACGCGCACCCTCAGAGGTAGCGGAACGCGGTGACCGCCTCGGCGAAGTCCGAGAACTCGTCGAGCGTCAGGAAGGCCGTGGAGGTGCGGCTCATGCGGGTGGCCGCGTAGGCCACCCCCGAGCCACGTTGGTGCTCTTCGACGTACCCGCGCACGGCGCCGTCGGGGCCCGTGACCCGCCACCGCGCCGCATGCACCTGCGTCGCGGTGAGCCCAGCGAATCGCTGGGTGAACGGGCCAGTTCGGGGTGTGAGGGTCGGGGCGGAACCGGACTTGGTGAGGTGCGTCGTGGTCATGAGGTCAGGCTAGAAGCGACCACCGACATTCTCGGTGCTGGGTGAGTTCGCGCAAGGCTGAGCCGCGGAGCCAGCCACCGGCGTAGCCTTGGCGCATGACCGAATTCGTGCTTGCAGGTGGCTGCTTCTGGTGTCTCGACGCCGTGTACAGGAACGTCAAGGGTGTCAGCGACGTGATCTCCGGCTATACGGGTGGCGAGCACCCGAAACCGGACTACGAACTCGTGTGCACCGGCACGACCGGGCATGCAGAGGCCGTGCGCGTCGTCTTCGACGAGAGCGTGGTGCCCGCCGACGTGATCCTCGACATCTTCTTCACGCTGCACGACCCGCGACAGCTCAACCGGCAGGGCAACGACGTCGGAACGCAGTACCGTTCCGCGATGTACTACACCGACGAGGCGCAGCGCGAGCTCTTCGAAGCGGCCCGCGGCCGCGCCGACGAGCTCTGGGGCGGCGGAATCGTCACCGAGATCTCTCCACTGGGCCAGTACTTCGACGCGGAGGACTACCACCAGGACTTCTTCGCGAAGAACCCGGGCCAGGGGTACTGCAACTTCGTTGCCGTGCCCAAGGTGAACAAGGTACGCGCCAAGTTCACTCCCTACATGCTCTGACCTGCAGCGCCAGCCCGGACTGGCTCGGCACTCTGACGAAACGGCGCCTGTGGACGGAACCCCGTCCACAGGCGCCGTTGTCGTCGGGAAGAACGGCCGCCCGCAGTCGCACACTGGTGCCGCGGTCCGGTGCGGAGCTCTCGGCACGGGCGCCGCGTCGGACCGCACCGCATCCAGACCAGGGGGAGAACATGCAAGACCACATCACGCTCATCGGGAACCTCGGCAGCAAGCCGGAGGTGAGGACAACCCCGGGCGGGCAGCATGTCGTGAACTTCAGCATCGCGACGAATTCACGGCGCCTGAACCGCACGACCAACGTCTGGGAAGACGTGGATCCCAACTGGTACGACGTCGCTGCGTGGGGCGACCTCGCGACGCACGCCGCGAAGTCACTCGACAAGGGTCAGCGCGTCATCGTCGTCGGCAAGCTCCGGATGCGGAAGTTCGAGACCCAGAACGGCTCCCGCACGAAGCATGAGGTGGTCGCGGATGCCCTGGGCCACGACCTGACGGCCGGTTCGTCGATCTTCGCCAAGCGGGAGCGAGCCTCGCATGAGAAGGGGGTGAGCGACCAGCAACAGGGGTTCAGTGGAGCACGAGGCTTCGGCGATCAGCAGAGCGAGGCTCCGCCGGAAGAGGACGACGCCCAGGCACCGCCCAGTGAGGCGGCGTGGCACAAGCCCTCTGTCGCTGATGCGGGGGCGTACCCGACGCCCTTCTAGGAGCCGCGGCCACCTACACTGGTGACCGCCCCGTCCGAGAAAGGTCCCGAATGCGCAGCTCCCGTCTCTTCGCCCCAGTGGCTCTGGTGGCGGCGCTGGCGCTGGCGGGATGCTCCTCGGAGGAGGCGCAACCCCCTGCGGGGACGACCGCCGCGGCCGCGCCCACGCAGGCGGCACCAGCTGCGTTCGTGCCAGGGGGGACGGCGAGCGACAACAAGCCGATCTTCGATGAGACCAACCTGCAGACGATCGCGACCAACGGCTCGGCGAGCTCCGTGGAGTTCGTCGACGCACTCGCAGGAATCGGCTTCGACAAGGCGGCCATGGAGGTCACCTTCGACCGCACGAATGTGGACCTCGAAGCTGACTACATCATCGTCTCGGTGAAGATCGGCGAGGAGTGCCTTGTGGGCCAGCGCGGCCCGCGAGGCTACACCTCGGACATCGTCGCGCCCGTCAGCACGGGAAAATGCCTCATCGGGCTCACCCAGCCCATCACCTGGTAGCGAAGCCCCGCGCGCTGTCAGCCAACCAACTCCTAGACTGGAACCCATGGCCGAGTACATTTACCAGATGATCCGCGCCCGCAAGGCGGTCGGAGACAAGCTCATTCTCGACGACGTGACGATGTCGTTCCTCCCAGGCGCCAAGATCGGCATGGTCGGTCCCAACGGGGCTGGTAAGTCGACGATCCTCAAGATCATGGCTGGCCTCGACACCCCCTCGAACGGTGACGCGACCCTCACGCCGGGCTTCACGGTCGGCATCCTCATGCAGGAGCCGGAGCTCGACGAGACGAAGACGGTTCGAGAGAACGTCGAGCTCGGCGTCGCTGAGACGAAGGCGAAGCTCGACCGCTTCAACGAGATCTCCGCGCTGATGGCAGAACCCGACGCCGACTTCGACGCGCTCATGGAAGAGATGGGCACGCTCCAGGAGTACATCGACCACGTCGACGCCTGGGACCTCGACTCGCAGCTCGAGCAGGCGATGGACGCCCTCCGCCTCCCGCCGGGAGACGCCGACGTCAGCGTCCTCTCCGGAGGCGAGAAGCGCCGCGTCGCGCTCTGCAAGCTCCTCCTCGAGAAGCCCGACCTCCTGCTCCTCGACGAGCCCACGAACCACCTCGACGCCGAGAGCGTGCTCTGGCTCGAGCAGCACCTCCAGAAGTACCCAGGCGCAGTCATCGCCATCACGCACGACCGGTACTTCCTCGACCACGTAGCCCAGTGGATCGCAGAGATCGACCGCGGCCGCCTCCACGGCTACGAGGGCAACTACTCGAGCTACCTCGAGAAGAAGCAGGAGCGCCTCCAGGTCCAGGGCAAAAAGGACCAGAAGCTCGCGAAGCGCCTCGAAGAGGAACTCGCGTGGGTGCGCACCAACGCCAAGGGCCGTCAGGCCAAGTCGAAAGCTCGACTCGCCCGATACGAGGAGATGGCCTCCGAGGCCGAGCGCACCAGGAAGCTCGACTTCGAAGAGATCCAGATCCCCGCAGGCCCACGCCTCGGCAGCATCGTCCTCGAGGCGAACAAGCTCAAGAAGGGCTTCGGCGAGCGCGTGCTCATCGACGACCTCAGCTTCTCGCTGCCCCGGAACGGCATCGTCGGCATCATCGGCCCGAACGGTGTCGGAAAGACGACGCTCTTCAAGTCGATCGTCGGCTTCGAAGAGCTCGACGGCGGCGACCTGAAGATCGGCGAGACCGTCAAGCTCTCGTACGTCGACCAGTCGCGCGGGGGCATCGACCCCGAGAAGAACGTGTGGGAGGTCGTCTCCGACGGTTTCGACTACATGCAGGTCGGCAACGTCGAGATCCCGTCCCGCGCCTACGTCTCCACCTTCGGGTTCAAGGGGCCAGACCAGCAGAAGAAGGCAGGGGTGCTCTCCGGTGGTGAGCGCAACCGCCTCAACCTGGCGCTCACCCTCAAGCAGGGCGGCAACCTGCTGCTGCTCGACGAGCCCACGAACGACCTCGACGTCGAAACCCTGTCGAGCCTCGAGAACGCGCTGCTCGAGTACCCCGGCTGCGCCGTGGTCATCACGCACGACCGGTGGTTCCTCGACCGCATCGCGACGCACATCCTCGCCTACGAGGGCACCGAGGAAGACCCGAGCCGGTGGCACTGGTTCGAGGGCAACTTCGAAGGCTACGAGGAGAACAAGATCGAGCGCCTCGGCCCTGACGCGGCCAAGCCGTCGCGGATGACCTACCGCAAGCTCACGAGGGACTAGTCCCAACCGGAACCCCGGGGCCGCAGCGTGCGGCTCCGGGGTTTCCTCGTCCCGTGCCCCGTCGCGCGCAGCCAACCACCAGCACACAAGAAGGACCAACCCCGCCGATGCGCTTCCACGTCCCCACGCTCCTCCGCTGGAGCGACCTCGACGCCTACAACCACGTCAACAACTCACGCGTGCTGACGCTCCTCGAAGAAGCCCGAGTGCGCGCGTTCTGGAACATCGGCGCCTCCAACGACGACGAGCGGCCCCTCGCCATCATCGACGCGGCGGCCGAGGGAGGCGACACGCTCACACTCATCGCGCGCAACGAGATCGAGTACCTCGCGCCCATCCCGTACTCCACGAAGCCGCTGGATGTACAGCTGTGGATCTCCAAGATGGGAGCGGCCAGCGCCGAAGTCGACTACGAGATCTGGAGCCCGGAGGAAAGCCAGCAAGAGGGCACGGAACGCGTGCGATACGTGATCGCATCCTCGACCCTCGTGTTCATCGACGCCGCAACGCAGCGCCCGCGTCGCATCAACGACCGAGAGCGGGACGCCTGGACCCCCTACCTCGACGAGCCGCTCACGTTCCGCGGCGGCCGCAGCAACGACTGAGTCGACGGGCACTCGGCCCGAGGCGCCGGCCGATGATGCCGGCGTCAGCCGCGCTTCCGGCGCACCATGCCCTCCTGGGCGACCGTCGCCACAAGCGCGCCGTCCCTCGAGAACAGCTGCCCGCGGGAGAGCCCACGGCCCCCGCGGGCGACGGGGGAGTCCTGCACGTAGAGCAGCCACTCGTCGGCCCGCGCGTCCCGATGCCACCAGACGCCATGATCGAGGCTCGCCGCGCGAAGCCCCGGCGTCGACCAGGTCAGTCCGTGGCCGCGCATGATGGGCTCGAGGATCGAGTAGTCGCTCGCGTAGGCGATGGCGGCCCGGTGCAGCATCGGATCATCCGGCATGCGCTCCACGGCCTTGATCCACACCGCCTGCGCCGGCGTCGGGTCGCTGGCGGGCTCGAGATAGACGGGCCCGTCGACGTGCCGCATCGTGAACGGACGCTTCAGGAGCCAGTACGCGGCCAGCGACGCAGGCGCGTCGTCACCGAGCGTCGCCTTCACCGTCTCCAGCAGATCCGCCTCGCTCGGCAGATCCTCCGGATCCGGGATCCCCGCTGGCATCGACACCTCGTGCTCGAAGCCCTCATCGACGTCCTGGAAGGAAGCGATCATCGACCAGATCGGCTGACCGCTCTGGAAGGCGCTCACAGCCCGGGTCGTGAACGAGTTGCCGTCATGGATACGGTCGACCGCGAACGTGATCGGCAGCTTCACATCGCCCGGTCGCAGGAAGTAACCGTGCATGGAGTGCACCGGGCGATCCGCGGCCACCGTCCTGGCGGCGGCGACCAGCGACTGCGCTGCGACCTGCCCGCCGAACACCCGCCCGTGGGGCATCCACTGGCTCGGGCCCGTGAAGATGTCGTCCCGCGTGCGGGCACCAGTGTCGGTGAGATCGAGCGTGTGGAGGAACGCGTCGAGAGGCGACAGCGCTTCGAGCGCGTCGAACGACAACGGCGCCGGCTGGTGCTGAGCGGGCGAAAGCGAGGACGACTCGTGGAGCTGATCTGCCATCCCAGCAGTCTAGAGACCCGCCGCCGCAGGAACGCGCGGGAAGAACTGGGTAGGTTAGATGGCAATGTCTCCCGTCCTCCGCATCCCCGATCTCCGTGCCGCCCGCGACCTCGAATCGTTCCTGGGTCGGGCCGGACGTATCGAAGACGGCGCGGTGCGGATCGTCGCCACTGATTCGGTCGCGGCGTTCTGGGTGCCCGTGCTGCGGCCGCAGGGCATCCTCGACACCTCACCGCTGGTGCTCGGCGTGCGCGCGCTCCGCGCCGAGCTCCTCGGCGAGGGAGGCGACGACCTCCACGCGGGAGCGTTCGATGTGACCGTGCCGTTGCGAGCGCTCCTCGACCGTCTCGCCCGGCTGCGCGCGCCGGGGGACGACGCGTCCGCAGACGCGACCGTCGGCTTCGACCTCTCGGTCCCGCCAGAGCGACTCCGCGAATCCTGGGCAGGTATCGCAGCCCCCAGCGGGGGGTGGAGCCTGACGGGTGTCCTCCCAGCGGGGACACTCATCGCGGCCGCGGACCAGGGCATCGCTGAGGTCGCCGAAGCGGTGCCGGGCAACCTCGGGACCGCCCTCGTCGAACGTGTCCGCACGGACGTGTGGACCCGCGTCATCGACGAGCCGAGCGGCCTCACGAGCGGCGCGGCCTTCGCCGCCCTGAGCCTCGGGTTCCTGCGCTCCGATGAGGACGCGCGCATCCTCACAGCCGGAGCGTGGCTGCGGCTCGAGACGACGCAGGGCAACGTGCTGCTGCGATCGAACCAGGCACGCTGAACGCGGCCACCGCCCCCCGAGCGAGTCTCTCGCTCCGCATCCGCGCACCCACGTGCGCCTCACCCCCGGAGGACCCCATGGACCGCAGCATCGACAGCCTCAAGACCGCGATCTTCGCGAGGAACGCGGGCGAACCGGAGTTCCATCAGGCGGTCACCGAAGTGCTCGACACGCTCGGCCCGGTCCTCGACCGCCACCCGGAGTACTTCGAACTCGCGGTCATCCATCGACTGAGCGAGCCGGAGCGGCAGATCATCTTCCGTGTGCCGTGGGTCGACGACAACGGTCACGTGCAGATCAACCGCGGCTACCGCGTTGAGTTCAGCTCTGCCCTCGGCCCGTACAAGGGCGGGCTCCGGTTCCACCCTTCGGTGAACCTCGGCATCATCAAGTTCCTTGGCTTCGAGCAGATCTTCAAGAACGCGCTCACGGGCATGCCGATCGGCGGTGGCAAGGGAGGCGCGGACTTCGACCCGCGGGGCCGGAGCGACCGCGAGATCATGGCGTTCTGCCAGTCCTTCATGACGGAGCTGTACCGCCACATCGGTGAACACACCGACGTGCCAGCCGGAGACATCGGCGTCGGCGGCCGTGAGATCGGCTACATGTTCGGCCAGTACAAGCGCCTGACGAACCGATTCGAGGCTGGCGTGCTGACGGGGAAGGGCATGACCTGGGGCGGATCACTGGTGCGCCCGGAAGCGACAGGCTATGGGACCGTGCTGTTCGCGCAGGAGATGCTCAGGGCGACCGGTGACGACCTCGATGGCAAGCGCGTTGCTGTCTCCGGTTCCGGGAACGTCGCCATCTTCGCGATGGAGAAGGCGATCGCGCTGGGCGCGACGGTCGTCTCCGCGAGCGACTCGTCTGGAGCGGTGTACGACCCGAACGGCATCGACGTCGAGGCCCTCAAGCAGCTGAAGCTCGTCGAGCGGAAGCGCGTGGGCGAGTACGTCGACCGTGTCGGTGGAGCGTCTGAGGCCCTCGCGAGCGCGGCCGCGCTGTGGCACGTGCCCGTGGACATCGCCTTGCCGTGCGCGACGCAGAACGAACTGGACGGGGACGCTGCGGCGGCCCTGATCGCGAACGGTGTCCGCGTCGTCGCCGAGGGCGCGAACATGCCGTGCACGAAGGAGGCTGCGGACCGGTTCCGCTCCGAGCCAGGGGTGCTGTTCGGCCCGGGCAAGGCGGCCAACGCTGGTGGTGTCGCGACGAGCGCGCTCGAGATGCAGCAGAACGCGCAGCGGGACTCCTGGTCGTTCGAGCACACTGAGGCGCGTCTCGCGGAGATCATGCGCGACATCCACACGCGCTGCAGCGAGACCGCGGAGGAGTACGGCAAGCCGGGCGACTACGTCCTCGGTGCGAACATCGCCGGCTTCTCGCGAGTCGTCGATGCGATGCTCGCCCAAGGCGTCGTCTGACCGACGACCGGGCCGGAAGTCGCAGCCGAGCTCAGGAGTCGGTCTCGGCTCCTGGGCTCGGCTCGAACGTGTTGACCATGGCGGTCGCGGCCCTGTCGAAGTAGTCGGTCATCTGCGCGCGGTGGATGGGGGAGAGCTCGAGCTGGTCCATGGCGGCGTGCATGTGCCGCAGCCAGTGCTCTCGAGCCTCCGGGTTGATGTGGAAGCCGTTGTGGCGCATCCGGAGCCGCGGGTGGCCGCGCTGAGCGCTGTACTCGCTCGGCCCGCCGAAGTACTGGGCGAGGAAGTGGCCGAGGCGCCACGTGGCACCCTCGAGGTCGTCCTGCGGGTACATGCGCCACATCAGCGGGTCGTGGCGGACGCCCTCGTAGAAGGCTGCGGCGAGCTTGTCGAACGCGGGCATGCCGCCGATCTCGTCGTAGAGGGTCGGCACGGCCGACGCGCCGCCGTCGGATCCGCGGAGGTGGATGGGGGTGTTCGACATCAGGCGGTGCCTCCCGGGGTTGGCTGTCCGTCGGCCCCGTCGAGCACGATGGCCTTCAGCGACGGCAGGTTGATGTCGGCCGACTTGAGCGCATCCTGCGTGCGTGCGCGGAGCTCGCGCTCCACCTCCCACCTGGTGCCGGGGCGGACGCGGATGGTGAGGCGAAGGACGACGGCGTCGGAGGAGATGGACTCCATGCCCCACATCTCGGGGGTGCCGATGAAGTAGTCCATCCAGTCCGGGTCTTCCGTCAGCTCCTTCGCGGCCTGCAGCATGACACGTTCGACGTGCGCGCGAGACGTCTCGTAGGGCACGGCGAGGTCGAAGACGATGCGGTTCCAGCCCTGCGAGAAGCTGCCGACGCGCTGGATCTCGCCGTTGCGCACGAACCACAGCGTTCCCTCGACGTCGCGGATCTGGGTGATGCGCACGCCCACCTTCTCGACGACGCCAGTGGCTTCTCCCATATCGATGACGTCGCCGACCCCGAGCTGGTCCTCCATGACCATGAACAGGCCGTTGAGGACGTCGCCGACGATGCGCTGCGCACCGAAACCGAGACCGGCGCCCACCGCCGCGCTCAGGATCGACAGCGAGGCGAGGATGCCCGGGTCGATCTTCGCGATGATCATGACGATGAGGATGACGACCACGACGACGTTCACGATGTTCGTCAGGACCGAGCCGATGGTGCGCGTGCGCTGCACGGTGCGGACGGCAGCCAGCGGGGAACGGACCGAGAGCGCCTGCGTGTCGGTCACTCCGCGCTTCTTCTTGACGCCGCTCACGATCTGCTTCACGGAGCGGTCGATGAGCTTCAACAGGATCCATCGGAAGACGAAGGCCCCGAGGATGTAGAAGACGATCGTGATGGGAACGTCGAAGGGGGCGAGCGCGGTCGTGAGAGAAGTCCAGAATTCTGCCATAGCGCATCGAGTGTAGGCGGATGCGCCTTTCCGTCTCGTGTGAGCGACGTGCGAGGAATAGGCGGGTCGCGCATCCTGTTGCCTTCCGTATGAGCCTCAACGTGAACGACATCGAAGTCACCACCATTGACGGCGAGGCCAGGAAGCTCGCGGCGTATGAGCCCGTGAAGCTCGTGGTGAACGTCGCCTCGAAGTGCGGCCTCTCCGGGCAGTACGAGAAGCTGGAGGAGCTGCAGCGGCAGTACGGCCCGCAGGGGTTCACGGTGCTCGGGTTCCCGAGCAACCAGTTCCTGCAGGAGTACTCGGACACGTCGAAGATCAAGGAGTACTGCTCGCTCACGTGGGGCGTCAGCTTCCCCATGTTCGAGAAGGTCAAGGTCAACGGCCGATCCCAGCACCCGCTCTACGCGGAGTTGACGAAGACCCCGGATGCGAACGGCAAAGCCGGCCGGGTCAGCTGGAACTTCGAGAAGTTCCTCATCGGCCGCGATGGCACAGTGACGCGCTTCCGCCCGACGACGGAGCCTGATGCGCCGGAGGTCGTCGCGGCGATCGAGGCTGCGCTCGCCGACTAGGCGGCCGGAACCGCACCGACGCAGAAGAGGCCGCTTCCCAGCTGGGAGGCGACCTCATCTGCGTGCACGCGACTATTCGGGCTGCGCGTCGCGCTCCTGGGCGGCGAGCGCCCGGACGACGCCGGCGCGCCCTTCGATGATCATGCGGCGGAACGCGGGGGCCGCGGCCTCGTTGTTCGCCAGCCAATCGTCGGCGGCGTCCCCGATGCGCGCAGTCGCGAGACCCGCGGGGAAGAAGCCCTCGATGAGGGTCTCGGCGATCTGGAAGCTTCGGTCGGCCCAGATCGTCGAGATGTGACCGAAGTACCGATCGACGAATGGCTCGAGGAGCGCCTCGTCGTTGACCCGGTCGAAGCCGGCGACGGTGGCCCGAACGATGGCGTTGGTCGCGTCCGAGCGCTCCATGACGGATGCCCAGGCTGCTTCCTTGCCCTCCGGCGTCGGGAGCGCGGCGCGCGCGTGAGCCGCGCTGCGCTCGCCGTCCGCTGTGCGGTCGGTTTCGAGACGAGCCGCGATCTCGGCCTCGCCGGCGCGGCCACCGGCGACGAGCGCGTAGAGCAGCTCCCAGCCGAGGTCGGTGTCGATCTCGAGTCCCTCGAGCGCGAACGTGCCGTCGAAGAGCGCGGCGACCGCATCGAGCTGCGGCCCCGTCTCGGCGAGCGAGGCGAACGCCTTCACGAAGCTGAACTGCGCATCCGAACCCGCCTCGGCCCGCTTCGCGAGCTCGAAGAGCTCATCGGTGACGACCTCGACGATCTCGGCGCGGTCTTCCGGTGCCGTGTAGAACTTCGCGGCCGAGATGAGCTGTCCGAGCACCGTGCGACGCGTCGTCGACTCGGTCTCGGTGCCGATGACGCCGAGCACGGCGCGGATGAAGTCGCGTGCGCGCAGCTCCGCATCCCTCGTCGCATCCCACAGCGAGCTGACGACCAGCGAACGCGAGAGGGGCGCGCGCAGCTTGGGCAGGTGCTGCTGCACGGTCGTGACCGAGTGCGCGTCGAGGCGGATCTTCGCGTACGCGAGGTCGTCGTCGTTCACGATGATCAGGTCGGGCAGGGCTCCGCCGACGAAGCTCGGCACCTCGGTGCGCTCGCCGTCGACATCCAGCTCGAAGCGGTGGATGCGGACGAGCTCGTCGCCCTGCACGTTGTAGAGCCCGATGGCCAGGCGGTGCGGGCGGATCGTGGGGTGCTCGGCGGTCGCCGTCTGCTCGATCGCGAACGACGTGAAGTTGCCGTGCTCATCGAGCTCGTAGACGGGGCGCAGCGTGTTGACGCCGGCGGTCTCGAGCCACTTCGCGCTCCACTCGGTGAGGTCGCGGCCGCTCGTGACCTCGAGTTCGGCGAGGAGGTCGCGCAGTTCGGTGTTGCCCCACGCGTGCTTCGAGAAGTACGCGTTGATGCCGGCGAAGAAGGCGTCGCGGCCGACCCAGGCGAAGAGCTGCTTGAGGACCGAGCCGCCCTTGGCGTACGTGATGCCGTCGAAGTTGACCTGCACGTCGTCGAGGTCGCGGATCTCGGCGACGATCGGGTGCGTGGAGGGCAGCTGGTCCTGGCGGTAGGCCCACGACTTCTCGCTGGCGTTGAAGGTCACCCAGTTCTCGGTCCACTCCGTCGCCTCAGCCGTCGCGAGGGTCGAGATGAACTCCGCGAACGACTCGTTGAGCCACAGGTCGTTCCACCACTTCATGGTGACGAGGTCGCCGAACCACATGTGGGCGAGCTCGTGGAGGATGGTGACGACGCGTCGCTCGCGCACCGCATCCGCCACCTTCGAACGGAACACGTAGGTCTCGGTGAACGTGACGCAGCCGGCGTTCTCCATGGCGCCAGCGTTGAACTCGGGCACGAAGAGCTGGTCGTACTTCGTGAACGGGTACGGAACCCCGAACGCCTTCTCGTAGTACTCGAAGCCCTGCTTCGTGGTGCGGAAGATGTTGTCGGCGTCGAGGTTCGGCGCAAGCGACGCGCGGCAGTAGACGGCGAGGGGGATCGTGCGGCCGTCGATGGACGTCAGCTCGTCGCGCACCACCGTGTACGGGCCCGCGACGAGCGCGGTGATGTAGCTGGAGATGCGGGGCGTCTTGTCGAAGTGCCAGACGGCGCGCTCGGCGTCGATGGGCTGAGGCGTCTGCGACGGCTCGTTGGAGACGACCTGCCACGCGGCGGGCGCGGTCACATGAAAGGTGAAGTTCGCCTTCAGATCGGGCTGCTCGAACACCGCGAACATGCGGCGGGAGTCAGGCACCTCGAACTGCGAGTACAGGTAGACCTCGCCGTCGGCGGGATCGACGAAGCGGTGCAGACCCTCGCCCGTGTTCATGTAGATCGCGTCGGCGTCGACGGTCAGCGTGTTGCGCTCGGCCAGGTTCGGGAGCTGGATGCGCACCCCGTCGTTCACGGCCGCCACGTCGAGCGCCTCGCCGTTGAGCACGACGCTGTGCACCTGCCGGGTGATGGCATCGATGAACGTGGACGCGCCGGGAACCGCGGAGAACGTCACCGTCGTGATCGAACGGAACGTCTCAGGACCCGTCGTGAGGTCGAGCGCGACGTCGTAGTGCTCGACACCGAGCACAACTCCTCGACGCTCGACCGACTCAGCGCGAGTCAGGTTCTCTCCGGGCATTCCAGCTCCTTCGGGGTCAGAGGGCCCGGGTATTCCGGGCTTGCGGCGGCCAGCCTAGTCCTGCCGAGTAGGCTTATGCGTATGCCCGCACCGATCAAAGTAGATTTCTGGTTCGACCCGATCTGCCCATTCGCCTGGATGACCTCGCGGTGGATCGACGAGGTCGCCCGCCACCGTGACCTCACCATCACCTGGCACATCATGAGCCTCGAGCTCCTCAATGAGGAGAAAGACATCCCGCAGTCCTACCGCGACATGCTGCAGGGCACGTCGCGCCTCGGGCGGGTCGTCGCCGGCGTCGAGCAGGACCTCGGCAACGAGCAGGTCAAGGCGCTCTACGACGCCCTCGGCACGCGCATCCACCCGGGGGGCCGCAAGGACCGGGACGAGGTGCTGGCCGAGGCCATCGCCGAGCTGGAGATCCCCGAGTCGATCGTCAAGCGCGCGGATGCCGGCGAGTTCGACGAGCGCTACCGCGCGAGCCACCTGTCCGGGATGGAGCGCGTGGGCGACGAGGTGGGAACGCCCATCATCGCCATCGACGGCGTCGCGTTCTTCGGCCCCGTCATCTCCCCGGCCCCGAAGGGCGAGGAGGCGCTGCGTCTCTTCGACGGCGTCGTCATGGCCGCCTCGGTCGACGGCTTCTTCGAGCTGAAGCGCAGCCGCACCCGCGGACCGGTCTTCGACTGATGCGCATCCACGTCGCCACGGACCACGCTGGACTCGAGTTCTCGCAGCAGCTGCAGGAGCACCTGCGCGAGCAGGGGCACGAGGTCGTCGACCACGGGCCCGCCGAGTACGACGCGCTCGACGACTATCCCTCGTTCTGCATCAACGCCGCACAGGCGGTCGCCAACGACTGGGCCAACGGCTCGAAGTCGCTCGGCGTGGTCTTCGGGGGCTCGGGCAACGGCGAGCAGATCGCCGCCAACAAGGTGACGGGCGTGCGCGCCGCGCTGGCATGGAGCGACGCCACGGCGCAGCTCGCCCGCGAGCACAACAACGCCAATGTCATCTCGATCGGCGCGCGCCAGCACGAGATCGCCGACGCGCTCAGGTTCATCGACATCTTCATCGCCGAGCCCTTCCCGGGGGAAGAGCGCCACCTGCGTCGCATCTCGCAGCTCGCCGAGTACGAGCAGACCGGCAAGATCGCCGGCAAGTCCGTGCTCGGTTCCGTTGGCACGGTCGTGCCGCCGATGGTGGAGTCGGAGACGCCGGCGGGGAATGCCTGAGGGCCACTCCGTCCACCGCATCGCCCGGCAGTTCACCGCGAACTACGCCGGCCGCGTGGTGGCGGCATCGTCTCCGCAGGGCCGCTTCGCGGAGGGTGCTGCAGAGATCGACGGGCGCGAGATGGTCGAGACGTTCGCGGTCGGCAAGCACATGTTCTCGCGCTTCGATGGCGGGATCTGGCTGCGAGTGCACCTCGGTATCTACGGTGCCTGGGACTTCTCGGGTCAGGTGTCGACGACACTCGGCCAGACGGGGGAGTACTCGCGCAAGCGTCCGGGCGTGACGATCGAGGACTCGCGCGGCGAGACGTCACTGTCGAGCATCGGGGCGCCTCGACGCACACGGCTCAAGATGGCGGAGGCCGAGCGTGAGCAGGAGCTCTCGCAGTGGCCGCCGGAGCCGGTCGGTGCGGTGCGGCTTCGTCTCCTCACGTCCGAGACCTGCGCAGACCTGCGCGGTCCGACCGCGTGTGAGCTCATGACGGGCGATGAGGTCGCGGCCCGTATCGAGAAGCTCGGCCCCGACCCGCTCGTCGACCGCGGTGCGAAAGCGGAGGCGCGGTTCCTGGAACGCGCGCGGGGCAGGCGGACGCCGATCGGCATCGTGCTCATGGACCAGCAGATCGTGAGCGGCATCGGCAACGTCTACCGGGCCGAGATGCTCTACCGGGCGGGCATCAACCCGCACACGCCGACGTCGCAGCTGACCGACGAGCAGCTCAGAGAGCTGTGGCGCGACTGGACGAAGCTCCTCAAGATCGGCGTGGAGGTCGGTCAGATGATGACCATCGACGGGCTCCGAGGCAAGGCGAAGGCCGCCGCGCTCGAGAACCGTGAGGACCGGCACTGGGTGTACGGACGCGCGGGGGAGCCGTGCCGGGTGTGCGGAACCCCCATCGCGCTCGGCGAGATGCAGGCTCGCAAGCTCTACTGGTGCCCTGGCTGCCAGCTCTGAGGCCCCGCTGAGCCCTCGGGCGTCGGCGGCTGCCGTCACCTGAGGGAGCTGATCGACGCCGCCGCCCGCTTGGCGTCCCGCAGTCGTGCCTCGTACGTCGTTGCGATGACGACGAGCACCGTGCCTGCGAGCGCGAGCCACACCCACCAGGGGATGACGTCGGCGACGACGGCAAGCTGCTGTCGGAACGCGGTGACTGCGTGCAGCACGGTGATGATGGCGCCGAAGACGAGCGGCGCTTGGAGGCGCCTGGTGGCGCCCCACACCGTGATGCCGACGGCGAGGAGCCCGAGCGCGATGAGGCGCCACGGCGCGGGGTCTGCGAACTGCGCCAGGTAGCTCGGCACGAGCAGCAGCACCAGGCCGGGCGAGAGGGCTGGCCAGCTGCGCAGGGTGGCGCGCTTCGCGAGGAAGAACAGCCCACCCGCCAGCAGGGTGGCACCGAGCGGGGCGGTTGCCAGCTCCAGCCAGGGGATCGGGAACTGCGTGCCGAGCGTGCCTGCGGTTGCGACGACACCGGCGGCTGCGAATGCGAGGACAGGCAGACGCAGCGGCGCCTGGCCGGCCGGTGTCGGTTGCGCGGGCACAAGCGAGGGCAGAAGCTGCGGGCGCAGCAGCGCGAACAGCGCGAGACCGCAGAGCGCGACGACCCACGTCAGCGCCAGCTGCTGGTTGTTCTCGACGGCACCGCGCAGGATGCTCGGGAGCGCGGTGAGCACAAGCGCCGCGATGGCGACGGGCATGAGCACCGTTGCGGAGAGCGCGGCGAGGCGCGGATTCGCGAGCTGCTGTTGCCGCCGCCAGAGTGCGCTCGCGAACAGCAGCACCAGTCCAGCAGGAAGGACTCCCCAGAGCGGCAGCGTGACCGGGGCCAGCGGGCCCTCGGCGGCCAGGACCAGGGCGGGGCCGAGCACGGCCGCCGCGATCGCCGAGCCCACGCCGAGTGCGTTCACTGAGGCGCGCATCCACGCGGCGACCGGAACGACAGCACAGACGACGACGAGTGCCAGAGTCAGCATCGCCAGGGCGAGCTCCGAGGTCGTGAGGGAGAGGATGCGCATGGCGTCGTCGTCGCGCGGCTGCGAGACCGCGGCGACCGCGCCCGCGCTGAGCCAGATTCCAGGGGCCGCCGCGAGCCAGAGGAGGCTCTCGACGCTCGACGTGCGTACCCCGTCGGCGGGGCTGCTGACCCTCGCGGTTGCGATGCCTGCGACGAGGAACACGAGGAAGGCGCCGCCGAAGGCCACGAAGATGGATGCGCCGTCCCAGTTCGCCAGCACTTCCCAGACCCATGCGAGCGCGAGGACCGGCACGCCGAGGTAGCGGAGCAGCGCATACGGCGACCTCGCACCGAGGTGCATGCTCGCGACGACCGCCGTCACTGCGACGAGGGCCGCCGCGAGCGGCAGCGGTGTCCAGTCCTCGAAACCGTTGGTGCGGCTGGCGGCGGCTGCGCTCGGAGCGACCACCGTGCCGAGCAGCGCGGTCCCGAGGCCGAGCGCACGCAGCGCGATGCCGTCCCCTCGACGCGTTCCCTGCGGCGAGAGGAGCACGCCGAGCAGCGCGGAGAGCGCCCCGACGACGCCGGCGGTGGCCGCGAGCTGCACCGGCGTGGCGTCCTCGAAACCGACCAGCTGGGCGTGGTGGATGAGCATCCAGGACCCGAGCACGCCCATCACGTAGCTGGCGAGTCTCGTGAGGAGGCGCGTCTCCGAGAGCGTCCGGACGAGGACGACCGCTGCTGTTGCGATGACGCCGACGAGCAGCGACGTGATTGCGGCTTGCTGCTGGATCCAGAGACTGGCCGTCTCAGCTGGCTCCCAGATGGCGACGGCGAACCCCTGCGAGGCAAGCGCGAGGAAGCCGACGACCGCGATGCTCGCGCGGCCGACGCCGGTGATGAGCCGGTTCGGGAGGCCGGCGGCCAGGAGTCCGGCGAGCAGCGCGAGCCCAAGCAGCAGGAGCCTGCCGTCGAACCGCGTGGTGAGCAGGAGCGCTGTGACGACGGCCCCGCTGAGCGATACGACCAGGGCGAGGAGCAGCTTGCGCTTGGACCCTGCTGTGTCGGCGGACCAGACCGGGCGGAGCAGCAGCCAGGCCACGCCGCTGACGAGCAGCACGCAGGCCGTGAGCCAGATCAACGCCTCGGCGCCCGGGAGCAGGCCGGTGAGCAGGCCGTGCCGGTTCACCTCACCGCGCAGCTCGGTCGCGAGGTGCGAGAGGGCCGACAGGACGCCGATGCCGGCGGAGACCGCGCTCAGCGAGATGAGCAGCGGGCGCGCGTGGGCCGGGACGTCGAGCGTGCTGGCGGCTGCGGCGACCGCCAGGGCGACGGCGGCCCCGCCGAGGAAGTAGGCGAGCGTGCTGGCGGTCGTGCCACTCGAGGCCAATGCGGGGACGAGGGCCGAAAGCGCGAGACCTCCGGCCAGGACGCACGCGGCGGCCCGCGCGGGTTCGTGGGAGCCCCGGGCTCGGCCGAACCACCAGAGCAGAAGGGCCGCGGCGATCAGCGGGATCCCGGCCGGGAGGTGGAAGCCCTCGGGGGTATCGACGCTGGGAGTGCCGACAGCGAATACGTACCAGGCGGCGGTGAGGAGACCGACGCCGATCCACGCCAGGAACGCACGTCCTCGGGCTCGGAACAGGCCCGACGGGGAGATCGCCAGCAGGACGGGGACGGCCGCCGCGATCGCGATCGTCACGGCGAAGTGCTGCTCACCTGCTGGTTGTCCGAATGCGCCCGTGAAGGCTCGCGTACTCGCGAGCGCTCCGACGGCGACCGCAGCGACGGCGAGCTCGGCGGGAAGGACACGGGACGCGGGTGCGCCGCGGAGCCGCGCGACGAGGGTTCCTCCGGCTACCAGGAGGCTGACGACGACGCCGAGCGACGCGGCGACGGCCGGAAGATGCGAGGCCACCACGATCGTGGCGGCGAGCGCTCCCGACGTCGCCCAGAGGGCTGTCACCATGGCCGGGAGGAGCGGCGCCACCGCTGGCACGTCGTCGTCCTGTCTCCGGCGCAGCGCCACGACGCTGATCGTGGCGACGAGCAGGGCGCCGAGGGCGGCTGCTGCAAACCAGAGCGCGCCGAGGGGCGAGGCGGATGCGGTCAGCAGCGCGTTCGCCTCGGCGCGATTCGCCGCCGCCCGCACGATGGCGAGCAGGACAAACGAGACCACGAGCGTCGGGATGGCCGCCGAGTAGGCGAGCAGCGTGCGCTCGGCTGCTGCGAGCCACGGTCTGGGAAGGAGAAGCGCTGCGGTGAGCAGCAGCGCGATGCCGAGGTACGCGCACGTGACGGCGAGGTTCGTGTCGAGCACGCCGGACGAACTCCAGGCATCTCGTGTGAAGGCCACGAGCACCGGGGCTGCGAGGAGTTGCACTGCGGTGAGCGCGGTGAGCACCGGTCGGAGTGCCGACGGGTTCGTCGGCGCGGAGAATCGCAGGCAGAACGTGAGGGCGGCGGCGGTGAGGAGGGCGATGGTCTCGAACGGGGCTGCCGCGAGCGCCGGCAGGATCGAGGCGAGGATGCCAGCTCCGGCGATGCACCGCAGGGTGACCAGCAGCTCGACTCTGCGTGGGTCTTCGGGCGGAGCGGCTGACAGGTTCCGCGCAAGCAGCACGGCACCGACGGCCGCCCCGGCGCCGATCGCCAGGTTCGCGATCGTGACAGCGAAGGGTCCAGGGGTGCTGGCGGCTGCGCACAGCGCGAGGAAGGCCATGGCCGCGGTGAGCGCAGCCGTGAGGCGCTGGAGTCGCCCGGGGACGAGCAGCAGCAGGCCCGCCGCGAGAGCGAGCCCGACCGCGCCGCTCGCGATCGCCCACCAGGTCCCGCCTTGCGCGCCCGCGAATGCTTCTGCCATGCCGGCCTGGTCGGCACGGACGAACGCGAGGAGGGCGCGCAGGGGGAGCACGGTGAGTGCGAGCGAGAGCACCGGGACGCTGGCTGCGCCGACGGTCGTCCAGCTCCAGGCGGTGACCGCGATCTGCACGGACGAGGCCGTCGGCTGGGCGGAGTTGGCGAGCCGAGCTCTGAGGACCTGCCCCGCGGCGAGCGCGACCGGGATGAGTGCCAGTGAGAGCGCCAGCCTCACGGAGCCGGTGAAGCTCAGGGGCACCGCGCCGAGGGCGAGCGCCGAGAGGACTCCGAACGCGACGAGGAGGGTGCGACCGCCGAGCGCGCCGCGCTCGCGGCTGACGAGCCAGGCGAGGAGAGCGGCGGATGCGGCCGCGATGACGAACAGGACTGCGTAGCCGAGCCATGGGTCGTTGCCCGTCGCCGCGGCCGCGCCGGAGAGCACACCGGCGGCGAGCGCGACGACGCCGGTCACGGACAGGATCCAGCGCTCGAGCGAGCGCGGTGCTGCCGTGCTGAACGCGCCGGCGGCGTGCGGGGGCGGCCCCGCCGCGGCCGGTGGTGACTGCCTGATCCGCAGGTGCACGTGGAGGGCGGAGGCGGCGCCCGCGAGCATGAGCGCGAGCACGAGTCGCTGGACGGGGGAGAGCAGTGCGGAGGTGGCGCCGGCCACGGTGAGCGCGATCGCCGGCAGCACGGTGAGGCTCGCCGCGATGCCGGGGGCTCGCAGATGTGCGAGGCGGTGCCACGTCTCGAAGGCGGCCGTCGCGACGAGGAGCCCGACACCCCAGTACAGCGTTCCAGGGGCACGGTCGGCGCCGAAGAGCCCCGTCGCCTGTACAGCCCAGACGTCGAGGACCACGAGGACGATGCCGAGCGCGGCGATGCCCTCGGCAGTCGCCGAGAGCTTGCGCCGCTTCAGGATGCTCGCGGTTGCGACGACCGCCAAGGTTACTCCTGCGGTGATGGCGGCCTTGACCTCGACGCCGAAGACGACCCAGGCGAAGGTGAGGAAGACGACGGCGGCGATGCTGAGGAGCCCGATGCCGAGCACCAGCAGCAGGAGCTGCACGCTGGAGCGTCGCGGTCGCTGCGGTTGGGTGGGCTGCATCGAAGGCGGGTGCTGCGCCGGTGGCAGCTGGTTCGCCACCGGGACGCGGGGCGGCGCGGAGCGCACGATCGGCGACTGCTCCGCCACGGCGGTCGCTGCCGCCCCGAGGTGCCCCGCAGCGCCCCCGAGGAGCCGTGCGTGATCGGCCGCGAGCACCGCTTCGCTCGCCTGAGCTCGCCCCTGCCGCTCGCTCTCGAGGCGACGCTGCTCGGCTCGTGCCTGCTGCGCGTGCGCTTCGGCGGCGGCCCTGGCCTGCGCCTGCTCGCCGGCCGCGACGATGAACTCTCCGCGCGCGAGCAGTGGCTCGCGCGCTTGCTCACCGAGGTCGAGCAGGTGGCCGATGACGGCCGGATCGCGGGTGAACCCGCAGCTCGGGCAGGAGGCGCCTGGAGCCCCGTACGTCTCGAAGCAAAACGGGCACTTGCTCGGGTCTGTCAGATCGCCGAGCGTCTTCGGGAACCGTGGCCTCTGGGCTGGTCTGCCCGCTCCTGCGTCAGTCACTCTGCGTATCCCCCTGGGTTGTCTGGCCGTCAGCCTAGCGAGCGTGCCGCTGGAATGCCGGTTTCAGACAGGGGTGGGGGAGGAGGGCCGCAGGGAGGCAGGCTCTGGTTGCCGGGAACGGAGGGGGTGCGCTGGTCAGGCGCTGACGAGCGGGAGGCGCTTGCGCCAGTTGCTGATCGAGACCGAGATGCGGCTCGACGGTTCCTCGTCCCAGTCCACCGCGAGTCCGTTGCTGCGCATCGTGGTGGCGATCAGGCGACCGAGCTGACGCTCGGCGTCCGCACGCTCGTCGGCCGTCCCCTCGTCGGGCGAGGCGAAGAGGCCGAATGCGAGGAGGAGCTGCGTGTCGTCACCGGCGAGGCGCTCCGCATCCTGCTGGTGGAAGAAGACGTACCCGCTCTGGGCATCCGCGTTCTTCTCGCCTTCGATCTCGGTGCGTCCGCAGTTCTGGCAGCAGGCGAAGTTCATGCGGGCGACGACACCGGCCTGCTCCAGGTCGGCGAACGCGGCACGCAGCTTCTCGTAGTCGCCCTCGCTGGACCAGTCGCGCTGGCAGTCGGCGAGGTCATCCCAGGTCGCGGTGACGATCCGCTCGATCTCGTCGGCACGAACGGGCAGCGCTTCATCCTCAGCGAATGAGCCCGCCGTCTCGAGGGCCTCGTCAAGCGACACGAAGCCGGGACGGATGAGCTCGACGGTCTTGGCGCGGAGGGTTTCCCGAGGGTTGTGAACGCCGTGCGGCTGGTGCTCGGCCTGGGGTGTGGTCGAGGCTGGGCGGAGGTACTTGAACAGATCCACGGCGGAGACTCTACGTCTCCGGAGCGGGGACGTCCAACCGCGAGCTGTTCAGGGTCCCCTTCCTGCCGGTTCGACTTCCGCGTGCGGCCGCGGAGATGGAGACTGACGGCATGACTGACTGGAACGTGCGACCTGTGACGTCCGCTGACGAGCCCCAGTGGCGCGAGGTCTATCGGGGCTACCGTGAGTTCTACGGGGTGCCGGAAGACGAGTCGAAGCTGGATGTGGTCTGGTCCTGGCTCGGTGACGAGGCGCACGAGACGCATGGCTTCGTCGCGGTCGACGAGCAGGGGCGCTTGGGTGGGCTCGCACACGTGCGCCGCTTTGCGCGTCCGTTGTCTGCGACGACGGGGCTCTACCTCGATGACCTCTTCACCTCGACGGCGGTGCGCGGCGGCGGCGCAGGGAAGGCGCTGCTGCTGCACCTCGGCGACTACGCGCGCGACTCCGGCCTCAGCGTCGTGCGCTGGATCACCGCCGAGGACAACACCACCGCGCGGCGCCTCTACGACGCCGTCGCGACGCAGACGTCGTGGGTCACCTACGACATCGTCTCCTGATCGTTGGGCCAGGAGCGACTGCGTCTGTCGGCGTTCACCGATTCGCGAGACACTGTGCCAGATCGGGCTCGAGCTCGACGCTCTGACGAGGAAGGCCACCCCGATGCCGACACACCTCAGCCGCCTGCAGCGTGACCGCGCGCCGCGCCCGAGCCGTGACGAGCTCTACGCGGCAGGCAAGGCGCTCCGCAAGACGCAACCGCACGTGGATCACGCCATCTTCGTCGCGGGGGAGCGCGACCCGAAGGCGATCCTGGCTGAGCAGAATGCGGCGAGGCTGCCCGAGCTCGTGCCGCTTCGCATGGGGCGGATGCTCGACAGTGCGTTCACGTTCTACCGGGGAACGGCCGCCATCATGGCCCACGACCTCGCGCAGGGCGCCACCACGGGCATACAGGTCGTCGCGTGCGGTGACGCGCACCTCAGCAACTTCGGACTCTTCGCCTCACCCCAGCGCACGCTCGTGTTCGACCTCAACGACTTCGACGAAGCGGCGTCAGCGCCGTGGGAGTGGGACCTGAAGCGGCTCGTCGCGAGCGTCGTCGTCGGCGCACGCGACCTCGGCCTGACCGAGGAGAAGACGCGGAAGGCGGCGCGCAAGGCCGCCGCCGCCTACCGGGAGGGGATGCGCGAGATGGTCGGCCACTCCGCCCTCGACCGGTACTACCTGCGGCTCGACACGGATGTGGCGCACCCGTCGTTCCGTACGGAGGCGCAGGATGTTCTCGCGAAGGCGACGAAGAGCGCGAGGAAGCGCACGTCCCAGAAGTTCGTCGACAAGCTCACCGAGCGAGCGGCCGACGGAACGCGGCTCATCGTGGAGAACCCGCCGGTGATGACACACGTCCCGCCGGAGTCGGAGGCGCGCGTCGAGGAGCTCTTCGAGCAGTACCGCGCCACGGTGAGCACCGACGTGGCGTTCCTGCTCGGCAGCTTCACGCTCACGGACGTCGCCCGCAGAGCCGTCGGTGTCGGCAGCGTCGGCACGCGGTGCTTCATCCTGATCCTGACGGGGCCCGCGGGTGAGGCGCTGGTGCTGCAGGTGAAGGAGGCGCCGGCGTCGGTGCTCGAGACCTACGGCGACGTCGACCCGCGGCGCCTCCTGCAGGCGCGGACACGCGCCGAGTACGACGAGCTCGGCGAGGGGTACCGGGTCGTGAGCTGCCAGCGCATCCTGCAGGCCGTCTCCGACCCATTCCTCGGCTACCTTCGCTTCGCCGGCGAAGACGGGATCGAGCGCGACTTCTACGTGCGGCAGTTCAGGGACATGAAGGGCTCGGTCGAGCTCGAGCAGCTGACCCCTTCGGAGTTCTCGAAGTATGGCGAGGCCTGCGGAACGCTGCTGGCCCGGGCGCACGCGCAGAGCCCGATCGCCCCCATGATCGCCGGCTACCTCGGCAAGAGCGGGTCGTTCGACGGCGCAATGGCGGAGTGGGCCATCGGCTACGCCGAGCAGTCCGCCCTGGACTACGCCGAGCTCCTCGCGGCCCGGGACCGTGGCGACTTCGAGGCCGTCTCCGACCGCTAGGCGGGTTCGCACCTCCGGGTCGCCGTCGATCGGTAGCGTCTTCTCAGCTCGGGAGCCGACGTGGGGTGCACGCGCCCCATCGGCGGCTGATGCGCGGGCGCAGGTGCTGGGAGCAGGCTAGGGCGCGTGCTGCGCCCGATCTGCGCCGACCGCATCCGCCGACCCGGCCGCCGCCGCGGGCTCAGGTGCGAGCCAGCCGTGCTCGCGCAATGCGGCAGCGGCTGCCTCCCTGGCGGAGTACGGGACGATGCGGCCGTCGACCTCGACATCAGCCCGATGGCCGTGGCCGCCGATGAAGATGAGGTCGCCGACCTCCGCCATCGCGACGGCGTGGTCGATGCCTGCTGCCGAGTCGGCGATCTCGTACAGTTCCCGCTCGGGGAACTCCGCGCGGATCGTCTCGACGAGCGTGCGGCGGATGCCGTCCGGGTCTTCCGTGCGCGGGTTGTAGTCCGTGACGATGACGACGTCCGATTCCTCGCTCGCGGCGCGGGCCATCTCGGGCCGCTTGCCCTTGTCGCGGTCGCCGTCCGCGCCGAAGATCATGAAGAGTCGGCCGGGGGTGAAGGGGCGGAGCGCGTGTAGCACCGCGCGGAACGACGCCGCCGTGTGGCCGTAGTCGACGTAGACGCGCAGCTCGGAGTCACCCGACACGAGGTCGAGGCGCCCGGGGACGACCGGGTGGAGGCCGTCGGTCGCGGCAAGCGCTTCGCGGATCTCGTCGAGGGAGGCGAGTCCGGCGCCGATGACGGCCACGATCGCCAGCGACAGGTCGAGCGCCGTGAAGGCACCAGGCAGGCCGATGCTGGAGGTGAGCTCCTCACCGTTCGGCCCGCGAAGGGTGAAGTCGGTGCGTTCGAGGCCCTCGGCGTCGATGTGGAGCAGCCAGTCAGCGACGTCCGCGCCCTCCGCCGTGTCCCGAGCGACCGTCACGACGGGGATCTGCGCCTCGCGGGCCGCGCGGCGACCCCACTCGTCCTCGATCGCGATGACGCCGCGCTTGGCGCGCCTGGGGGTGAAGAGCGTGAGCTTCGAGGCGAAGTAGTTCTCGAGCGTGCCATAGACGTCGAGGTGGTCCTGCGAGAGGTTCGTGAAGATGGCGCTCTCGAAGGGGAGACCGTCGACGCGGGCACCGTCGAGTCCGTGCGAGGAGACCTCGATCGCCGCCGCCTGTACGCCGTCCTCGGTCATGCGGGCGACGAGGCCGTGCAGGTAGTCCGACTCTGGGGTCGTGAGGCGGCCGGAAAGGCGGGTTTCGAGCCGCGCATCGCCGACGATGCGCTCGACGGTTCCGGAGAGGCCCGCCTTGAAGCCGAGCGAGAGGAAGAGCGCGTGCAGCAGGTAGCTGGTCGTCGTCTTGCCGTTGGTGCCGGTCACGGCGAAGAGCGGGGGAGCCGCGGCGTCGGTTCCGAAGACCGCGGCTGCGGCGATGCTCATCACCGCGCGAGGGTTCTCGACGACGATGGCCGGAAGCTCGTGCTCGGCCGCCAGCGCGGCTCCAGCAGCGTCGGACAGAACGGCGACGGCTCCGGCGCGGACCACGGCGGGCAGGAACTCGGCCCCGTGACGTTGCGCGCCGGGGATGGCGACGTAGAGATCGCCGGGGCGGATGCGGCGGGAGTCGCTGGAGACCCCGGTCACCTGCACCTGAGCACTCGCCGCGGAGATCGATCCGCCGGTCGCGTCAGCGACGGCGGTCAGGGCGACGGCGTGCGGGTTTCGGGGACGTGCCAGGTCTGACTGCAAGGATGTTCCTTTCGAGGTGCGCTCGTGCGCCGCGGATGGCCGTCTCTGGTCGTCGGGGCCGCCGTCGATGCGACGCAACGGCTCACGCCGATGAGCAGATAACAAGAAGGTAACGACGCTGCTTAGGTGGACCACATAGCAAACATGTGCGTGGTCTATGTGCGCCGCATGAAACACAAAAAGAGGCCCCCAACGAGTGGGGGCCTCATGCAGTTCGTCGGGGTGACAGGATTCGAACCTGCGACTTCCCGCTCCCAAAGCGGGCGCTCTACCAAGCTGAGCTACACCCCGGTGCCGATCGCGCGGCGAACCGCAGGCAATGCTACCGGACGCGCAGGGCGTCGGAGACCACTCTCGTGGACGGCGACGCGCGGGTTGCAGTGCGAGTTCACGGACCACCCGAAGATGCGGTAGCATTCTCTTCGTCCCGATTCGGGGCTGTAGCTTAGTGGTAAAGCCTCTGTCTTCCAAACAGATGATGCGAGTTCGATTCTCGTCAGCCCCTCCAATGAAATCCCGGTCAGCCCACGCAGGGCTACCGGGATTTTCCCGTCCTCACGGGCGTCGTGCCCTCGACCACCACTCCTACAGCAGCAGCCCGCGGATGTCGTCGGCGGAGAGCTCGGTGCTGAAGAGCTCGTCGTCGTCGATCACCGCGTCGAAGAGCTTCGACTTGCGCTCCTTGAGCGCCATGACCTTCTCCTCGATCGTGCCCTCGGCGATCATCCGGTAGACCATGACGCGTCGCTCCTGCCCGATGCGGTGCGTGCGGTCGATGGCCTGCTCCTCGCTCGCGGGGTTCCACCAGGGGTCGAGCAGGAAGACGTAGTCGGCCTCGGTCAGGTTCAGCCCGAACCCGCCCGCCTTCAGGCTGATGAGGAACACGGGGGCGGTGCCCTCCTTGAACGAGGCGATCACGTCGGCTCGCTTCGTTGTCGTGCCGTCGAGGTAGACGTATGGGATGCCCTGCGTCTCGAGGCGGGCGGCGACGAGCTTCAAGTAGGAGGTGAACTGGCTGAACACCAGCGCACGGTGCCCCTCGGCGGCGACATCGGCGAGGTGCTCGAGGAGGGCATCGAGCTTGCTCGACGGGACGTCTCCCGGCGCCATGCCGTCGAGTCCGGCGTGGATGAGCGCGGGGTCGAGGGCGAGCAGCCGCAGGAGTGTGAGCGAGCGGAACACGGTGAAGCGGTTCTTGTCGAGGTCCTCGAGCAGGCCGAAGAGCTTCTGACGCTCCCGCTGCAGGTAGAGGTCGTAGAGCTCGCGATGCTCGTCGCTCAGCTCGATGAACAGCGTCTGCTCCTGCTTCTCCGGCAGTTCTGGTGCGACGCGCTCCTTGGTGCGGCGGAGCAGGAAGGGGCGGATGCGCGCCCGCAGTCGTGCGAGTCGCTTGGCCCGCACCTCGGCGCTCGCCGGCTCGCTGAGGCCCGCGCCGACGCCCTCGCTCACCCCCTGCCGCTTGCCCTCGATCGTGCGCACGTACTCTTCGCCGAAGCGTCGCGCTGAGGGGAACAGGCCGGGGGCAGTGATGGCGAGCAGCGCATGGAGTTCGGTGAGGGAGTTCTCGAGCGGGGTGCCGGTGATCGCAAGCTTGAACGGCACCTCCAGCTCGCGCGCGCATTCGCTGACGAGGGAGTTCGCGTTCTTCACGAACTGGGCCTCGTCGAGCACGAGGCCCGACCATCCGGTGTCCTCGGCGACGGCGCGGTAGGCCTCGAAGTCGAGGCGGAAGAGGGCGTAGCTCGTGACGACGATGCTCGCCCCGCGCGCGACGTCGGCGATCCGCCTGCCCGAGGAGGCCTGCGTCGCGTCGACGACGCGCGCCACCAGCCCAGGGGTGAACCTCGCCGCCTCCGAGGCCCAGTTCCCGACGGCGGACGTGGGCGCGACGACCAGGAGGGGCGCGGGCTCGCGGCCCTCCGGCGCCTCCTCGCGTGCGTGCTGTGCGAGCGCGAGCGTCTGCAGCGTCTTGCCGAGACCCATGTCGTCAGCGAGGATGCCGCCGAGCCTGTTCCGCCAGAGGAACGCGAGCCAGTCGAGGCCCTCCTGCTGGTAGGGGCGCAGTTCTGCCTGGAGTCCGCGGGGAGGGGCGATGGGTGACGGAGCATCATCCTGCAGCTCGCGCAGCAGCTCCCGCCACTCCACCGCAGGCTTCGCCTCGTCGGCGAGGTCCTCGAAATCCGACCAGAGGCTCGCGTGCCGCCGACTGATCTGCAGACGGTTCGGCTCCCACTCGTTGAGCCCCTGCGCCTCGCTGATGAGCTCGCGCAAGGGTTCGAACGCCGGGTGCTTGAGGGAGAGGTAGCTGCCATCGATGAGCAGCAGCCTGGGCCTGCCGAGGGCGAGCGCCTTGAAGAGCTTCGTGAACGGGATCACCTTCCCGTCGACCGTGACGGTCACGCCGAGGTCGAACCAGTCGTGCCGTTCGGTGGGCACGGTCGTGACCGTCAGGTTGGGCGCACCGCGGAGCTCGCGGTACTCCGGTGGTGTCCCGACGGTCTCGACGCGAACGCCGGGCTGGCGCTCGAGCAGCGGCAGCGTCTCGGCCGCGAAGCGCGCGGCATCGATCTGCGTGAGCGTCACGCGCACGGGCAGGGAGCCGGGTGCGTCGGCGTCCTCGGGCATCCAGTCGCGCGGCAGCAGGCCCTCGTCGATGACGGTCGAGAGCGCGGGTGGCGTTGCTCGCGACCGGGGATTCGCCCACTTCCAGCGCAGCTCGAGGCTGTGCCGTGGGCCGAAGGTGGTCGTGAGGACGAGCTCGGCGGGCGCCGGGTCTGGGATGCGCACGGACGCGTCGGCGCTGCCGAGCCGCAGATGCGCCGCGAGTTCCGCCAGGTGGGCCTGCTCGAACTCGGCCGCTTCGTGGCTCGGAACCGTGAACCGCGCCCGCTGAGCGTTACCCGGAGCGAGGAGCACGAGCTGCGCTGGTGTGAGGCGCGCGTCACTCGGTGCCAGGCGGATGCTGTCGGGATTGTCGGCGTCGAAGGTGTAGATGCCGTGGTCGCCGATGGGCCGTGCCGTCTCGAAGTCGACCTGTGCTTCCCCGACCATGAGGAGCGGGGCCAGGGTGAGTCCCGTGTCCGTCCGCCGGGCGTCGAGCGTGAGGCTCGAGGTGTGCTCGAGCGCGATCGTCGCGCTCTTGGCCGTGCCGACGAACGCGATGTCCTGGCTGGTCGCCTCCTCGAGCATCGTCCACATGACGGGGCTCGTCGCCTCGTCGAGGAACATCCATTCGCTGTCCTGCCCCGGCTCCGCGGGTCGTGCCGCCCGGTGCAGCGCGAAGAACTGGGCGAACCATGCCTGGTGCCGTGGGTCGAGGTCGCGGCGTCCGCGCAGGTGCTGCAGCTTCGCCCAGGTCAGGTCGCCCTTGACCCACTTGCCGCGCACGCCCTGCATGACGGGGCGCACGCCCAGGCGCAGCTCCTCGAGGGCGACGCCAGTGCCCTGGTCCCCTGTGAACGCTCGGCGCGACGTCGGTCCGTTCCAGCGGTACATCGTTCGCGGAATGAGCTCTCGCACTTCGAACTGCAGCGCGAGCGGCACCAACCGCTCCTGTGGTGCTGCCTGGGATGATGCTTCGGCGGCGTCCGGCTTCTCGAGCAGGCGAGTGAGCGCGTTCCGCCACGATGCTGGCGCGGGGGTCTCACTCGGAAGGGTCACCGGTGCAGTCTACGAACCACCACCCCCACGCGGGCATCCGCGGTCAGGTCAGGAGCGATTCGCCGACCCTGAGGGTGCCGTCCACGCCGAGGAATGCGGCGTAGCGCTCGACCTGCGCCGCCGCTTCCCGCAGCGTCGGTGCTGAGAACGTGCCGGAGATGGGGGTCGCGACCACCCGGGTGCGCTTGGCGGTCGTCGTCTTAGACCAGAGCCCGACGCACCTGCCACGATGCACGACCGTCGCGCGGAACATCCCGTTGCCACCCGGCACGATGAGGTCGGCGTGATCAGGATGCACGCTCGCCGAGCGGTCCTGGTAGCCGAGGATCCACTCGTCGAAGCCCGGAAGCAGCAGTGTCGAGGCGCTCTTCGGCCACTCACGTGCCTCCAGTGCCTCAGCGACGACGAGGTGGCGCGCGCCGTCGAACTGGACCCCGGCCAGTGAGTCGCCCAGCTCGTCGACCGCTGATCTGAGAACGGTGAGCGGCAGCTTGCACCAGTACTGCAGGTCGGCGAGCGTCGCTGGGCCGTGACCTCGCAGGTAGCGCCGGACGAGTTCGCGCACCGCGGCGTCCTGGTCCAGCGTGGCCGTGCTGGCGATCCATTCGGTGCCGATCACCAGCTGCTGTTCGGCGCCTGCGAATGGGCCGTAGACGAGGGTCGCGTCGAGCGACAGGAGCCACAGGAGGTGCGCGCCGCGCTGGCCGCCGGTCGAGATGCCGTCGCGTTCCCAGGCGGCGAAGAGCTCGGCGCGCGTGAGGCGTCTGGTCTCACCGCGTGCATCCATCTCGGCGCGCAGCGAGTTTCGGGCGGCGTTCTCGGATGCCGCGTCGATCCCCAGGTCCTGGTGGCGCTTGCGCATGGATGCACGTGCGCGGTCGGCGGTCAGCAGCTGCAGCCAGCCGAGGTCGCGGGCGGGCACGACGTGCAGCGTCCCCCGCAACGGCCAGCAGCGCACGAGCTCTCCGCGGTCGAAGCTCGCCCGGACCTCGCTGATCGTCGATCCGGAGCGGAGTCCGAGCGACCAGAGCGCACCGGGCAGGTCCTGTCCCTGCAGGGCGAGCAGGCGCTCAGCAGTACCCGCGACCGTGAGGCGGTCGCCCGTAAGCAGCTGCGCTCGCTGCCGCAGGCCGAGGAGCTGCGCGCGCGTGAGTTCCGTGGTCATGACGTCAGTCTCGCGGATGCGCCCGGCGGACGAGGGAACTGCGCGGCCGGTTTGCCTTGCGATCGCCAAGAGTCAGGCGTAACGTGCAACCAAATGGTTATACGACAGCTCAGCGAGGACGACGTCAGCCGCATCTTCCAGGCCCTGGCGGATGCGACGAGGCGCGACATCCTCACGCGCGTGCTCCGCGAAGAGCAGTCGGTGACGAGCCTCGCGGAGGCCTACGCCATGAGCTTCGCGGCCGTGCAGAAGCACGTCGCCGTGCTCACGAGAGCGGGCCTCACGCAGAAGCGGAAGCAGGGGAGGGAGCAGCTCGTGCACGCCGACAGCGCGACGATCGCCCGAGCGACCCGGCTCCTCGAGTCCTACGAGCAGCTCTGGCGCGAGCGCAGCTCCCGCATCGACGACCTGCTCGCCGACGACGACAAGACCAGCACACCGAACCCGCTCGCCGACGCCGACGAGCGGTGAACGAGAGGAAGAGATCATGCCTGTCATCTCCACGCAGAAGGACGCGGATCAGCTCACGCTGACCGTCGTCACCGAGCACGCCGCCACACCGGAACGGGTCTGGCAGCTCTGGGAGGACCCGCGCCAGCTCGAGCGCTGGTGGGGTCCGCCGACCTGGCCCTCGACGGTGGACTCGTTCGAGTTCGCGCCGGGCGGCCAGGTGGCCTCGCACATGACCGGCCCGGACGGCAGCACAGCTGGGGAGTGGTGGGAGTTCGTGACGATCGAACCGCACCGCAGGCTGTCGTTCGACAACGGGTTCGCGCACGATGACGGCTCGCGGAACCACGAGCTGCCCGTCATGCGCTGCACCGTCACCATCGAAGGCCAGGGGGACGTCACCCGCATGACCACCGTCTCCGTGTTCTCGTCGCCGGCCGACTTCGACAGCGTCCTCCAGATGGGGATGGCGGAGGGCATGACCGAGGCCATGGGGCAGATCGACGGGGTCCTCGCAGGCTGAGCCGTTCGCTCGGGCGCTCAGCTGCGAAGCGGGCTTCTCGCGAGCACCTGCACGTCCCAGACGTCGTCGATGTCGTAGCCCACGACGACGTGCGCCCCGGCGACGTCGAAGTTGTCCTGGTACTCGTCGGCGCGGACGGGCTCACCCAGGACGCTTCGCACCTCATCCTTGTACGCCGTGGCGAAGTCGATGCCCTCGATGAACTGGGCCGGCCGCGCGTAGGGCTCGAAGCCCTCACCTCCGACCAACGTGACGATGGCGGCGTCGAGCTTCGCCCGCTCGACGATGACCGTCACCCCCGCCTCCCGGTACTCGAGATAGGTGCGCGCGAGTCCCGACGCGCGCTCGCGCCTCACGGGGCCGGGCAGCGAGGCGAGGAGGCTCGCGGACTCCGCGTGCGTCTCGGGATGCCCGAAGGCGGCGATGTACCTCGCGACATCGCCGCCGAGGCGGATGAGCTCTGCCATTCGTTCCTCCGAGTGCCGCGAAGCCCGGTTACCTGTTGACCTTGCCGACGAGATGCTCGCCGGCGGCGACGCGCTCGGAGTCGTCGCTGCCTGGGATGACGTTGCCGCGCAGCGAGCGACCGGCGGTCTCCTTGAAGGTCAGCACGGAGATGAGGCCGATGAGACCTGCACCCGCGAGGTAGAAGCCTGGGATGAGCACGTTGCCGGTCTGGTCGATGAGCCACGTGTTCGCCGAAGCCGCCGTGCCGCCGAAGATCGCCGTGGAGATGTTGTAGCCGATGGCGAAGCCCGAGTAGCGGACCGCGGTCGGGAACAGCGCGGGAAGCGTCGAGGAGATCGTCGAGATGATCATCACGAGGAACAGGCCGAGGATGCCGAGCCCCGCGATCTGCGCGACGAGCGACCCGGTCTGGATGAGCATGACCGCAGGCACCGAGAACACCGTGAAGCCGATGCTCGCCGCGATGAGCTGCGGCTTCCGGCCGATGCGGTCGGAGAGCGCCCCGAACGGCACGATGACGGCCATCATGAGGAGCTGGATGACCACGAGCGAGAAGGTCGACTCCGCGGTGCTCTGGTCGAGGGTCGTCGACAGGTAGGTCGGCATGTAGGTCAGCACGAGGTAGAAGGCGACGTTGATGAGGATCACGAAGCCGAAGAGCTTGAGCACCTGCATGGGGTAGTTCTTGAGCAGCGACACGAGGGCGCCGATGGCGGACTGCTTCTCGCCCGGCTGCTGCGCGTCGTCGACGAACGTCTCCGACTCGCTCAGGTGGCGGCGCATCCACAGGGCGACGAGGCCGAGGGGGAGCGTCAGCAGGAACGGCAGACGCCACCAGCCCTCGAGCATCCCGTCGTCGCCGACGATGAAGGCCAGCGTCGTGCACAGGATGGCGGCGGCGCTGGCACCCGCGAGGGTGCCGAATTCGAGGAACGACCCGAAGAAGCCGCGCTTGTCGTCCGGAGCATGCTCCGACATGAAGATGGCCGCGCCGGCGTACTCGCCGCCCGCCGAGAACCCCTGCAGCATGCGGAGCAGGATGAGCAGGATGGGCGCGGCGAAGCCAATCGAGTCGAAGGAGGGGAGGAGGCCGATCGCGGCGGTCGAGAGGCTGATCATGATGATCGTGAAGACGAGCACCTTCTGGCGCCCGATGCGGTCACCGAGGGGGCCGAGCACGATGCCGCCGAGCGGACGCACGAGGAACGAGACCGCGAACGTCGCGAACGTGAGGATGAGCGCGAGTGCGCCACCCTGGTTCTCGCTGAAGGTGAAGAACAGCTGCGAGACGTAGATGGCGAGGTAGCCGTAGATGCCGTAGTCGAACCACTCGATGGCGTTGCCGATGGCGGAGCCTGCGACTGATCTCCGTGCCGTCTTGCGCTGGATGGGGGTGAGATCGATCTCTCGGGTCAGGGGTGGCAGGGTGGCGCTCTGGCCCCCTGTGCTGGACTGATCAGAGGACATGGGGGCTCCTTGCTGGAAGTTCCACACGGGTAATGCTCAAGTCCAGCGCGGCCACCTGGGTGTTACCGGGGCGACTCGTCGAGACGGAGCGCTATAAGCGCGTAGGCGCGCGCGGCGGTCAGGAGGTCGCCCACCTGCACGCGCTCCTCCGGCTGGTGCGCCTGCGACTTCACGTCACCCGGGCCGAGGATGACGACCGGGATCTCCTGGTGGCGAGCGATGAACCCGCCCTCGCAGGCGGCGCTCCACCCGCCGATGCTCGAGGTGCCGCCCGCGTCGGCGACGGCACGCACGGCGGTGCCGGGAACGGCCGATTCGGGCGGAGTGAGGAATCCGGGCATAGCCATGTCGAGCTGGCCGGTGACGGTGATGCGCTCGGCGTTCAGCATGCCGCTCTGCTGGATGGCCGAGCGGATGCGCGCGAGCACGTCGTCGAGGATCTCCTGCGGCTCCTCGTCTGGAAGCACGCGGCGGTCGACGTAGAGGGTGCACTCCTCGGCGACGATGGAGGTGCCGTGGCCGCCGGCGATCATGCCGACGTTCCAGCTGCCGGTGCCGATGAGTCCGGGGACTGCCGCGGCCTGCTGTGCGATGTGTCTCGCGTCGCCCTCGATGGTCTGCACCGCGATGGCCGCTGCTGCGATGGCGCTCGCTCCGTCAGACGGATTGCCGGCGTGGGCTGCGGCCCCGCGAAGCGTGATGATGAAGTTCGTGGCACCTCGGCACGCGACGACGGTGTCGAGGCCGGTCGGCTCGGCGACGATGCACGCCGAGTAGGGCAGCGGGTCTCCGGCGCTCCGCAGCTCCCGTGCCGTGGGCGCATCGGCGATGTAGCGGAGCGCACCCGTCGCGGTGTCCTCCTCGTCGACGGTGCAGAGCAGCGAGAGGCGGACATCGGGCCGCTGAGCGTGCACGGCGGACATCGCCGCGATCACGGCGGCGAGCCCGCCCTTCATGTCGACGGCGCCTCGGCCGATGAGCTGGTCGTCGACCAGGCGCGGCTCGAAGGGGTCGCCGAGCCAGCCCGCTCCCGCGGGCACGACATCGCTGTGTCCGAGGAAGAGAAGCGCCGGCCCGTCGCCGTCGCCGATCTCGGCGAGCAGGTTGTGTCGACCGGGCGCGACCTCGGTGAGCGTGACCTGCGCGCCGGCTCGTTCGCACAGCGTCGCGAGGACCTCCACGGTCGCCGCCTCCGTCTCTCCCGGGTTCTCGCCCCTCGCGCGGATCAGGGTGGACGTATCCGCGACGATGTGCTCGAGATCGATCCGCGCGAGCACCGCCGTCTCGACCGGGCTCAGCGCGCTCACGCGTCGACCTTCACGATGAGCTCGCGCGGTGCGCTGGTCAGCACCTCCACACCCGTCTCGGTGATGCGGATCGACTCGGACACCTCGAAGCCGAAGCCCGTCATCCACATGCCCGCGATGAGGTGGAAGGTCATGTTCGGGGCCAGCACCGTCTCTTCGCCCGAGCGGATGCTCACGGTGTGCTCGCCCCAGTCCGGCGGGTAGCCGATGCCGATCGAGTAGCCGAGACGCGACGCCTTCGTGAGTCCCTGCTTCGCGAGCACCGCATCCCAGGCCTCGACGGCCGCCTCGGGGGTCTGGCCGGGACGCAGCAGCTCGAGTGCGGCCTCGAAGCCGTCGAGGGTCGTCGCGGCGACCCGCTGCAGCTCGGAGCTCGGCTGCCCGAGGCTCACGGTGCGGGCGAGCGGGGCGTGGTAGCGGCGGTGAGCTCCAGCGAGCTCCAGCGAGACCGCCTCGCCGGCCACGATCTGGGCGCTCGACCACGTGAGGTGAGGCGTGTCGGCGCCCTCGCCGGCGAGCATCATGGGAACGATCGACGGGTAGTCACCCTCGGCGTCGCCGATCCCCGCGGCCTGCGCGGCCTGAATATCCGCGGCGATGTCGCTCTGCCTCCTGCCGCCGCGCAGCGCCTCGATGCCGACCGCCATCGCGTTCGAGCTGACGGCCGCCGCGGCGCGCATCAACGAGATCTCCGCGCTCGACTTCACGAGGCGCACCCAGTTGACGAGCTCATGGCTGTCGACGAGCTCCCATTCGGGGAGCCTGCGCTGCAGCGTCAGGAACGAGCGAACTGAGAAGAAGTGCGCCTCCGACTCGTAGCCGACCCGCATCCTCCTGGCGGCGTGACCGCGCTCGCGGAGCTCGGTTGCCGCCCAGTCCATGGGGTGCACCTCGGCTCGGTGCACGAGGCTCTCCGGGTAGCCGGCGACCTGCTCGCGCGGCAGCCAGGTCGTGTGGTGCGCGCCGTGCGCGTCCATGGCTCGCATGACGAGCAGCAGATCACCGTCGGCCGGAACGAAAAGGAACTGCGGCATGTAGAACGACCAGGCGTTGTACCCGGTCAGGTAGTGGAGGTTGGCCGGGTCGGTCACCAGCAGCGCGTCGAGGCCTGCGTCCTGCATCCTGACCCTCGTGTTCGCGAGCCTGACCTCGAACTCCTCACGGCTGAAGTCTGCGAGCTGCGACATCTGGGCCCTCCCTCTCTGACTGCGGTCCCGAGAATCTACTCGCTCGCGGGCCGGGTCGAGTGCATGTAGTTCAATGGATGCGCGATCACCGCCCCGTTCATCGCCCCGAGGAGCCCACGTGCCAGACAACTCGACGCCAGAAGACTCCGAGAAGGACGACGGAGCCGTCGACTACTCGCAGCGCGACTACCAGGCACCGACGGGGTACCGGGCCCCTGATTTCGTGTCGAAGTGGGCGGCGCAGGACAGCAGGGGCGACGCGCAGCGGCTCGAGGACGAGCAGCGCGAGGCGACGCGGGATGCGCAGGACGCCGCTCAAGATCCGTACGACGCACCGCGGTCGACGACGGCGGGCGGTGACACCCCGGCTGGGCTGCCCGACCCGCCGCGGACGCTGGAGGAGCTCGACGCGATCATCCGCCGCGAGCAGGAAGCGCAGTCGCCGGGGCACGTGCTTCGCGCAGGAGACGGCGAGGAGCTCACGCAGACGGCCGACGCCCCGCTCGACCGTGAGGAACTGCTCACGCGCGTCGCAACCGACAGCAGCGCCCTCCTCGGGAAACGTGCCAGGGAGGTGCAGAGCGCGCTGGTCGGCGGCCGCCCGGGGAGCGGCGCGGGGCAGCGGGGAGCGAGCTCCAAGACTCCGACGAAGCAGCGTCCTGCGCCGTCGGCCGCGCCGTCTCCTGCATCGAAGGCGCCCGCCGCGACGGCGAAGAAGGGCGGAGGCGGCTGGTTCGGCGTCATCGCCGCCATCCTCGCGCTCACCTTCGCGATCTCGGGGATGTCGTTCGTCGGCTGGGTGCTCATCGTCGTCTCGCTCATCGCCAGCATCGGTCTGCTTCGTGCCGGTGGTGGGCGCCGCGTCGTCGGCGTCATCACCCTCGTCATGACGGTCGTTGCGCTCGTGATCCAGCTGATCGGCTCGACCGGCGGCTCGATCCGCGGAGCGGTGACGGAGCTCTCCGGTGGCACCGCAACGCTCGATCTCAACGGGACGACCACCGTCTCGGGAACAGGCAACGCACGCTTCGACGTCACCCTGCCCGGCGGACCGGAGGACATCGGCCTGCTGCAGGTCGAGTTCGAGGGCGAACGGCTGCGCATCTACGACGTCGACGCCGACGGCGAGCAGATGGGCGGCTCCTCCATCTCCGCCTACGACGAGTACTCGGGCCTCGCCGTCATCAACGAGTGGACGGACGACGAGTTCCGGGCCATAGACATCGAAGCCGAGGGGGAGTGGACGGTGACGCTCGTCTCCACGGACACGCTGCCCTCCTTCGACGGCGAGTACACCGGAACCGGCCCTGAGGTCGTGCTCTACACGGGCACCGGTGGCGACGCCACCTTCACCTTCGAACCCGAGCAGAGCATCTCGATCGACACGTTCGGCGCCGACAGCTGGTACGAGAGCATCAGCGAGGTCACATCCCTCACCAGGCCCTTCCCCGCCGGTCCCACGATCATCCGCGTCGAGCCGTACGAGGACACGGCCTGGAGCATCAGCTTCGACGGCGCGGCCCCAGCCCCGACCAGCTAGTCAGGACGCGCGGCGGTAGCGGAGCTCGGGGCGGCCGCGCTTGCCGTAGACCGGTTCGAGGACCGCCAGACCGCGCCCGCAGAGGTCGTCGAGGTACCGACGCGCGGTGACGCGGGAGAGGCCGCACGCCTCCGCGACCTCGAGCGCAGACTGCCACTCCGAGCCGAGGTGCGAGAGGACGAGCTTGATGGTCGGCTCCGAGAGGCCCTTGGGCAGGGGCCTGCCGCGCGTCGTCGGCGACGGAAGTCCCTGGGTGCCTGCCCGGTCTGCCGACGCGGCAGGACCGCCGCGCCGCGCAAGCAGCCCGTCGATGTCCTGCTGGCGGAGTGGGACCGTCTGCGGCGCGCTCGCCTCCGGCTTCGGCGCGGCCACGCGAGTGTCCCGGTAGTTGACGAGCCTGGCCTCGAAGTTGGCCTTCGAGAACGGCTTCACCAGGTAGTCCGCGATGCTTGCCGTCGCGAGCTGCGCGACGGACAGGCGGTCGTTGGCCGACGAGATGATGACGGCATCGAAGGAGTCGCCGAGCAGCTGGCGCAGGCGGCGCAGCACCTCGACGCCGCTGAAGTCCGGGAGGTGCACGTCGAGCAGCACGAGGTCGATCTCCGTGCTGGCGGCCACCTCCAGGGCCTCCTGGCCGCTGCCTGCGGTGGCGACGACCTCGAAGCCGTCGACGCCCGCGAGCATGCGCTCGTGCAGGCGCCTGACGGCGGTCTCGTCATCGACGATGAGCGTACGGATGGCGGTCACGGTGCGATCCTCCCAGCAGTCGGAGCATCCGAGGACCCGCCCGCGCCGCGGCGGGCACCAGCGGAGGACAGCGTCGCCACGAAGCGGGCACCTCCCAGCTCGCTCTCCGAGATGACGAGGTCGCCGCCGTGCTCCCGCGTGAGGCGGCGCACAAGGCCGAGGCCGACGCCGCGGGGGATCTCGAGGCCGTCCATCGTCTGCGTCTCCTTGGTCGAGAAGCCGACCTCGGTGATGTGGCCCCTGAGCTCTTCGGGCACCCCCGGGCCGCTGTCGTCGACCTGCATCCGCAATCCTGAGGGGGCCGCCTCGACAGCGACGCGCACGATTCCGCGCGCCCCCTGTTCCTCGACGGCCTCAGTCGCATTGCCGACGAGATTGCTCAGCACGGTGGCCGCATCGTCGTCGAAGATGAGCTCGAGGACGGCCCGGTCGTCGCTCTCGACATCGGCGTGGAGCTGCCCGCCGTGCTCGCAGAGGCGCGCACTCGCAGCTGCCAGGATCGCCCGGATGCGGACGGGCGCATCCGAGAGGGCCTGTTCGAGTTCTGGATCTGCGGCGAGCGAATCCACCGGCGTCAGCGAGCGGATGTACTCGAGGGCCTCGCCCCGCTCGTCGACCTCGATGAGCCCGAAGAGCACGTGCAGGCGGTTGGAGAACTCATGGGTCTGCTCGCGGAGTGCCGCCGACAAGCGGCGCTGCGTCTCGAGCTCCTGCGCCGCGGCCGCGAGGTGGTCGAAGCGTCGGCCGAGGACGAGGGAGACCGCGGCCGCGGCCGCGAGCCCGAAGACTCCGGCGCCGATGACCCACGGAACCACCTGCCAGACGCGGTCCTCCAGCTGCGCGGAGATCGAGGACTCGAGGATGCCGACCGAAGCGGTGCCGACGACGATCCCGTCGCGCCAGACCGGCACCTTCGCGCGGAGCGTCGGGCCGACCGTGCCGACCTCGGTGCCGACGAACGTCTCCCCGCCGAGCGCGACGCTTGGGTCGGTCGACACCATCTCTCCCCGCCGCTCGGGCACCGGGTGGGTGATGCGGATGCCCTCGTCGTCGGTGATGACGACGTAGTCGACGCCAGCGGACTGCGCGACGAGGTCGGCGATCGGCTGCAGCGTGACACCGGCATCCGGTTCGCCGACGGCGTCGACCACGGCAGGCAGCTCAGCGAGGCTCAGGGCGACGGCGAGCGTGCGCTCACCGGTCTCCTCACGGATGGAGGTGTGCTGCACCTGGAGCGCGACGAGGAGGGTCGCGAGCATGCAGATCAGGACGATCGAGAACTGCACGGCGACGAGCGTGAGCACACGTGGGCCGCGCAGGGCGCGGAGCTGTGCGGGCGGTTCCTTCCTCATGCCGCTCCACCACCTCCGCGTGCGCCGATCGTCGATGAACGACGGTTGCCCGGCGAACCTCCGTGTCCACAAAGACCATAAAGGCCAGAAGGCGTCGGCGCTCAATCCCGGTGCAATCGTAGAGAGCGCGCAGACCAGCGCGGCGACAGAGTCGTTGCCAACGGAAGGAATACTTCATTGAGTAGAACAAGACTCCCGAACAAGCTGCTCACCTCGCTCTTCGCCATCGTCACCGTCGCTGTCCTCGGCTTCGCGGTCGTGGATGCGAGCAGCGCGGGTGCCGGAGCATCGGCGAGGAGCAAGCTCACGATCATGGCGCCGGCGGCGCCCGGCGGAGGCTGGGATGCCTTCGCTCGCGAAGCCCAGCAGGCGCTGCGAGCCAACGGCATCGTCAACAACGCCCAGGTCGTGAACGTGCCGGGCGCGGGTGGCACGATCGGGCTCAGCCAGCTGCTGCAGATGCAGGGCCGCGACGACCTGCTCATGGTCACGGGAGGCGTCATGGTCGGAGCGACCGTGCTCTCCAACACGGGGGAGTCGCTCGCCGACACGGTGCCCATCGCCCGCCTCGCCGACGACTACAACGCGCTTGTCGTGCCGGCCTCGTCGCCGTACACCACCCTCGACGAGTTCGTCGAGGGCATGAAGAAGGACCCCGGCGGCCACTCGATCGCCGGCGGCTCGCTCGGCGGCATCGACCACCTCCTGAGCGGCATGCTCGGGAAGGCTGTCGGCGTCGACCCGAAGGACGTGAACTACGTCGCCTACTCGGGCGGCGGTGAGGTGCTCTCCTCGCTGCTCTCGAGCACCACCGCTGCAGGCCTCTCCGGCTACAACGAGTTCAGGGACCAGATCGAGGCCGGCACCCTCAAGGCGCTCGCGATCTCGGCCCCGGACCCCGTCGAGGGCATCGACATCCCGACCTTCAAGCAGGAGGGCGTCGACGTCGCGATGGTCAACTGGCGCGGCGTCGTGGCCCCACCCGGCATCGACGACGCCACGCGCGACGAGCTCGTCGCCATCGTCACGGAGCTCGAGAACAGCCCCGAATGGGCGGACGCGCTCGACCGGAACAACTGGACGGACAGCTTCCAGCCCGGTACCGATTTCGAAGATTTCCTCGTCGGCGAGACCGACCAGGTCACCGCACTCGTGAAGGAGCTCGGACTATGAGTCAGGTGCAGAACCAGCGAAAGGCGCAGGGCTCTCGAGATTCGAGAGGGCCTGGGACCAACAGCATCCAGACGGGGTCACGCTCCTGGTGGCACGGAAGGAGCGAACTCGGGGTCGCCGCGTTCGTCTTCCTCCTCGCCGCGGTCTTCGCGATCGGCACAGCCACCATGGACGTGCCGGCGACGGCGGGAGTTCCCGGGCCGCAGTTCTTCCCGACGATCGTCGTCATCCTCCTCTTCATCGTCTCCATCGCTCTCGCGATCACCGTCATCCGCAGGCCAGCACGCGATGACGAAGACGAAGCGGACCAGATGCTCGAGATCTCACCGGAGCTGCTCGAGGACATCGGCCAGATCGACACGACCTCCGAGATCCGCGTCGTCACAGCCGCCGCGGGGGAGGAGCGCAAGAAGCGCGACGGCACCGACTGGAAGACCCTCGGTATCGTCTTCGCCGCGCTCGCGGGCACTGCGCTGCTGCTCGAGCCGCTCGGTTGGATCATCACGGCCGCCGCGCTGTTCTGGGTCGTCGCCTACGCCCTTGGCAGCAAGCGCCACCTCTTCGACATCGGGGTCGCGTTCCTCTTCTCGTCACTCGTGCAGCTGTCGTTCTCGGCGGGCCTCGGCCTGACGCTGCCGTCCGGAATCCTGAGCGGAGTCCTCCCATGGATCAGCTGACCCACCTCCTCGAGGGCTTCACCGTCGCCCTCACCCCGATCAACCTCCTCTGGCTGCTCATCGGCGCCGTCCTCGGGACCGCGGTGGGCGTGCTGCCCGGCCTCGGCTCCGCCATGGCCGTCGCGCTGCTGCTCCCCGTCACCTTCAGCCTCGACCCGACCGGCGCGTTCATCATGTTCGCGAGCATCTACTTCGGCGGACTCTTCGGCGACTCGACCTCGGGCATCCTGCTCAACACTCCGGGAAACTCCTCGGCGATCGCGACGACGTTCGAAGGTCACCGGATGGCGAAGGACGGCCGAGCCGCGAAGGCGCTCGGAACCTCCGCCATCGGCGCGTTCATCGGCGGCACGATCGCGACGGCGCTCGTCGTGTTCTTCTCGCCGTTCCTCGTGCAGCTGGCGACGCAGTTCGGGCCTGCCGAGTACTTCGCGCTGGCCGCGTTCGCGTTCGTCGCGATCTCCTCGGTGGTCGCCGACTCCGTCATCCGCGGCCTCATCGCGCTCGGCATCGGCCTCGCGATCGCCCTTGTGGGCGTCGACGGCCCCTCCGGCGCCTCGCGCTTCACGATGGACCTGCCGCAGTTCTTCGACGGCATCTCGATCATCGTCGTGACGGTGGGCCTCCTCGCGATCGGCGAGGTCCTGCACGTCGCCAGCCGCATCCACCGCGAGGGCGGGCTCACGAAGATCCCCGCGTCCGGATCGCCGTACCTGAACCTTCGCGAGCTCCGACAGGCCCTCCCGGCGTGGCTTCGCGGCACCGCCTACGGCGTGCCCTTCGGCGCGATCCCCGTCGGCGGCTCCGAAGTGCCCACCTTCCTCGCGTACGGCACGGAGAAGCGCCTCGCGAAGCGCCGCGGCGACCGCGACTTCGGCACGCGCGGCGCCATCCAGGGTGTCGCGGCGCCCGAGGCTGCCGGCAACGCCACCGCAGGAACGGCGATGGGCGCGCTGCTCGCGCTCGGCCTCCCCACGTCGGCGACGGCCGCGATGATGCTCGCGGCGTTCCAGCAGTACGGGATGCAGCCGGGGCCGCTCCTCTTCGAGCGCAGCGCAGACCTCGTCTGGCCGCTGCTCGCGAGCCTCTTCGTCGGGCTCCTCATCCTCCTCATCATCAACCTGCCGTTCGCCGCCGTCTGGGCGAAGCTGCTGCTGATCCCGCGCCACTACCTGTACGCGGGCATCACGGGCTTCGCGATGCTCGGGGTCTACGCCATCGCGTCGTCGCCCGTCGACCTCTGGCTGGCGCTCGCGATCGGCGCGTTCGGCTTCGTGATGCGGCGCTACGCCATCCCGCTCGCTCCCGTGCTCATCGCCGCGATCCTCGGACCACTCGCCGAGACCGAGCTGCGCCGCGCGTTGGCGGTCAGCGAAGGTGACCTGGGCATCCTCGTCGACTCGCCCATCACCATCGCGCTGTACGTGCTCATGGCCGGCGCCATCGTCATCAGCGCCATCCAGCACCTGCGGACTCGCACCCGCGAGAAGCAGATCCAGAAGGCCAAGACGGAGGCCGTCGCCGTCCAGGCCGCCGAGCGAGAGGACGCCAGGTAGCGCCGACCAGCGGATGCCGCGAGGGCGGGTGGATGCGCACAGCGCGCTCACCCGCCCTCGCGCGTTCCCCGGATCCGCCCTCGCGCCTCCGCGCCCACACGAATCCTGATTGCCGGTAGAGTGCTGTCGTTTGTGGGTGCCGTAGGCTGTTCGCAGCCGCATCAGTGCGGCGATACGCCCATCTGGGTGGTGCGCGGCGTGCAGTCGCACCCCGCTCCACGCGCGAATCCGCGCAGTCACCCCACGTATCTCAGGAGATGCCCCACGTGAAGACCTCGGTCGAACAGATCAACCCGACCCGCGTCAAGCTGACGATCAACGTAGAACCGGCTGAACTCAAGCCATACGTCGACTCCGCTTACCGCACCATCGCAGAGCAGATCCAGGTGCCCGGCTTCCGCCGCGGCAAGGTTCCGACGCCGATCATCGACCAGCGCGTCGGTCGCGCCGCCGTCCTCGACCAGGCGATCTCCGATGGCCTCGACGTGTTCTTCAACCAGGCCGTCGCAGAGTCCGACGTGCAGCCGCTCGGCCGCCCGAAGGCCGACATCGTCGAGACGCCGAACGTCGCCGACTTCGCAGGCGACCTCGTCGTCGAGGTCGAGGTCGACTCGCGTCCCTCGATCGAGCTTCCCTCCTACGACGGCATCAAGGTCGAGGTCGAGGCTGCGGCCGTCGACGCGGCTGACGTCGACGCCGAGCTCGAAGAGCTCCGCAAGCGCTTCGGCACGCTCGTCACCGCAGACCGTCCCATCGAGGACGGCGACTTCGTGACGCTCGACCTCATCGCGACGGTCGACGGCGAGAAGGTCGATGAGGCCGAGGGAATCTCGTACGAGCTCGGCTCCGGCCAGCTCCTCGAGGGCACCGACGAGGCGCTCCTCACGCTCACCGCGGGCGAGGAGACGACCTTCCGCTCCACGCTGCTCGGCGGCGAGCACGAGGGCAAGGAAGCAGAGATCACGGTCACCGTGCAGTCCGTCAAGGACCGCGAGCTGCCCGAGGTCGACGACGAGTTCGCGCAGATCGCGAGCGAGTTCGACACGATCGAGGAGCTCCGCGCCGACCTCGAGACGCAGGCCAAGAGCAAGAAGACGTTCGAGCAGGTCGACGCCGCACGCGAGAAGGTCGTCGAGCAGCTCCTCGAGCTCGTCGAGATCCCGCTGCCCGAGACCCTCATCAACGATGAGGTCACGCGCCACCTCGAGCAGGAGGGCCTCCAGCCCGACGACGAGCACGGTGTCGAGGTTCGCGCCAACGCCGAGAAGTCCTTCCGCCAGCAGGTGCTCCTCGACGAGGTCATCAAGGCAGAGGGCGTCGAGGTCGAGCAGGACGAGCTCACGCAGTTCCTCATCCAGTCGGCCGCCCAGTACGGCATGGCTCCGCAGGAGTTCATCGGCGTCCTGCAGGAGAACAACCAGCTCCCCGGCATGATCGGCGAGGTCGCACGCTCCAAGGCCATCCTGTTCGTTCTCGACAAGGCGGAGGTCGTCGACACCAACGGCGACGCCGTCGACATCTCCGAGTTCACGGTCGCTGTCCAGCGCGCCAAGGAGAAGGCAGCCGCAGCTGAGGCCGAGGCATCCGCCGAGGCCGTCGAGTCCGACGAGGTCAAGGACGACGAGGTCAAGGGCGACGAGGCCAAGTAGTCTCCAGTTCCACTTCGCGAAGCGCCGCCGGCCATCACGCCGGCGGCGCTTCGTGCATGGTGCAGCGGATGCGGGGCCGGATGCGCGGCCCCATCCTCCCTGCCCTCAGCGTCCACCGTGACGTGCCGGCTTTTCGCGCCCGTGATGGGTTTTTCCCCATCACCGTTCAGGGAAACCCGCACGCGCATCCGCAGAACCCATCAGTGCTGCCGAAACCCCGCACGGGCATCCGCAAAACTGATCGCCGTTGCAGCAGCCCCGCACGGAGTGACACGACTCCTTGGCACACTGCCAGGCACCGTGTGCCGTGGGCGAACAGGCCAGCGCTGGCCTCGCGGCTCTACTAGATTCGGTGACGACCGTTAGGGAAATGGAGCGACCGTGGCTGATATTCAACTGCCGAACAGCGTCTTCGACAGGCTCTTGAAAGACCGCATCATCTGGCTCGGGTCCGAGGTGCGCGATGAGAACGCGAACGAGATCTGCGCGAAGATCCTGCTGCTTGCTGCAGAGGACCCTGAGCGAGACATCTACCTCTACATCAACTCGCCGGGTGGATCGATCACCGCAGGTATGGCGATCTTCGACACGATGGAGTTCGTGCCGAACGACATCGTCACCGTGGGCATCGGCATGGCGGCCTCCATGGGCCAGCTCCTGCTGACCGCAGGTGCGCCGGGCAAGCGCTACATCACGCCGAACGCACGCGTCCTGCTGCACCAGCCGCACGGCGGCTTCGGCGGCACGGCGAGCGACATTCAGACCCAGGCGCAGCTCATCCTCGACATGAAGGCGCGCCTCGCGTCGATCACGGCGCAGCGCACGGGCAAGAGCCTCGAGCAGATCAACGAAGACGGCGACCGCGACCGCTGGTTCAACGCCGATGAGGCGCTGGCGTACGGCTTCGTCGACCACATCCGTTCGTCGGCGACCGAGGTCACGGGCGGCGGCGGCACCAAGCGCGACGCCGAGTCCACGTCCGAGTCGGCAGAGTAAGGAAGCCAGAGCATATGAACACCCCATTTCTGACCGGCGGCTCGCCGGCAGGCGTCCAGAGCCCCTCGTCGCGGTACATCCTGCCGTCGTTCGAGGAGCGCACGGCCTACGGCTACAAGCGCCAGGACCCGTACGCGAAGCTCTTCGAGGACCGCATCATCTTCCTCGGCGTGCAGGTCGACGACGCCTCGGCTGACGACATCATGGCCCAGCTCCTCGTGCTCGAGAGCCAGGACCCTGACCGCGACATCACGTTGTACATCAACTCGCCCGGTGGATCGTTCACGGCCATGACGGCGATCTACGACACGATGCAGTACATCCGCCCCGAGGTCTCCACCGTGTGCCTCGGGCAGGCAGCCTCCGCGGCCGCCGTGCTGCTCGCCGCGGGCCAGCCCGGCAAGCGCCTCGCCCTCCCGAACGCCCGAGTCCTCATCCACCAGCCCTCGACCGGCGGCGCCGGCCAGGGGCAGGCCTCGGACATCGAGATCCAGGCGCAGGAAGTGCTGCGGATGCGCACCTGGCTCGAGGAGGCGCTCTCGCGTCACTCGGGCAAGCCCGTCGACAAGGTGAACCGCGACATCGAGCGCGACAAGATCCTGTCGGCCGCCGAGGCCCTCGAGTACGGCCTCATCGACCAGGTGCTCACGAGCCGCAAGGGCGCCGAGCCGGTCATCATCGACTAGTTCGAGTCGACCGAACAGCGACATGCAGGGCCCGGATGGCCGCGTCAGGGAGTCCCCCTGGCGCGGCCATCCGTGCAATGTCGGTGGTTCGGGTTAGTCTTGGCAGACCGCGAAGGAGGTCCTCATGGCACGTATCGGTGAAAGCAGCGAGTTGCTGAAATGCTCGTTCTGCGCCAAGAGCCAGAAGCAGGTCAAGCAGCTCATCGCTGGTCCTGGTGTCTACATCTGCGACGAGTGCGTCGAGCTGTGCAACGAGATCATCGAAGAGCGCATGGCCGACTCCGAGACCAGCGAAGTCAAGGACTTCGAGCTCCCGAAGCCGCGCGAGATCTTCGCCTTCCTCGAGGAGTACGTCATCGGGCAGGAGCCCGCGAAGAAGGCGCTCGCCGTCGCGGTCTACAACCACTACAAGCGTGTCCGCGCGCTCGGCCAGATCACCTCTGCGGAAGAGCGGGTCGATGAGGTCGAGATCTCGAAGAGCAACATCATGCTCATCGGGCCAACCGGATGCGGAAAGACCTACCTCGCGCAGTCGCTCGCGAAGCGCCTCAACGTGCCGTTCGCTGTCGCCGACGCGACAGCGCTCACAGAGGCCGGGTACGTCGGCGAAGACGTCGAGAACATCCTGCTGAAGCTGCTGCAGGCTGCCGACTTCGACGTGAAGCGTGCAGAGACGGGCATCATCTACATCGACGAGATCGACAAGATCGCGCGCAAGGCGGAGAACCCGTCCATCACGCGGGACGTCTCCGGCGAGGGTGTGCAGCAGGCGCTGCTGAAGATCCTCGAGGGCACGGTCGCCTCGGTTCCGCCGCAGGGTGGCCGCAAGCATCCGCAGCAGGAGTTCATCCAGATCGACACGACGAACGTTCTGTTCATCGTGGCGGGTGCCTTCGCGGGCCTGGAAGAGATCGTCTCGCAGCGCGCCGGGAAGAAGGGCATCGGCTTCGGCGCCCCCCTGCACTCGAAGAACGATGATCGCGACCTCTACAGCGAGGTGCTCCCGGAAGACCTCCACAAGTTCGGTCTCATCCCGGAGTTCATCGGTCGCCTGCCCGTCATCACGACGGTCTCGCCGCTCGATCGAGGTGCCCTCATCGACATCCTCACGCAGCCGCGCAACGCGCTCGTCAAGCAGTACCAGAAGATGTTCGAACTCGACGGTGTCGAGCTCGTCTTCGACGAAGGCGCGCTGGAGGAGATCGCCGACCTCGCGGTGCTGCGCCAGACCGGTGCCCGCGGGCTCCGAGCCATCCTCGAGGAGACGCTCGGGCCGGTCATGTTCGATGTGCCCTCGCTCGACGACGCGAGCCGGGTCGAGATCACTCGCGACGTGGTGCTCAAGAATGCGGCGCCGACGATCATCCCGCGACCCGAGCTGCGCGCCGAGAAGTCGGCCTAACTCACCGTCGCGTGAGCGCGTCAACGACGTCCGGAAGCCCCGCCAGCCATCCAGCAGGCGGGGCTTCCGCTCTGCGTGGGCCAGCCGCGCGCCGCCGCGGGGGAGCGGCCGGTCGGGAAGCGCAGTCGGCGGGCTCGGGGTGCTCGGGGTGCTCACCGACGCGCTCGACTCGCCCTGCCGCGGCAGCGAAGCGAGTCTCTTCCGAAGACGCGAGGCAGGCCGCGTGCAGGTGACAGAACGGCTCCTCGGAAGCGTGCTCATCGTCAGCGCCGACGCGCGTGCGCTCGGCGGCCGAGACCGCCTGCGGGCTCTCGAGGTCCTGTCGGAGGGCGATCGTCAGCGGCTGCGCGCCATGTCCGAGGTGCGGGCGGACGACCGCGCGGACGCGTTCCTCACTGGTCGCTTGCTGGTGCAGCTCGGCCTCGAGCGCCTCTCGGCTGACCTCCTCCCCTCAGACCTCCTCCCCTCAGACCTCCTCCCCTCAGACCGCCTAGCCTCAGACCGCCTCTCCTCAGACCTCCTCCCGACAGACCTCGAGATGGGTTCCACGCTTCCGGATGGCTTGCACGCCATCCGGAAACGTGGAACCCATCTCGAAGGCGGGGAACGCGGGCTCGCGCCGGTCGCGGAGCTCGAGGTGGTCTGCTCGAACTGCGGCTCGACGACGCACGGCAAGCCGAGCATGCCGGGTCTGCCGGTGCTCGTCAGCCTCGCCTATGCGGGGATGACGGTCTTCGTCGCGCTGGCGAGCGTCGATGACGTCAGCGCCCTCGGGATCGACGTCGAGGAGCTGCGGATCGACGACGACTCGGCCTCTGCGCGGCCCGCCGGACCCCTCCCGATCTCAGGCGCAGGCGCAGGCCCAGACGCAGACCCCGACCGACACGCAGCGCTGCCTGCGCCATGGGGGGATACGGTCGACCCCGCCCTCGACCTCGAGCGGTGGACCGCCGTCGAGGCGGTTCTCAAGGCGGACGGCCGCGGGCTGCGAGTCGATTCGAGCTTGGTGCGCTTCGAGCCAGGCGAGGGGCGCGCCGATGGGGACGAGCATGCTCGCGTCGCTGGCGAGGAGGCGAGCTACCGCATCCATCGCGCCGTCGCGGAGCGCTTCCTCGTGGCCGTGGCCACAAGGAGGTCGGATCCGGAAGGAAGCCGCATGAGGGTGCCCGTCAGCGAAGAAGCCGGGTCACCTTCGCTCTGACCGCCGAGGGCAGCTCGGGAAGGGCGAGCTGGTAGAGCCAGGCGTCGAAGAGCTCCTGGAGCGGGGCGTCCGGCACGACTGTCGCGGTGTGCTCGATGAACTCCGCGGTCGAGGCCACGGAGAAGCGCTTCACCGAGGTCCAGCTCGTGAGGATCTCGAAGAACGCCGAGTCGCCGACGGTCAGGCGCAGGGCGTGGAGGGTGAGTGCGCCGCGCTTGTAGACGCGGTCGTCGAACATGTCGGCGGCACCAGGGTCACCGAGCAGCAGGTCCTGCGGCAGCGCGGACAGCGAGCGCCAGTAGTGCCTGGCCAGCTGGTCGGCGCTCTCGGCACCGCTCGCCTCCGCCCAGATCCACTCGGCGTAGCAGGCGAAGCCCTCGTTCAGCCAGATGTGCTGCCAGCCGCCCACTCCGACGCTGTTGCCGAACCACTGGTGCGCGAGCTCGTGGGCCACGAGGCGCTCCTGGCCTCTGGCGCCGTCGATCTGGTTCGCGCCGAAGATCGCCATGCCCTGGGCTTCGAGGGGGATCTCGAGGTCGTCGGCCGTGACGATGACGGCGTAGGAGTCGAAGGGGTACGGGCCGAAGGTCAGCTCGAAGGTCTCCATCATGCGAGACACGTCGGCGAGGTCGGTTCCCACGCGACGGGCGAGGGCGGTCGGGTAGTGCAGGTGCCCGTCGACTCTCGCGAGCTGCACGTCTTCGCGCCGGTAACGTCCGATCTGCAGGGTGACGAGGTAGCTGGCGGTGGGCGCGCCCTCCTCGTACACCCAGGTCGTGAGGCCTCCGGCTGAGCGCCTCGAGCACAGTGATCCGGTCGCGACGACGTCGTAGTTGCTGTCGACGGAGACCTGGATGCGGTAGCTGGCCTTGTCTGCGGGGTGGTCGTTGCAGGGGAACCAGGTCGGGGCGCCGGTGGGCTGCGAGGCGACGATGATGCCGTCCTCGAGCTCTTCCCAGCCGATGGTTCCCCAGCGGGAGCGGCGGGGTCGAGGGGCGCCCTCGTAGACGACCTCGAGCGTGATGGCGGCTCCGGCCTCGACTGGCTTCGTCAGCGTGACCTTCAGCTTGCGGTCGCTCTGCTTGAAGCGCGCCTGCTTGTCACCGCGAGCGGCGATCTTGCTGACGCGAAGGCCGACGAGGTCGAGGGAGAACGCGGTGAGCGGAACGGTGGCGCGGATGCTCAGCGTCGCCGTGCCGGAGAGTCGGTTGTTCTGCATCCGGTACTTGAGGGCGAGGTCGTAGTGCTCGACGCGGATGCTCACGTCGCCGCTCTGCGGCGTGTAGGGGTTGCCGGGCAGGGGCTCAAGCGCGGCGGCGCGGTTCATGACACCTTCGACTGGTAGGCGCGGAGCTTGAGCGCGCGCCAGGGGCCGATGGGGTTGCCGCTCCAGCGGCTGCCGACGGGGACCGACTCGCCTCGCATGACGAGGGAGGCTGGTCCCACGGTGGCGTGGGCGCCGATCGTGGCGGCGGGCAGGATCACGCTGTGCGGTCCGAGCGTTGCGCCTGCTTCGAGGGTGACGGTGTCCATGCTCATTATTCGATCATGGAACAGGTGGGTCTGGACGACGCATCCCCGGTTGACGGTGGCTCCGTCGCCGAGAGTGACCAGATCTGCCTCCGGGAGCCAGTAGGAGTCGCACCAGACGCCCTTGCCGATCTTCGCGCCCAGCGAGCGCAGCCAGAGCGCGAGCGCGGGCGTTCCGGCGGCTCCGCGCGCGAACCAGGGGGCTGCGACCATCTCGACGAAGGTGTCTGCGACCTCGGTGCGCCACACGAAGCTCGACCAGAGGGGCTGCTCGGAGACGCGGATGCGTCCGACGATGAGCCACTTGGCGAGGGTCGAGATGATGGCGGATGCTGCTGCCGCGGCGAGGAGGACGAAGCCGGACAGGACGATGGTCCAGGCGACGCCGACCGCGGTCTCGATGGCGGCGAGGGCGAGGAGCACGCCGAGGCCGAGTCCGCAGGTGACGATGACGGGGACGATGCGGCACAGCTCCCAGAGCGCGCGGGCGATGCGGAGCGCCCGGGGCGGGTTGTAGGTGCGGGACTCGTCGCCGTCGACGGTCACGCGGCGGAGGCGGACGGGTGGGGAGCCGAGCCAGGAGGAGCCGGGCTTCGCCTTCGCTGGTGCGGCGGAGAGCACGGCGACGAGCCCGTCGCGGGGCACCGAGTGGCCCGCGGCTGCCATGCCGGAGTTGCCGAGGAAGGCTCGCGCTCCGATGCGGGCCCGTTCGATGCGCATCCACCCGTTGTGCAGTTCGTAGGAGGCGACCATGGTGTCGTCGGCGAGGAACGCGCCGTCGTCGATCTGCGTCATCGAGGGGAGGAGCAGGACGGTCGAGGCTTCGACGTCGCGGCCGACCTTGGCGCCGAGCATCCGCAGCCAGACGGGCGTGAAGAGGCTCGCGTAGAACGGGAAGAGCATGGTGCGGGCGGCGTCGAGGAGACGTTCGATGCACCAGGCCTGCCAGGCGACGCGTGAGCGCACGGGGTGCGTGCCCTGCGTGAGGCCGATCGAGAGGAGGCGCACGAAGGCCACGACCAGTCCCGCGAAGGTGACCCCCGCAGCGATGACTGCGGGTGCGAGCCACGCGAACGCGGCGAGGGCGGCGTCGCCCAGTGACGCTGCACCGCGCATCCCGACCGCGACGACGACTCCGCCGACCGCGAAGGAGAACAGCGGCAGCAGCGCGAGTGCCGCTGACGCGACGGCGTAGACGAAGGCCCACCCGAACGGCTGCGGTGGGCGTTCGGCGGGCCAGTCGTTCGCGCGCACCTTGCCGACCCGGACGGCGGGGGATCCGGCCCAGCTCTTGCCTGAGCGCACCCGGCCGAAGACCGCGGAACCGGGCGCGACCTCGGCCCCCTGGCCGATCTTCGTGCCGGGGGCGAGGGTGCTTCGGGCGCCGACCGTCGCGCCGGCGCCGATGCGGATGCCGCCGATGCGCACGAGTTCGCCGTCGATCCAGTAGCCGGTCAGGTCGACCTCCGGCTCGATGGCCGCGCCGTCGCCCAGCTGCAGCATGCCCGTGACCGGCGGCAGCGAGTGCAGGTCGACGTTGTTGCCGACCTTCGCGCCGAGTGCCCGCGCGTAGTAGACGACCCAGGGCGCACCGGCGAGCCCGACGGCGTCGATCTGCGTGGCGACCTGCTCGGCGAGCCAGAGGCGCATGTGGGTCGCCCCGCCACGTCGGTAGTCGCCAGGCTTCAGGCGGAACAGCAGGATGCGCGCGGCGGCAACTGAGATCGCCATCTTCCCGAACGGGGTCACGAACACCACGAGCATGACGACGATGAGCCAGAGCGGCGCATCCGGCAGCACCTCGAACCCGGGCAGGAGCTGCAGCGGGGCGCTCGCGGTGAGCAGGTAGGTGATCCAGCGGGCCCCGGCGAGGATGTGCAGGGGGAGGCCTGCGACGATCTGCAGGATGCGCGCCGACAGCGGCGTCGGCCCTGGTGTGCTGAAGGTCGTGGGCAGCTCGTCCTCATCGTCGAGCGCTTCGCGGATGGACTCGGTCATGGCCCCGAGGCGGGGGTGGTCGTAGACATCGGCGACCGTGAACTCGGGGACGCGGGCGCGCACGCGCGTCACGAGCTGGGCGGCAGAGAGCGAGCCGCCGCCGAGGTCGAAGAAGTCGGCGTCCTCGCTGCCGACGGGCAGTCCGAGCACGGCCTGCCACTGCTCGGCGAGCCAGGCGGTGTGGGCGTCGAGGTCGCCGGAGACCTCGTCTGCACCGGGGAGCGGCCAGGGCAGTGCGTTCTTGTCGACCTTGCCGGACGTGCGGGTCGGCAGGGAGTCGACCTCGGCGATCAGCGGTACGAGGGCCTTCGGCAGCTGCTCGCCGAGTTCGGCGCGCGCGAGCTGCCGCTCGTAGTCGGGGCCCGTCACGATGTAGCCGACGAGGATGGAGGCACCTGCCGAGGTCTTGCGGACCGCGACGGCGGATCCGGTGACGCCGGTGACGGCTTGCAGTGCCGCTTCGACTTCGCCGAGCTCGATCCGACGGCCGCCGATCTTGACCTGGTCGTCCGCTCGCCCGAGGAACACGAGGCCCTCTGCTTCGTACTTGACGAGGTCGCCCGAGCGGTAGGCGCGCTCCCAGCCGAGGCTCTCCATGGGCGCGTACTTCTCGGCGTCCTTGGCCGGGTCGAGGTACCGTGCGAGGCCGACGCCGCCGATGATGAGCTCGCCGGATTCGCCCTCTGCGACGCGCTTGCCCTCGGCGTCGACGACGGCGAGCTCCCACCCGTCGAGCGGGAGGCCGATGCGGATGGGGGCGGTGCCGTCGAGGAGTGCGGCGCAGGCGACGACGGTGGCCTCGGTCGGGCCGTACGTGTTCCAGACCTCGCGGCCGTCGCCGACGAGGCGCTGCGTGAGCTCGAGCGGGCAGGCCTCGCCGCCGAAGATGAGGAGCCTGACCTGCTCGATGGTCTCGCTCGGCCAGAGCGCGGCCAGTGTCGGGACGGTCGAGACGACCGAGATCTGGTGCCGCAGGAGCCACGGCCCGAGGTCTTCGCCGGAGCGAACCAGCGACCGGGGGGCCGGAACGAGGCACGCGCCGTAGCGCCAGGCGAGCCACATCTCTTCGCAGGAGGCGTCGAAGGCAACCGACAGTCCGGCGAGGACGCGGTCGCCTGGACCGATGGGCTCGGCCTGCAGGAACAGCTTCGCCTCGGCGTCGACGAAGGCGGCGGCGGAGCGGTGGGAGACGGCGACGCCCTTCGGCACCCCTGTCGAACCGGAGGTGAAGATGACCCAGGTGTCGTCGTCCAGATGCGGGCCCTCGAGCTCGTCGAGGCTGCTGCTCTCGGGATGCGGGGCGTCGGCCTCGAAGAGATCGACCGGTTCCCCTGCTGGCTGCTCGCCGTCGGCCGCGAGCACGAACACGCCGTCGCCCTCGATGGTGCCTCGCACCTTGGCCTCCCCGAAGACGAGCAAGGCGCGCTCGTCCGGGTCGTCGACGTCGACGGGCACGTAGGCGGCCCCGGCGGCGATGATGGAGAGGATCGCGACGTACAGCTCACGGGTGCCGGACACGAGTCGCACGCCGACCTTGTCGCCGCGACGGACTCCCGCATCCTGCAGCACCTTTGCCGTCTGGGCGACGTAGGCCGTCAGATCCAGGTAGCTCAGGGGAGCGACGCCGTCATCGATCGCGATGGCGTCTGGATGCGCGGTCGCTGTCGCCGAGAGCACGTCGATGAGGGTGCGGGGCGTGGGGGCGGCCGCGGAGCGGTCCAGGGGGGAGTGCACGGAGCCACGCTACCGGTGAAAGGTAACGCAGCGGTTGCCGAGCATCGCGGCTGCCGCGCGCATCGGATCCGCCCGCGCCGTTGTCGAACCTGAAAATCTCCCGTAAGGTAACCCTTGCCTTACTTAGCGTCACCTAACCTGCTCCACCGGGTGGCGTCCCCACCGTGAGGCTTTCGGACACGGCACTCGCCGCGCATCTGCGCGCGTGTCGGGGAGCCGTGGCTTCTACTCAGGAGAACTCATGACAGCAGTGCAAGATCGGACGGCTCCTCGGTCGTCTGTGCTGGCCCGCGGCGGAGCGACACTCGCCGCAGCCGGCCTCATCGCGGCGGGCCTCGGCCTCGGCGCGACACCGGCCTCGGCAGCCGAATCAACCGTCGAGAACGTCTCGTTCTCATGGCAGGTCAACACGGAGTCCGGCGCAGGTGCGTACTTCGGTGGCTGCAACTACCTCGTCGCGGGTCAGGTCGGCAACGCCGGCTCCTCCCACGTCTGGGCGGAGTCGGAAGGGTTCTACAAGACCGCTGACGGCAACGTCACCGTCACGAAGCCCGACGCGGCCGGCGAGCAGGCTCAGCCGACCTGGGCCACGAAATGCCAGACCCCGGCAGGCGCAAACGTGTCAGCTCCGGCCGGGACGTCCTCCGCGAACCAGGTCAACTTCGCCGGCGGAACGGGCACGGTCGACCCGGACACGGAGTCCGGCACCATCGGCTGGGACGGATCGTTCACGTTCGTCTTCTACGGCGGCATGACGTACTGGTCCGTCTCCGACATCCAGCTCGAGGTCGTCAACGGCGAGGGCACACTGACCGGCACCGCTTCCGGCTACGGCGCGTCGATGGATGACGCCACGATCTGGGAGCCGCTGCCCTCGCGCACCATCGACCTGGCGACGTTCAGCGGCGTCGACCTGACGGCCACCGGTGCGGTCGTCGACGTCGACTACGCCGGCGTCGAGGTCGACACGACCGGCACGCCCCAGTCGCGTACCGGAGCCACCTGGGGTTCGTTCCCGCAGTCGTTCGTCGAGTACAACGAGCTGACCGGCCAGTCCTCCTACTGGTACTCGTCCGGCGGCGCGGCTGACGCGCGCAAGACGGCGAAGCCCTTCTCGGTGGCCTACACGCTCCCCGAGGTCGAGGTTCCCGGCACGCCAGAGGGCAACGTCGATGTCGTCATCCCTGAAGCGGAGATCGTCCCGCCCGTCGACCCAGAGACCGGGTCGTTCTCGTGGGCGTGGGCCGACGCGAACGGCGCCGACCTCGGCACCGCCGCGCAGACGGGTGACAACTTCGTTGCCACGGGCTCGATCAGCAACGTCGCCGTGACCGACACCCGCGCGGGCGGCACGGCCGCGTACGGCTGGACCGTCTCCGGACAGTCCACCGACTTCAGCAACGGCACGGACTCGTTCGGAGCAGAGGCCCTCGGCTGGTCGCCGAAGGTCCTCACGGGCAACCCGGACAACGTCACCGCCGGCGCATCTGCGACGGGTCTCGGCTCGGCGCAGAAGCTCGCCCAGTCGAACGCTGCCGCAAGCGCAACGCTGGGTGCTGACCTCACCCTGTCGGTTCCCACCACCACCAAGCAGGGCGCGTACTCCGCGACCCTCACCATCTCGGCGATCTCCTAGGCGCCGAGGAGTGCGCGGGAGCCCACGGGGCTTCCGCGCACTCGCACCTCGCCCCCCACCACCTCTCGCTCCCACGCGGCCTCACCGCGAGAGCCCCACGTTAGGGACCACATGGCTCTCCCCATCAGCCTCCGTCTCCGCATCCGCGCGACAGCCTCCGTCGTTGTCGCGGCCTCGCTGCTGGCGCTGCTGTCGTCGCTCGCCCCGACGGCGGCGCACGCCGACACCACGCAGCCGCCCGCGTGGAGCATCGACACGGTCGACGGTGATCGCGGATCGGGGCGCGCAAACTTCTCCTACGAGGTCAATCCCGGCGACGTCATCACCGACTCGATCAGCGTCACCAACACCGGCCAGGGTGCGCTGACCCTGACGATCTACGCCGCGGACGCCTTCACGACGGCGACCGGTGCGGTGGACATCCTCGAGAGCGGCGAAGCCTCGGTGGATGCGGGACTCTGGGTCGCGCCGGGCGCCGGCTCGATCTCGCTCGAGCCGGGCGCGAGCGCTGACGTCCCCTTCACGCTCACCGTGCCGGCCGACGCGACCCCCGGTGACCACTCCGCGGCTATCGTCGCGTCGCTGCTCCCAGCCGACTCGGACGACCAGGTGAAGGTCGAGCGTCGACTCGGACTCCGCATCGACATGCGGGTCAGCGGTGCGCTCGCGCCCACCGCCGAGATTCGGAGCCTCGACACGGGCTGGTCGGCGGCGGGCTTCAACCCCTTCGGCGGAGGCACCACCACCGTCAGCTACGAGCTCGTGAACACCGGCAATGTGCGGCTCGCCTCGATGGAGGACCTGCGCCTCAGCGGCATCGGCGGCTCATCGCCGGTTGTGCTCACCGGTGCGGACGTGCCAGAACTCCTGCCAGGATCATCGGTCACCGTCACGCGCGCACTGAGCACCGGGGCCGTTGGCCCGCTCAGTGGGACGCTCACGCTCTACCTGCAGCCGATGGATGCGTTCACCGACGTGCCGGTGGCCGTCACCGCCGAGCTGTCGGCCTTCGCACTGCCCTGGTCGCTCGTCGTGCTTCTCGTCGTCCTGCTCCTCGCCGTCGCGGCCGTCATCTTCTGGGTCTGGCGGCGCCGCCGCCTCGACCTCCTGATGGTGGGCTACGGAGACGACGCAGGACTCGGGGCCGAGAACCTCACGCCGCCGCGCGTGGGCGGTGCGGCAGGTGCCGCGCTCGCACTCCTCGCGGGCGTCGTCCTCGCGCTCGGCGTCAGCCTCGCGGGCCCGACGCCGGCGGTCGCCGAGCCCGCTCCGACCTCGCCATCCGGAGTCGTCGAGGTGACCATCCCAGCGCCGACGGCGGTGCCGACTCCCACGGCAGGCCCTGGCACGCCGCAGACCGCGGCCCCGGCACCGAGCACGGGAACGGGCGGCGGTTCCAACGCGGGCAACGGTTCCGCGAACTCCGGCGGCGGATCCGGCCTCCTCTCCACCGGCAACGAGCCGCTCGCCTTCGCGCTCGGCGTCGGCGCGCTGGCGCTCCTCGGCGGCACCGTGCTGCTCCTTCGTCGCCGGGGACGCACCGGCTGACCAGACCACTCGACCTGCCGCGCATCCCCGACCCGACCAGACACGACCGAGGAACCCATGCCCCTGCCACGCACGCTCCGCCGCTTCCGCCGCTCGACGATCCGTCGCGCCGGCTGGGCGGCGCTCGCGGTGGTGGTCGTGTCGGTGCTGTGGGCCAACGGGTTCCACAACATCGGCACGGCCAATGGCGCGGGCAACGAGCAGTGCGTCTCGCAACCCGTGCAGATGGACCCGGTGGTGCCGGTTCTGCCGTCGGTCACGTCGGCTGAGCTCCCTGATCCGCGCAGCATCGCGGGGCCGACAACCGCGTACACGCAGACGGCGGCCATCAACCCCATCACCGACGCGGCGACCGCGGTGCAGCAGCTGCCAGCCACCCTCACGAGCTCCGATGGCGCGGAGACGACCGTGACCGACACGACGCGCATCCTCGCCATCAACCAGAACGGCGGGCTCGCGGCCGCCGTCATCGGGCTCGGCTTCGGCTGCAACCTCATCGGGCGCGACACCGCCACTGACATCACGAAGCTCATGCCGGGCAACGAGCAGCTGCCGCTCGTGACGCAGAACGGGCACGAGCTCAATGCGGAGTCGATCCTCCAGCTCGCGCCGACCGTCGTCGTCACCGATGCCTCGATCGGCCCCTACGACGTGCAGCTGCAGCTGCGCCAGTCCGGCATCCCGGTGGTCATGGTGCCCATCGCCTACGAGGACGGCATCGAGGGCGTGTCCCCGCAGATCCAGTTCGTGGCGGATGCGCTCGGCGTCCCCACCCTGGGGGAGAAGCTCTCGCAGCGAACACAGGCCGAGATCGGCACGACCATCCAGCAGCTCGGCACGATGGCCCCCACCGACCCGGAGAAGAAGCCTCGCGTCGTGTTCCTGTACCTGCGCGGCAGCGTCTACTACTGGTTCGGCGCAGGGTCAGGCGCCGACTCGATCATCCAGAGCATCGGCGCTCGCGACGTCGCCACCGAGGTCGGCTTCGCGGGCATGTCGCCCACCAACGCAGAAGCGCTTGTCCGCGCCGCCCCCGACGTGATCATCGTCATGACGATGGGACTCGCCTCGGTGGGCGGCATCGACGAGGCCGTCCAGCTGCCCGGCATCGGGCAGACCCCGGCCGGCGCGAACAAGCGCATCGTCGACATGAGCGACTACGAGGTCATGAGCTTCGGACCCCGGTCGGCGTCGGTGCTCGCGGCCCTCGGCACCGCGATCTACGCGCCAGAGCTCGCCTACGCACCGGAGCGCGCCCCCGAGACGGGCCCCGCCGACGACAGAACCGACAGCACAGACGAGAGCGGCGCATGAGCAGAGACGCGAACGTGTCAACGGCAGCACCGCAGAGCGCCGCCCCGGAGCCAGAAACGGGGCAGCCGAAACGTCGGAACCTCGTCGACCGTGTCGAAGAGCGCGCCCGCCCCGAGCCGGTCGCCCAGCCAACGGATGCGCCACCCCGCTCCAAGAAGGCGCGCGCCTCACTGCTCGCGGCAGTCCTCACGACCCTGCTCATCGCCGGCTGCCTCGTCTCGGCGATGATCGGCCAGCTCTACATCCCGCCCCTCGAGGTGCTCGGCTTCCTGCTCAACCAGCTCGGCATCACCTGGCTGCCGGGCCCGAGCCACGAGTTCGGGGCGGCCGCGCTCGCGGAGGTCCGCTTCCCGCGTCTGGTGCTCACCGTCCTCGTCGGGGTGGCGCTGGCGGTCGCGGGCGCGCTCATGCAGGGCATCTTCGGCAACCCGCTCGCCGAGCCCGGCTCCGTCGGCGTCTCCGCGGGCGCGGCCGTCGGCGCGAGCTTCGCGATCCTCTTCAGCCTCACCTTCCTCGGCCCGTTCACGACGCCCACCTTCGCGTTCGTCGCCGGCCTCATCACGACGTTCGTCGTGTACTCGCTGTCCCGTTCCGGCCGGCGCACCGACGTCATCACGCTCATCCTGACCGGCGTCGCCGTCAACGCCGTCTGCGGTGCGCTCATCGCCTTCATCACCTTCAGTGCGCCGACGCAGGCGCGCGAGCAGATCGTCTTCTGGCAGATGGGCAGCATGAACGGGTCCCGCTGGGAGCAGGTCTGGCTCGTCGCCCCGCTCATCGTCGTGGGGTGCATCCTCGCCATCGGGATCGGAAGGCAGCTCGACCTGCTGTCGCTCGGCGAGAAGGCGGCCCGCCACGTCGGCGTGAACGTCGAGCGCGTACGTCTGATCGTCATGATCTACGTGGCCCTCCTCGTCTCCGCGGCGGTCGCCTTCGCCGGCATCATCGCGTTCGTCGGCCTCGTCGTGCCGCACATCATCCGCATGATCATCGGCCCGACGCACCGCCCGCTCCTGCTCTGCTCGGTGCTCGGCGGAGCCCTGCTGCTCACGATCGCCGACCTCGGCGCCCGCACCCTCGTCGAGTACGCCGACCTGCCCATCGGCATGCTGACCTCCCTCATCGGCGGGCCGTTCTTCTTCTACCTGATCCGGCGCAGCCGGGCGAAGGGCGGCGCGTGGTCATGATCGGCTCCATCCTCAGGAACCCCATCCGCAAGCCGCGCGCGACCACCCCGGGCGAGGTGGTCCTGTCCGTGCGCGACGTGAGCGTCGACTTCGGCGAGCGCACCGTGCTCGAGGGCCTCGACCTCGACATCCGGGCCGGCGAGGTGCTCGCCCTGGTCGGTCCCAACGGCGCGGGCAAGTCGACGCTCATCAACGTCATCACCGCCGACGTGGACGCGCGCAGCGGCACCGTCGAGATCGACGGCCTCCCGAGCTACGCCTGGACGAACACCGAGCTCGCGATGCGCCGAGCCGTGCTCCTGCAGCAGGTCGACATCGCGTTCCCGTTCTCGGTCGAGGAGGTCGTCGACATGGGCCGCGCGCCCTGGCAGCAGGTGAGCGAGCGCGAGCGCGACGACCTCATCACGGCCGGCGCGATGCGACGCACGGACATCGACCGCTTCGCCGACCGCCACTACCCGTCACTCTCCGGCGGCGAACGGGCCAGGGCCGCCCTCGCCCGCGTCCTCGCGCAGACCGCCTCCGTCATGCTGCTCGACGAGCCGACCGCGGCGATGGACATCAAGCATCAGGAGATGGTGCTCGACCTCGTGCGCAGCTACGCGAGCACCGGATGCGCGGTCGTCATCATCGTGCACAACCTCGACCTCGCGGCCGCCTACGCCGACCGCATCGCGCTCCTCAGCCGCGGCCGCATCGTCGCCGACGGGCCGCCAGCAGAGGTGCTCACGGCCGAGCGCATCTCGCAGGTCTACGAGCATCCAGTGCACATCCTCGCGGACCCCTTCACCGGGGCACCGATCGTCGTGCCCAAACGCGCATCCACCGGTTCCTCGACCCCCGCCGAAGAAGGGCACCACGCATGACCGCCACCACGCCTCCGCTCACCGCAGCTCGCTGGGTCGCCGCCATCCTGACGGCGCTCGGGCTCGCCCTCGGCGTCACCGCGGTGGGCCTCTCCGCTGCGCCCGCGCACGCGGCCGGCCAGGTGACCATCTCCGGACAGCCCACGGCGGACGGCCAGAGCGAGATCCAGGTGTCCGGCTCCGGATTCCAGTCGGTGCAGGGCGGATTCGGGGGCATCTACGTGCTCTTCGGCTGGGTCGACGACCCGAGCGGCGGCTCGTGGAAGCCAAGTGCGGGAGGCGTGACGGGGGAGGACTACCGCTACGTGTACGACGACGAGACGAACCCCGTCGGCTATCAGCTGTTCGCGGCCTTCCCCGGCGGATCCACCTCCTACGCCGCGAACGGCGGTGAGGTCGCGGCCGACGGCACCTGGTCGGGCACGCTGCGCATCCCTGGCGCCGTGTTCCAGACCTACGATCGCGACCAGAACGCGACCTCCGTCGATTGCAACGCCGTGCAGTGCGGCATCATCACCATCGGCGCGCACGGTGTGAAGAACACGAACAACGAATCGTTCACGCCGCTCACCTTCACTGGAGGGGCGGCGGCCGCGGCGCCTCAGTCTCAGGCGACCACCCAGCAGTCCGAGGCTGCGGCCCCTGCAGCACCCGTCGAACAAGCGCCTCCCGCTGACGCGGCGCCCGTCGCCACGTCCGCCCCCGTCGGCGCGGTCACGCAGAGCACGGCGTCTTCGCAGGGCCTCGGCTCGGTCAGCGACGCACTCGCCTGGCTTGTCGTGCTCGCGCCGGTCCTGCTGCTCGTCGGACTCACCGTCGTCGGCCTCGCCGTCGGCATCGGCGCCTACCTCGCAGCGAAGAGCCTGCTGCTCGGCGTCAACCCGGCGGCCCTCGAGAAGGTGCGCGGGCAACGCGAACGCAAAGCGCTGCAGGAGCGCGAGAAGCAGCGCAGGAAGACGGCGACGGTGCGACTCGCACAGGAGCAACGCGAAGCTCGTGCCCGGCGCAGGCTCGGCGCGGCTGCCGCGCAGCAGGGCCTCGCGAACCTCCCCGCGTCTCCCGCGCCGCTCGAGAACGACAAGCTCGTCGACTTCTTCGCCATGGATGCTCCGACCCCCCGCCACCCGAGCCCACTCGGGGACGCAGCAGCGGAATCGGCACCGGGTGGCCGAGACGCGCCGACGCTCATCCTCTCGAGCGCGACCGGTCGCCGGGAGGACGCACGGTGACCCTCGAATCGCACGAGATGGGCCGCCCGCGGTCACGGCGCCTGCCAGCCCCGGGCATCGGCACGCGCATCCTCGCCGGACTCGGCATCACCGGGCTGCTGGCAGGCTTCGGCCTCATGGCTGCAGACCCGGCGGAGGCGGCGTCGACGCCGATCGCGGGCGTCGACCTGTCCTGGGCGCTGAACGACGAGGTCGGCGGGGGCGCCCACTTCGGCGGCTGCAACTTCCTCTCGGCCGGCGCATCCGGTGACAACGGGAAGTCGGCGGTCTGGACCGACGACAGCCTGTACTCGGCGAGCGAGGGCAACGTCTCCATCACGAAGCCGGACGCTGCCGGCAACCAGGTGCCCGCCACGTGGGATTCCAGGTGCCTCGACGCGGGCGGGAGCCAGGTCGGGACCGGTGTCGGGTCGACGAGCGCCAACCAGGTGAACCTGGCAGACGGCACCGGCTCCGTCGACCTCGAGGCCGGCTCGGCCAGCATCTCGTGGGATGGCGCGTTCACCGTCGTCTTCTACGGCGGCATGACGTACTGGTCGGTTGACGAGCTCACGCTCGAGCTCGAGAACGGCAAGGGCACGCTCACAGGCACTGCCGGCGGATTCGGCGCCGACATGGACGACCCCTCGACGTGGCAGCCGCTGACCGAGCGCACTGTCACGCTCGCCACGATCGACGCGACGCCGGCCGATCTCACCGCATCCGGAGCGACCCTCACCCCCGACTACCGGGGCGTGGATGCAGGGAACGTCGGCACCCCGCAGACTCGCGAAGGCGACGACTGGGGCTCGTGGCCCCAGGACTTCGTAGCGTTCCACGAGGCGACCGGCCAATCGAGCTACTGGTACTCCTCCGGTGGACTTGCCGATCCGAAGAAGGTCGCAGCGCCGCTCACCCTGAGCTTCGACACGTCCGCGAGCGCGACCCCGGTCTACGAGCGGTTGCCGCGAGACTTCCCGGAGGGGGCCGAGCTGCGGTTCGCCAACCTCGGGGTCGACGTCTCCGGGGAGCCCGTGCTGCGGGCAGCCGATGGTGGCGAGCTGGCGAAACTGGGCGGCACCCCCGCTCAGATCACGGCTGGGGCTGGCGTGGGCACCTGGGACGTCAGCAGCCTCGCCGAAGGAGCGCACGAGTTCACGCTCGCCGTCCGCAACGGCACCGCCGAGACACCCATCGAGCTCTCACCCGACCCTGCCATTCGCCTCACCATCGTCGAACCGCTCGGCCCGACGGCCTCACCCGGCATCGCGGTCAGCGACGTCGACGCCAGCTCCTTCACGACCACCCTGACGTGGCCCGCCGCGGGTGGCGGCCCGCCGACCGGCTACCAGGTGCAGCTCACGCACGGCGGCATCGCCGTCGGTGCCGCCCTCCAGGTTCCGGCGGATGCGACGGGTCAAGGCTCCACCATCGTGTCCGGACTCACCGCCAGCACCGAGTACGCCATCACCGTCACCCCGCACCTCGCAACACAGGCGGGCACGCCAGCGACGCAGCAGGTCAGCACCGGCACCCCGCCGACGCCGACCACGACGCCGAACCCCGAACCGCCAGCGCCGACGACACCCCCGACCACCGAGCCGACGACCCCCACCGACGGGGGTGCATCCGCCGAAGGAGCAACCTTCTACTGGGGGCTGAACACGGAAGCGACAAGCGGCGCCTTCTTCGGGGGATGCAACTTCCTCGCGGCCGGCAAAACGGGGGACACCGGCTCGTCACGGGTCTGGAACGCCGACGAATATCGTTCTGCCGACGGCAACGTCACGATCATCAAGCCCAACGGCAGCGACTTCCAGCAGGCGAGCTGGGGCACCAAGTGCGTCGACCGCACGGGCGCCAACGTCTCGACGAGCCGCCTCGGCTCCCATACTGAGTCGCAGGTGCGCATCACCGGTGGTGAGGCGACGCGCTCCGGTTCGGAGCTCACCGTGCAGTGGCGCGGCAGCTTCACGGTCGCCTTCTACGGAGGGCTCACCTACTGGACCGCGACCGACCCGATCCTCAAGGTGGGCGGGGACGGCAGAGGCACCATCACCGCGACGGCCTCCGGGTACGGCGCATCCATGACCGACGCGTCCAAATGGGTGCGGCTCAGCGAGCGCACCATCACGCTCGCGAACCTCACGGGAGTCGATGCCAGCGCCGACGTCATCACGACGACCCCCGACTACCTGGGCGTGTCCTACAGCGGAAGCGGACAGTCGCAGGGAGTGGTCGGCGGCGACGACGGCACGGCGAGCGGGCAGGCGCCCCAGACCGCGCTGAACTCGAGCTACTGGGGGTCGTTCCCGTCGGACTTCGTCGACTTCCAGAAGGAGACCGGGCAGTTCTCGTACTGGTTCACGTCGAACGGCGCCCGGGACGCCTACAAGCCGACGATCCCGCTCACCGTGAGCCTGGCAGGGGACTACACGCCAACGGCGGGCGCGTACAACGCTCCTGCCGCGCCGACGCTCACGCAGAGCAATCCGTCGGGCGGCACGCGTGTCCCGAACCCGGTGGCACCCGCGCCGGCGCCATCCACGACGGCCCCGGCGGTCGGCGCAGCGACGAGCAGCGGGCGAGCGACGCCGTCGGAGACCGGACCGGTCGCCGTCGCGAACGAGGCCTCTGGGCTGCAGATCGGCGAGATCAGCGCGCCAATGGTGCTCGGCGGAGGAGCGGGCCTGCTCGCGGTTGCCGGCTTGAACTGGTCGATCTCCCTGCTCGTGCGCCGGAGGCTCGGCCTCGACCCGCACCTCTTCGGCTAGTCGCGACGCGCGGTGCTGCCCCCGGGCGCAGAGTTGTGGCGAGATGCTGCTGCCGGGCGATCGAACCGCACTGCGCCACAACTCTCTGTGACGCGCGCGGGGGTTGGCGCCGCGAGCCGCGCGTCTGCCGGCGTGCGGCCGAGGCGCGGTTGGGCGCAGGGTTGTGGCGAAGTGCTGTCGTCGTGCGGCGCAGCAGCTCTTTTCCACAACTTCGCGGTGACTCGCGGCGAAACGAGCACCTCGCGGTGACTCGCGGCGAGGCGAACGGCCCGCATCCGAGTGGATACGGGCCGTTCGAGTCGCGCGGTGTGCGGTTGTTCCTAGTAGCGCGCGTCGAGCTCTTCGAAGATGCGCTCGTTGCAGGTGAAGCTCGCGTTCGCCTCGTCGAGGAGACGCGCGATGGCGTCCTCGTCGAAGGCGAGCTCGTCGAGCTGGGTGCGGTACGCCCGCTTGAACGGCACGATCGCTGGGATCTCGGTGAAGTCGAAGAACGTCGCCTCTTCCGCGGGGAGCGTGTACGTGCGGTCGAGCATCACGCGCATGGCCTGGCCGCCCGAGAGGTCGCCGAGGTAGCGCGTGTAGTGGTGCGCGAGGTACCGGGCCGGGTCGGCGGCGGATGCGGTGATGCGGTCCGCGTACTCGCGCGTCGCAGGCAGCTCGCCGGGGAGCGGTTGCGTGAGGCGGGGTGCGAGCGCCGCGAGGTCCGCCGCGATCGACGACGCACGATCGAGCTCGACCGCGGGGATCGCGCCGAGCTGGCCGTGCTCTCGTACCGTGACTGCTGCGCTCTCGAGCGCCGCGTACATGAAGCCGTACTGCTGCAGCAGCGCGGCCCAGGCGTCGATGCCGAGCTCACCGCCGAGGAGCCGTTCGAGGAAGCGCGAACGTTCCGCGCTCTGGTGGGCCTGCGACGTGCGCTCGCGGAGGCGGGCGCTGATGGTCGTCGCGGTATCGGTGACGATGGTCATGGGGATCCCTTCGGGCGGGATCGGTGCGAGGGGGCACACCGAAGACTGGATGAGTCCAGCTTAGGTGACCCTTACTTCCGTTGGGAATCCCCATTGTGCAGAGTTCACTCCTTCGTTACATCCAGAACCGGCCGTGTTCGGTGGCGAAGCGTCGCCCATGTGTGCGAACCCCTCGCGGGCTGCTTGCGGTCGCAGCGTGCGAGTCCATGGCGTTGGCGCCGAAGAGGTGGTCGAGTTCCGCACCGGGGAAGATCGTCTCGACCGTGCTCCCTGCTGCGCGCAGCTCCGCAAGCTGCGCATCCAGGTGCAAGCCCCAATCGGCCGGCGTGAGGCTCTTTCCCGAGAACGGGGGCGAGGACCAGCACCCGAACCGGAACTCCCAGTCTGGGATCGACTCTGCGGGCACCTGGTCCTCGTCGCTGAGCATGCCGCCGACGATACCGGGCACGGTGCGACAAGCCCGGACAGTTTCGCGTCTGCGGTCCTCGCGGGTCTGCGGACGTGCCGCTGAGGAGCGACGTACCCTCGGTCAGATGGACGCCATGCGTGAACCTCTTGAAGCTGCCCTCGACGAGCTGGCCCCCGGTGACGGCGATGCGCTCGCGCGCGTCACGGCGACGCGCGACGCAGCAAGATGGCTGGAGGAGGTTGGACTCGTGGAGGCAGTCGAGCGGGCACGCGCCGGTGGTTCGACCTGGGCGCAGATCGGTGCGGCGCTGGGGGTCACGGGAACGACCGCGACCACCCGGTTCGGAGGCACGCCCGAGGAACGCGAGGCCCGTGCGCAGCAGTCGAGGGATCGAGCCGCGCAGCGCAACCGGGTGGCTTCGGAGGCCATCGGTGCGACGCCGCGCGATGACCTGCCTGGCATCTCGGTTGCCGAGGCCGCGGAGAAGCTCGACGTTCAGCTGGGTACCTTTCGGAGGCGCATCCAGGTCGCCCGTGAGCGGAACAGTGACGCGTTCCGTGCCGCGATCAAGCTGGTCCAGCTCTCACCCAAGCGCGAGGTCATGCGCGTCGTCGACCTCGAAGCGGCGGCACGGATCTAGATGGTCCCGGGGTTTCACCACGTCGAGGTGTGGGTCGCCGACCTGGATGCGGTGCGCGCCGAGTGGAGTTGGCTGCTTTCCCAGGTCGGGTGGATGCTGACCGAGGAATGGCCGGGCGGCCAGTCGTGGAGCGCTGGGTCCGCTTATCTGACGCTCACGACTTCACCGAACATGAGAGACGCGCCGCACGACCGACGCCGGCCAGGGGTGAATCACCTCGCGTTTCGGGGTGGTTCTCCTTCGGCCGTCGACGCCTTGGTAGAGAGCGCTGGAGAGAATGGGTGGCTGCCGCTCTACGCGGAGCGCGCTACCCGCACGCTGGTGGTGAGGATCACTACGCTGGCTGGCTGGAGAACTCGTCGGGATTCAAGGTCGAGGTGGTTGCCAACGAAGGCGTCGCCCGCGCTCCGAGGTAGGGTCAGCCCATGTATGCGCCGGCTTCGAACCTGGCGTGTTGGATGACGATGATGGCGCCGATCTCGAGCCCGACGATGACCGTGATGATGGCGAGCGACCACCACACGGACCTATGTGTGCAGGCCGCTGTGATGGCCGCTGTAGCAAGGCTCACGATCCAGACCAGGAAGTGCGCGACGGCCGCGATGCCGGTCGTGGTGACGGCCTCCTCGTAGTGCCCCTTGGGGACGGTCCAGGTGTCGCTCGAGTTGGCGTAGCCGTAGTAGAGCATCTCGCCGACGCTCAGCCCGAGGAGGACACCGATCACGAGCGTCACGGCCGCCGTGACGAAGGCTATTCCCGTTGCGATGCTCCAGCCGAGGACGGGGCGCCAGACTGTGCCGCGAGGTGGGCCGGAGGTGGCCCGTTGCTGGGCGGATGCAAGAGAGCTCATCGCCACGAATGCTCGAGGAAGGGCCAGACGACCGGAACGGCGATGGCGACCACGGAGAGGAGGAAGAGCATCCCGAACGTGCGGCCGAACGGACGCGGGTCGCTGCTGGCGACGCTGACGGCGGTTCCGATGTACGCGAGCCAGGTGGTACCGAGGGCGAGGATCGTGAGGTCAGCGACTGACTTCGCTTCGCCGTAGTGCAGGGCGGTGGTCGAATGCGGATCACTATCGGCCTCCATGCCGGACCCGTACCTCAGCATCTCGTCGATCCCGAGGCCGAGACCGAGCGCGAGGAACCCGAGAAAGAACACTCCCAGAACCGCGAGCAGGCCGACCTTGCCCTCACCGCTTGCCGCCTGCGCACTCACGCCCGCTCGCGGTAATTCCTCGTTGACCACTGACATGGCACGAGCATAGGTGCAGCCTGGAGATCCCCGTCGGCGAGACGGGGGCTCGCACCCCGTGCTCGTGCAGGATGGGACACATGGAACCCGGCCACTACGACGCGTTCGCCTCTGACTATGCGACTGACAGCGAGCGCAACCTCGTGAACAACCACTACGAGCGGCCGGCGATGCTCAAACTCCTCAGCGACGTACGCGGTGCGCACGTGCTCGATGCCGGATGCGGCGCCGGCCCGCTTGCGGCCGAACTGGCGGCCCGTGGTGCAACCGTCGCGGGCTTCGACTCGAGCTCGGAGATGATCGCGATCGCTCGGCGGCGGCTCGGCGACGCCGTCGACCTCCAGGTGAGTGATCTTGGGAGACCGCTTCCGTACCCGAACGAACGCTTCGACCTCGTCGCCGCGTCGCTTGTACTCCACTACCTCGAAGACTGGGGTCCGGCTCTGACCGAGCTTCACCGAGTGCTGAAGCCCGGTGGTCGGCTGACCATCTCCGTGCATCATCCGTTCGTGTACCGCCTGATGTTTCCGGAGCGGGACTACTTCGCCACCGAAGCGTGGACGTCGACCTCGAACTTCAACGGCACCGAGGTCGAGCTCACGTACTGGCACCGTCCCCTCCACGCGATGACCGATGCCTTTGCCGAGGCGGGCTTCAGGGTTGCAACGGTCGCCGAGCCGCCGTTCGCTGCGGACACGCCAGCGGACCTCATCCCGCCGCATCTTGTTGACCGGACAGCGTTCCTGAGCTTCATCTTCTTCGCCTTGGAGCGGTAAGGGCTCAGCTCAGCCGAGCCCCGCGCGGTCGCCCTACTGCAGTCCGCGCCGCTTCAGCAGCGGCTCGATGGGGGCCGGACCGCCCAGGAGGTCGACGACGAGTGACATCGCATCCCGGGAGCCGCCGGGCTCGAGGATGTTCCGGCGGAACTTCTCGCCAGCGGCGCGCAACCCGCCGTCGAGCTCCGCCTGCTCCGCGAACCAGTCGACCGTCGCCGCGTCGAGCACCTCGCTCCAGATGTAGCCGTAGTAGCCGGCGCTGTAGCCGCCCGCGAAGATGTGCTGGAAGTAGGGGAGCGTGTAGCGCGGCGGCACTGCGGGTAGGTCGAGGCCGTACCGCTGAAGCACCTGCTGCTCGAAGGCTTCGACATCGGTGATCTCGGCGGCCCCTTCCGGCGACAGCGAGTGCCACTCGAGGTCGATGACCGCCGCCGCCAGGTACTCGCTCGTGCCGAAGCCCTCGTTGAACGACGCCGAATCGAGCAGACGCTCGACGAGCTCCTCCGACAGCGGCTCACCAGTCTCGTGGTGCTTCGCGTAGGTACGCAGCACCTGCGGCCACAGCATCCACATCTCGTTGACCTGGCTGGGGTACTCCACGAAGTCGCGGGGCACGTTCGTGCCGCCGAGGCTCGGGTAGTCGACCAGTGCGAACAGGCCGTGCAGCGCGTGCCCGAACTCGTGGAACAGCGTCTCGACCTCGTCGAACGTGAGCAGCGTCGGTGAACCCTCGGCGGGCTTCGGCACGTTGAGCGTGTTGAGCACAACCGTCGGCTCGCCGAGCAGGCGGTTCTGCTGGATCACCGAGTTCATCCACGCGCCGCCGCGCTTGGAGTCGCGCGTGTACAGGTCGAGCGAGAACAGCCCGACCTCGGTGCCGTCCTCGTTGCTCACCTCGTACACCACGGCGTCGGCATGGTGACCTCGCAGCTCGGGCCGATGGGTGAAGGTGACGCCGAACAGCTGGTTGGCGGCGAAGAAGACGCCGTTCTCGAGCACAGCATTGGCCTCGAAGAACGGCCGCATCTGCGAGGTGTCGACCGCGTAGTCGCGGGCGCGCACCTTCTCGGTGTAGAATGCCCAGTCCCACGGTTCGAGCGCGAAGCTCGGCTCGCCGATCGCGGCCTGCTCGGCGTCGATCGTGGCCTGGAGCACCTCCTGCTCGCTGCGCGCGTTCGCGGCGGCCGGAGTGGAGAGCTGTTCGAGGCGCGCGCGAATCGCGGATGCGCTGCCCGCGGTCGACTTCGCGGCCGCGGCCTCAGCATGGTTCTCGAAGCCGAGGAGTCGGGCTCGTTCGGCGCGCACGCGCACCATCTCGAGCGCCGTCGCCCGGGTGTCGTAGTCGCCGCCGCGGCTGCCACGAGCAGACGAGGCCTCGAAGAGCTTGCGACGGGTCTCGCGGTTCGTGAGCGTCGAGAGCAGCGGGTGGCCAGTGAAGAGCACGAGCGAGATGAGGTACTTGCCGGATAGTCCGCGGGCCTCGGCCGCGGCGGATGCCGCCGAGATGGCGCTCTCGTCGAGACCCGCGAGCTCTTCGGCCGAGTCGACGACCAGGGCCAGCGCATTGCTGTCGGCCTGCAGCTTCTGGTCGAACTGCACCTCGAGCTCCGCCAGGCGACCGTTGAGCTCACGCAGGCGAGCCGACGACGCGTCCTGGAGGCCGGCACCCGCGAGACTCGCGTTGCGGTGCAGTTTCTCGACGAGGAAACGCTGCTCTTCGGTGAGCTCGGCTTCCTCGCGGGCGTCGAACACCGACTGGATGCGCGCGAACAGCGCGCGGTTGAGCGTGATCGAGTCTTCATGCGCCGTCAGGCGCGGCCCGATCTCCGCCTCGATCGCGTCGATGCCGGGGGTCGCGTCGCCAGAGCTCAGCGTGAAGAAGACGGCGGCGGTGCGCTCTAGCAGTTGGCCGGAGCGCTCGAGCGCTTCGACCGTGTTCGCGAAGGTCGGCGCCTCGGTGTTCGCCGTGATCGCCTGGACCTCCGCGAGCTGCTCCGCCATGCCAGCCTCGAACGCTGGCAGGAAGTGCTCCTCGCGTACGTCTCCGAACGGCGGCAACTGGAAGGGAAGCGCGCTGGGAGTGGCGAACGGGTTCTCGGCGTCGAGCTGCACGGTCTGGGTCATGCTTCCAACCCTAGGCGCGACCACCGACGCGGCACGCGCATCCGCTGTCAGCGGAAGCCGCGTGAGGAAACCGCGCCGCGCACGTGCGCTCACCCAGGGCTGGATCGTGGTCGTTCTCCGGCGATCTTGACGACCATAAGTCCGCCCTCGACACCGGGGCCAGAGCGGAAGCCGCTAGGCGCGGGGCGCCGGCTCCGGGAAGAGATCGTCGTCATCCTCGTCTTCGTCGAAGACGTCGTGTTCGTGCGAGTCACCATCGGCGATGCCCACGCCAGCGCCGACCGGCTCCTCGGCACCGCTCACGTGAACGGAGCCGTCGCCGCGGAGGGCGACCCGCGGCCCCCGCTCGAGCTCTGCGACAGGCCGCCCCTCGAGCCAGGTGAGCGTCCACCACAGCTTCGAGACGTCGTCGACCGTCGAAGAGAGAACATGCTCCTCGGCGGAGCACACCTCCAGGAACTCCGGGTACTTCTCCAGCGAGCGCGGCGGGGCGGAGCCCGCCCGCCACCGCTCACCGATCAGCACGTCTAGCCCTCGTTCTGCTGACGCGACTCGACGGAGATCTCGAAGCGGACCTCGTCGCTGCGGCTGCCCATGCGGGCCGACTGCTGTAGACCCACCTCGTCTTCGGCATCGACGAGCCACGAGATCGCATCGAAGCCACGCTTCGCGGCCGCCGCAAACACGGCACCGAGCAGCTCCTCGTTGACGGCGCCGCGGTTCGAGTCGGCACCCGAGTACTTAGCCTCGATGTTCAGCACCGTGCGCGCGCCGCGGATGTCGAGCCGTTCGCGGAACAGCACGTACCCGCGCGGCTCGCCCTCGACGAACGCGATCATGCCCTCGAGATTCCCGGTCTTGCTCGCGACGTGACGCCAGACGCCGAGCGCACGGCCGTCGTTCGAGCTCTCACCGAGCGCATCGACGTGCTGTGCGAACAGCGGCTGCCAGACGAAGTAATCGGTTGGGCCCATGGCCCGCACCTCGATGCTGGGGCGCGCCGCGGCACGGTCCCGCGTGCGCTTGCGGGGCTTGGCGTTCTCAGGAACTGTCATGCCGGCCCTGACTCCTCTTCTGTCACTGACGTCGCTGCACTCAGACTTGGGGGAACCCCCAGCCTACGACGACGCCTCGGTCTGCGGGGCGACGAGCAACTCGATATCGCGGACCTCGAGGGTCTCCGCGACCTCGAAATCGAGCTGCTCGATGCGGCCGACGTGGCGGAGATCCGCGGAAGCGAGGCGAAGCAAGGCCACCGACTCCTCGGGAGCCGCGATGACCGCACTGGCGACCGGCGTCTTCTGAGAGGCCTTCGCCGCGGTCTTCGCGCCGCGGATGCTCGTGAGGGCGGTGCTCGTCAGCGCGAGCAGCGAACCGTCCTGGTCGCCGGCCGCCGTGAGGTCGGCGGCGGTGGGCCAGGCTGCGGTGTGCAGCTCGGAGTCGTGCCACCACGACCACGACTCGGCGGTCGCGAACGGGATGAACGGCGCGAAGAGGCGCAGGAGCACGTCGATCGCGGAGCGCATGGCGGTGACGGCGGAGGCCTGGGCCGCCGCGTCGTCGCCTGCACCGTACGCGCGCTCCTTGACGAGCTCGAGGTAGTCGTCGCAGAACGTCCAGAAGAACGTCTCGGTGACTTCGAGCGCGCGAGCGTGGTTGTACTCGGAGAACGCCTTCGTCGCCTCACCGACGACTCGGTTCAGCTCGGCGAGCATCGAGCGGTCGAGCGGCTCGGTGACCTCGCCCACGTGGTCGCCGTAGCCGAGCACGAGCTTCGACGCGTTGAGGACCTTGATCGCGAGGCGTCTGCCGATCTTGATCTGCGTCGGGTTCTTCGGGTCGAACGCCGCGTCGGTGCCGAGGCGGCTGGAGGCAGCCCAGTAGCGCACGGCGTCGGAGCCGTGGGCCTCGAGCATGTCGGCGGGAGTGACGACATTGCCCTTCGACTTCGACATCTTCTTGCGGTCGGGGTCGACGATGAAGCCGGAGATCGTGGCGTTCGACCAAGGCGCGACGCCGTGCTCGAGCTGCGCACGGAGCACGGTCGAGAAGAGCCAGGTGCGGATGATGTCCTGGCCCTGCGGGCGAAGGTCGTAGGGGAAGACGAGCCCGAAGAGCTCCTCGTCCGACTCCCAGCCACCTGCGAGCTGCGGTGTGAGGGAGGAGGTCATCCAGGTGTCCATGACGTCGACCTCGCCGAGGAACCCGCCGGCCACGCCGCGCTGCGCCTCGGTGTAGCCGTTCGGCACGTCGGACGACGGGTCGACGGGCAGCTGCGCCGCATCCGGCGTGATGGGCGACTCGAACTGCACTTCGCCATCGGCGTCGATGGGGTACCAGACGGGGATGGGCACGCCGAAGAAGCGCTGGCGCGAGATGAGCCAGTCGCCTGAGAGGCCCTCGACCCAGTTCTCGTAGCGCACGCGCATGAAGTCGGGCCAGAACGCGATCTCGCGGCCGAGCTCGATGAGGCGGGCCTTGAGGGCGGGGTCGGTCGCCCCGTTCTTCACGTACCACTGGCGCGTGGAGACGATCTCGAGGGGGCGGTCGCCCTTCTCGAAGAACTTGACGGGGTGCTGGATGGGCTTGGGGTCGCCGACCAGGTCGCCGGACGCCTGCAGCAGCTCGACGACCGCCTTCTTGGCGCTGAACACGGTCTTGCCGGCGAGCTCGGCGTAGGCGGCCTTGCCCGCTTCGCTCGTGATGGCCTCGGGGGCATCTGCGATGAGGCGGCCGTCCTTGCCGAGCACGGTGCGGTTGGGGAGCTTCAGCTCACGCCACCAGATCACGTCGGTGACGTCGCCGAAGGTGCAGATCATCGCGATGCCGCTTCCCTTGTCCTTCTGCGCGAGGGGATGCGCGAGCACGGGCACCTCGACGCCGAAGAGGGGCGTCGTGACGGTCGAGCCGAACAGCGGCTGGTAGCGCTCGTCGTCGGGATGTGCGACGAGGGCCACGCATGCGGGGAGGAGCTCTGGGCGGGTGGTCTCGATGAAGATGGGCTCGCCGCCCTCGCGCGCGAAGCCGATGCGGTGGTAGGCGCCCGGCTGGTCGCGGTCCTCGAGCTCGGCCTGTGCGACGGCGGTGCGGAACGTGATGTCCCACAGCGTGGGCGCCTGGTCCTGGTAGGCCTCGCCGCGCTGGAGGTTGCGGAGGAAGCCGAGCTGGCTCTTGCGGCGCGAGGAGTCGTCGATCGTGCGGTAGCTCTGCGTCCAGTCGACGGAGAGCCCGAGCTGGCGCCAGAGCTCCTCGAAGGCCTTCTCGTCCTCGATGGTGAGCTGCTCGCACAGCTCGATGAAGTTGCGGCGGGAGATGGGCTGCTGGTCGGCGGCCTTGATGCTCTTGCCGTCGCCGCCCTCGTGCGGGGGAGTGAAGTCGGCCTCGTAGGGCAGCGACGGGTCGCAGCGAACCCCGTAGTAGTTCTGCACGCGGCGCTCGGTGGGGAGGCCGTTGTCGTCCCAGCCCATGGGGTAGAAGACGCGCTTTCCGCTCATGCGCTGGAAGCGCGCGACGACATCGGTGTGCGTGTACGAGAACACGTGGCCGACGTGCAGCGAGCCCGACGCGGTCGGCGGAGGCGTGTCGATCGAGTAGATGTCGTCGCGCGTCGCGCCGTCGCGGTCGAAGCGGTAGGTGCCGGAGGTCTCCCAGCGTTCACCCCACTTGGCTTCGAGGCCCTCGAGGACGGGCTTGTCTGGAATGCCCTGAGTCGAGGAAGAAGAGAGAGAAGAGGGCGAGCTGGACATGCACACTCCGTGTCGATGTGGGCGGCACCGAGTCTGGGGTGCCTGTTGTGAACCCATCCAGGGTAGCGGCTTCCGGGGTGGCGCGGGTTGCCGGGCGGGTCGCCTGCGAGGGCAAGGAAAAGCCCCTCAAGGGCGCATCCTTGAGGGGCTCAGCTGCGAACACCGGGGTTCGAGCTGCCAGGAGTTGTGCGCCCCTCCGCGCCACGCGCGCGCGGAGGGGCACAGCTTGCGGCGAGTGGTCGGAGTCCCGCTCGCCGCCGTTGGTCAGGCCCGGATGGGGGCCTTGGTCTGGGTCGTGGTGGAGGCGGCGGCCGCGTCCAGTGCCGCGCGCACGGCGTCGAGCTCCGTGTAGAGCGTCGCGGGAACCTTCTCGCCGATGCTGTCGAAGTACTCGCGCGTCACGCCGACCTCCACGAGCCACGAGGCAGGGTCGACGGTGAAGATCTCGTCGAGGGCTGCCGGGTCGAAGCCCTCGAGGCCCGAGATGTCGATGTCGCTGGTCACGGGCAGCTGGCCGATGGGGCTCTCGATCGAGTCGGCACGGTTCTCGAGCCGATCGATGATCCACTTCACGGCGCGCACGTTCTCGCCGAATCCTGGCCACAGGAACTTGCCGTCCTGGTCCTTGCGGAACCAGTTGACCTGGAAGATGCGCGGGGCCTTGTCGCCGAGCTCGGCGCCGGTCTTGAGCCAGTGCCCCCAGTAGTCGGCCATGTGGTACCCGGCGAAGGGTTGCATCGCGAACGGGTCGCGGCGCAGGATGCCGACGGGTCCTTCCGCCGCGGCGGTCTGCTCGCTCGCGAGCGTCGCGCCGAGGAAGCAGCCGTGCTTCCAGTCCTTCGACTCGAAGACGAGCGGCACGTTGCTCGCCCGGCGGCCGCCGAAGAGGATCGCGTCCACCGGGACGCCGTCCGGGGCCTCCCAGGCGGGGGAGAGGGTCGGGCACTGTGAGGCGCGAACCGTGAAGCGGGCGTTGGGATGCGCGGCCTTGGTCCCCGATTCGGGAGTCCAGTCGTTGCCCTGCCAGTCGATGAGGTGCGCGGGCGCCTCATCGGTCATGCCCTCCCACCACACGTCGCCGTCGTCGGTGAGCGCGACGTTCGTGAAGATGGTGTTCGTCGTGATGGTCTCCATCGCGACGGGGTTGGTGTCGTAGCCGGTGCCTGGGGCGACTCCGAAGAAGCCGAACTCGGGGTTGATGGCGTTGAGGCGACCGTCGGCGGCCTTGCGCATCCACACGATGTCGTCGCCGAGCGTCTCGACCTTCCAGCCGTCGAGCTTGGGCTTCATCATCGCGAAGTTCGTCTTGCCCGTCGCCGACGGGAAGGCGCCCGTGAGCGTGTAGGTCTTGCCTTCCGGGCTCGTGACCTGGATGAGGAGCATGTGCTCGGCCATCCAGCCTTCGTCGTGGCCCATGGCCGAGGCGATGCGCAGCGCGAAGCACTTCTTGCCGAGCAGTGCGTTGCCGCCGTAGCCGGATCCGTACGAGATGATCTCGCGCGTCTCGGGGAAGTGGGTGATGTACTTCGACTCGTTGTGCGGCCAGGCCACGTCCGGGCGGCTCGTGCCGTCCTCGAACTCCAGCGGGAAGCCCACGGTGTGCAGGGCCTTGACCCAGTCGCGACCGGGGGTGAGGTGCTCGAGGGCGCCGTCGCCGGAGCGCGTCATGAGCGCCATGGACAGCACGACGTAGGGCGAGTCGGTGATCTCGACGCCGTACTGCGTGATGGCGCCGCCGAGCGGGCCCATCGCGAACGGCACGACGTACATGGGGCGGCCACGCATGGAACCGTCGAAGAGACCGCTGAGCTCGGCCTTCATCTCGGCAGGCGCGCGCCAGTTGTTCGTGGGCCCTGCATCTTCTTCCTTCTCCGAGCAGATGTAGGTGCGGCTCTCGACACGGGCGACATCGCCGGCGTCCGAGCGGGCAAGGTACGACCCCGGGCGGAGCTCTTCGTTGAGCTTGATGAGCGTGCCTGCTTCGACCATCTCAGCGGTGAGGGCGTCGATCTCGGCCTGCGATCCGTCGCACCAGACGATGCGGCTCGGCTTCGTCAGTGCCGCGATCTCGCGCACCCAGTCGTTGACTTCCGGGTTCGCTGCCCGCTGCGGGATGTCGAGGTGGTCGTGTGCGTGTTCAGTCATTTCGAAGCTGCTTTCACTGTTCTGCATGCCGGCGTTCTCCGGCCAGCATGCGTACATGGCGTCGTACCCCCAGTGTCGACCTGCTGGGGTTGCCCTGGGATTGAGATTGGCGGAGAAAAATGGCAAAATTTCACACATCAGCAATTCAAATGCCCGGAGGCACCCATGAGCGGACTCGGTCCTTTCCCCGCTGCGCAAAAATCATCAGCAACCAAAGGGAAAGGTGGCGCCGTGGACTCCCTCCTGCTCGGGCGGCGCATCCGCTACTACCGCAAGGAGCGCTCGCTCACACTCGAGGCCCTCGGCGAGAAGACCGGCCTGCTCGCGAGCCAGCTGTCGCTCATCGAGAACGGCAAGCGCGAGCCGAAGCTCTCCGTGCTGCAGCAGCTCGCCGACGCCTTCGACGTCGAACTCAGCGAGATGCTCGCCAACACGCCACCCGACGACCGCTCACGCCTCGAGATCGAGGTCGAGCGGGCACAGAGCTCGTCCGTCTACCGGGAACTCGGTCTGCCGCGCATCCCCTCGACGAAATCGCTCTCCGACGAGGTGCTCCGCGCGCTCGCGGGCATGCACAGCGAGATCGTTCGCCGCCAGACCGAGGCGAGCGCGACCCCGGAGGAGGCTCGCCGGGCCAACACTGAGCTGCGCCTCGCGATGCGGGCGCACGACAACTACATGCCGGACCTCGACAAGCTCGCCGACGAGCTGCTGAGCCGCGTCGACCACACCCGCGGCGCCCTCATGCACCACTCCGTGGGCAAGATGGCCGACCACCTGGGCTTCCAGCTCATCTACGTCAACGACCTCCCACGGTCGACGCGCTCCATCACCGACCTCGAGAACGGGCGCATCTACCTGCCGCCCGCCTCCATCCCAGGTGGCCACGGGCTGCGCGCCATGGCGCTGCAGGCCATGGCGCACCGCGTGCTCGGGCACCGACGTCCCGAGGACTACGCCGACTTCCTTCGCCAACGCCTCGAGATCAACTACTTCGCGGCGGCCTGCCTCATGCCGGAGGCGCGCTCCGTCGCGTTCCTCCGCGACGCGAAGGAGCGCCGCGACATGGCCGTCGAGGACTTCCGGGATGCGTTCGGCGTGACCCACGAGGCCGCAGCGCTGCGCATGACGAACCTGCTCACCTCGCACCTCGACATCAAGCTGCACTTCCTGCGCGTCGACGACAAGGGCTCCATCTCGAAGGCCTACGAGAACGACGGGCTGCCGCTGCCGCAGGACGTGACCGGTTCGGTCGAGGGCCAGTTCGTGTGCCGCAAGTTCTCGGCGGTCAGCTCCCTCGCCCGCACGAACCGCACAACGGAGACCTACCAGTACACGGACACCCCGGCCGGCACCTTCTGGTGCTCGACGCAGACCGGGCACGCCGACGCTGGCGAGTTCTCCATCACGATCGGGGTGCCGTTCGACGAAGCCCGCTGGTTCCGCGGACGCGACACCAAGCAGCGCGCATCCTCGACCTGCCCGGACGGCGCGTGCTGCCGGACGCCGAGCAGCGACCTGAGCGAGCGGTGGGCGGCGAAGGCCTGGCCGAGCGCCCGCGTGCACGCGCACGTCTTCTCGCCGCTCCCGACCGGCGACTTCCCGGGCGTCGACCAGCGCGAGGTGTTCGAGTTCCTCGAGCGCCATGACATCGACGCCGACCGGGCGACCGCAGACGCCTAGAGGCGACCCAGGTGACCTAGGCCGGCACGACCTCGCCCGTGCGCGCATCCCGTAGCTCCACCTGCATGAGCCTGCCCGCATCCACCCTCGCGGTCAGGTAGGTCACCCGCGGCTGGCGGCGCCGGTCGGTGGGGGAGCCAGGGTTGAGCAGGCGAAGACCGTTCGGGGTGACCGTGTCCCACGGGATGTGGCTGTGGCCGAAGACCAGGACGTCGGCGTCGGGGAAGACCGTGTCCATGCGGCGCTCGCGGCCCGCCTTCTGCCCGGTCTCGTGCGTCATCGCGAACCGGACGCCGTCGAGCTCGACCTGCGCGACTTCGGGGAGGCGCTCCCTGAGCTCCGGCCCATCGTTGTTGCCCCAGACGCCGACGACCCGGCGTGCCCGGGCTTCGAGCTCGTCGAGCGTCGCGAGGTCGACCCAGTCGCCCGCGTGGAACACGACATCCGCTCGCTCGATCGCCCTCCACAGCGCGTCGGGGAGGACCTTGGCGCGCTTCGGCAGATGAGTGTCGGCGATGAGCACGAGGTCGAGGGGCATGCACTCATGCTCCCAGGCGAAGCAGGACGCGCGCCTCCTGGGGGAAAACCCCCGCTGAGATGTGAGGGATGCTCCGTGTTGCCGCGCGACGCGCGACCATAGCGTTGTGGACATGAAGAACAACGTCAGGCAGCTGAGTCTCACCTCGCTGCACCTCGCCGCCGGTGGCGTCATCGCGCCGCTCCTGCTCTCACTCCTGTTCGGCCTCCTCGGCCTCGGCGTCGGACTCCTCTTCGTGCTGGGCGTCGGCGTCATCGTCCTCGCGGGCCTCGCCTTCGCGTTCCGTGGCATCTCGGCCTTCGAGCGTCGCCGCGTCGCCGCCCTGTACGACCGTCCGCTCGACGACTCCGGGATGCGCCGCTCGCGTCGCCGCGACGGGTGGCGGTTCGTGCTCACCCCGCTGGTCCAGTTCGCGGACGGGGCCAACTGGAAGGCCATGCTGCACCTCGTGATCGTCGCCGTCCTCGGCACGCTGACCCTCGGGTCGCTGCAGCTCGGCGTCTCGGGCGTCTTCGCGCTCTTCTCCCCGCTGCAGAACCGGGAGACGCTGAGCGTGTGGGGCATGGACTTCGCCGTCACGCCGTTCGTGGGGGTCCTCATCGGCATCGGGATGCTGCTCGTCGCCGTCGCCCTCATCGTCGCGTTCGCCTACGTGCAGCGCGCCGCATCCATCAGCCTCCTCTCCCGCGACCGGGAGCAGCAGCTGGAGGAGGAGGTGCGAGACGCCGGTCGCCGCCGCACGGTTGCTGTTCGTGGCGCCGCCACGGAGCGCGACCGCATCGAGCGCGACCTGCACGACAGCGTGCAGCCTCGCCTCGTCTCGATCGGCATGACGCTCGGCATGGCCAAGACGAAGCTCGACTCCGACCCGTCCCGTGCGGCGGAGCTCATCGACGAGGCGCACGCCTCCACGAAGGAGGCCGTGACGGAGCTGCGCCAGCTGGCCCGCGGCTTCCAGCCGGCTGTGCTCACCGACCGTGGGCTCGACGCGGCGCTCTCTGGCCTCGCAGCGCGCTCCCACATCCCGGTCGTGCTCGACGCGCAGCTGCCTGGGCGTTGCTCGAAGGATGCGGAGGCCGCCGTGTACTTCGCCGTCGCCGAATCGCTCGGCAACGCGGCGAAGCACTCGGGTGCTTCGGAGATCTCGGTGCAGGTCCGCATGCGCGGCTCGATGCTGTGGGCTCGCATCCAGGACGACGGCCGGGGCGGCGCGCGGCTCATCCCCGGTGGCGGGCTCGACGGCGTGACCGACCGCATCGAGGCGGCAGGCGGCGGGATCACGATCTCCAGCCCACCGGAAGGACCGACGACGATCGAGGTGAGCGTGCCATGCGGATCCTGATCTGCGAAGACTCCGCGCTCCTGCGGGAGGGCATCGCCCGCCTGCTCGAGGACGCCGGTCACACGATGGTCGGCATCTTGGCCGACGACGGGCGCCTCGATCGGCTCGTCGCCGACACGAACCCCGATCTCGTGATCCTCGATGTCCGCCTCCCGCCCGGGTTCACCGACGAGGGCATCCGCGCGGCGCTTCGGCTTCGCGGCACCGACCCAGGCCTGGCCGTCCTGGTGCTCTCGCAGTACGTCGAGGAGCGCTACGCCTCTGAGCTCATCTCGAGCTCGCGCGGCGGGCTCGGCTACCTCCTGAAGGACCGGGTCGCCGACGTCGAGCAGTTCCTCGCCGGCGTCGACAACGTCGCGGCTGGCGGCACGGTGCTCGACTCGGAGGTCGTCGCGCAGCTGCTCGCCAGGAAGACGAGGGATGCGCGCTTCGAGCGGCTCACGCCGCGCGAGTCGGAAGTGCTCGGGCTCATGGCCGAGGGCCGTTCCAATCACGCGATCGCCGAGGCGCTCCACGTGAGCGCCGGGAGCGTCGAGAAGCACATCTCGGCGGTCTTCCAGAAGCTCGAGCTCGACCAGGGCGACGGCGGCAACCGGCGCGTGCTGGCCGTGCTCGCGCACCTCGACGGGCAGGGGCACACGCCCCGTCCGACCCCACAGACACCCCTCGATGGACAGGGCCACGCGGCCCGATTCCCGAACGGAGAACTCCGATGACCACGCCAACGCTCGAACCGGACACGCGCCCAGAGGCCCAGGGTGACAGCACGAAGCGCTTCGGCTGGATCACGATCACCGTCGCCATCGTGGGCGGGATGGTGGTCGCCGGCACGCTGACCAGTGCCGTCTTCGGCAACCTCCGCGACGTCATGCGCGACGAGACGACCATCACGGAGTCGGTCGCGGGCGTGTCCTCGCTGCGCGTCGACGTCGACTCCGTTGGCATCGAGATCGAGTTCGGCGACGTCTCCGAGGCGCAGCTCGCGGTGGAGACGAAGGGCTTCAAGCAGCCCGGCGACTGGCAGCTCACGACCGAGGGCGGCGAGCTGGCCGTCGAGCGGGCGGGTGGCCGCAGCGGCGGCCCCTTCGGCGACGAAGAGCTCTCGTTGACGCTGCCGAGGACGTTGGCGGGGGAGGACCTGGATGCTCAGATCACCGTCAGCTCCGGTGCCGCGAGCATCGAGGGGGACTTCGGCGATCTCGTCATCGAGACGAACTCGGGCGCGAGCAACTTCGAGGGCTCCGCCGCGAACCTCACGGTGAGCACGGGGTCCGGCGCCTCGAACATCGAGGCGGAGGTCTCCGGGGACGTGGTGCTTTCCGCCAACTCGGGTGCTCTCAACGCCGTCTTCACCGGACCCGCGCCGAAGGGCACTGACATCTCGCTCGAATCGGGCTTCGGCAGCGTCGCGCTGCCGGACGGCGCCTACAAGGTCGAGTCGAACCTCAGCGAGTCTGGGGCGGCGAACGTCAACGTCCGGCAGTCAGACGACGCGGAGGGTACGCTCTCCGTCTCGGTCGGTTCCGGCTTCCTGACGGTCGAGTAGGGCAAGGCCGCACCTCACCACTCCCCGGGCACCCGGTTCAGCTCAGCGCACCTCGAGGCTCCTCTGGGCCTCGAGGAGGGCGCGGCTGGCCGGGTGCTTCGGCGCGGCGAAGAGCTCGGCGACGGGTGCGGTCTCGACCAGCTCGCCCTCGCTCATCACGGCGACGCGATCGGAGAGCTGCGCCACGACCGCGAGGTCGTGCGAGATGAAGAGGCACGCGAGGCCGAGGTCGTCGACGAGCCGCTGGATGAGCGCGAGCACCTGCGCCTGCACCGTCACATCGAGCGACGACACCGGTTCGTCGCACAGCAGCACGTCTGGCTCGGGGGCGAGGGCGCGCGCGATGGCCACTCGCTGCCGCTGCCCGCCGCTCAGATGGAGCGGGCGAAGTCCCGCGATCGAGGCGTCGAGCCCGACCTGCTCGAGTGCGGCCTCGATGGCCGCCCGGTTCGTGCGCACCGATCTCGACCTGCCCGCGGTGATCGCATCCGCGAGGATCTCGCCCACCGTGCGCCGCGGGTCGAAGCTCGACAGCGCATCCTGCGGCACGTAGCCCAGTCGCGGCCGACGCGGCCTGCGACGGCGCTCCGGTGCCGGGTTCCAGGGCTCGCCGAGGAAGGTGACCGACCCCGCGTCCGGCTGTTCAAGGCCGAGCGCGATGCGGGCGAGCGTCGACTTGCCTGAGCCAGAGCTGCCGACGATGCCGAGCGTCTCCCCACGGCCGAGGATGAACGAGGCCCCGCGCACGGCGTGCACCGGCGAGGCCCCGAGGGTGCGGAAGGTTCTGGACACGGCCCGCACGTCGACGAGCGGCGCAGCGGCCCCGGCTGCAGAGGCGGCCGACGCATGGTCGGAGGAGTCGACCGTTGGCTTCGGCTGCGCTGCCAGGAGCGTGCGGGTGATGCGGTGCTGGGGCGCGCGGAAGAGCGGCTCGGTCGGCGCCGTCTCGACGACGAGGCCCTCGCTCATGACGGCGACCCGGTCGGCGAGGCGCTGCACGACGCCGAGGTCGTGCGTGATGAAGAGCATCGTCATGCCGTCTGCCTTGAGCGCGTTGAACAGCCCGATGAGCTGCGCCTGCACCGCCTGATCGACCGAGCTCGTGGGCTCGTCGGCGATGAGCAGCGCCGGGTCTCCGGCGAGGGCGGCCGCGATCAGCACGCGCTGTCGCTGGCCGCCGGAGAGCTGCCCGCTCCGGCGTCGGGCGATCGACGCGGGCTCCTCGATGCCGACGCGGTCGAGGAGTTCGAGCACGCGCTGCCGCCGTGCCGCTCGCCCGAGGTCGGTGTGCAGCCGCAGCGCGTCGTCGACCTCCCGCCAGACCGGGCGGAGCGGGTCGAGCGCGACCAGCGCATCCTGGTGGACAAGTCCGATGCGGCCCCCGCGGATGGATTGCCACGCCCCGTCGGAAGTCCTCGCCGGCAGCTCTTCGCCGTCGAGTCGCAGGGCTCCGGCCTGCACGCGAGCGCCGTCCCCGCTCAACCCCAGCAGGGAACGCGCCGTCACGGACTTCCCGGAGCCTGACTCGCCGACCAGCGCCAGGCACTCGCCACGCCGCACCTCGAACGAGACCCCGCGGACGGCCTCGAAGTCGCCGAACGAGACCTGCAGCTCACTCGCCTCGACGACGAGCCCCGCATCCCCCGCACCCGCCGCGTTCACGTCGCCCTCACCGGGGTCGCGCTCGCTCACGACGCCTGCCTTATGCGCTGCTGCATGATGCGGCCGAGCATCGTCGCCGTGACCGCGGCGCCGACGATCGCGGTGCCGGGGAAGATCGTGAGCCACCAGCTGCCCGTGGGCAGGTAGAGGCGCCCAGCTGAGAGCATCGAACCCCATTCCGGGCTGGGCGGGGGTTCGCCGAGGCCCAGGTAGCTGAGGGCCGCCGCCCAGACGATCGCCTGCCCGAGCCCGAGGGTTGCGAGTGAGAAGAGCGGCCACGCGACGTTCGGCAGAAGCGTGCGCGTGAACGTGTGCCAGCGCGAGCGGCCGAGCACGAGGTCGGCCTCGACGTACGTGCTCGCGCGCACCCGGAGCACCTGCGAGCGGATGAGCCTCGCGTATCCGGGTGCCGTCGAGAGGCCGACGGCGATCGTCGTCGTCACCACCCCGGGGCCTGCCAGCACGATGAGCAGGAGGGCGAGGAGGATGCCGGGGAACGCGAAGAACACCTCCACGATGCGGGTCGTGCCGAAGTCGAGCCATGTTGGCCCGAGGCCGGCCGCGAGCCCGAACACGGCGCCGAGCGCGAGGCCGATGGCGGTCGCGAGCGCGCCGATCGTCAGCGAGGATGCCGCACCGTGCACCACTCGCGTGTAGACGCCGCGACCCGACTCGTCGGTGCCGAACGGATGCTCGGGGCTCGGCGGCGAGAACGCGTCGGCCGGGTTCACGGCAAGCGGGTTGCCCGGCGCGAGGAGCTGGGGGAAGACGGCGGCGAGCACGTAGACGGCGGCGACCCCGAGCCAGACCGCGAGCCACACGCCGCGCCGAGAGCCCGCGCCGGCGCGCCCGGAGCGACGCCTACCTGAACCCGCACGTGCATCCCGGACCGCCGCGGCCTCGAGACTCATGCGCGCACCCCGATCCGCTCGCGCGACCCGGCCCGGTCACGCGCCCGCGGATCGATGAGGGGCTCGACCAAGTCGGTCAGCACCGTGACGAGCATGTAGGCGGCCGCGACGACGATGAGCACGCCGATGACGTACGGCACGTCGCGCGCGCCGACGGCATCCAGCAGCGAGCGGCCGAGCCCTGGCCGCGCGAAGATCGTCTCGACGACCACCGCGCCGGAGACCAGCGAGCCGAGCGCCCAGCCGCTGAGACCGACCGCGGGGATCGCAGCGTGGCGCAGGACGTGCCGCCAGAAGATCCCGCTTCGGCCTTCCCCCCGCGCACGCGCCGCGAGCACGAACGGCGACTCGAGGGCGTCGAGCATCTGCTCGCGCATGACCTGCCCGAGGTAGCCGGCGAGGGGGAGGGCCAGGGTGACGCTCGGAAGGATGAGGCCCGAGAACCCGGGGCCGGACACGGCGACCGGAAGCCCGAGCATTCCGGCGAAGATCAGCACCAGCACGGCGGCCAGCCAGAAGTGGGGAACGGCGGCGGCGACGACCTCGAGCGTCGAGGCGATGCCCCACGCGAGGCGACCGCCGCCGGTCGACCACCAGGCGACCGTGAGCGCGATGAGCCAGGCGAGCAGCAGCGAGAAGCCGGCCAGGGCGAGGGTACCTGGCAGCTGCTCGCCGATGAGGTCCGCGACGCTCTCGCGCTGCGCGTAGCTGAAACCGAGGTCGCCCGTGGCAGTGCGCCAGAGCTGCGAGAGGTACTGGAGGAAGAGCGGCTGGTCGAGCCCATTGTCTGTCCGCGCCTGCGCGACCGCCTCCGCGCTGGCGTTCGAACCCGGCCCGCCGAGGATCGCGAGCACCGGGTCACCGGGCACGGCGCGGACCGCGAAGAACGTGACGGTGATGACCGCCCACAGCACGAAGACGACGCCGCCGAGACGGAGGAGGATGCGCGGAACCAGCGGCACCAGTCGTGCCGCGCGAGACCGCGCATCCGTCGTCACTCGTCGATTGTCTCGTGTGCCCCGCTCGCCTGTCGTCCCGCTACTCGATGGTGACGTTCACGAGCGACGGCACGTTGACGTTCGGCTGGAGCCGGAAGCCGTGCACGTTGTCGCCGTACGCGAACTGCACGGTCTGGTCGTAGAGCGGGATGACGGTGCCGCTGTCGATGATGAGCTGCTGGGCCTCGCCGTACAGGCGCTCGCGCTCGGCATCGTCGGTCGTTTTGACGGCGGCCTCGAGGGCCTCGTCGAGTTCGGGCAGCGAGAGCCCAGTGTTGTTGGCGTGATACCCGCTCGGGGCGGGGGTGATGCTGTCGGTCGAGTAGACGATGCGGAGCACGTCGGCCGAGTTCTTCGAGTACGGCGCGACGATGGCGTCGAACTCCCACGTGCCGCTGCGCTCGTACCAGGTCGACAGGTCGAGCAGCTCGAGCTGGACGTCGAAGCCCACCTCGGCGCTTGTCGCCTTGATCTGCTCGAGCACCGAGATCTCGGCGGGGATCGACTGGTTCGTGGAGACGGGGAACGCCACCTCGAGGCGCTTGCCGTCCTTGGTGCGCACGCCGTCGGCGTCGCGTGCCGTCCAGCCTGCCTCATCGAGGAGGGTGGATGCGCGACCGGCGTCGAACCCGAACGCGTCGGGGTGGGAGGTGGCGAACGGCGTGGCGCTCGAGAGCACTGACGTCGAGCGCTCGAGGGTGCCGAAGTAGAGCGACTCCACGGCGGCGTCGATGTCGGCTGAGGCTGCGAACGCCTCACGCACCTTGGGGTCGTCGAACGGCGCGCGGGTCGTGTTCAGCTCGATGCGAGCGGTCACGCCCGGGCGCGCTCCGATGAGCGTCTCTTCGGTGCCGTTCGCCTGGAACTGCGAGAGCGCATCCGGCTGCACGGAGTCGATGATGTCTGCCTGGCCGGACTGCAGGGCTGCGAGGCGGGTGGCCGCATCTGGGATGAACTTCCACTCGATCGTGTCGACGGACGCTCCTGCCTGCCCCTCGGTCGTCACGCCGTCTTCCGGCGGTGTCGTGTGGTTCTGATTGCGGCTCAGCACGACCTGCGACTGCTTCTCCCACGACTCGACCTTGAACGCTCCCGTGCCGATGGGGGCGAGGCAGTTCGCGTCGGTACCTCGCTCGAGGCCGGCCGGGGACTCGATGGCGAGCCAGGTCTGCGCGAGCGATTCGACGAGGGCGCTGTCCGGTTCGCTGAGGTCGAAGCGCACCGTGTGCTCGTCGACGGCGACCGCCTCGGAGACCTTGCCGAGGGCGAGGATCGCCGTCGACGATGCGGTGTCCGGGTTCTTGATGTGCTCGACGTTGGCGACGACCGCGTCCGCATCGAACGGCGTGCCGTCGGTGAAGGTCACGCCTTCCTTGAGGGAGACGGTCCAGCTCAGCTGGTCGTCGGAGGGCTCGGCACCGGTCGCGAGCCACGGCACGATCTCACCGGCCTCGTCTTTCGAGAAGAGCGACTCGAGGAACTGGTTCGCGAGGATCGCCTGGGGCCAGTTCCCGCCGACGTGCGGGTCGAGGCAGGTCGGTTCGGCGTCGCCCGAGGCATATCGAAGGATTTCACCCTCGCCAGCGGTGCCGGTGTCGCTCGAACAGGCGGCAAGTGGCACGATGAGGGCTGCGGACAAGGCGAGGAGCGCGGCGGGCTTCGCGGAACGGCGGGTGACGGATTCTGACACTCGCAGAGTGTAACCGTGTTTATGGACACCATGCAGAAATGAGTCGGACATGACGGATCACGAGGAGCGGGCCGCGCGTCGAGGTCGACCCTCCGCGTCGAGTCGCGAGACCTTGGAAGAGGCCGCCCTCGAGCTGTTCCTCGAGCAGGGGTACGAGCAGACGAGCGCGAGCGACATCGCCCGCCGAGCGGGGGTCGCGCGAAGCTCCTTCTTCAACTACTTCACCGCCAAGGCCGACGTGCTGTGGGTCGGCCTCGACCCGCTGCTGGCCGGCATCCCCTCGCTCCTGGATGCGGCTGCCGCCGACCTTGCCGACGCTGGCGTCAGCGGTTCAGGTGGCGGGCTGGCCGAGTTGCGCCGGGTCCTCCTCGCCATCGCCGAGACGGTCAGCCCTGAGCACATCCCGTGGGCCGCGTCGCTTCGTGAGATGACCGGAACGGGTGAGGACCTCGCAGCCACCGGCTCCAAGCGCGCGCTCGTCCAGCAGGCGGCACTCAGGCGATACCTGTCGCGCACCGAACCTGCCCTCGACGAGCTGCAGCGGGCCGTCTGCGCGGGCGCGATCGTCGCAGCAGTGGTCGCCGCGGGCGACCGCTGGGTCGAGGCTGGCCCAGCCCGAGGCAGCCTGGCCGAGCTCGTCGACGAGGCGACGGCACCGATCCTGCGTAGCTACGCAGGCTAAGGATGTGGGTCGGCTTCGCATGTCGTACGCGCCTGTGCTGCTCACTCGAGGCGCGGATGGGTGTGGTTCGCTCGTAGTCTATATGTTCTAAGAATGTAGAAAATGCCTGGTCTCAGCATTGATCTGACTCGTGCGAAGAGGTATGCTGGTGGTGATCCCGGGGGGAGGTCATCATGGTCTTCGAAGTCCAGAGTCTCAGTGCAGAGTGCGCTTCTGCGTCGCGCCGTGCGCGTGCGGAGCCGTTGACGGCGACGGCCGAGTCGCGAGCGCGGGTCATGGCCGAGTCGGCGGTGGTGGATGCGCTGGTCGCGTCACCCGGTCAAGTCGGGGGCTTGCTTGCGGCGGAGATCCCGGTTGTGATCAGCGAGCTCGCAGGGCGTCGGCGCGCTTTGGATGCGGCGCTCGTGGAGGTCGCCGGGGAAGCGCTGCGACGTGACGAGGAGTCGTCGGTGCCGGACTCGCTCGCGCGAGCGGCCGGGTTCTCGTCGCTCGCAGAGCTGCTGCAGCATCTGCTTGGCGTGGAGATGCGAGACGCGCGAATGCTCGTCGAGCTCGCCGAAGCGACCCGCTCGGGCCGGTCGCTCACTGGAGAACCGCTGCTGCCCGCACGTCCAGCGGTTGCCGGAGCGCTAGCCACGGCGCGCGTTTCGGTTGCACAGGCGTTCATGATCGTGAAGGGGTTGAAGGCCGCCGCAGTTCGGGCTGAACCAGCGCACGTCGACGCTGCGGAGACGGAGCTCGTTGCGTCAGCGCAAGGTGTGACTCCAGCCAGCGCTGACCCTGATGGCATCGGTTGTGAGGGCGCCGACCTGCAAGCCGCGGTGCCGGCGACGCCGGAGGAACTGCGCGTGCAGGCGTCCGCGTGGGTTGCGTTCCTCGATCCGGACGGGGCGGAACCGCGCGCGGAGGCGATCGCGCGCAAGCGCGGTCTGTGGGTTCGGCAGGCCGCGGACGGAACGGTGCGGGGTCGCTTTGTCGCCACTCCCGAGCAGGGCGAGCTGCTCGTGAAGACGCTCGAGACCCTCACCTCGCCTCGCCGCACGGTTGAATGCGAGCCGACCCGCAGCCCAGGGCTCGGAGAGACGACCGCCACCGATGATCCCGGCGAGCCTGAAGAGGTGGGCGCGGGTGGTCTGGACGCCGACGACGGGCAAGGCGGCGGCATGGACGCGGCCGAGGTCGACCTCGCACATCCGGACGAGCGAATAACGGACCGGCGCACGCTGCCGCAGCAGCGCGTCGACGCTCTCGGCGAGGTCTTCGCACGCTACGCCGAGTCCGCTCACGCACCCCGCGCGGGCGGGGAAGCGCCCACCGTTGTGATCGTCACCACCCGGGCCGGCGCGAGCGCGGAAGCGACCCGGCCTGCCGATGTGCCGCACCTTGAGCGCAGCGGCACTGCAGTGCCTCCAAGCCTCGTCGCGAAGACCCTCTGCGATGGGTTCGTGCAGACGGCGATCGTCGGCAGCAACGGGGAGATCCTGAAACTAGGACGCCGACAGCGGCTGTACAGCCGCGGGCAACGCCGCGCTCTCGCCGTCCGAGACCAGGGGTGCATCACCCCTGGCTGCTGGAAACCCGTCGGCATGTGCGAAGCGCACCACACCAGCAGGTGGGTCGACGGCGGCCTCACCGACACCGATGACGGCGTCCTCCTGTGCAGCCTGCACCACCACATGGCCCACAGCGGAGAACTCGAACTCGTGAGGGACCACGGCAAGCGGTGGCGAGTCCTCCGCCCCGGTTGGCAGTACCGACTCCTCACCCGCAAGCGATACCGAGAAGTCAAGTCGAGGTGTTGAATCTGGCCGAACGGCCGCTCGGAGCGCCTAGCTCGTCTGCAGTTCGCAGCTCGCAGCTCGCAGTACGCGGTCAGCGACGACAGGGCCGACTCGGCCTCGCCGAGCCGGGTTCTCGTCGCGATTCGCGAAACCGTGCGGCCCGGGCATATCTCGTGGGTGGTCTCACACTTCTAGAGGTGACGGGCGCCGAAGACGACCAGGGTGCCACGGGGACGAGGTCGTGGATGCTGGTGTGGCAAGCAGGTCTCTACCGCCACCTCGCGTAAACCGAATCCCGTCTGGGTGCGCTGTGGCGCGCCGTCTACGCGGGAGCTCTCGTTGCGGCGGACCTCGCCTAGATCGAGGCGAGGCACAACCCGAGGTGGGTGCGCCGGAGGCGTAGACGAGGGCAAGGCGCCGATCCTTCGCAAGACATTTCCTTTAATGCCTGCGTGGACAAGGCTTATATGACCCGGTAATACGGCATATAGGGAATCTACCCGAAAGTGTCCACGATGTGCCACGATGTGCCAAGATGTCGGAAAGATTTCGCGGCACATTGGGGGCAGCGTGGGAGAGTCAAGAGTTGACGCGGTCGAGGCAAAGGTTGCCACGCTTCTAACATTCGATGAACTCGCGGAGGTTGCGCGCGAGAAAGCCGAACGGGCCACCGCGGGCCGAGAGTCATGGGACAAGCTCATTCATGTGATCGAGCAGCTGAAGAGTGCTTTCTCGGCTGGTGAAGGGTGGATTTCGTCGGACTCGGCCTGGTCGCTTGTCGGTGTCTCTGTCCTGGGATTCCGCGGCATACAAAATTCCAAGCCTCTCGACGTTCAGTTCAGTCAAGAACCCGGCGTCACCGTCCTACACGGCCTGAATGGCGCCGGTAAATCAAGCTTCAGTGACGCCGTCATGCTGGCCCTAGCTGGCGAGGGTCTTCTCGAAAAGCCGAAGGGTGGTGGGGCTGCTCCGCTGTGGTCACCAGTGAGGCTCGCGAAGGGTGTTCAGCGTGCCGCACTCGCCCTTACCCTCGTAGACGCAGGCACAGGGAATCGGTTGGCCATCTCGTGCACTCTCGGTGCGCACGGGACGATCGAGCGGCGAGTCGGGATCCTGACGGAGTCTGGTGGGTCGGCACGGGAGGTGGACCTCGACGGTGCCTGGCGGGAGTATGTACTGGGCCATTCGCCTGTCTTCGCGTACGCGGAACTCGAGCGTCGCGTCCAGACAAGCAAAGACTTGGCCAATTACTTTGAGACACTGCTGGCGCTTGGGCCCAGCTTCGCGGCGCTGGATGCCGAAATTGTCAAGGCTAGAGCTGGTGCGGAACTGGCTAAACAAGCGTGGACGGAGGCCCGCGACCAGGCGCTTGCCGCCATTGAGCGTGTCGATCAAGCCCGTCAGCGCGCCAACCCTGGTCTCACGGTTCACGCGGTTCTGGTGCCGGATCTCGTGGCGGAGCCTGATTCGTGGTTGAGTGCTTCGGGATTAAACCAAATTGGGACCGTCTTTGATCGTTCGATTCCAGAGTCGATACTTTCCGATATCCGTGGAATTGCAGACAAGGCCGAAAATTCCATCGTTCGTGCGCGCGACTCAGGCGACATTGCTTCGCAGCAGATGAATCAGGCGTTGGCAGAGCTTCTCGTGCAGGCTGGCGAACTAGAAGAGATCTCTCCACAATGCCCAGCTTGTAGCTCGAATGCTGATTGGTTTCACCAGCTCGCGCAAAATGTGCAGCTCAACGAAGCGCTTGCGAGTGTCGCGCGAGAACGTCAAACTTGTGTCGAGGCTCTCGTATCCGCAGTCCGCGATGAGCTTGCGCCGGCCCTCCTCGCTGCGCGGGCCATCCAGCTCTCGTTCGAACAGAAGGAATATCTGAGGCGACTGACTAAGTCTGCTGACGTGTTCCAGTCGTGGTCCCATAGTGCTGAGCCGGGCGCTCGTCTGCGCGCATTCGAAGCCGCGGAAGAACTTTGTCAGCGCCTTCGGGAAACGGAAAGTGAGAGCTTCTTCACCGCGGTCATCGTGCAAACCGAGGCCGCTCTGCAGTGGAAGATTGAGCGCGCATTGGCTGCGGCTGATTTCGAGAAGCTCTGGCGTCTGCAGGGCGCTGAAGCCTGCGAGGTTGGAACTTGGAAGGTGGTCGCCGGCCGTCTCTCGGACCTACGCGATGTCCTGCGCGCCCGGCGGAGTGACGCCCTGCGAGAGAGCACCGATCAGCGGGTCAACCAGATGCTCGGCGACTCGCACTTCAGTGTCGATTCGCTGACAGTAAAGACCACGAAGGCGACTCTGGTGCTCCGTGATGCCAGTGGGGAATCCGTGGAACTTGGAATGCTCAGCGCAGGGCAGCGCAATGCCGTCTTGCTCGCCCCGATGTTGGCTTCCATGAACTCGGGACCCTTCGGATTTTTGATCCTCGACGATCCCGTCCATGCTTTCGATGATCTACGTATCGATCGCCTTTCGCACGCCGTGGCCAGCCTCGCGTCCGAACGCCGAGTTGTAGTGCTCACGCATGATGCGCGCCTTAGAGAGCATCTTGCCGCGCGCAGCGCGAATTACGAGAGTCGCTTGGTTGAACGTAACCCTGTGAACGGTCACGTCCGCGTGGCGTCCAGCCAAAGTTCCTGGAATCAGCTACTTGATGATGCACACCATGCGCTCGTTTTGGGCCTCGAGGAAGCCGATCTCCTGGGCGGTGTTACGAACTTGGTACGAGCAAGTTGTCGAATGAGTCTGGACGCCGCGCTCCGAGAGTTTGTCGTGAGAAACTCCCTCGTCACTGGGCAAGATTATCGAACAGAGCAAATTCGACTCGACAAAGCCCCGACTACTGCTGCGCGGTTGGCGGTCGCGCGTAGCATGTGGAGTGGTTCCGGGGGAGCCAGGAACCCCTTCGATCGTGTGGAAAGCGAGTGCAAGCCTTATTTCGATGGCTGGAACAACGCGGCCCACGGGAAGACTGCCCTGGGTGACTTTGCTGTGGCCGAGGAGATCAAAGCTGCCCGAACGGCATGTAAAGAGATCACAAAGTTGCACGCGCACTCCGGGCAAACGTCGTGAATCTGGCTGCGGAACGCTACGTTGCGCTGTCCGATTCCTCGAGGCGCCTCGCCGTCCTGGCGCTTCGCTTGCGGCTCGAGGCGGTCGCGAGCGAAGCCAGCAGAGAGATATCAATGGAAGGGCTTGCTCCGCAGCGCGTGGGAGACGTGAAAGCGCGTCTATTCTTTGTCCTCGATCCCTCCGGAGATGAGAGCGTCTTCTTAGCGCAGCTGCGTGTCGTTCATCTGGCGCGACATATTTATGGAATTAGTTCTGACGTTTTGCACGGAAGGTCGAGCATCGTGAACCTACCGCCATTCCTATTGGCCGAGTGGGAGGCCGCAGTGAGGGATTTGGAGGGAATCGCTCAACAAAAGGAGCGAGGGTCCGGCGCCTAGCTCGTCTGCAGCTCGCAGTACGCGGTCAGCGACGACAGCGCCGACTCGACCTCGCCGAGCTGGGTCAGGATGCTCGCGGCGGCCGCGAAACCGCCCTCGCCGTTCGCCAGCTCCCCGGCCGTCGCCTGCAGCTCCGTCACCTCGGTGACCAGCGTGTCCACATGCGTCTTGAGGTCAGGGTCGGTGACGCTCTCCTGCAGCGTCGTGAGGCTCGTGCCGATCGTCGAGAGCGTCGCGACGGCACCCGGGATGTCGCCCGGCACCTGCGTTGAGATGCTCTCGACGCTCGTCCGGATCGAGTCGATCTCCGCCTGCACGTCGGCGCACGTGCCACCGCCCTCCGCGGTTGTGCTCTCGGCGGACGCGGCCGCCGTTGGGGACGGAGTCGCGGCCCCTCCGCTGCCGGCCGCCGAGCATCCGGTGAGGGCGATCGCGGCGAAGGCGCAGATCGCTGCGAGCTTGGGCAGGCGGGAGGAAAGCATGGGTGGTCCGTTCGTTCTGAGGTGCTCGCTGCGAGGCGAGCATCGGCCAAGCGAGAGTACACAGCCTTCCAATGAGCGCGCCCCGCCCGTTTCACAGGTGTCGACTGGGCGCGTACCATGTTGGCAGCACGACTTTGATCCGCCCATCAGCGGGGAGTCCCCGGAAGAACGGCGAGCGAACCTCTCGAGGAGCACACGCCAAGTAGAACCGGGCGGGCGAGCCCGTCACAGCTCGGAACGAGTGGCGTGTGCCAACGGAAGCCTTTCCTCCAGCGGAAGAGTGTCCGGGGGAGCGCGCAATCGGGGTGGTACCGCGCCGCACGGCGTCCCTGAAGCAGACCAAGCACATCCACTTACTGCCAGGAGTTCCACCGCATGAGCTACCCGAAGGCCTCGTTCGGACCAGCCGCCGAGCCCGCCGGCTCGACCCCCGCCAGCTCGACGAGGGACAACGTCGCCGCCTCCCCGTCGTTCCCGCGCCTCGAAGAGCGCGTCCTCGACTTCTGGCGCGAAGACGGCACCTTCCAGGCGTCCATCGACCAGCGCGAGGGCGCTGAAGAATGGGTCTTCTACGACGGCCCACCCTTCGCCAACGGCCTCCCGCACTACGGGCACCTCCTCACCGGCTACGCCAAGGACGTCTTCCCCCGCTACTTCACGATGCGCGGCCGCCAGGTGCACCGCCGCTTCGGCTGGGACACGCACGGACTGCCCGCCGAGCTCGAGGCCATGCGCCAACTCGGCATCCAGTCGAAGGCCGAGATCGAGGCCATGGGCATCGACACCTTCAATGACGCCGCCCGCGAATCGGTGCTCAAGTACACGCGCGAGTGGCAGGAGTACGTGACCCGCCAGGCCCGCTGGGTCGACTTCGAGAACGACTACAAGACGCTCGACATCTCCTACATGGAGTCGGTGCTGTGGGCGTTCAAGAAGCTCTACGACGACGGCCTCGCCTACGAGGGCTTCCGCGTGCTCCCGTACTGCTGGAACGACGAGACGCCGCTCTCCAACCACGAGCTGCGCATGGACGACGACGTCTACCAGATGCGTCAGGACCAGACGGTCACGGTCACCTTCCCCCTCGAAGGTGAGCAGGCGGATGCGCTCGGCCTCGCCGGCGTGAAGGCGCTCGCGTGGACGACGACCCCGTGGACGCTCCCCACCAACCTGGCCCTGGCCGTCGGACCCGAGATCGACTATGCCGTCGTGCCCGCGGGACCGCTCGGCGCGGCCGACGGCACCGCCGCGGGCGAAGGATCCTTCCTGCTCGCCACGGCACGCGTCGCAGCGCACGCCAAGGAGCTCGGCTACGAAGCCGCAGAAGACGCGACGGCCGCGACGGCTCGCACCCTCAAGGGCGCCGAGCTCGCCGGCCTCCGCTACCAGCGGCTCTGGAACTTCTACGCCGACACCGAGACGTACGGCACCCAGAACGCGTGGCAGTTCCTGCTCGGCGACTACGTCACGACCAGCGACGGCACGGGCATCGTCCACCAGGCGCCCGCCTACGGTGAAGACGACAAGGTGCTCAGCGACGCCGCCGGCATCCCGACGATCCTCTCCGTCGACGAGGGCGGCAAGTTCCTCGCCGCCGTCGAGCCCGTCGCCGGCCTGCAGGTCTTCGACGCCAACAAGCCGCTCACGCAGCTCCTCAAGGCAGACGGCCGGCTCTTCAAGCAGGCCAGCTACGAGCACTCGTACCCGCACTGCTGGCGCTGCCGCAAGCCCCTCATCTACAAGGCCGTCTCGAGCTGGTTCGTGCGCGTCACGCAGTTCCGCGACGAGCTCGTCGAGCTGAACCAGCAGATCGACTGGGTGCCGGACAACGTCAAGGACGGTCAGTTCGGCAAGTGGCTCGAGGGAGCCCGCGACTGGTCGATCAGCCGCAACCGCTACTGGGGCAGCCCCATCCCAGTGTGGAAGAGCGACGACCCCAGCTACCCGCGAGTGGATGTCTACGGCTCGCTCGACGACATCGAGCGCGACTTCGGCGTGCGCCCCACCGACCTGCACCGCCCGTTCATCGACGAGCTCACAAGGCCCAACCCGGACGACCCGACGGGCGCATCCACGATGCGGCGCATCCCCGACGTGCTCGACGTGTGGTTCGACTCGGGGTCCATGCCCTACGCGCAGGTGCACTACCCGTTCGAGAACCGCGACTGGTTCGACTCGCACTCGCCCGCCGACTTCATCGTCGAGTACATCGGGCAGACGCGCGGCTGGTTCTACGTGATGCACGTGCTGTCGACGGCGCTCTTCCACCGCCCCGCCTTCAAGCGCGTCGTGAGCCACGGCATCGTCCTCGGCAACGACGGCCGCAAGATGTCGAAGAGCCTCCGCAACTACCCGGACGTGCAGGAGGTGTTCGACCGCGACGGCTCCGACGCCATGCGGTGGTTCCTCATGGCCAGCCCCGTGCTGCGCGGCGGCAACCTCATCGTCACTGAGGAGACCATCCGCGAGGGCGTCCGCCAGTTCCTGCTGCCCCTGTGGTCGACGTACTACTTCTTCACGACCTACGCCAACACTGCGGTCGGCTCGACCTCGGCCTACGAGGCGAGGTTCCGCACCGACTCGAGCGACGTGCTCGACCAGTACATCCTCGCGAAGCTCGGCGTGCTCGTCTCCGAGGTGCAGGCCGACCTCGAGGCGCTCGACTCGACGACCGCCGCCTCGCGCCTGCGCGACTTCGGCGACGTGCTCACCAACTGGTACGTGCGGCGCTCCCGCGACCGCTTCTGGCGAGGCGTGACCGACGACGCCACGAGCACCGAGGCGTTCGACACGCTCTACACGGTGCTCGAGACGCTCACCCGCGTCGCCGCCCCGCTGACGCCGCTCATCTCCGAGACCGTCTGGCGCGGGCTCACGGGCGGCCGCAGCGTGCACCTCACCGACTGGCCGGACGCCTCCGCCTTCCCGAGCGACCAGACGCTCGTCGACTCGATGGACGCGGTGCGTCGCGTCACCAGCTCCGCCCTGTCGCTGCGCAAGCAGGCCGGGCGACGCGTGCGCCTGCCGCTCGCGAGCCTCACCGTCGTCGCACCGAACACGGACGCGCTCGAGCCGTTCGCGGGCATCCTGCGCGACGAGCTCAACGTGAAGTCCGTCGAGTTCGAGCAGCTCGTCGACGAGTCGGAGGCCAAGTACGGCATCGACCGCGTCCTGCAGGTCAACGCGCGGGCCGCTGGTCCGCGCCTCGGCAAGCAGGTGCAGCTCGCGATCAAGGCGTCGAAGTCCGGCGACTGGAGCGAGGTCGACGGCGTCGTCACGGCAGGCGGCCTGCAGCTCGAGGCCGGCGAGTACGAGGTCAAGCTCGTCACCGCCGGAGAGAGCGAAGACCGCGCCATCACCCTGCTGCCAAGCGGTGGCATCCTCGTGCTCGACACGAACGTGAGCCCCGAGCTCGCCGCCGAGGGCCTCGCCCGCGACGTCGTGCGTGCCGTGCAGGACGCGCGCAAGGAGGCCGGACTCGAGGTCTCCGACCGCATCCGCCTCACCCTGCGTGCCGACGACGCGTCGGTCGGAGCCATTGAGACGCACCGGGAGCTCATCGCCGGCGAGACGCTCGCCGTCGAGTTCCAGGTGACCGGCGGACTCGCTGTCCCCGCAGACGCCGAGGCGAGCGCCGACACGTATGGTGCACTGGAGATCGACGTGGAGGTAGTGGCGTGAGCGAACGCGATCAGCAGGAATCCGGCGACTGGGACGACCAGCCCGACGGGAATGAGGGTGTCACGAATTCCGGCGACCTGGAGCTCCGGCCCGAGGACATCGCCGAGACGTTCATGCCAGCAGTCTCCGACGACGAGGACGAGGTCCTGACCGAGCGCGAGGAGGACGAGCGCCTCCTGCTCGAAGGAACGGACTGGGCCAGGGAGGGCGAGCGGGTCTTCGACGAGCTCATGGAGCGCGTGGGGGAGGCGGCTCCCGAGCCGCGCCTGCACGCCACGCGGCGCGCGGTCGAGCTGCTCGGCGACGTGCACACGGCCTACCCCGTCATCCACCTCACGGGCACCAACGGCAAGAGCTCGACGGCACGCATCATCGAGACGGTGCTACGTGCCCACGGCCTGCGCACCGGCCTCCTGACGAGCCCGCACCTCGAGCGCCTCAACGAGCGCATCGCCGTCGACGGGAGCCCCATCAGCGACGAGCGACTCGTCGCGAACTGGGAGGACATCACCCCGTTCCTCTCGATCGTGGATGCGGAGCTCGAGGCCGCCGGCGAGCCGCGCCTCACGTTCTTCGAGGCGCTCACCGTGCTGGCCTACGCGTGCTTCGCGGACGCGCCCGTCGACGTGGCGGTCGTCGAGGTCGGGATGGGCGGCGAGTGGGACTCCACGAACGTCGCCGACGGCGAGGTGGCGGTCTTCACGCCCATCGCGCTGGACCACACGCAGCGGCTCGGCCGAACCCTCGACGAGATCGCGCGCACGAAGGCGGGCATCATCAAGCCGGCCGCACGTGTCGTCACCGCCGAGCAGCAGCCAGAGGTGCTCGCCGAGATCACGCGGGCCGCGGGCATCTCCGAGGCCCAGGTCTTCGCCGAGCCCACCGACTTCGCGGTCACCGACAACCAGCTCGCGGTCGGCGGTCGGCTCATCACCGTGCGCGGCATCGCGGGCAGGTACGCGGACCTCCTCCTGCCGCTCGACGGGGAGTACCAGGCCCACAACGCGGCCGTTGCTCTCGCAGCCGTCGAAGCCTTCTTCGGCGCGAACCGGAGCCTGAACGACGAGCTCGTCGAGGCCGCGTTCGGCGAGGTGACGTCCCCCGGCCGACTCGAGCGCATCGGCGTCACGCCCCCTATGCTCATCGACGCCGCCCACAATCCGCACGGCGCGGAGGCGCTCGCGCGAGCGGTGACCGAGTCGTTCGACTTCTCGCGGGTCGTCGTGGTCCTCGGCGTGCTCGAGGACAAGGACGCCGCCGGGATCATCCGGGCGTTGCAGCCCATCGCCGAGCGTTTCGTGGTCACGCAGTCCGACTCGGTGCGCGCCATCGACGCTGAAACGCTCGGCGACATCGTTCGCGACGTCACGGGCAGCGAACCCGAGGTGCTCGAGCGTGCTGAGGACGCCATCGAACGCGCCCGCGAGGTCGCTCTCGACCTCCTCGCAGAAGGCGCGGACGAGGGCAAGAACGCGGCAGTTCTCGTCACAGGCTCCGTGACGCTCATCGGCACGGCACTCACCCTGTCGCGCGACGAAGGCTGGGCGCAGGAGTCGTGAGTCCGCGGAACCGAACCCGAGTCCCTCGCCAGCGCAGCATTCGCGAGGTCATCGGCTCCATCTTCCTGGGTTTCGAGCTCTTCGTCGTCTTCCTGGGCACACTCCTCATCTTCGGGATGCGGGTGCTCGACCCCGTCCCTGCATTCGTGCTCGGGGCGGCCTTCGCCGTGCTGATCCTCGTGACGATCAGATTCCTCCGCCACGAGTGGGGGATCTGGCTCGGATGGGCGGTGCAGGTGCTGCTCGTCGCCGCCGGCTTCCTCCACCCCGGTATGTTCGTCGTCGGGGCGCTGTTCCTCGCCTCCTGGACGTACTTCATGTGGAAGGGCGGCCAGATCGACCGACAGCGTGCCCCGATCATCGCCGAGTACAACCGTCGCCTCGCGGCTGGGGAGATCGGCATCGACGGACAGCCCATCGACCAGACCGACACACCGAGCAGCTGACGCAGGCTCACATCCACCGACCCGGCCCTCACGGGCAGACCACCACGACCAATGGAGGAATCATGGCAACCATCGAAGAGACGCTTGTGCTCGTCAAGCCGGACGGCGTGCAGCGCGGCCTCACGGGCGAAGTGCTCCGCCGCATCGAGACGAAGGGCTACTCGCTCGTCGACATCCGCCTCGTGCACGCCGACCGCGCCATCCTGTCCGCGCACTACGCGGAGCACGAGGGCAAGCCGTTCTACGAGGGGCTCCTCGAGTTCATGCAGTCGGGACCGACCGTCGCGATCCGCGTCGCGGGCCACCGCGTCATCGAGGGCTTCCGCTCGCTGGCAGGCACCACCGACCCCACGACGGCCGCACCCGGCACGATTCGCGGCGACCTCGGCCGCGACTGGGACGCGGGCGTCCTGCTGAACATCGTCCACGGGTCCGACTCCACCTCGTCGGCACAGCGCGAGCTCGGCATCTGGTTCGCGGGCTGACCGACTCGGGCTGCAGGGCGGCGGAGTCGTAGGCTTCGCAATAGGCGGACCGGCAGGTCCGACACGAGTGATTCGGGGGCGAGGCACGGATGAAGGCTGGGCGAGGATCGTCTGCGACGGCAGACGGTGAGCGGCTCGATGAGCTGGCCGCGGCGTGGCGCGTCGCGTTGCGCGACGAGCTGCCGGCCGCGGTGCGCCTCCGCCAGGAGCTGCACGCGAACCCCAGGCTCTCCGGTGACGAGAACGAGACCGCCGCTCGTCTCGAGAGCGAGCTCGGCGACCGGGTCGCGATGCATCGCATCGCCGACTCTGGCCGCATCGGGCGACTCGGCCCGAGTGCGGGGGGTGCGGTGGGAGTCCGGGCGGAGTTGGACGCGCTGCCCCTGACCGAGCTCACCGGAGTTCCGTTCGCCTCGGCCAACGGGGCGATGCACGCGTGCGGTCATGACGTGCATCAGGCCGCGCTGGTCGCATTCATCCGCGCCGCCGACCACCTGGAGCTGCCCGTCGGTCTGGTGCCGATCCTCCAACCGCGGGAAGAGACCTATCCGTCCGGTGCGCATCAGATCGTCCAGGAGGGCGGTCTCGAGCGGTTCCAGGTCGAGCACGTCATCGGCGCACACGTGCACCCGGGCGTGCCGCGAGGTGCCATCGCGATCGGCGGCGGCTACATCAACGCGGCCGCTGACGAGATCGAGATCTCACTCCAGGGGCGCGGCGGCCACGGTGCGTACCCGCACCAGGCAGCCGATCCCGTCGCGGCGATCGCCCAGATCGCCCTCGGCCTGCCCGAGGTGGTCCGTCGCACCATCTCCCCGATGAACCCCGCCGTGATCAGCGTCGGCACGCTGAGCGCGGGGGAGGGGGCGGCGAACGTGCTGCCCTCGAGCGCGCGGCTGCTCGCGTCCATGCGCACCACCGCCCCCAGAGACCGTGAACTGCTCTTCGCGGCCGTGCAGCATCTCGCGGTGCGCACGGCAGAGGCCTACGGCACGGAGGCCGTCGTCCACATGCATCAGAACATGCCGGTGCTCATCAACGACTCCCACCTGGCCTCCGACGCCGACGACTGGCTCGCGCGGCTCGGCGTCGACGGCGCTGAGCCCATGCGCTCGCTGGGTGGCGACGACTTCTCGTACTACTGCGACGAGGTGCCGTCGATCATGTGCTTCGCTGGCGTCGAGACGGCTGGGCTTCCCGGTCCGGATGGCGCCTACGCCCCGACGCTGCACCACCCGCGGTTCCTGCCGACGGAAGACGCGGTGGGGCTTGTGGCCAGCGCCTTCCTCGCCGGGTACTGCGCGGCCGCCGAGCGCATCCTCGGCATCGCCCACCACAGGCGCGCCCTTCCCTGACGATCGGCCCACAGCCGAATCAGGGCCCGGGAGCGTCGGCCGTGCGATACTGGGACCGTCGACCGGGCAGAGTCCCACGGCACCCGAAGTTTTTCAGGCACGCGCCACGAGCAGAGCAACGCTCCGTCGCACGCGCCGCAGGCAGGATCGCCGCAACCGCGGCACAGCACGAACAACATTTCCGCCGAACGGGCGGAGACCATTTTCGATGAGGATGCGTAACATCCTCATCGCCCGGAGGGGTGGGCGCACGCTTTGCGCCACGCCGGAGTAGGAGCACACCAGAAATGGTGACCACAAACGAATCAGACCAGAACACCAACACGGAGTCGGCGAGCGCCCAGGAGCAGCTCGACGCGGAACTCCGCCAGGAGTCCGCGCAGGCGGTTGCAGAAGAGACCGAGGAACAGGGTTCCGGGGAAGACGCGACGTCGCCCATCCCTGCCGTCCTCTCGTCGACGACGCTGTTCTTCCTGCAGCCCGATCTGCCGCCGGTCCTGGAGCGCGCACCGCGCGAGGACCGCAGCCGGTCGCGCCGCCAGGACGACGAGCCGTACGAGCGTTCGGAGCGCGCCGACCGCTACGACCGCCAGGAGTCGACCGACCGCTCCGACCGCGGAGAGCGTTCGGAGCGTGGAGACCGCTCAGACCGTGGAGACCGCTCACGCGATTCCTCCCGTGACGACCGCAGGCAGGCATCCGCCGAGCGCTCCCAGTCGACGACTCGCCGCCGTCAGCCTCGTGAGGAGCAGCAGGCCGAAGAGCCGGTGCTCATCACGGAGCCGCAGAAGATCAAGGGCTCCACTCGTCTCGAAGCGAAGCGCCAGCGACGCCGCGAGGGTCGCGAGAGCGGTCGCCGTCGCCAGGTCGTCACCGAATCCGAGTTCCTCGCCCGGCGCGAGTCCGTCGACCGCGTCATGCTCGTCCGAGCCAAGGACGACCGCGTGCAGATCGGCGTGCTCGAGGACAAGGTCCTCGTCGAGCACTACGTCGCCCGCTCGCAGGAGTCGTCGCTCATCGGGAACGTCTACCTCGGCCGCGTCCAGAACGTGCTGCCGAGCATGGAAGCCGCCTTCATCGACATCGGTCGCGGACGCAACGCCGTCCTCTACTCCGGCGAGGTCGACTGGGCCGCTGCAGAGGTCGGTGGCAAGTCGCGTCGCATCGAGAACGCCCTCAAGCCCGGCGACCGCGTGCTCGTCCAGGTCACGAAGGACCCGATCGGCCACAAGGGTGCGCGCCTCACGAGCCAGGTCTCGCTTCCCGGCCGCTACCTCGTCTACGTTCCCGGCAACTCGATGAACGGCATCTCACGCAAGCTGCCGGACACCGAGCGCGCTCGCCTCAAGAAGATCCTGAAGGAGACCCTGCCGGCAGGCGTCGGCGTCATCGTGCGCACGGCCGCCGAGGGAGCGACTCAGGACCAGCTCGAGCGCGACGTCAACCGACTCACGGCTCAGTGGGCCGACATCTCCTCCCGCATCGAGGCCGGCCCGGCTCCTGCGCTCCTGCACTCCGAGCCCGACCTGCTCATCAAGATCATCCGCGATGTCTTCAACGAGGACTTCCAGAAGATCGTGATCCAGGGCAGCGACGAGCTCGAGACCATCACGACCTACCTGCGCCAGGTGGCCCCTGACCTCGTCGATCGCGTCGAGGCATTCCAGGGCGGCGACGTCTTCGCCGAGTACCGCGCCACCGAGCACATCGAGAAGGCCCTCGACCGCAAGGTCTGGCTGCCCTCCGGTGGATCGCTGGTCATCGACCGCACTGAGGCCATGACGGTCGTCGACGTCAACACGGGGAAGTTCGTCGGCTCCGGCGGCAACCTCGAGGAGACGGTCACGAAGAACAACCTCGAGGCCGCCGAAGAGGTGGTGCGTCAGCTGCGTCTCCGCGACATCGGCGGCATCATCGTCGTCGACTTCATCGACATGGTGCTCGAATCGAACCGCGACCTCGTCATGCGTCGCCTCATCGAGTGCCTCAGCCGCGACCGGACCAAGCACCAGGTCGCCGAGGTCACGAGCCTCGGTCTGGTGCAGATGACCCGCAAGAAGCTGGGCCTCGGCCTGCTCGAGACGTTCAGCGAACCGTGCGAGTCCTGCGCGGGTCGCGGAGTCATCGTGTTCCACGACCCGGTGCTCAAGCACCGCGGTGGCGCTCCTGACAGTGCCGCCAACAGCAAGAACGGCCGCAAGGGTCGCGGCGGCGGACAGCAGCGAGAGCAGCAGGGCCCTCGGGCGGTCGCAGCTCCAGCGGCGCCGTCGACGTCCACGCACGGCATCACGGACGAGCTCCGTGGGGCCCTCTCCAAGATCGCCGCGTCCACCATCAACGGTCAGAAGCCGGGTGAGCACGGCGAGGAGCAGGCCGCGGAATCGCAGTCGCAGCCAGGCGCCCAGGCTCCGGCCGCCGACGAGCGGGGTGACGAGCAGGCTGCCCAGCCGAGTGAGTCTCGTCGCTCGCGTCGCGGACGCCGGCGTGCCAAGACGGACGCCCAGGCGCCCGCATCGACGCACGACCAGGCGCACGACCAGGCGCCGGAGGTGGCATCTGGCGACGCGGCGTCTGTCGACCGCAACGAGGCACAGCAGTCCGACAGCGACGACCGCAAGGCTCGCGCCAGTGAGAACCTCTTCGACTTCGACTCGGCCAAGAGTGCCGAGCCGGCCCAGACCACGCGCGAGGCCGACCCGGCAGCGCTGCGCGAACTCGACTCGCTGCTGGATGCGCTGGTCGCCCCCGAGGGTGAACAGCAGCAGCCCGCAGCGAGCGAAACGACCGGGGCCCCAGCCGCGGTCGAGGTGACGACACCCGCCGCCGCCCCTGAGGAGTCTCAGGATGCGTCGGTGACGTCGGCACCGAAGGCAGTCCAGCCGGTCACGGCTGAGCCGCCGAAGGGTGCTTCGGGGCGTCCGCGCCGCCGCCGCATCACGACGCCTCCGCTCTCCGCCGAATAGGCGGCCAGAGCAGGGCGGCCGGGCGCGAGAGCGCCCACCGGGTGGGTGCGCTTGCGCGTACCGACCCTGCCGGGTAAAGTGGTTCGCTGTTGCACGTTTGCATTCGTGCTGGCATTCCCTCGCCCGGTAGCAGGGCAGAGTCAGCTCGCCGCAGCGAGCAGGGCTTCCAGAGTTTGAACACACAGCGTCCGACCTTGTCGGGCTCGGAGAAAAGGTACTGAAGTGGTATTCGCAGTTGTGCGCGCCGGTGGACGGCAGGAGAAGGTAGAGGTGGGCACTGTGCTCACCACGAACCGTGTTGTTGCCGACAAGAAGGGCAACGTCACGCTTCCGGCTGTGCTGCTCGTCGACGGTGAGACCATCACGAGTGACGCAGAGAAGCTCGCTAAGGTCACGGTGACTGCCGAGGTCCTGAACGACCTCCGTGGCCCGAAGATCGTCATCCAGAAGTACAAGAACAAGACCGGTTACAAGAAGCGTCAGGGCCACCGTCAGGAGCTCACGCGCATCAAGATCACCGACATCAAGTAAGTCGAGGAGCAGACTTCAATGGCACACAAAAAGGGAGCGAGCTCGACTCGCAACGGCCGTGACTCGAACGCTCAGCGCCTCGGCGTGAAGCGCTTCGCGGGCCAGACCGTCAGCGCGGGCGAGATCCTCGTCCGTCAGCGCGGCACGCACTTCCACCCCGGCGCCCTCGTGGGCCGCGGTGGCGACGACACGCTGTTCGCCCTCTCGGCAGGCATCGTCGAGTTCGGTGCGAAGGGCCGCCGCAAGGTGGTCAACATCGTCGCTGGCGAATAGCAGCAAGCACAGTCCCTGAATTCAGGGCGGTGTCAGGATGAGGGGCGGGCCACGGTCCGCCCCTCATCCGTCTTTTCAGGACCAATCGTTCTACAGGAGCTCTTCATGGCCACCTTCGTCGACCAGGTGACGCTGTATCTGCGCGCCGGAGAGGGTGGCAACGGCTGCGTCTCCGTCAAGCGCGAGAAGTTCAAGCCACTCGCCGGCCCCGATGGCGGTGACGGCGGCAACGGTGGAAGCATCACGTTCTTCGCCGACCCGCAGGAGACGACGCTGCTGTCGTACCACCACAAGCCGCACCGCTCGAGCGACAAGGGCGGCTTCGGCATGGGTGACTGGCGCAACGGCTACACGGGTCAGCCGCTCGACCTTCCCGTTCCCGTCGGCACGGTTGTCCGTGACGCGGACGGGGTCGAGCTCGCCGACCTGTCGGAGCCCGGCATGCGCTACGTCGCGGCCGAGGGCGGCCAGGGCGGCCTGGGAAACGCCTCACTCGCGAACACCAAGCGCAAGGCTCCCGGCTTCGCGCTGCTCGGCACGCCCGGCGAGGAGCTGCAGGTGCAGCTCGAGCTCAAGATCGTCGCCGACGTCGCGTTCGTCGGCTACCCGTCAGCCGGCAAGTCGAGTCTCATCGCGGCCATGTCCGCCGCGAAGCCGAAGATCGCCGACTACCCCTTCACGACGCTCCACCCCAACCTCGGCGTCGTGCAGGCGGCCCAGTACCGCTACACGGTCGCCGACGTGCCCGGACTCATCGAGGGCGCGAGCGAGGGCAAGGGGCTCGGCCTCGACTTCCTGAGGCACGTCGAGCGGTGCTCTGCGCTCCTGCACGTACTCGACTGCGGAACGCTCGATCCTGGTCGCGACCCGATCAGCGACCTCGATGTCATCCTCGAGGAGCTGCGCAGCTACCCGGTGCCCGAGGGGCAGACGCCCCTGCTCGAGCGTCCCCAGCTCATCGCGCTGAACAAGATCGACCTGCCGGACGGCCGCGAGCTCGCGGACTTCGTCCGTCCCGAGCTCGAGGAGCGCGGCTACCGCGTCTTCGAGATCTCCACCGTCAGCCACGAAGGGCTCAAGGAGCTCTCCTTCGCGCTCGGTGAGCTCATCGAACGCGACCGCGAGGCGAAGCTGGCCGAGCTGGCCATCAAGCCGCGCATCGTGCTTCGCCCACGCCCCGTCGACGAGAAGGACTTCGAGATCCGCGTCGAGGGCGGAACGCACGGCAACACCTACCGGATCCTGGGCGAGAAGCCGCAGCGCTGGGTGGCGCAGACCGACTTCGCCAATGACGAGGCGATCGGCTACCTCGCCGACCGTCTCAACAAGATCGGCGTCGAGGATGCCCTCTTCAAGGCGGGTGCCGTCGCAGGGTCCGCAGTGATCATCGGACCCGGCTCGCAGGGCATCGTCTTCGACTGGGAGCCCACGCTCACGAGCGCGGCCGAGCTGACCGTCTCGCCTCGTGGCACGGACAGTCGCCTCGAGGAGAACGCCCGCACGACGACTCGCGAGCGTCGCGAGGGCTACTACGAGCGGATGGATGGCAAGGCCGCGGCCCGCGCCGAGCTCGAGCGTGAGCGCGAGGGCGGCGTATGGAAGGTCGACGAGTGACCCGTCGAACATGGGTAGGATGGACGGCATGATCGAGCTGATTCCTGCCGTGCTTGCCAACGCTGTGCTAGCTGAAACTCTGCTTGCTGAAGAGGGGCACCACGTCGTCAACGAGCTGGCGATGCCCCCGATCATGTTCGGCGTCGTCACGCTCGTCACCTTCGTGGTCCTCATCGCCGTGACGTACGCGTTCCGGAACACGTGGCACAGCCACCCGGTCGACTCGAAGGTCGTGCCGTACGAGCCGTTCAACCACGCTGGTGTCATCGAAGCCGGTTCGGTCCACTCGAAGCACTAGCGCGAAGAGCCGCGCCGCCCCCATGCCTCCTACCGTCGAGACCTCCCCTGCAGTCGCGCGTCGCCGTGTCGGCATCATGGGCGGCACCTTCGACCCCATTCACCACGGGCATCTCGTGGCGGCGAGCGAGGCGGCAGCGCACTTCGAGCTCGACGAGGTGCTCTTCGTGCCGACGGGCAAGCCGTCGCACAAGTCGCAGGTGACGCCGGTCGAGCACCGCTACCTCATGACGGTCATCGCGACGGCCTCGAACCCACGATTCAAGGTCAGTCGAGTCGACGTCGACCGCGACGGTCCCACGTACACGATCGACACGCTTCGCGACGTGCAGCGGCTCCGTCCTGATGCGGACCTCTACTTCATCACGGGCGCGGACGCCATCGCGCAGATCCTCGGCTGGAAGAACTCGCTCGAGCTCTTCGAGCTCGCGCAGTTCGTGGCGGTCTCTCGACCCGGCCACGAACTGCGAACCGACGGGATCCCGGCAGACAAGGTCGCCGTCCTCCAGATTCCCGCGCTGGCGATCTCCTCGACCGACATCAGGGAGCGCGCCTACGAGGAGAAGCCGGTCTGGTACCTGGTCCCGGATGGCGTCGTGCAGTACATGGCGAAGCACCGGCTGTACACGGCTGAAGAGATTGATGCGATATGAGTGACGCTCCACTGACCCGCCGCGAGCTGCGAGAGCTCGAACGGCGCCGCGAGAAGGGCGAGGAGACACCGCTGCCGAACCGCACGCCGACCGTCTCGGTCGAGGCGGAAGCTCCGAGCAGTGACGTCCGGAGCGCGGATGTGGCGAGCGCGGATGTGGCGAGCGCTGGAGAGACGAGCGCTGACGCCAAAGGACTGCCTTCAGCGCCTTCGCCCGCATCCGGTGTCGCCCTCGAGGCTCCGCTGCAGATCGACGGGCTCTCGCCCGAGCGTCCCGCGGAGACAACCGATACGTCGGAGGCGGCGGAGCTGCCTGGCGACTCGTTCAACCGCAGCCCTGCCGCCGTCGAACAGGAGGCCCAGGAAGACGGCACGAGCGGCGACTACTTCCGTCGCCTCGTGATGGCGAGCCACTCCACGGACGAGACGCCGACGGGCATGATCGTCATGCCCGAGATGAGCTCGCCGGACATCACGGGTGCCCTCAGCGGGGCCGGTGACCTCATGGTCACGGGCAAGATGCAGGTCTCCCGTGAGCTGTCCAACTTCGGCACGCTCACCAGCGGCCTCGACTCGCCCGAGATCGACCGCGAGGACGATGGCGACGAGCCGCAGCCGGGCAGAGTCGTCGAGGAGCACACGCCGGTCGCTGCCAGTCGTGCAGTCCGCGAGCCGGGCATGCCGCTCGCGCCGCGTCGCGGACACGGCATCCGTCTCTCGATCTGGGCCGTCGTCAGCGGGATCGCCGTCGCTGTGGCTGGCGTTGTCGCCGTGATCCTGGGTATCGTTCAGGGTTGGTTCTGATCAGCTGGCGAGCGCATCGCCTCTCGGACACCACGATGAGCTCTCAAGGGCTCTCAACGAAAGGGACCGAATGACCGCGAGTACGCGAGCAATCGAACTGGCACACGTCGCAGCGAAAGCCGCCGACACGAGACTCGGCTTCGACATCGTCGCCCTCGACGTCTCGAACAACATGCCGCTCACGGACATCTTCCTGCTCGTCTCCGGCCGAAACGAGCGCATGGTGCTGTCCATCGCCGACGAGATCGAAGACGCGATGCGCGACATCGGGCAGCGCACGCTCCGCCGTGAGGGTCGCCGCGAGGGCCGTTGGGTGCTCCTCGACTTCAACGACATCGTCGTGCACGTCTTCCACGAGGAAGAGCGCATGTTCTATGGGCTGGAGCGCCTGTGGAACGACGCCCCCGTCGTGAAGCTCGACATCGGGGCCGACGACGCGGAGTCGGCGGACTCGGCTCCGGAAGCGCAGAGCTGACCGGCGTGACCACCGGCAGGTCCCCCGGAGGATGGGCGTGGCTCATCCTCACCGGCTTGCTGGCGGGCTTCCTCTCCGGCCTCTTCGGCGTCGGTGGGGGCATCCTCATCGTGCCCGCTCTCATCTACCTGGTGCGACTCGACCCACGCTTGGCGGCCGGCACCTCGCTGCTCGCGATCCTGCCCTCGGCGATCGTCGGCGTCGTGACGTACGCGATCGGCGGCCACGTCGATCTGCTGCTCGCGGCGCTCCTGGCGGCGGGGGCTATCATCGGGGCGCCGATCGGGTCATGGCTCCTGCAGAAGGTCTCCAAGCGCACCCTGCAGTGGTCGTTCATCGCCTTCATCGGCGTGGTGATCGTCTCCCTCTTCCTCGTCGTGCCGTCGAGGGACGCCGCCGTCCATATCGACGTCCTCGGGGGAGTGCTGCTCGTCGTCCTCGGCCTCTGCACTGGAGTGCTCTCCGGGTTGCTCGGCATCGGCGGCGGTGTTGTCGTCGTCCCCATGCTGGTCGTGCTGTTCGGATCGAGCGACCTGCTGGCCAAGGGCAGCTCGCTGCTCATGATGATCCCGACGGCGATCTCCGGCACGATCAGCAACTTCCGACGCAAGAACGTCGACGTGGGCGCTGGCCTCGCCGTCGGTGGGGCGGCTTGCCTGACGACGAGCTTCGGAGGGTTGAGCGCGGCGGCCATCTCGCCATCGCTCGCGAATATCCTCTTCGCCGCGTTCCTCGCGGCGACCGCCATCCGCATGGCCGTCGACGCGTGGCCACGCCGTCGCGCACAGTAGCGACACGCGTCGGCCGCCTCGATTTGGTACGCCTCAGGTTCTGAGCTATTATTTTCGAGTTCCCGGAAACGGGTGCGGGTCTGTGGCGCAGCTGGTAGCGCACCTGCATGGCATGCAGGGGGTCAGGGGTTCGAATCCCCTCAGATCCACTAAGAAGCCCCGGTCAGCACACGCTGACCGGGGCTTTCTCGATCGTGCCGCGGGCGTGTGCGGTCCTCACCCCGCACTTGCGACGTCGGCATGGGGCAGGATGTCCGCATGGCGAGACGCATAACCAGCGACAACGCGCGCGCGAACTGGAGCGCGCTGATCGCGACGCCCTTCGCGGCAGCCTTCTACATCTTCGTGGCGAGCAGGCTCGGGGTCGAGATCGGCGACTCCGTGCGCTACCTGGTGAGCATCTTCATCGTCTTCTGGCCGCTGTTCGGTGCGGTCTACCTGATCTGGACGCACCTGGCGTACCGCAACGCGGACACCGTGCAGTTGCGGGTGGCGTCCCGGCAGGAGCGCATCACCAAGCGTCGATGGTGGCATCGGCTTGTCGGCTACGGGGGAGCGACCGACTGGACGACCGCCGGCGCCATGGTCGCCGTCGCTCTGACGATCGCGATCGCGCAGGAACCCGCGTTCCGTGACCAGACGATCTTCGTGGTGCTCGGGCTCGCGACGGTGGCCGCGTCGTGGGCGCTCATGGTCTACGCCTTCGCGCTCGAGTACTTGCGCCTGGACGCGACAGCAGCGACGGAGTCGGCGGTCGGTCTCGAGGGCGCACCCGCCCTCGAGCAAGAGTGCGCGCGTCGCCCGGAGATCGTGTTCCCGTTCGAGGAGGAACCGCGGTTCGGCGACTATCTGACGCTCGCCGTGCTGATGTCGACGATGGCCGCGACCGCCTCGGCAGAGATCACGTCCCGCCGAGGCTGGCGGATCGCGCGCACGAACGTCGTGCTGGCGTTCTCGTTCAACTCGGTCATCGTCGCGATGATGGTGTCGGTGCTCTTCGGTGGCCTCACGAGCTAGTCGTTCGGCAGGATGACGAGGTTGCCGACCTTGCGACCGGAGTCCACGACGAGTTCCGTTCGAACCCGGCAGTCGCGGTCCTCGCCCACCACGACGCGACGCTCGGCTCGCTGCGCGCCGGCGGGTTCCCGGTGCTGCTGTCCTCACCTGCCTACTCGCTGCTCGATGCGTACGTCTTCGGGTTCGTGCTCACCGAGCAGAACCTGCCGGTCGAGCAGAGCCAGAACGCGGAGGAGTTCGTCGCCGCGATGGAGCTGCCCGCCGACGAGTTCCCACACCTCGCGGAGCTCGTCGGCGAACGCATCATCGGTGGTGCGTACGACTTCGCTGACGAGTTCGACGTCGGCCTCGAGATGATCCTCGACCAGCTCGAGACGAGGCTGGCCCTCGAGCGGGGCGCGTGAACGGCGTCAGCGGACGACGCGGAAGCCCGCGATGCCCTTCGGGGTGCGCTCGGAGACACGCGAGGAGGTGACCTCTGCAAACTGCGGCCCCTCCGCCATCCACGCGAGCAGCGCGTCGACCTGGCTCTCCTCACCCTCGAGCTCGGCTTCGACCCGGCCGTCGTGCAGGTTGCGCACCCAGCCGCTCACACTGAGGCGCTCGGCCTCCTGCGCGGCGCCGAAGCGATAGCCGACGCCCTGCACGTTCCCGGACACGATCACGTTGACTCTCCGCATGGGCACATTCTGCTCCGAACGCGGTGAATGGGGGAATACACCGCCCCGGCTCGCCCTGAGACACAGGGTTCTCCCACCTCGGGCACCTCCGGCTGCTGGCGGCAGCGGCAGCAAGGCCGTCCCGAGGACTGCAGAGGTATGGACGCAGCTTCAGGTGAGGTGCGAGAGCTCGCCGACGTCGTAGCCGGTGTCTGGCAGACAGCCGAGTTCCGTCAGCAGCTCCGGCATCGTCCAGAGGCGCACCTCCTGCGGGCGGTTGGCCGCAACCGCGGCTCTCGCGCTGCCTCGCACCGCGAGCATCCGCACGCTGACCGGCGAGGGGGTCGGTGCGGCAGGATCGCCGGGGGTACGAGCGCCGGCGAGATCTGGGGATGGGGCGCCGTGCACGCGGTGCCAGCCGGCATGCTCCGGGTCCGGATGCTCGTCGACGCGCAGCGAGGCGGGCTCGGTCCGCAGGCCGGTGCCGGAGACCTTCAGCGCCGCCTCCTTGGCGGTCCAGGTGCCGATGCGGGCTGCGACAGCTGCCGGCTGGCCGAGGTCGGAGACCCGAGCGCGTTCGTCCGGGTGCAGCGCATACGCATCGAACCCGGCCCACAGCTGTCGCGGGACGGTCTCGATGTCGACGCCGATCGCATCCGCGGGGTCCGCGATCGCGACGAGCACCCGTCCAGTGCTCGTCGAGGAGCTCAGGGCGAAGTCGGCGCTGCGCGGCTGGCCGTGCTGGCGACCGCAGTCCGGGCAGAGACGGGAGATCTCGAGCTCGCTCGCCTGCTCGAGCGGCAGACCGCGCCCCCAGGCTGCGAGCAGGCGCAGCGCGGCGCGTCCCGCTAGCGTTCGTCGACGCAGCTCCTCACTGCGCCTGGCGCTCGCCGTGACGCGGTCGTCCTGGCTCGCGCACATCGACGCGGCGTCCAGTACCTCGTCGATGCCAGCGGCGAGCACGGCGATCATCGGCGGCTGATGCGGCGGTACTGCCAGACCGCGATCGGGGCGAAGATCGCGATGATGGCGACGCTGCAGAGGAAGGCGTAGAGCACGGCGTTCTCGGCAGGCCATCCGCCGGCGGCCGTGAAGCCGCTCGGGGCCGCGTTCCCGAAGAGCTCTCGTACGGCGCTTGCCACCGCGGTGACCGGGTTCCACTCGGCGAAGGCGCGAAGGGGGCCGGGAAGCATGTCGGCGGAGACGAAGGCCCCGGAGATGAAGCAGACGGGGAACAGCCAGAGGAGGCCGAGGCTCTGAGCGACCTCGACGCTCTTGGCGGTCAACGCGATCGTCGCTCCGATCCAGGAGGTCGCGAAGGCGAACAGCAGGAGCAGCCCGAACGCGAGGAGCACCTCGAGTGGGCCGGACTCGACGCGCCAGCCGATCGCGAGTCCGCAGCTCAGGATCACGGCGATCGAGATGATGCTCGTGACGAGGTCTGAGCTGGTCCGACCCAGGATGACGCCCACGCGCGACATCGGCAGCGTGCGCAGCCGGTCGATGAGGCCCGACTGGAGGTCCTTCGCCAGGTAGACAGCCGTGAACGAGGAGTTGAAGGTGAGCGTCTGCGCGAGGATGCCGCCGATGAGGAACTGCCGGTAGTCGGCTCCGCCGAGCGCCCCGCCGAAGACGAACGCGAGGATGAGCACGAAGATGATGGGCTGGGCGATGCCGGTGACCAGCGCTCCCGGCGTGCGCTGGACGTTGAGGACGTTCCGGCGGGCGACGATGCTGCCGTCGCGGAATGCTGCCGTGATGGCGCTCACGCGGTGACCGCCTCTCGCTCGTCGTGCGCGGTCGCATCCGCGGTCGGTTCATCCGGCCGCTGGCCCGTGATCTGGAGGAACACCTCGTCCAGCGTGGGCTGCCGGAGGGCGGCCTCGCTCGTGGCGATGTCAGCGTCCTCGAGCGCACGCAGGACGGTGGACAGGTCGTGGCTGCCACGCGGTGCCTTGGCGGTGATGCGCACACCACGGTCGTCGAGGGACGCCTCGCTGCTGATGCTTGCGACGAGGTCGAGCGCGCGGCGTCCGTCGTCGGAGGACTCGAGGACGAGGTCGATCGACGCGCCACCGGCTCGGGCCTTGAGCTGGGCGGCCGTGCCCTCCGCGACGATGCTGCCCGCGTCGATGACGGAGATGGAGTCGGCGAGCTGGTCGGCCTCTTCCAGGTACTGCGTGGTCAGCAGCACGGTCGTGCCCGCCGTGGCGAGGGTCTGGATGGCGTCCCACGTGTCGCGGCGCCCTCGTGGGTCGAGGCCGGTCGTCGGCTCGTCGAGGATCACGACGGGCGGACGGGCGACGATCGCGCCCGCCAGGTCGAGGCGCCGGCGCATGCCGCCGGAGTAGTCGCCGGCGCGCTTCTTCGCCGGCAGGTCGTCGAGTCGGAAGTCGCGTAGGAGCTCGTTGGCCCTGGCGCGGGCGTCTCGCCTGCGCATCCCGTAGAGCTGGCCGACCATCGTCAGGTTCTCGACTCCCGTGAGCTTCTCGTCGACGGCCGCGTACTGACCGGAGACCCCGATGCTGCGGCGGACGTCCTGCGCCTCGTGCTGCACCGAATGGCCGGCCACCTCCACGTCGCCCTCATCGGGATCGAGCAGCGTCGTGACGACGCGCACCGTGGTGGTCTTGCCAGCGCCGTTCGGCCCGAGGAGGGCGTGGACGGAGCCGGCGGGGATCTCGAGGTCGACGCCGTCGAGCGCGGTGAAGTCGCCGAATCGCTTCCGCAGGCCGCGAATCGAGATCACGAGACCGCCAGGTCGCGCTCGCGGACCGGCGTGATGTCCCGCCAGTTCTCGGTCACGTAGTCGAGGCAGGCCTGCTTGGGGGCCGGTCCGTAGACCACGACCCACCCTGCGGGGACGTCGGCGAAGTCTGGCCACAGGGAGTGCTGCTGCAGGTCGTTGACAAGAACTCGGAACTCTGCGGATGTGTCATCGAACGGATTGGTCATGATGTTCCCTTCACTCGTCACGCGCGGGGGTCGTGGTGGAGGTGGCGCGAATGGTTCTCAAGGTCCTTCGGAGCCCGTTCGCTATCGGTTGGGGAATCGCGCGTGTGAATCGGACATGAGGCGGTCGAGCTCCGGAGCGACCTCGCGCAGGGAGGGTTCGTCGAGGAGCGCGGAGTGGCGCGCCTGCACTGGGCTCGAGGTCACGGTGCCGGTGATGTGCGGCGCCCAGGCGTCGGGGCCTGGCCTGTCGGACGGGACATCGACGCTCGCCTCGAAGACGTGCAGGTCGCCGTGGAAGGTCGGCACGGGTGTCGTGTCGAGGAGGGCGCCCACGCGCAGGAAGCCCCGCACCATCCGCTCGATGCTGGCCGAAGGGATGTCCGCGAGCGGATTGCCTGCCCCTGCGAGCAGGGCGCGGACGGCATCCGCATCCAGCTCGTCGGCTGGCGCCTCCACCTCGTTCGCATCGAGGAAGGCGCGCCACATGCGGTCGCCGCCATCGACGCCCGCGACCGAGGAGTGCTCGGTCGGGTAGGCGTCGAGGATCGCGAGGAGCGCGACCTCGTCGCCGCGGTGCTGCAGGTGGGCGGCGAGGTGCTGGGCGAGGCGGCCGCCGAACGACCAGCCCACGAGCCGGTAGGGGCCGTCCGGCTGCACCGTCTTCATCGCGTCCACGTACTCGTCGAGCAGCTCGGCGAGCGTCTCGTGGTCGGTCTGCTCCCCGTCGTCCGGGGCGATGCCCGGCAGCTGGAGGCCATAGAGCGGGCGGTCGCCATCGAGGTGCGCGAGCAGCCCGGCGAACTTCCAGGAGATCCCACTGGCGGGGTGCACGGCGAACAGCGGTTCCTGGGGAGCCGGGGCGCCGTCGTCGCGGGCTGGCCGCAACGGCAGGATCGCCCGGAGGCTCTCCGCGATGTCGCCGCCTCCGCTGCTGGCGAGGGCAGCGAGCCCCTCGACGGTGGGCGCCTGGAACATTGCCTGCACGGGCAGCTCGGTGCCGAGGGCCACGTTGATGGCGCGGATGGTCGGCTGCGCCACGAACGAGTGGCCGCCGAGCGCGAAGAACGAGTCGTCAGCCCGCACATCCTCGACGTCAAGCACTTCGGCGAAGGCCGCCGCGACCGCCAGCTCGGCCCGCGTGCTCGGCTCGCGACCTGCCCCGCCCGTCGCCTGGAACCGCGGCAGCGCATCCCGGTCGAGCTTTCCGTTCGGGGTGAGGGGGATGCTCGGGATGAGCTCGAGGCCCACGGGATGCATGTAGTCGGGCACCGCGCCGCGCACGGCACTGAGCACTCGGCTCGCGAGCTGCGCTCGGGCCTCGCCGTCTGCGTCCGGCTCGCCGTCCGCGATGCCCGGCTCGCTCGGCACGATCCAGGCGCCGAGCGCGAGTTGCCCGGCCGACTCGACGGGCAGGACCACGGCGTTGGCGACACCTGGCTGAGCGCCGATCACCCGCGCCAGCTCTTCCGGCTCCACGCGGTGGCCGCGAATCTTGAGCTGGGCGTCGCTGCGGCCGAGCGACACGACTCGGCTCGGCTCGGCGTCGAGCGCATCCCGCACGACGACGAGGTCGCCCGTGCGGTACATGCGGCTGCCGTCGCGGGCGAACGGGTCGGCGACGAAGCGCTCTGCGGTGGCCTCCGACCGGCCCGTGTAGCCGTCGGCGAGCTGGGTGCCGGCGAGCCAGAGCTCGCCGACGCTACCCACTGGGCTGGGGCGCAGGTGTGCGTCGAGCACGTAGCCGACGACATCACCCGTCGTCGCCCCGAGCGAGGGGGCCGCCGTCTCGGCGACCTCCGCGAGCATCGAGTCGACGCCGACCTCCGTCGGGCCGTAGAGGTTCCACGCGCGAACCGTCGCTCGTCCACGCAGCCAGGTCCACAGCTCAGCGGTGATCGCTTCGCCTCCGAGCAGCATCGTGAACCCGTCGGCGTCGGGGAGGGAGTCGAGCCAGCTCTCGAGCCGCGTCTGCGTCATGAGCGCCTCGACGTAGCTCGGGGTGGTCTCCCACGCGCCGATGCGCCGATCCGCGAACAGCTGCACGAGCGCCTCGGGGTCACGACGAACGTCGTCGGCGACGACGTGCAGCTCGTGTCCGCTCGCGAGCCACAGGATCGGGTCCATGGCGGCGTCGAAGCCGACGCCTGTGGTGTGCGCCACGCGGATGCGACGCGTCACCGCATCCGGCATGAGGGTCGAGCGGTGGCTCCGCAGCAGGCTCGCGAGGGCGCGGTGGGGAACCTGCACGCCCTTCGGCACGCCGGTCGTTCCCGAGGTGAAGATCAGGTACGCCGGGTCGTCGAGCGACACGTCGGGGAATCCGGCGGTCTCGGACTCCGCGGCGCCGTCAGCCAGCAGCTCCTCGAGTCCGCCGTCGAGGACGACGGCCGGATCTGCGGCCTCGAGCATCGCGTCGACGCGCTCGCTCGGGTACTCGGGGTCGATCGGCATGGCGACGGCGCCCGCCCGCCACACGGCGAGCAGTGCGGCGGCCGTGTCGACCGAGCGCGGCAGGCGGTAGGCGACGACGTCGCCGCGGCCCGCGCCGCGTCGGCGGAGCGCGCCAGCGAGCCGGTCGATGCGAGCTGTGAGCGCGCCGAAGTCGAGCACCGCGTCCGGGGCCACGACCGCAAGTTCCGTGGGCGTGCGCGCGGCCGAGGCGGCGAAGGCGTCGAGCACGGTGCTCGGCTCGAACCTCGTGCCGCCGTCACTCTCCGCACGAAGGGGCCAGGCCTGGAGGCGCCCTGGCGTGCCCGGCACCTGGATCGTCTCGAGGGGCGCATCCGGTGTCGAGGTGGCCGCCGCGAGGTAGCCGAGGAGCCGTTCGACGAGGCCGCCGGCCGCGGCTGCGCTGAAGAGCGCCGAGTTGTACTCGAGCACGCCCGGCACGTCGGCCCCGGCCTCCGCACCCCGCAGCGTGAAGGAAAGGTCGAACTTCGCGCCGCCCGTGCTCTCCGGAGCGACCGGGGTCACGGCGACTCCTGGCAGGGCGAGGGGGAGCGCGCTGTGCTCCTCGACCGCGAGCATCGTCTGGAAGAGCGGGTGGCGTCCGAGGACACGCTCCGGGGCCATCGCCTCGACGATGCGCTCGAACGGCACCTGCTCGTGGTCGATGCCGAAGAGCGCGGCCGTGCGTGCCGCCTCGACGGCATCGGCCAGCGTCGCCTCGTCGTCGAGCTGCACGCGGAGTGGCAGCGTGTTGACGAAGAATCCGACGAGGTCGCTGAGGTCGGCGTCCTGCCGACCGGCGGAGGGGGCCCCGATGACGAGGTCCGTGCCGGCACCGGTCCGTGCGAGGAAGCCGGCGATCGCGCCGAGCCAGCCGTGGAAGGCGCTCGCCGACCGGCCCGCTGCGACGGAGCCGAGCGCGCTCGCGACCTCCGCGGGGACGCTGAATTCGAGCTGGCCGGCCGGCTGCGCGGTCTGGGCGGTCCGCGTGCCGTCGGCGGGAAGCTGCAGCACCGACGGGGCACCTTCGAGGTGGTCGGTCCACGCCGCGACCTGGTCTGCCTCATCCGCTGGCGCCCCGATCGCCTGGATCAGGCGCGCGAAGTCGGCGAATTGAGCGGGCAGCGGGCGCTGGAGCGGCACCGAGCCGCTGCGACGTGCCGTGTAGGCCGTGGCGAGGTCGTGCGCCAGCGGCGCGAGGGAGGCGCCGTCGGTGGAGATGTGGTGGAGGACGAGCTCGAGCAGCCACGACTCATCGCCGGCGGGAGTCAGGCCTGCGCGCAGGGGAAGCTGGCTCGTCAGGTCGAAGCCGGCCGATGCGTCGACCGGCTCGTGCTGGAGCACACCGGCAGCGGGTTCGTGGATGCGCTGCACCGGAGCCCCATCGACTTCGGGGTACGTGGTGCGCAGCACTTCGTGCCTCGCGACGAGGTCGTCGACGGCGCCGGACAGCGCCTCGAGGTCGAGGTCGCCGTCGAGGCGAGCGCTGAGCACGACGTTGTAGTCGCCGGATTCGGGGGCGAGCTGGTTCAGGAACCAGAGGCGCGCCTGGCCGGGTGAGAGCGGCAGGGGCTCGCCGTCGACGCGCGGGTTGGCCGCGGTCCACTCGTGGAGCGGTGGTCGCGAGCTCGGCCTGTCGGCGGGTCCGGCCACCGGGTGCTCGCCCGTGCGGCCGAGCACGGCGAGGAGGCCGGCCGGCGTGGGTGCGTCGAAGATCGCGCGCAGGGGAGGGGCGGTGCCGAAGCGCTGGCGCAGCTCACCGGCGAGCGCCACGGCGAGCAGGGAGTGCCCTCCGAGCCGGAAGAAGTCGTCGTCCAGGCCGACCTCCTCGAGGCCGATGACGGCGGCGAACGCCTCGCACATGCTGCGTTCGTCGACCGTCTCGGGCGCGCGGGATCCTGCTGCCGACTCCGGCGCGGGGAGCGCGGCGACGTCGACCTTGCCGTTCTGGGTCAGCGGGAGCCGCTCGAGCACCGTGACGGTGGCAGGAACCATGTACTCGGGCAGCGCGGCGCGGGCGAGCGAGAGGACGGCGTCGGCGTCGGTTGCCCCGGCGACCCAGGCGACGAGCCTCGCGCTGTCCGGACCTGCCGGAGCGTGGATCGTCGCGACGGCGGCCTCGACGCCTGGCGTGCGCTCGAGGCTGCGCTCGATGTCGCCGAGCTCGATGCGGTAGCCGCGGAGCTTCACCTGGTCGTCGTCCCGTCGGAGGAACTCGAGTTCGCCGGAGGGGTGGCGGCGGACGATGTCGCCGGTCCGGTAGAGGCGGGTGCCGTCTCCCGAGGCGTCGGCGATGAAGGCGCTCGCCGTCTCGGCGGCGCGTCCCAGGTAGCCGTGGGCCTCGGAGGCGCCAGCAAGGTGGAGTTCACCCGGCACGCCGTCCGGCACGTCGCGAAGGTAGTCGTCGAGCACTCGAGCGGTCACGTTGGCGACCGGGCGGCCGATGCGGACCCCTCCCGGCTCGGTCAGGCGGGTCACGACAGAGTCCACCGCGAACTCGCTCGGGCCGTAGAGGTTCCATGCCTCGACTCTGTCCGCGCGGAGCAGGGCGTCCCACAGATCGGCCGAGACGGCCTCTCCGCCGAGGGCGACGAGCAGCGGGTTCTCGCGTTCGGCGCTCTGTGCGAGGAGACCGGTGCCGATGAGCTGGCGCACGTACGACGGCGTCGTCTCGAGCACGTCGATCGAGGAACCGGACACGCGCTGCACCAGTTCGTCGGCATTGCGCCGCGTGGCGTCGGACGCCATCACGAGGCTCGACCCCGCGGCGAGCCAGAGGATCGGGTCCCAGGCGGCGTCGAAGCCGAGGCCGGCCACGTGCAGCACGCGCGGCGGGCGTCCGCCGAGGAGCTCGAGGAGTGGGGAGATCATCGCGTGGAGGTGCTGTGTGAGGACGTTCGCGAGGGCGGAGTGCGGCACCTGGACGCCCTTGGGGGCACCGGTGGTGCCGGACGTGAACACGAGGTAGGCGGGCTGCTCGGGGAGCGGCGGGGCGGGCAGGTCGAGCTCCGGCTCGCCGGAGCCGAGCTCGACGAGGGAGGTGGGGTCGACGGTCCGAGTCCCGGTGGAGCCGGCGAGGGAGCTGAGGCGCGCCTCGTCGGCCGCGACGAGCAGAACGGGGGTGCTGGCGTCGAGGATCTGCGTGATGCGGGCATCCGGGTAGTCGATGTCGACGGGCACCGCGATAGCGCCGCTGCGGAGCGCGGCGAGCACGAGCGTCACGGCGTCGCCGGAGCGGGGCAGGGCGATGGCCACTCGGTCTCCCGGGCGAACGCCAGAGGCGACGATGCCACGGGCCGCGGCGTCGATGCGCTCGCCGAGCTCGGCGAAGGTGAGGCGTTCGGCGTCGTCCTCGAGGGCCAGTTCTCCGGGGAGGCGGCGGATGCTCGTGGCGAGCTCATCGAGGATGGTCCCGTCCACCGGCAGGCGCTCGCCGTGGGCCTGCGCGTCGATCCGCTGCTGGGTCTCCCGGTCGAGGGTCGGGAGATCGGAGAGGGCGAGGTCGACGGTGTCGATCATTGCGGAGAGCATGCGGTCGACCGTGTCGCGCATCCGCCCGATCGTCGACTCGTCGAAGAGCGCGAGGTCGTAGGCGAGGGCGGCCTCGAGCGGGCCTGCGTCGCCGGCCGGGGTCGAGAAGTCGAGCATGAGGTCGGTCTTGACGCCCGCGGTCGTGACCTGGCTCGGGACGGTCACGACGACCTCGCCGAGGTCGAGCTTCGCCGCCTCGGTGTTCTGGAGCGTGAGGAGCACCTGGAAGACGGGGTGGCGGTCGGCCACTCGCGGCGGCCGGAGGGCATCGACGACGGCATCGAAGGGCACGTCCTGGTGGGCGTAGGACTCGGTGTTGCCCACGCGCACGCGCTCGATGAGCTCGCCGAGTGTCGGGTTCCCCGCGAGCGAGGTGCGCAGCGCGACCGTGTTGACGAAGAATCCGACGAGTCGCTCGAGCTTCGGGTCCACGCGTCCGGCCACTGGGGTGCCGACGACGATGTCCTTGCCGGCGCCGTGCTGGCCGAGCGCCGCGGCGACTGCCGCGTGCAGGACGATGAAGAGACTCGTCCGGTGCTGCGCCGCGACGTCGCGGAGGGCGCGGTGGCGCTCCGCATCCAGTTCGAAGGCGAGGTGGCCGATGTCGCTCCGCCGCGCGCCGCGCTCGCGGTCTCGAGGCAGGGCGATCTCGTCGGGTGCGTCTGCCAGCGTGCGCCGCCAGAAGTCGAGCTGCGTGCTCATGGCGCTCGAGGGGTCGTCCTCCGAGCCGAGCGACTCCCGCTGCCATAGCGTGTAGTCGGCGTAGGAGACAGGGAGCTCTGGCAGCACCTCGTCGGGCGAGGCGTTCCTCTCGCCGGCGGCCGCCGCGACGTGGCTCGAGTAGGCCGCGGACAGGTCGGCGGCGAAGGGGGCGAGCGACCAGCCGTCCGTGGCGATATGGTGCATCGTCGCGACGAGCACGTGGTTCGTCGGCGAGGTGCGCAGGAGCACAGCGCGCAGCGGCACCTCGCGGGTCACGTCGAAGGGGCGCAGCGACTCCTGGCGGACGATGTCGTCCACCCGTTCTTCTGGCACGTCGACGGAGGTGAAGGCGGGGGCGCCGGCGTCGATGGGGAGGATGCGCTGCCTCGGCTCACCATCGACGTAGGGGAAGACCGTGCGCAGCGGCTCGTGGCGCTCTGCGATGTCCCGGAAGGCGGCCCGGAGCGCCGCCTCGTCGAGTCTGCCATCGAGGTGCAGCACGATGGGGATGTTGTAGGCGCTGGAGCCTGGCTCGAGGCTGTTCAGGAACCACAGGCGCCGCTGGGCGAGGGAGACCTGGAGCTCGTCGCCGTGGGGCGTCGGGGCAAGGGGGAGGGCGCGGGCGGCGTCGGCGCTGTCGTCGTCGAGCGCGGCGAGACCCGCGACGGTCGGACGCTCGAAGACGTCGCGCACCGTGATCTGCCGGTCGAGGCGCTCCGTGAGCTGCGAGGCGAGCTTGGTGGCGAGCAGGGAGTGGCCGCCCGCGCCGAAGAAGTCCTCGTCGACGCCGATCGAGGCGATGCCGAGCACGTCGGCGAAGGCCTCTGCGGTGAGGCGCTCGGCGCGTGTGCGCGGCTGCTGCACCGGGTCGTTCGGGCGCTGCTCTGGGGCTGGCAGCGCCCGCCGGTCGAGCTTGCCGTTCGGGGTCATGGGCAGCTCGCTCAGGGCGAGCACGCTGCTCGGGACCATGTAGCTGGGCAGGTCGGCGGCGAGTGCGGCCTTCGTTTGCGCCGCGAGGTTCTCCTGCTGGCGCTCACCGGTCACGTACCCCACGATGCGGGCGGATGCGCCGTCGCCCACCACGATCGCGGCGGCGGCTGAGACCCCGGGCTGCCTGCGCAGCGCGGCCTCGACCTCCGCGAGCTCGACCCGGTAGCCGCGGATCTTCACCTGCTCGTCGATGCGGCCGAGGAAGCGGAGCGAGCCGCTGCGACGGCGACGGACGACGTCGCCCGTGCGGTACATCCTGGTGCCGTCGCCGGCGAACGGGTCGGCGAGGAAGCGCTCGGCGCTGAGGCCGGGCTGGCCGACGTAGCCGGACGCGACGTTGGCGCCGGCGAGGTAGAGCTCGCCGATGGCGCCGTCCGGCACCGGGGTGAGGGAGGCGTCGAGGAGGTAGTGGCGCGTGTTGCGCACCGAGCTGCCGATGTGCGGCTCCGAGCCCTGCACGATGGGCGCGATGAGGCTGTCGACGGTGGTCTCGGTGGGGCCGTAGAGGTTGAGGGCGGAGACGTCCGGCTGGGCCGCGAGCGCGTCCCAGAGGGCGGGCCCGACGGCTTCCCCGCCGAGCGCGATCTCGGTCGGGTACCTATCCTGCTGGAAGAGGCCGCCCGCGATGAGCGCCTCTGCGAACGACGGGGTCGTCTCGATCGCGTCGATGCCCTGTTCGGCGAGGTACGCGGCGAGGCGCTGCGGGTCGCGGCGCACGTCGTCGTCGACGAGGTGCAGCTCGTGGCCGGCGAAGAGCCACAGCAGCGGGTCCCACGCGGCGTCGAACGAGAGTCCGGCCGTGTGGGCGACCCTCACGGGCCGACCGAGGCGCTCGGCTGCCGGGTCGAAGATCTCGGCGCGGTGGTGCTCGAAGAGGTTGCGCAGCGCGAGGCGGTCCACCCCGACGCCCTTGGGGCGTCCGGTGCTTCCCGAGGTGAAGACGACGTAGGCGAGCTCGGAGGGGGAGACGGGCGCGAGACCGCTCGGGTCGGCGGACCGCTTGCGCCAGGCGATGGAGGTGTCGGCGTCGATCGGCAGGGTCGCGACGCGCCAGGATGCGCCATCGGCGAGGTCGCGCTGCTCCTGCGCCCTGCTCGTCAGCAGGAGCGCGGGCGACGCGTCCTCGATCATGTTGCCGACGCGGTCGATGGGGTACTCGGGGTCGAGGGGGACATAGACGCCACCAGCCTTGAGCACGGCGAGCACGAGCATCGGGAGGTGCTTGCTGCGCTCGATGCGCACCGCCACCGTTCGTCCGGGACCGACGCCCTCGCCGACGAGGTGGTGCGCGAGGCGGGTGGAGAGCTCGTCGAGCTCCGAGAAGGTGAGCGTGCCGTCAGCTGCGACGACCGCGGGAGCCGTGTCGCGGACCGCGGCGACCTTCGAGAACGCGCGCAGCACCGACTCCTGGCCGATCGGCACGTCGTCGCCGGAGCCCTGTTCGAGGAGTCCGGCGATCTCGTCCGCTCGCACCACGTTGGCGTCCGTGACGGTGGTGGTGCTGGGGTCGTCGAGCACCTGCGAGAGCAGCTCGAGCATCCGTCCCGCATGCTCGCCGAGGACCTCGGCCGTGTAGAGCTCGGCGTCGCCCTCGAGCTGGAGCGTTGGCGCGGCGGCCTCGCTCGTCAGCCCGGAGATGACGACCGACAGGTCGTGCACCGGACCGGTCGAGAGGATGTTGACGGTGCCGCGGGCGCGGCCGAAGACGAGTTCGTCGATGACGGGGAGCAGGTTGACGGAGGGGCCGGCGAGGGTGTGCGTCTGCGCGACCTCCTCGACCCGGAACTGCTGGTGCGCGACGGCGCCGCGCACGGCGTTGCCGGCGTTGGCGATGACCTCGGAGAGGCTCAGCCCCGGGGCGACGTCGACGCGAAGGGGCAGGATGCTCGACAGCATGGACGGGGTGGTCTTCGCGACCTTCCCGCGCCTCGCCGTGACGGGGAGGCCGAGTGAGACCCGAACCTGGCCGGTCATCTTCGACAGGTAGAGGGCGACCAGCCCGACCGCCGTCTTCGGCATGTCGCGACCGAGCGCGCGCAGGCGCCGGGCGTCGGCGTCCGGGATGCTCGTCGACACGCGCACGACGTGCGTCGCCGCCCGGCCGGTGGTTCCCTCGAGCCCGGTCACGACGCTGTCGTCGGCGAGCTGCTCGCGCCAGTAGTCGGCGTCGGCCGCGTGCTGATCGGAGGCCGCGTACTCGTCGAGGTGGGCCTGCAGTTCGGGCAGTCCGGGAAGGGGAGACGCGGTGCGCGCGGCGAGGTGCGCGATCGGGCCGGCGAGCAGGGCGCCGAGCACTCCGCGAGGGGCGCTCTTCTCGAGCCGGGTGTACGCGCCGGCGAGGTAGCGGAGGCCCACGACGGCGGAGTAGCCGTCGAGGAGCACGTGGTGCACACGCTGGAAGAGCAGCCAGCGAGCGTCCGCGACCCGGTACAGGGTCGTGCCGAGCAGGTCGCGTCCCGTCATCGACCTGGGCGTCTCGAGCTCGCGGTCCATGCGCTCGAGGGCGACCTCGACGGCCGCCTCCTCGCCGTGCTCGCGCAGGTCCGTCACCGAGAGGAGGTCCGCGGTGGGCGATGGGCGTTCGATGACAGCGTACGGTCCGTCGCCGTCGCCGTCCTCGGCGAGCACGAGGCTCATCGCGTCCAGGTCCGCCACGGTCTTGGTGAACGCGATGCGCAGCAGGCGCTCGTCGAGCTGCCCCCGGAGGTCCAGGTACTGACCGATCTGGTAGCTCGGGTTGTCGGGATCCAGCTGCTGGGCGTACCAGATGCCGAGCTGCGCCGGGGTGAGGCGGAGGCGATCCGCCACCGCTCCGTCACCGTGCTGGCGGCTCTCGGCCCACTGGCTGCTCGGGGCCTGCTGGCCGCTCGGGGTCTGCTGACTGGTCTGCGTCTGCTGGCTGGCCTTCGTCACTGTGCGCTCCTCATAGCGGTGCCGAGGTCTCCCTCGGCACCTGGTCTCCTGCTGTGCTGCGGCTGGTCGCCGCTGCTGGCCTCCCTCAGACGGAGGCGCGGCCGCTACTGGAACTGGCCGATCTGCAGGGAGTTGAGGAGACCGCCGAGGTCGATGAGGGGGCCGTCGATGAGGGGGCCGTTGATGAGCGCGCCGCTCGCCGTCGTCGAGACGGAGCTCGCGGGTGCGAGGTCGGCTGCGCTCGCGGGGGCGGTCGTCAGGGCGACTGCGCCGAGAGAGAGGGCCGCGGCCGTGGAGAGGCTGGCGATGGTGCGCGTCGTCGTCTTCTTCATTGTCTTGCTCCTCAGTTCGCTGTGTGCCTGGTTGGTCACAGGAGTCGTTCGGAACCCATCTGGCGGCGGTTTGGCAACAATGCGGGCCCTCTCGGCCGTTTCACAGCTAGCCTGAACGCGTGTTCGACTGGCTGATAGCTATCCCCCCGCTGCTCGTTGTCCTCCTCGTGGCCGTCATCGTCACGCTCGAGAGTCTCGGCTTGCCCCTCCCTGGCGAGAGCGTGCTCATCGCCGCGGTCATCATGAGCCTCGCCAACGAGGGAATCGACCCGTGGCTGCTCGCCGCCGCTGCGGCCGCAGGCGCCATCCTGGGCGACTCGATCGGCTACTACATCGGCAAGCGCTGGGGCGCGCGCCTGCTGCGCTACCTCTCGCAGCGCTTCCCGAAGCACTTCAGCGTCGCGCGGATCAACGCCGCCGTCGGGCTCATGCAGAAATGGGGCGCGTACGCCGTCTTCTTCGGTCGCTTCATCGCGCTGCTCCGCGTCTTCGCGGGCCCCCTCGCCGGTGCCATGGCCATGCCGTACGGACGCTTCTTCGTCGCGAACGCCCTTGGCGGCGTCGCCTGGGCGGCCGGTGTCACCGCCGTCACCGTCGCCCTCGGGAAGAGCGCTCTCGCGCTCATCCACGCGTTCGGCTGGGCCGCGCTCGCCGTCGCCGTCGTCGTGGTCATCGTCATCGTCGCGGTCGTCGTGTACCGAGCGCGCAACCGACCTGAGGGGGCGGATGCGAGCAGCGAGACCGAGCAGGAGCTCGACCTGCTCATCCCCGCCGCCCAGGATGCGCAGCAGACCGCCCCGGGAGGTGCCGCGGTCCGCGACGCAGTCGGGGCGGCTGTCCGCCCGCTCGTCACGTTCGCTCGTCGTGCTCCGTTCACGACCATCCTCGTCCTCGTCCTCATCGTCGGAGGCGTCGCCACCGGCGCGATGTGGCACCTGTCACGAGCGCAGCCCTGGTACGGGGACGTGGCCTTCGGGCTGCCGCCGCTCGAAGCTGGCATGTGGTGGACTCCCATCACGGGGTCGCTGCTCGGCAACGGCGCCTGGCACTACGCGCTCCTCATCGTGCAGCTGCTCATCGTCGGCGGAGTCTTCGAGTTCCGCTTCGGCTGGAAGCGCACCGCTCTGGTCTTCCTCGCCGGTCAGGCGCTCGCCGTGCTCGGCACGCTCGCCATCGTCGCCGCGCTCGCCCCGACCGGGTGGGAATGGGCGACCAGACTCGCGGGCAGCCTCGACGTGGGGGCATCCGGTGGCATCGCCGCACTGACCGCGGCCCTCGTCTGGGTCCTCCGACCGCCATGGCGCCTGCGACTGGGGCTCGCGCTCGGGGCGCTCGTCTCCCTGCGCCTCCTCTACGTGGGTGACCTCGCAGACCTCGAGCACTTCCTCCCGGTCGCCGTCATCTTCACCATCTACGCCGTGCAGCGGCACCGCAAGACGGGCCTCGCAACAAGCACGCGCGAAGACCGCCTCATCGCCTTCACGGCGCTCATCGGCCTCGGTGCGGCGCAGGTCGTCGCCGCTCTCTTCACGCTCGACGGGCCGCTCGGCAAGTCGACCGCTGAGACCGAGACCTGGGTCGGCGTCGCGATCGACGTCGTCGTCATCCTCCTCGTCGCGAACGGCATCAGGAGAGGACAGCGCTTCGCGTGGATCATCGCAGTCGCCCTCGGCATCTTCAACCTGCTCGAGCTCGCGCTCATCGTCCTCGACGTCGCGACGTCCGGCAGCCTCGACGACGGTCTGACCATGAACTTCACGGGCTCGCTGCTCTGGGTGCTCGTCGTGCTCTTCCTCGTCGTCGCCCGCAGGTCATTCGCCGTGCGCGTGCGCCCGTCGAAGAACTCGATCTCCGGAGACCGGCGAGGAACGGTCGAGGAGGCCCGCGAGATCCTCCCGAGAGTCGGGGGCAGCACGATCTCCTGGATGACGCTCTGGCCCCGAAACCATTACCTGATGAGTCCCAAGAAGGACGGCTATATCGCCTACCAGGAGTACTCGGGGGTCGCGCTCGCCCTCGGCGACCCCGTCGCGCCGGCGACGGAGCTGAGCGACCTCATCCATGACTTCGCCTCCCGCGCCGAGCTCGCCGGGCACACGCCGGCGTTCTTCTCGGCGACGCAGGCGACTGTGGACGCCGCCCCGTCGAGCTGGCAGCGCGTCCAGGTGGCGGAGGACACGATCATCGACCTCCCCGGTCTCGAGCTCAAGGGCAAGCCGTGGCAGCCCGTCCGCTCCGCCGTGAACCGGGCCGAACGTGAAGGCATCCGCTTCAAGATGACGACCCTCGCCGAGGAGCCGTGGGCTGTGCTCGCACAGGTGCGCGCGATCTCCGAGGACTGGGTGGGCGACAAGGGGCTGCCCGAGATGGGCTTCACGCTCGGCGGCGTCGACGAGGCGCTCGACCCGGCCGTGCGGCTCGGCATCGCGATCGACGACGACGGCAGCGTGCACGGGGTCACCTCGTGGCTGCCCGTGTACGGCGGTGATGGCGAGGTCCGGGGCTGGACGCTCGACCTCATGCGTCGACGTGACGGAGGCTTCAAGCCCGTCATGGAGTTCCTCATCATCTCGTCGGCGATGGCCTTCCGGGATGAGGGCGCGGCCTTCGCCTCGCTGTCGGGAGCACCATTGGCCGGGTCGGGTGAAGCTCAGGCGACCGCGCTCGACCAGGTGCTGAGCCAGGTCTCGGAGATCCTCGAACCGCTCTACGGGTTCTCATCGCTGCACAACTTCAAGACGAAGTTCAACCCGAGGTACGAGCCCATGTACCTGCTGTACCGAGACGAGGCTGACCTGCCGCGCATCGGCATCGGCCTGACCCGTGCGTACCTCCCGACCGCGACGACCGGTCAGCTCATCAGAGCAGGACTCGGGGCCGGCAAGTAGCGTCTGGCGTCCTTCTCGCCGAGCGCGGCCGCTTCGTCGAGCCACTGCACGCGCTTCTTCGCCGTCGAGGTCTTGACGGGGGAGAAGCGCGTGACCGCGATGGGCGAGAGGCCGATGAAGCCGAGCACATGGGTCTTGAGCTGGCGGACGGGCGTGTTGCCGGTGAGACGAAGGTAGATGCCCGGGCTGTCCGCGGTCAGGATGATGCGCGCGCTGCGTCCCTTGAGGAGGCCCTTGGGGAGCATGCCCGAGGCGTCGTAGGCCATGCGAGGGAGCAGGAGCCTGTCGAAGAACCCCTGCAGCAGCGACGGCACGGAGCCCCACCAGACCGGGGTGACGAGGACGATCCGCGCCGCCGCCTGGATCGCGGCCCAGGCCTCCTGCAGGTCGGGCTCCAGCTCCTGCCGCCTGGTGTAGCCGAAGCGTAGGTTCTGGTCGAACGTGAGGTCTCGCACGGCGAGGACCCTGGCGTCGCCGTGCGCGTTCGCGTAGCGCTTCGCAAGTGCCGCGCTGAGGGAGTTCGGGTTGGGATGGCCGTCGATGACGAGGGTGTGCATGCTGGCTCCAGGCCTTGAAGTGGACAGTGTCAAGATATGACGAGAGTCAGCCTAGCTACAATGTTGCTCATGTCAAGATCGGATGCGCCCTACCACCACGGCAACCTCGGCCCCGTCCTCGAGGCAGCCGGCGTCGAGCTGCTGGCGCAGAAACCGCACTCGTCGATCAGCCTCCGCGAGCTGGCGCGAGAGGCGGACGTCAGCCACAACGCGCCATACCACCACTTCGGCGACAAGACCGGACTCTTCAAGCGGCTCGGCGAAGTGAGCATGCAGCGGCTTGTCGACCAGTTCCTGGCCGCGGATGCGCCAGGCCTCGACGCGCAGGAGCGCGCGCTTGCGCTCGGTGCCGCCTACGTCGAGTTCGCTGTCGACAACCCGCACGCGTTCACGCTGATCTACGACCCCGACGTCTGCGTGCCCGGTTCCCCGAGCGAGACCATGGCCCCGCTCATCAGGCAGCTCGAGGACACGCTCGGCGATGCGGCGGCGGGGCTCGACCCCGAGGCTGACGCTGGGCGAGTCGAGGCGCGTGCGACGGCCCTCTGGGCGACCATGCAGGGGCTCGCGTACCTGGTGATCGCGGGGCACCTCACCCGCGCCCAGATCAGGCCTGCGATCGCCGAGTCGCTCCGCCGCTGAAGCGCCTCGGTCATGGTCTCGATGTGAGGCTCGGATCAGGCGAGCGACTCGACGACGCCGACGACCCGTCGTTCGCGCGTCGCCTCCGCGTCGATCTCAAGGACCACGGTGATGGGGTCGCCGCCCTCGATTCCGGTCTCCTTGCGCTTGTCAGAACTGAAGGGGATGAGGAAGCGTCCGCCCATCACCGCGCCGGTGCTCCGGTAGGTGTCCCCGTTGACGGTCACGATGACGGGCGGCTTCCTGCCTGCACCCAAGCGCCCGATGACGTCCACCGGCAGCTCGATGCCGGTGTTCCTGCCGGAGAGGCTCATGGTGGCGGTGAATTCGATGACCGGATTGTTCCGCGGGATTCTCGCGAGATGGATCGAAATGTCGGTGGCTTGTGCCACGATCGACCCAGGCGATGACGCTCGTCGTCTGCGAGAACGAAAGGCCGGACCATGGCAGCCATCCTCAACCCCTACATCCACCTCATCGACAACGCGCGCGAGGCGCTCGAGTACTACAAGGAGGTGTTCGGGGGTGAGCTCGTCATGAGCACCTTCGGCGGCTCGGGCATGCCCATGGACCCTTCCGAGTCGGAGAAGATCATGCACGGCCAGCTCACGACCACGAGCGGGTTCACGATCATGGCGTCGGACACCCCGTCGTTCATCGAGCCCAACCCGGGACGAACGGTCGAGATCTCCATCAGCGGTGATGCGGCGGACGAGCTGCGCGGCTACTGGGAGAAGCTCGCCGATGGCGGCGAGATCGAGCAGCCCCTCGTGCAGGCGCCGTGGGGCGACACGTTCGGAATGCTCGTCGACCGCTTCGGGATCGCGTGGATGGTCAACATCCTGGGAAGCTGACGGGGCTTTTCCTCCTCCGGTGTGGGGGGAAATGCGATCGGCGTGACTGCGCCGTACACTTGACGCCGACCTACTGCGAGGTGAGTGACCCTGGTGCCATCGAGTTTCGACGTGACGTCGCTTGCTTCTCTCGATACTTCGGCGTTGCCGCGGATCGGACGAGCCGTCGGGCGCGGGAGCGCGCACGCCAAGCTCATCCTCTTCGGTGAGCACGTCGTCGTCTACGGAAAGCCCGCCGTCGCGCTTCCGCTTCGTGCCATGCGCATGCGGGCCACCGCGTGGCGGGAGGGCACGGAGTCCCGCTTCGAGTCGGATCACTACACGGGTCCGCTTGCTGCTGCTCCCGAGATCGTCGAGGCGCCACGCACGGCGATCGAGGAGACCCTCAGGGCCATCGGCGGCGAGCTCGAGGGGCTGACGGTCGCCGTCCGGGGCAACATCCCGCTCGGGCGCGGCCTCGGGTCGAGCGCCGCCGCGGCCGGAGCCATCGTCGACGCTGTCTCGCGACTCCACAACGTCACGCTCTCCGGCGGCGAGCACTTCGCGCTCGTCCAGCTGGCGGAGCAGGTAGCGCACGGGAAGCCGAGCGGACTCGATGCGCTGGCGACGACCATCCCGTCGCCCATTCGGTTCCAGAACGCCAGCGCCGTGCCGGTTCCCGTCGCGCTGGACGCGTGCTTCGTGATCGCCGACACGGGCGTGCACGGCTCGACGCGACAGGCCGTCGATGACGTGCGCACCTCACTCGAGCGCGACCACGACGCGACGATGACCATCATCGACACCCTCGGAGAGCTCTCCGACCTGGCCATCACCGACCTCGAGACCAACGCGCCTCGCTCGCTCGGCGTCCGCATGTCCGACGCACACGAGCTGCTCTCGCGGCTTGGCGTGAGCCATCCGGCTCTCGACGACCTCGTGGCCGCCGCGGTGGGGGCGGGGGCGTTCGGCGCGAAGCTCACCGGCGGCGGCCTCGGTGGATGCATCGTGGCGGTCGTCGAGCGCGGCAACGCGGCGGCGGTCGCCGGCGCACTGCAGGGCGCGGGGGCCATCCAGACCTGGAGCATCACCAGCACGGGCACCCCGCTGTGAGGGCGACCGCCGTCGCCTTCCCGAACATCGCGCTCATCAAGTACTGGGGAAAGCGCGACGAGGCGCTGATCATCCCGCAGACCTCGAGCCTCTCCCTGACGCTCGCCGTCTACCCGACCACGACGACCGTCACGCTGGCGGCCGACGGCCAGCAGCACCAGGTCCTGCAAGACGGCGCCCCCATGCCGCAGGCGGCGTCCGTCAAGGTGGCCAGGTTCCTCGACCACGTCGGACAGCTGGCCGGCAGCTCCAGAGCCGCGTGCGTCGAGACGAGCAACGCCGGACCGACCGGAGCAGGCCTGGCGTCGTCGGCCTCCGGTTTCGCAGCCCTCGCTGCCGCGGCTGCGGCGGCGTACGGGCTCGACCTCTCGTCCCGCGACCTCTCGCGACTCGCCAGGCGTGGCTCCGGATCCGCCTCGCGTTCGATCTTCGGCGGCTTCGCCGTCTGGAACGCCGGCACTGACGACCTCAGCTCCTACGCGGAGCCCGTGAGCGACGCGCACGTCGACGCAGCCATGGTGCTCGGCATCGTCAACGCCGGGGCGAAGCCGATCTCCAGCAGGGACGCCATGCGCCGCACGGTCGAGACCTCGCCGTACAACGCTCCGTGGGTCGAGACGAACCCGACCGAGCTGGCCCTCATGCGCGACGCGCTGCGCCGGGGCGACTTTACGGAGGTCGGCGAGATCTCCGAGCGCAACGCCCTCCGCATGCACGCGGCGATGCTCGGCGCGGTGCCGCCCGTTCGATACCTCACCGCGGGCAGCATGGCGCTGCTCGATGCCGTGGCAGAGCTCCGTCGCGGTGGCCTTGAGGCGTACGCGACCATGGACGCGGGCCCGAATGTCAAGACGCTGTGCCGCTCCGCTGATGCCCCCGCGGTCCGCGCCGCGCTCGCTGCGGCAGCTCCAGGCATCGAGTTCGTGATCGCCGAATCGGGTCCCGGTGTGGCCGTCTCGGGTCCGGATGACGCGGACGACGCCCCCGCTGCCCGCGGAGCCACGCGGTGATCGTCGCCGAAGCCCCGGGCAAGCTCTTCGTCACCGGCGAGTACGCGGTTGTCGAACCAGGCAGGCACGCCGTGATCGTGGGAGTCTCCAGGCTCATCCGCGCCCGCCTCAGTGCCGCCGAAGGCGGCGACGGCAGCACTGTCCGCTCGCGGCACTTCGGGCCGACCCCGATGCCCATCACCATGGAAGGCGACTCGGTCTCCATCGACGCGCCCGGTGCCGAGCTCGTGCGGGAGTGCATCCGCGTCGTGGTCCAGCTCGCACGCGAGCGGGGGATCGAGACCTCGCCGTTCGCGATCGAGATCGAGAGCGAGCTCGACGACGAGCACGGCCGAAAGTTCGGACTCGGATCGAGCGGCGCGGTGGCCGTCGTCACCGTGCGCGCCGTCGCCGAGCACCACGGTCTCGGCCTCGACGACGACGCGGTCTTCCGCCTCGCAACCCTCGCGACGATCGAGCTGCGCCCGGCCGCCTCGTGCGCTGACATCGCGACGAGCACCCTCGGGGGATGGGTGCACTACGCGTCGCCCGACCGCCTCGCCGTGCGCGAGCTGCGTCGTGCGAGCGGGGTCGAGGCGAGCCTGAACGAGACCTGGCCAGGGCTCGTGCTCGAGTCGCTGCCTGATCCGGGTTCCATGGTGCTGCACGTGGGGTGGACCTCAGCACCAGCCTCGACGGCCGAGCTCGTCGGCACGCTCCACGCGGGGGACTGGCGCTCGAGCACCGAGTACGCGACCTTCCTCAGCGAGAGCGACAGGATCACGGCGGCCCTCGTCGCGGCGGTCCGAGCCGACAGCGTCGAGCACGCCCTCCTGGCCATCCGCGACGCGGCCGACAACCTCGAGGCGCTGGACGAGCTGAGCGGCATCGGCATCCGCACCCCCGCGCTGCTGGATCTCATCGCCGCGGCTCGCGGCGTCGGGATACCGGCGAAGACCTCGGGGGCAGGTGGCGGCGACTGCGGAATCGCGTTGGCGCCGGCCCGTGACGAGGCACTCGACGCCGCGTGGCGCGCCGCTGGCATCGAGGTCCTGGACCTGCACGTCATTCCGCACCGTCGAGTTGGAGTTCGCGAACATGGGTAACCGCAAGGACGAGCACGTCGACCTGGCCCTCGAGCAGCGGTCGGGCATCACGCGCAACGACTTCGACGACGTGCGCTTCGTGCACCACGCCCTCGGCGGGGTCGACCGCGGGTCCGTCTCGACGGCCGTCGAGGTCGCCGGTGCCAGCTGGCCTGTGCCGTTCTACCTCAACGGCATGACGGGCGGCAGCGAGCGCACCGGGGCCATCAACCGCGACCTGGCGGTTGCGGCTCGCGAGACGGGCATCGCCATGGCCGCGGGCTCGCTCTCCGCCTATCTCAAGGATGCCGCCACGGCACCCAGCTTCCGCGTCATCCGCGATGAGAACCCGAACGGGTTCGTCATGGCCAACGTCAACGCCACCGTCAGCTCCGACGATGCTCAGCGCGCCGTCGATCTGCTCGAGGCTGACGCGCTGCAGATCCATATCAACTCGGTGCAGGAGACCGTGATGCCGGAGGGCGACCGGGACTTCGCTGCATGGCCGGGGGCCATCGAGGCCATCGTGCAGCGCGTCGGCGTTCCGGTCATCGTCAAAGAGGTCGGATTCGGACTCAGCTCGAAGACGCTCGCGCGCCTCGCCGAGCTCGGAGTGTCGTACGCGGACGTCAGCGGCCGGGGTGGCACCGACTTCGCCAAGATCGAGAACTCCAGACGACGCCTGGGCGACTACGCGTCGCTGGTCGGCTGGGGACAGTCGACCCCTGAGGCGCTCATCGAGGCAGACTCCAGCACTTCGCCCACGCCCGTCCTGCTCGCCTCAGGTGGCGTGCGAACGCCACTCGACGTCTTGAGGGCGCTTGCCCTCGGGGCTCGAGCCGTGGGCGTCTCGGGCCACTTCCTCGAGGTGCTCGTCGAGGAGGGCCTGGAGACGCTCGTCGAGCACATCCGCTCCTGGCGGGATCAGCTCGCCGCGCTGCAGACCATGCTCGGGGCCCCCACCCCGGCGGCCCTGCGGCAGCAGGAGCTCATCCTCCACGGCGCGCTCCTCGAGTTCTGCGCCTCCCGCGGCATCGACCCGGCCGTCGTCTCGCGAGCCCGCGGGCGCGGCACCCTCCCATCGAAAGGACAGCGATGAGCACCGAGCTCCTCGACCACGCACCCGTTCCGCTCAAGTGGGTGGGCCCAGTCCGCGTGACCGGAAACGTCATGGAGGGTGAGCAGCTTGTGCCGCTCGCGACCTACGAGCAGCCCCTGTGGCCGTCGGTCGGCCGAGGCGCCAAGATGTCGATGCTCGTGCCGGACGGCATCAAGGCGACCCTGATCGACGAGCGCATGAGCCGCTCGGTGCTCTTCGAGGCAGACGACGCTGGAGTCGCGCTCAAGGCGCTGCACGAGATCCAGGCGCACATGCACCTGCTGCAGGAGGTGGTCGCGACGAGCAGTCGCTTCGCCCGCCTCATCGACCTGCACGCGCAGATCGCAGGCAACCTGCTCTTCCTTCGGTTCGAGCTCACCACCGGCGACGCTTCCGGCCACAACATGGTGACGCTCGCCTCGGAGCGGCTCATGGACTTCATCCTGCGCCGCTGGCCTGAGCTGCGGTACGAGTCGATCTCCGGCAACTTCTGCTCAGACAAGAAGGCCACGGCCGTCAACGGCATCCTGGGACGAGGCAAGAACGTCGTGACGGAGCTCGTGCTCCCGCGGCGTACCGTCGAACGGTGGCTGCGGTCGACCCCCGAGAAGATCGCGCAGCTCAATGTGCGCAAGAACCTCATCGGCACGATGCTGGCGGGTGGACTGCGGACCGGCAACGCGCACTACGCGAACATGCTCCTCGGCTTCTTCCTCGCCACGGGGCAGGATGCGGCGAACATCGTCGAAGGCTCGCAGGGCATCACCCACGCCGAGGTGCGCGACGGGGACCTCTACTTCTCCTGCACGCTGCCCAACCTCATCGTCGGGAGCGTCGGCAACGGCAAGGGGCTCGATTTCATCGAGGCGAACCTCGCACGACTGGGATGCAAGGAAGATCGTGAGCCCGGAGCGAACGCTCGGCGACTGGCCGTACTGTGTGCGGCAACCGTTCTCTGCGGCGAGCTCTCCCTCATGGCCGCCCAGACGAACCAAGGCGAGCTGATGGCCTCGCACCTCAAGCTGGAACGCGCCGCTAACTGAGCGACGCGCGGAAACGAGCGAACACTATGACAACACCAATCGGCATCCACGACCTCGCGTTCGCGACGGGGTCCCGAGTGCTCGACCTCTCGGTGATCGCCGAGCGGCTCGGCACAGAGCTCGAGAAGTACACCATCGGCATCGGCCAGGAGCGGATGAGCATCACCGCGGCCGACGAGGACGTCGTCACGATGGGTGCGGCCGCGGCGAAGCAGATCATCGACCGGCACGGATCCGAGGGGATCCGTACGGTCCTGTTCGCGACGGAAACCGGCATCGACCAATCGAAGGCGGCCGGTGTGTACGTGCACCAGCTGCTCGGCCTGCCGGCCACCTGCCGAGTCGTCGAGCTCAAGCAGGCCTGCTACTCAGCCACCGCCGCTCTGCAGTTCGCCACGGCGCTCGTCGCGCGCGATCCGAGGCAACGCGTGCTCGTCGTGGCGAGCGACGTCGCGCGCTACGAACTGGGGTCGAGCGGGGAGCCGACCCAGGGGGCCGGCGCCGTCGCCATGCTGGTGGCAGCCGACCCGGACCTGGTCGTCATCGAGCCAGGCTCAGGGGTGTTCACGAGCGACATCATGGACTTCTGGCGCCCGAATGGCCAGGTCACCGCGCTTGTGGACGGCAAGTACTCGATTCGCGCCTATCTCCAGGCCGTGGAGAACGCGTGGAACGACTACACCGCGCAGGGTGGATTCCCGATCGGCGACTTCCATCGCTTCTGCTATCACCAGCCGTTTACCAAGATGGCCTCGAAAGCGCACCGCCACCTCATCAAGACAGCCGGAGGCGACCTCGAACCGGCCACTCTCGACGCCCAGATCGCGCCAACGTTGCGCTACAACAGGGTCATCGGCAACACGTACACGGCCTCGATCTACCTCGCGCTCCTGAGCCTGCTCGACAGCGAGGAAGAACTGGAGGGCAGGCGAATCGGCTTCCTGAGCTACGGCTCTGGAAGCGTCGCGGAGTTCTTCGGCGGCACGGTTCAACCCGGATATCGAGAGCATCTGCGAACCGAAGAGAATCGAGCAACGCTCGCGAATCGTGTGTCGATCGATGCCGTGGAATACCTGAAGTGGCATGAACGTCGAGATCCGAGCGAGTTGGGCGAGTTCACGCTCCCGAACGAGACTGCGGGCCCATTCCGTCTGGCCGGGTTCAGCGACCTCAAACGCGAGTACGCCGCTACGCAGTGATTCCACTGGTGGGCGGGGCTAGCATTCGGGTATGAGCGAGAACATTACCGTCGGAGTCGCTGGTAACCATCCTGGAATCGTCGCGACGCGGTGGGCGGCAGCCCGTGCGTCACGCGGACGGAAACGCCTGCGGCTCGCGCATATCGTCGATCCGAGGATCGCGGGCGCCGGCAATCCGGACCTGATGATCGAGGCGGAGGCGGCGGCGGCGCGCATCCTGCAGGAGGCGACCGAAGCGGCGCTTTCCGTCGACGCCGGCCTCGACGTGGAGACCGTCGTGCTGACGGGCGCTGTCATCGAGACGCTCGCCGAGCTCTCGAAATCCTCCGGGCTGCTTGTCGTCGGCAGCAACCGCGGGGACGCACCGGGACGCGCGAGCGGCACGCACAGCGTTCGCGTCGCAGCTGCCAGCGAATCGCCGGTGGCGGTCGTCCCGGACACCGATCTCTCGGCCCGACGCGGCGTCGTCGTCGGGGTCGATGGGTCGGACCTGTCGGAGAACGCCCTGGCGGTGGCCGCGGAGGAAGCGAGCCGCGCGGGGGAGCCCCTCATCCCCGTGCATGCCTGGCATGCCCCGAATGTGTACGGAGGGGGCGTCATCGTCACAGGTGACTTCTTCGATGAGCTGCGTCTCGCCGCCGAGGAGACGCTCTCACTCGCCCTCGCGGGTCTGAGGGGGCGCTACCCGGACCTTGAGATCACCCCGGTTGTGGTCGAGGGCATTCCGGACATGGCCATTCTCGACGCCGCGCACTCGGCGTCGCTGGTCGTCGTCGGCAGCCGGGGGCGGGGGGCCTTCGCCCGGCTCCTGCTCGGCTCCGTGAGCCACGGAGTCCTTGCGCACCTCGAGACTCCGACGATCGTCGCCAAGTAACGGCGGGCCGCACAGTAAGAGGGCCGGACGGCTTCCGCCGTCTGGCCCTCTTCCTGCGTGTGGTCTCGGAGGGTGAACCAGCGAGACCTCGCGCGTCCGCGCCTACGCGGTGGCTGCTTCGTAGTCCTCGATGATGGAACCGGGAATACGACCCCGGTCGGAGATCTTGTGTCCTTCCGCGCGAGCCCAGGCGCGGATAGCGGCGAGATCACGCTTCGGGCGGTTCGAGGCGGAACCGGCGGACTTCGACTTTCGCGACTTGGCTACCGTGCGGGCGGCCGAAACGTAGTCGGCCAATGCATCGCGGAGCTTCTTGGCGTTTTCGTCCGAGAGATCGATCTCGTAGTCGGTTCCGTCGAGCGCGAATTGAACCGTCTCGCCTTCGCCTTCGGCGAGTGAACTCGAGTCGATGTCGTCGACGAGCTGGTAGATGACTTTCCGAGCCATGGGATCCCCTTCGTTAAATGCAGACCGAGGACATGCTAGATGATTATCCGGTGATTTGAATCCAGGTTTCTTCTGGTGGGGAGTTCGCACCCTATGCACTCGATGCGCTAGGTCGCGACACGATGAGAGAAAAAGTCTCCCGAAGTCATTTCGGTTCGCATCCGAGTTCCTCGTGAATTCGTCGGCGGAGCCCGCGGTGGCAGCCACCGGCGTCACTCACGAGCGGCGAGCAGGATACGATCGCGGAAGCTATGAATGTTCTTCAGGGATTCGCGGTCATCGCGGTCATCGTGACCGTTGGCGTGTTCCTGGCACGCAGCGGGGTGCTCGGGCAGACGGGGCAGACCGGCCTGTCCAAGCTCGCGTTCAACGTCGCGACTCCGGCGCTCCTCTTCACGCTCATGGCGGACGCGCACCTCGAGGTGCTCTACTCCAGGCAGTTCGTCGTCACGGCGATCGCGATGACCGCCGTCGCGCTCATCTACAGCGGTGTCGGCGCCCTGCGCAGGTGGGGACTCGGGACGACGACGTCCGGCGCGATGGCGGCCAGCTACGTCAACGCCGGGAACCTCGGCATCCCCATCGCGGTCTACGTGCTCGGCGACGCAACACTGGTCGCACCTGTGATGCTCGGGCAGCAGCTCATCATGGGGCCGGTCTTCATGACGCTCCTCGACATCGCATCCAGGGACGACGATGCGCCCCGGCTCCGGTGGTGGCAGATCGTCCTCCGGCCCTTCCGGAACCCCATCGTCATCGGGGCGCTGGCTGGCATCGCGGTGAGCGCATCCGGCGTCACGATTCCGGCGTTCCTGCTCGATCCCATCGAGCTCCTCGGTGGCATGAGCGTCCCCGCCATGCTCCTGGCGTTCGGCATGTCCCTCTGGGGCAACGCCATCCCGTTCCGCGAATCGGACCGTGCGCCCGCGATCGTCGCCACCGTGCTCAAGGTGTTCATCCACCCGGCTCTGGCGTGGCTCATCGGAGCGTGGCTCTTCGGTCTCGACGGTGCCGCGCTGCTCATCGTCGTCGTGACTGCGGCGCTCCCGTCCGCACAGAACGTCTTCACCTACGCGAGCAACTACGGGGTCGGGATGCGCGTCGCGCGCGAGACGATCCTGGCCACCACATTCCTCTCGGTTCCGGTCATCTTCGTTGTGACCGTGCTGCTGTCGAAGTAGCGCGCGCAGATTGGCGCTGGCGCTTCGAATTCGAGGCGGGCTAGCTTGGTCGCATGGAGCTCTGGCGTGGCGAACTGCGATGGCCGATCAAGTCGTCCTTCGTCGAGTACGTGCGTCGTTCGGGTGGCGACGTGCGCGTGGAGGGCGGGGCGTTCGTCGACGACGAGGAGTTCGCCTACCCGCGAGGCGCGACCGACTCCGCCTGGCTAGCTGGAGAGTCGCCCGTGGGCAGCGCCAGCTTCGTCGGCTCGGTGAGGCTCACGGGGCACGGAGGCATGCTCGACGTGACGTTCCGCAACCCGCAGCTCGTCTTCGACGGCGACGGGGCGAGGCTCGTCGTGCAGGGGGAGGACGGTGCACTGATCGACTTCGCGAGCTGCGAGGTCGGTACGCCGCTCGTCCGCAATGACGTGGCCGAATGGCTGGGGGTGCGCGTGATCCTCACCCCTGCCGGCTCGAGCGTCTTCAACGGCATGTACCGCCCGTACTCGGAGATGGACTCGTTGAACTTCACGCTCGCCCTCGGGCGGACGGAGTCCCCGCGCGAGGAGCGCGCCTAGTCCGAAGGCGTGACGACGGTCTCTTCCGGCGCTTCGTCCGTCGTCATCCCCGGTGCCTGTGTTAGGTCCGGCAGGATGCCCGCTTCCGTGAGCTGCTTCGCAAGGCCAGCGCCATCGGGCGCGTAGACCCACGGCACCGGCGCGTTCTTGCGCCAGTGTGCGCTCGCTGCGCGGCCGCCAGCGAGGACAGCCTCGCTCGTCGACAGCTGCCGGATGGCGATGGCGAGCACTCGGTCAGGGTGGCGGCTCGTGAACTCGCCGTAGATCTGCTCGTCGTGCTGGCCGTCGTCACCCACGAGGATCCACTTGATGTCGGGGAACTCGCGGGCGAGTCGGTCGAGGTTCGACACCTTGTGGTCGAGCCCTGACCGGAAGATGCGCTCGGGGGTCGGGCCCCAGTCGGTGAGCAGCAGCGGGCCAGCGGGGTAGAGGTTGCGTCCCAGGAACCGAGCAAGCGTCGGAGCCACGTTCCACGGCCCGGTCGACAGGTAGACGACGGGTGTCTCGCTGCGCCCGAAGGACGTGAGGATGCGCTCGGAGAGCACGTTCATGCCGGGCGTCGGGGTGCGCGCGTGCACATCGAGCACGAAGGTGTTCCACGCGGCGAGCATGGGGCGGGGGAGCGCTGTCACCATGACCGTGTCGTCGATGTCCGAGAGGAGTCCGACGCGCTGTTCGTCGGCCACGATGAAGACGGGGGCCGTGCTCGTCTGCCGGTCGAAGCTCTCGAAGGTGATGGTGTTCCAGCCCGGGGGGAGGCTCGCGGGCAGGTTGATGTCGATGATGCCGCCTCGGTCGGCTTTGACCGCGTGCCTGACGCCATCGATGATGACGGTCGCGGGCACGTTCCCGGCGGACACTCGTGCGAAGCTCCGCCAGCCGCGGACGACCGATTCGCGGCGCTTGCGCCGGAGGAGCCTCGAGAGGCTGAAGCGCCGCCTGCTGCCGGGCGGGGCCATGTGGACGCGCGCGAGCGCGCGGACCCATGTCGTGGTCCCGTATCCCGTGTAGGGCTCGAGGACGGTGAGGTAGCCACGCTTCCGGACGAGCTTGACTCGCACGAGGCGGACGCGGTCTTCGATCCGGAAGGCGTTGTCGATGACGGCCCGCACGGGCCTGAGCCCAAGCAGCCAGCGTTCGAGCGGGGACTGGGCGTCGGAGGTCGGCGTCACCCGCTCATCCTCGCACGCCGGCGGTCTCGGCGTCTGAGTTGTCTGCGTCCGTGTTGCCTGTGCCGGGCTTGCCTTGTTCGTCGGCGGCACGAGCTGCAGCCTCGTCGAGGTCCCGGTTCATGACCTTCCCGATGGATCGCTTCACGAGCCACATGAGGACGAGGAACACGACGATCACGCCGACGAAGAGGTAGCCGGCCCAGTGCAGGGACGACGAGAGCTCTCGGAACCCGGCTGACGCCCCTGCCGCGGCACTCACGTAGGCGGTCGACCAGATGACGCAGGCCGGAATGGTCCACGCGAGGAATCGTCGGTAGCGCATGCCGCCCATGCCTGCGGTGAGCGGCACGAGGGAGTGCAGGACCGGGAGGAATCGGGAGATGAGGACTGCGGGGCCACCGCGGCGCTGGATGAGGAGCTCCGCGCGCTGCCAGCGGTCGTCTCCGAGCCAGCGGCCCACTCGTGAGGCGCGGATCCGTGGCCCGAAGGTGCGGCCGAGCCAGAACCCGAAGGATTCGCCGAGCAGCGCACCGATGATCGACGCGGTGATCGTCAGGACCCAGGGGAGCGGGGCGTCGATCCCCGTGCTGAGCGCGAGCAGGACCGTCTCGCCTGGCACGATGAGCCCGATCAGCACGCTCGTCTCGAGCAGGATTGCGACACCCACCAGCACGATCCGCCAGACGGGAGGCACGGATTCGATGGACTCGAGGGCGGTCTCGATCAGCTCGTTCATGCTCTCGTCCCCGCATTCATGTCCGCGACTCTAGGGCCACAAGTTTGGCGTCCCTGGGGATTCTCCACCGTTACCGTTTCGTTACACTTACTACATTATGTAGAAAAGCCTGGTGGGGCCAGCAATGTCGCCGAACTAAGGGCCTCCTATTCGACAACATGTAGGAGAACGCGGCGTACCATCGAGATCAGGAATCGCGCTGCGCTTCCAGGGCCTCGCGCCCAACCCCAGACGCATCAGGAGGCCCCGTGGACGCCCTGCTGGATCCACTCATTCTCGCGCGGTGGCAGTTCGGTGTCACGACCATCTACCACTTCCTCTTCGTGCCCGTCACGCTGGGTCTGGTCCTCGCCATCGCGATCTGGCAGACGGCCTGGGTGCGCACGGGCAAGGTCACGTACCTGCGACTCACGAAGCTCTTCGGCAAGATGTTCCTCATCAACTTCGCCATGGGCGTCGTGACCGGCATCGTGCAGGAATTCCAGTTCGGAATGAACTGGTCCGACTACTCCCGCTTCGTCGGCGACGTGTTCGGTGCTCCGCTCGCGTTCGAGGGACTCGTGGCGTTCTTCCTCGAGGCGACCTTCATCGGGCTGTGGATCTTCGGCTGGGACAAGCTGCCGCCGAAGCTGCACCTCGCCACCATCTGGATGACCATGATCGGAACGTGGACCTCGGCCTACTTCATCCTGGCCGCCAACGCGTTCATGCAGAACCCGGTCGGGTACGAGATGAACGAGGCAAACGGTCGAGCTGAACTCGTCGACTTCGGTGCCGTGCTGACCAACCCGGTTGCGCTCGCCGCGCTGCCGCACACGATCTTCGCCTCCCTCATGGTGGGAGCGGCCATCATCATCGCGACCGCCGCGTGGCACCTCAAGCGCGACCAGAACCACGACGTCATGTGGCCCGCCCTCAAGTTCGGCCTCTGGTTCATGCTCGTCGGCGGCGTCGGCACCATGCTCAGCGGCGACCAGCTCGGCCTCGCCATGGTCGAGGCGCAGCCCATGAAAATGGCCGCCGCCGAGGCGCTGTACACGACTGCCACCGGCGCAGACGCATCCTTCTCGGTCTTCACGTGGGGAACCCCGGACGGCTCGTCCGAGCTCTTCTCCATCCGAATCCCCTACCTCCTCTCGTTCCTGTCGACGCACACGTTCGACGGAACGGTCGAGGGCATCAACGATCTGCAGGCGCAGTACACGGCGCTCTACGGGCCGGGCGACTACGCGCCGATCATCTGGGTCACGTACTGGTCCTTCCGCTGGATGATGGGCTTCGGCATGGCGTCCATCGCGGTCGCCGTGGCCGGGCTCTGGGTGACGCGCAAGAAGGCGAAGAACCCGCCGAGGAAGTGGATGTTCAACGTCGCGATCCTCACCGTCCTGTTCCCCACGCTGGGCATCACGGTCGGCTGGATCTTCACCGAGATGGGGCGCCAGCCCTGGCTGGTGTTCGGGCTGCTCAAGACCGAGTCCGGTGTCTCCCCGAACGTGAGCGGACTGAGCGTGCTCATCTCTCTCGTCGCGTTCACGGTCGTCTACGCGATCCTCGCGATCGTGGAGGTCAAGCTGCTGCTGAAGGCGGCTCAGTCCGAGCCGCCGAGTTTCGATTCGAATGCCGATGGCACCGTCGACGACGTTGCCGATGTCAAGGTGAAAGCGAGCGTCTACTGATGGATCTGCCCGTCCTCTGGTTCTGGATCGTCGCGTTCTTCTTCATCGGGTACTTCGTGCTCGACGGCTTCGACTTCGGCGTCGGCATCGCCCTCCCGTTCATCGGCAAGGACGACACCGACCGGCGAGTGCTCATCAACACGATCGGCCCGATCTGGGACCTCAACGAGACGTGGGTGATCGTCGCCGGGGCCGTGCTGTTCGCATCGTTCCCCGAGTGGTACGCGACGATCTTCTCGGGCTTCTACCTGCCGCTGCTGCTCATCCTGCTGGCGCTCATCGTCCGAGGCGTGTCGTTCGAGTACCGGCACCAGGGGAAGGGCGTCGAGTGGACCAGGTGGTTCGACTGGATGATCTTCGTCGGCTCGGTCGTGCCCGCCTTCCTGTGGGGCGTCGCGTTCGCGAACATCACGCAGGGGCTCGCACTCGATGAGAACTTCAACTACATCGGCTCGTTCTTCGATCTGCTGAACCCCTATGCGCTGCTCGGCGGGCTCACGACGCTCGCGCTGTTCTTCTACCATGGGCTGGTGTTCATCACGAGGAAGACCGAGGGGGAGATACTCGACCGTGCTCGCGCGCTCGCCCTGAAGGTCGGTGTGCTCGTCGCGGTGCTCGCGATCACGTTCCTCGGCTGGACGGTCACCGCGAACTTCTCGACCGCAGGCATGATGCTCGCGATGGTCGCCGTCCTCGCCTTCGTCGGCTCGTACGTCGGCACGCTGCTGCGTCGCGACGGCATCGCCTTCGCGCTGGGCGCGCTGACGGTGGCCACGGCCGTGCTGACGCTCTTCGCGTCGCTCTTCCCGAACCTCATCCCGAACACGCTCGACCCGGCCAACCCGCTGACGATCATCAACGGCTCCTCCAGCGACTACACGCTGACCATCATGAGCTGGGCCGCGCTCATCATCGTGCCGTTCGTGCTGGGATACCAGGCATGGACCTTCTGGGTCTTCCGGAAGCGCATCAGCCGCACCATGATCACGGGAGAAGCGCCCAAGGAGTCAGCGGCCGTGGCCGCCTAGCCTGTGAAACCCCTCGACCCCCGACTCCTGAGCCACGCCGCATCGGCACGAAGCTTCTTCGTGCTCGGCGCGGCCCTCGGGGTCGTGCAGACCGCATCCGTCATCGGCTTCGCCTGGCTGGTCACCCACCTCATCGTGTCGGCGATCGCGGGTGAGCGCGTCGACGAGCTCATGCCGTGGTTCGGGGCGCTGCTCGCGGTCATCGTGGTGCGCAGCGCCGCGACCTGGGGGATGGAGGCCGTCTCCGCCCGTGCCGCCGCGAAGGTCAAGAGCGAGCTGCGCTCGAAGCTGCTGGCGTCCATCGCGAGGCTCGGGCCGGCCTGGCTGGCCAGCACGTCGAGCTCCCGGCTCACGACCCTTGCTGGACCGGGGCTCGGCGCCCTCGACACCTACTTCTCGAAGTACCTGCCGCAGCTCATCCTCACGGCCATCGCAGCGCCCGTGCTGATCGTCGTCATGGCGATCTGGGACCTCCCGTCCGCCATCACCGTCATCATCACCCTGCCGCTGATCCCGGTGTTCATGATCCTTATCGGCTGGGCGACGCAGAAGGTGCAGCAGCGGCAGTGGTCGGCGCTCTCGACGCTCGCGACGGGGTTCCTCGAGGTCGTCGAGGGGCTCTCGACACTCAAGATCTTCGGCAGAGCCGAACGGCAGCCCGCGCGCATCCGGCAGGTCACCGACGACTACCGGGTCGCGACGATGAAGGTCCTCCGCCTCTCGTTCATGTCCGGTTTCGCGCTCGAGCTGCTCGCGAGCCTCTCGGTGGCGCTCATCGCCGTCACGATCGGCATCCAGCTCATCAACCGCGAGATGTCGCTCGAAGTGGGACTCTTCGTGCTGCTCCTCGCCCCCGAGGTGTACCTGCCGCTGCGCCAGGTCGGCGCCCAGTTCCACGCCGCGGCCGATGGCGTCGCCGCGTCCGAGGACGTGTTCGCGGTGATCGAGGAGGCCGACGCGGCTCCCGGCGGACCGCAGACCGCCGCGCGGGGCGCCTTCCACGCGGGACGCGCGCGTCCGGACAGCCCCCGGGGGGATCTCGTGCTCAGCGGTGTCACGGCCGGCTACGAGGGTCGGTCCGTGCTGCGGGATCACAGCCTCGTCGCTCCGGCCGGGCACGTGACGGCGATCGTCGGTCCGTCGGGCGCGGGCAAGTCGACGCTGCTCGCCGTCGTCCGGGGCACGGTCGACGCGGCCGGCTCCGTGACGGTCGGCGGTGAGCGCCTGACCGGCGACGCGCGACGCGCGGCCATCGCATGGATGGGCCAGTCGCCGTCACTGATCGAAGGAAGCATCGCCAAGAACGTGGCCCTCGGCCAACCGGACGCGAGCTCCGACGAGGTGCGCACCGCACTCACCGACGCGGGCCTCGGGTTCCTCGACGCCGACCGGATGCTCGGCGTCGCCGGAACGGGCCTGTCCGGCGGGCAGGCGCAGCGCCTCGCCCTCGCCCGCACGCTGCTGCGCGCGCGTCGCCTCGACTGCCCCGTCGCGCTGTTCGACGAGCCGAGCTCCGCGCTCGACGCCGAGACCGAGCGTCGCATCGCGGCGGCCTTCCGAACCCTCGCCGACGAAGGACGCGTCGTCCTCGTCGTCAGCCACCGGCCCGCGCTCGTCGCGTCCGCGGACTGCGCCCATACCGTCGAACGACTCGAGGCGGTGGCCAGCGCATGACTCGTCTCCAGGAACGCCCGTCCGCCGACGAGCGCCGAATCCTGCGCCTCGCCATGCCGTCTGCGCGTCGACTGTGGCCGTCGATCGCGATCGGGCTGCTCAGCGCCATCTGCGCCGTCGCGCTCCTCGCCACGAGCGCGTACCTGCTCACGCGGGCCTCCGAGATCATCCACATCCTGCTGCTCGGCATCGCCATCGTCGGCGTCCGCGCGTTCGCCATCGGGCGTGCGGTCTTCCGCTACGTCGAACGGCTGCTCGGACACGACGCCTCCTTCCGTCAGCTCGCGGAACTGCGAGTCGGTGTGCTCGAGCGACTGATCCCGCTTGCGCCAGCCGGACTCGCCACGCATCGTCGCGGCGACCTGCTGACCCGCCTCGTGAGCGACGTCGACGAGCTGCAGTTCCTGCCGCTCCGAGTCGCGCAGCCCCTCATCATCGCCGGGCTCACGTCGACGCTCGCCGTCGTCGGCATCTGGCTCGTGAGCGCGCCTGCGGCGATCGTGCTCGCCCTCTGCCTCCTGCTGGCCGGCATCGTCGCGACGGCGACGAACCTGGCCATCTCGGGCCGCGCCGACCGGGAGGCCGCGCCGCTGCGCGCCGCGCTCAACGACCGCATCTACGAGACCGTCTCCACCTTCGAGACGCTCGAGGCATATGGAGCGCTCGACGCGAAGCTCGCGGAGGTCGACGCGGCGGATGCGCGCCTCAGGGACGCGCTCGTCTCCCGGGCTCGGGGCAGCGGCGCGGTCGCCGGCTCCGTGATGCTCTTCTCGGGCCTCGCGACGGCGGGCGCCCTCGCAGTCGGCATCGACCCGACGGTCGACGGCAGCCTGCTCGCGCCCATGCTGACCCTGATCGCGCTGGTGCCGATGGCCCTCTTCGAGATCTTCGCGCAGGTACCCCAGGCGGTGGCCGCCTGGCGCCAGGTCAGAGCGAGCGCGGTTCGAGTCGCCGACGTGGCACCGGGGGACGCGCCGACGAGCCTGCCGGACGCCCAGCCCCTTCCGGAGCCGCGGCAGGGACCGACCCGGCCCGTGACGCTGGCACTCCACGACGTGTCCGCGTCCTGGCCCGGCGAACCAGAGCCCGCGATCCGCGGCATCTCCCTCGAGCTCGCACCGGGCGACCGCCTGCTCGTCGAGGGCGAATCGGGCGCTGGCAAGACGACGCTCGCCAACGTCCTCGTCCGGTTCCTGGACCACGAAGGCTCGTACCGGCTCAACGGGGTCGAGGCCAAGGAGTACGCGCCCGCACAGGTGCGCGGCGTCGTCGGACTCATCGAGCAGCGGCCCCACATCTTCGACGAGACCATCAGGCAGAACCTGCTCTTCGCGAAGCCGGATGCCGATGACACCGAACTCGAGGCCGTCCTCGGACGAGTGGGACTCGGAGAGTGGCTCGAAGAGCGGGGCGGACTCGAAGCCAGAGTCGGCGAGCACGGCTCGCTCGTGTCTGGCGGGCAGGCGCAGCGCATCGCCCTCGCGCGCGGCATCCTCGCAGACTTCCCGGTGCTCGTGCTCGACGAGCCGACGGCCAACGTCGACCCCGCGCTCGCCGACCGGCTCGTGGCTGAGCTGCTCGACGCATCCGGTGCCGAACGCTCGGTCGTGATCATCTCGCACACCCCCGTCGACCCATCCCTCGTGACTCGCGCGCTTCGCCTCGGCGGCGAGTAGTCTTGGGCGTTGGTGTGCAACGCGAAGAGCCCCGTGCTTCGCGTGGAATCCCGCCGCTCGCGGCGAGACCCACCCTCCGTGCAGCAACCGGCAACGCGATGAGACCTCCTCACCGCCGCGCGACCTGCAAGAAAATGGAAGAGGAAATCTGTGACCGAAGCGACAGGCGCTGAGCCCCAGGACTACGACTTCAAGGCTCTCGAGGCGAAGTGGTCGGCTGAATGGGATCAGCTTCAGCCTTTCGCGACGAACCTCGCGGGCGACGACCGCCCACGCAAGTACGTCCTCGACATGTTCCCGTACCCCTCCGGCGACCTGCACATGGGCCACGCCGAGCAGTACGCGCTCGGCGACGCCGTCGCGCGCTACTGGCGTCACCAGGGCTTCAACGTCCTGCACCCCATCGGCTGGGACTCCTTCGGCCTCCCCGCCGAGAACGCCGCCATCAAGAACGGCGGCGACCCCAAGGACTGGACGTACGAGAACATCGCCCAGCAGCGCGCCTCCATGAAGCGCTACGCGGCGTCCTTCGACTGGAACCGCGTCATCCACACCTCCGACCCCGAGTACTACCGCTGGAACCAGTGGCTGTTCCTGCAGATGTACGAGCGAGGCCTCGCCTACCGCAAGTACTCCGACGTGAACTGGTGCCCGAACGACCAGACCGTGCTCGCCAACGAGCAGGTCATCGACGGACACTGCGAGCGCTGCGACGCGATCGTCGTGAAGAAGAAGCTCAACCAGTGGTACTTCAAGATCACCGACTACGCCGACCGGCTCATCGACGACCTCAACCAGCTCGAAGGGCACTGGCCGCAGAAGGTCATCACGATGCAGCGCAACTGGATCGGGCGCTCGCTCGGTGCAGACGTCGACTTCGTCGTCGAGGGCAGGGACGAGCCCGTCACGGTCTTCACCACGCGACCGGACACGCTCTACGGCGCGACCTTCATGGTCGTCGCTCCGGACTCCGACCTCGCCGCAGAGCTGGCCGAAGGCGCGAGCGACGAGGTGCGCGAGCGCTTCGCCAAGTACCTCGCCGACACGCGCGCGCTCGACTCCATCGACCGACAGTCGAGCGACCGTCCGAAGACGGGCGTCGACCTCGGCCGCTTCGCCATCAACCCACTGAGCGGGGAGCGTCTCCCGATCTGGGCAGCCGACTACGTCCTCGCCGACTACGGGACCGGCGCGATCATGGCCGTGCCCGCACACGACCAGCGCGACCTCGACTTCGCGCGCGCCTTCGACCTGCCGGTCAAGGTGGTCGTCGACGTCACACAGGCCGTCACGGGCGTCATCCCGATCATCCCCGAAGACGGCTCGATGCCGGAGTTCGAGGACCTGCACCCCGCCAAGACCGGCGAAGCGCTGTCCGGCGACGGCAGACTCACCAACTCGGGACCGCTCGACGGACTCTCGAAGCGCTCGGGCATCCAGGCCGCGATCGAGCTCCTCGACGAGCGCGGCACGGGGCGCGCCGCCAAGAACTACCGACTGCGTGACTGGCTGATCTCCCGCCAGCGCTACTGGGGCACGCCCATCCCGATCCTGCACGGCGAGAACGGCAAGGAGGTGCCCGTGCCGCTCGACCAGCTGCCCGTGCGCCTGCCGGAGGCCGAGGGCCTCGACCTGCGACCCAAGGGCGCCTCGCCGCTGGGCGGCGCGACCGACTGGGTGAACACGGTCGACCCCGAGACGGGCGAGCCCATGCTGCGCGACACGGACACGATGGACACGTTCGTCGACAGCTCCTGGTACTTCCTGCGCTTCCTGTCGCCGAACAACGAGCTCGCCGCGTTCGACGAGAAGACCGCATCGAGCTGGGCGCCCGTCGACCAGTACGTGGGCGGCGTCGAGCACGCCATCCTGCACCTGCTCTACGCGCGCTTCATCACGAAGGTGCTGTACGACCTCGGGCACGTCGACTTCACGGAGCCGTTCTCCGCGCTGCTCAACCAGGGCATGGTCGTCATGGACGGCAAGAAGATGTCGAAGTCGAAGGGCAACGTCGTGAGCCTCTCGGCGGAGCTCGACCAGTACGGCGTCGACGCCGTCCGCCTGACGATGCTCTTTGCGAGCCCTCCGGAAGACGACGTCGACTGGGCCGATGTGTCCGTCGCGGGCTCTGGCAAGTTCCTGGCGCGCGCCTGGCGCATCTCCGGTGAGGTCACGAGCCCCCTGGGCGTCGACTTCGGTGAGGGCGACCGGGGCCTGCGTCGCGAGACGCACCGCTTCCTCGCCGACGTCCCGCAGCTCGCGAGCGGGTTCAAGTTCAACGTCGTCATCGCGCGGCTCATGGAGCTCACCAACGCGACCCGCAAGGCCATCGACTCGGGCGCAGGCCCCGCTGACCCCGCCGTGCGCGAGGCCGCGGAGGCCATTGCGGTCGTGCTCGACATGTACGCCCCGCACACGGCGGAGGACATGTGGCAGCGCCTCGGCCACGAGGGCAGCATCTCGCACGTCAAGTGGCCGACGGCCGCCCGCTCGCTGCTCACGCAGGACCAGGTGACGGCGGTCGTGCAGGTCAACGGCAAGGTGAAGCACCGCCTCGACGTGCCGCCGACCATCGACGAAGCGTCGCTCGAGCAGCTCGCGATCTCCTCGCCGAAGGTGCAGGCAGCCATCGACGGGCGCGAGATCGTCAAGATCATCGTGCGTGCCCCGAAGCTCGTCAACATCGCCGTCAAGGGCTAGCAAGCCCTCCGCTGGCCGGCGCCGGACGCGCCCCCGCTCAGTCGAGCGGGGGCGCGTCTTCGCGTCGGACCGCCTTCCTCACTCCGACTCCCTCTTCCATTTCGGGATGGCTTTCTCGCCTCGGGATGGTTTGTTTTCCATCCCGAAGCGAGAAAGCCATCCCGAGAGTCGGTCACGAGTCGCTCGGCGACTCTGCAGACATGTCCGCTGAGAGGAGTCAGCTCTCCACAGTTTGCGACTTCGAAGGCACCCGGATGCCCGGGCGGTCGTAGCGTGCGATCGTGTCCGAATCCGAGCTGGCCGACCTCTTCGAGCGTCCGTCCCGACCGCGCCTGCGGATCGGGGTGGGCGCCGCGGTCGTGCTCGTGCTCGTCGTGCTGGCGGGGGCGATCGCGATCGCAGCGTTCCGGCCGACGCCGAGCCTGGGAGCTATCGGGGTGCCGTCGCCGTCGGCCAGCTTCGAGCTCGATTCGACGGAGGCGCCCGCTGGCAGCGAGGGGGCGACCACCGAGACGCTGCTGGTGCATGTCGTCGGTGCGGTCGGGGCCCCTGGCGTCTACGAGGTCCCACCTGGCGCACGCGTGGTCGACGGCATCGCCGCCGCCGGAGGCCTGGCGTCCGACGCCGACCCCTCGCTCCTCAATATGGCTCGCATGCTGGTCGACGGTGAGCAGCTGCACGTTCCCCGCCTCGGTGAGGCCCCGCCTGCGCCGGTCGCGACGGGTGTCGAGCCACCGGCTGCCGGGGGAGGCTCGGCCGAGGGAGGGGTCGTGAACCTGAACACGGCGACGGCGGCCGAGCTCGAGGAACTGCCTCGGATCGGGCCGGCGATGTCGGCCCGAATCATCGACTACCGCGAGCAGAACGGCGGCGGCGTCGCGCGCGATCAGGCGCAGGACAGCGTGCTCCTGCCCCGGCTGCACGCCGAGCGCCTCGGCATCAGGGATGCCCGACTCGTTCCTGCGGCGAGCGCCGTCTGGGGTGTCGCCTGGCTGTGTGTGACGTTCCCCGAGATTGCCTGGCGGATCACGGTCGGTGCGGTGCTCCTCGCCCTCTGCTGTCTGACGGCGGCGCTCGTCTGGCGGTCCAGGTCGCCCTCCGCGAGCGGAGTCCTGGCCACCCTGGCCGTCCTGGCCGCGGCGGTGGCGCTCGTGGCGGTGAGCGCTGCCGTCCAGCTCCCGGTCCGAGCGCCTGAGGCGCTGCGGGCCGCCGCTGCCGAGGGTGCGACACTCCGCGCGACGGGGACGCTCACGACCCTCGTCGGTGACAGTGCGGTCGGGGACCGTGAGCAGAGCGGCGACCGGGTCGGGGCGCAGCTTGAGGAGGCACCGCACTTCGAGGTGCTCCTCGACTCGTTCACGGCTGGGGGAAGCTCGGGAGGGGGCGGGGCCGCGCTCCTCGTCTTCGGTCAGCTGAGCCTGCCGGAGGACGCGGAGGCGCGCATTCCCGGGATCGGCTCGCGGGTCGTGCTGCGGGGCGAGCTGGGCCCGGCCGAGGCAGGCGACAGCGTGGCGGCCATGGTCTTCCTCGACGCTCCCGCCGAGGTCGTGCGGAGCCCCGGCGGGATCCTCGAGGTCACCGCGGGCGCGCGGGATGCGTTGGTGGATGCGGCGCGAGGGCTGCCCGGGCCCGGTTCCCAGCTGCTCCCCGGTCTCTCCGTCGGAGACACTCGCCTCGTGACGCACGAGCTCGACGTCCAGATGAAGGCCGCCGCCCTCACGCACCTCACCGCCGTCTCCGGCGCGAACTGCGCCATCGTCGTCGCGGCCGTGCTGGTGGTCGGGCGCCTGCTCGGAGTCCGACGCGGGGTGAGACTGGCTCTCGCCCTGGTGGTCCTGGCGGCCTTCGTGGCGCTCGTGACCCCGGAGGGGAGCGTCGTCAGAGCCAGCGTCATGGCAGCCGTCGTGCTGGCGCTCGAGACCACGTCTCGTCGCGTGAGCGGGCTCGCGCTGCTCTCACTCGCGGTCCTCACCGTGCTCGTGGCAGATCCGTGGCGCAGCCGCGACTACGGCTTCGCGCTCTCAGTGCTCGCGACGCTGGGGCTGCTGACGCTCGCGACCCCGATGAGCGACCGCCTCGCGAGGTTCATGCCCCGAGCTCTCGCCATGGTCCTCGCCGTGCCGGCAGCGGCGCAGCTCGCCTGTCAGCCCGTCCTCCTGCTCCTCGCGCCACAGCTCCCGCTCTACGGTGTTGTCGCGAACGTGCTCGCTGCCCCGGCAGCGCCAGCCGCGACGCTCATCGGTCTCGTCGGCTGTCTCATCCTCGGTCTCGCTCCTTGGCTTGGTCATGCGCTGCTCTGGGTGGCGTGGGTCCCAGCCCAGTGGATCGGGCTCGTGGCTGGCGCGGTCAGCTCCTGGCCGGGTGCCCTCCTCCCGTGGCCTGGCGGTCTCCTGGGCGCGTCCCTCTGCCTCGTCGCGGTCGTCGTGCTTGTCCTCCTCATCCAGCGCTGGAGAGCGTGGCTCGCGCTGCTGCTCTGCGTCGCGATGGTCGCCTACCTCGGCACCGTCGTGGGCCAGGCCGTCTACCTGAGGCGCAGCATCCCGGGCAACTGGCGGTACGCGGCGTGCGACATCGGCCAAGGGGATGCGCTGCTCGTGCGAACGGAAGCCGGAACGGCGCTCATCGACACCGGTGCGGAGCCCGAGGCGTTGCTGTCCTGCTTCGAGACGCTCGGCGTCCGCGAACTCGCGCTTCTCGTGCTGTCGCACTTCGACCTGGACCACACCGGGGCCGCCATGGCGATGGTCGAGTCTGGAGTCACCATCGCGGTCCTTGTCGTCCCTGACACGAGCGAGGCCCGGGAGGAGCCGCTCGTCGCAGACCTGAGCGCCTCCGGGGCTCAGGTCACGTACGCGGCGAGCGGAGACTCGTGGACGCTCGGCGACCTCACCTGGAGCGCTCTCTGGCCGAAGCGCGGACGAAGCGGAGAGCCGTCGAGCGGGGGTGGCAACGACGGCAGTCTCGTGACGCTGCTCGAGCCTACGGCGTCGTGCGTGTCCGTCTGCCTGTCCCTGGCCGCCCTCGGCGACCTGGGGGAGGAGGCCCAGCGCGACGTCCTCCGCGAGCACGCGCATCCGCGAGCCGACATCGTCAAGATGGCGCACCACGGCTCGCGCGACCAGAGCGCGCAGCTGTACCAGGAGCTCGGCTCCTCGATCGGGCTCGTCTCGGTCGGTGCCGACAACGGCTACGGGCATCCGACGGATGCCGCACTCGGGATGCTCACCGCAGCTGGCACGCAGCCGCTGCGCACTGACGAGCTCGGCACCATCGTGGTCGGGGGCACGGTCGGGGGCCGCGGCGGCGGTCCGGATCAGCCGGTGATCGCCGGGATCGAGACCGTGACACGGACGAGGGGTCGATCGCGCTGGCGCGGGGGCGTTTGGTCCCGAGCCCAGACCCGTCGTCGCTACCATTGACGCATGGCACAGGCGAAGCGGGCGAGCACCCCCAAGAGGGCGATCCCCGTCCTCACCCACCGCGAGGTGCGGCCGGCCGGCATCGTCCTCGTCAGCGGCCCGGAGGACTACTTCGCCGAGACCGCAATCACGCGTCTGCGCGATGTGCTCCGCGCCGAGTCGCCCGACCTTGAGATCACCGAGATCGAGGCCTCCGGGTACTCGAGCGGCTACCTCACGACGCTTGTGAGCCCATCCCTGTTCTTCGAGCCGCGCCTCGTCATCATCCGCGGAGTGCAGCAGTGCACCGACGCGCTCATCGCCGACGTCGTGGACTACACGAAGATTCCCGTGGATGGCGCAACCCTGGTCCTCAGGCACGGCGGGGGAGTGCGCGGCAAGAAGCTCCTCGACGCGGTCCGGGCGGCCAAGGACGTCGCCGTCGAGATCGACTGCCAGAAGCCGAAGCCGAGCGAGCTCGTCGACGTCGTCGTCGCCGAGGTCCGAGGCGCCGGCCGACGCATCGAGCCGCAGGCCGCCGCGCTGCTTGTCGCCGCCTTCAACACCGACCTCGCCGAGCTCATCGGCGCCGCTCGTCAGCTCCTGACGGTCACGAGCGACACCATCACCGACGAGCACGTCGACAAGTACTTCGGTGGCCGCGTCGAGACGACGGGCTTCAAGATCGCGGATGCGGCGCTCGCCGGGCGAGTCCGCGACGCGCTCGCGCTTGTCCGACACGGGTTCTCGACCGGGCTGCACCCCGTGCCGATCGTCTCGGCCGTCGCCTCGAAGCTGCGCATCATGGCGAAGGTGCAGGGCGTCAGCGGGTCGGACGCGCAGATCGCGAGCCGTGCCGGGGCGTCCCCCTGGCAGGTCGGCCAGGCCCGTCGTGAGCTGCGCGACTGGGATGACTCGTCGCTCGGACGCGCCATCACGCTCGTCGCCGAGACCGACCACGCCGTCAAAGGCGGAGGCAAGGACCCGCAGTTCGCCGTGGAGCGGATGCTCCGCTGCATCGCACTTCGCGACGTCTGACCGCATACGCCCACCCGGGCCACCTTCAGCTGACCGGTTTCCGTGGTGGAACGGCGCGCGCGTGTCCTTGGCACTCGCCGGAGGGCCCGTGATCACCCACGTTGGTGACGAGGTCCGACCGTCGCCCGGGGTCTGGCCTGAGACGTTCCGGCCCTAGAGCTTTGCGGCGACCCGCAGCACGGTGCCCCACGTGCGGACGGTCGCCGGTCCGCTCGACGTGTCAGCGCTCTTCGGCCGGCCGAGACGCTGAAGCACGGGCGACTGGATCTGCCCGTTGGGGCAGGAGACGTAGATCTCGCGGCCGCGCACGGCCCAGCGGTCCTCCTCGAGGTCGACGCCCTCAAGCGCGGCCGCCGCGCGCTCCTGGGGTGGCTCCACGCAGAACACGACGACGTAGCGGCTCGGATGCGGGTCGAGGGCCCTGAACGGGTCCAGCTCGACAACCGCTCGCCATTCGTCCGCGTCGCGCACGAGCGTGGGGACGTCGAGGTCGAAGGCGGCCGCCATCTCGGCGCGGAGCCTCGTCTCGAGTTCGCTGTTCGCGACCTCGGCGGGGGCGTCGAGCAGCACGTTGCCCGTCTGCAGCACCGTCGCGATGCTGGTGTGCCCGGCCGCCTCGAGCGCGGCCTTGAGGTCCGCCATCGGGAGCTTCCGGTGCTGACCCAGGTTGATGCTCTGCAGGAGGGCGACACGACGAATCGACCCCCGCGCCTCGGACGAGGATGCGGGGGTCGATGTCGGCATGACGGGAGGCTTAGAGCGCTGCGACCGTCTTGGCGATGGCCGACTTGCGGTTCGCTGCCTGGTTCTTGTGGATGACGCCCTTGGAGACGGCCTTGTCGAGCTTCTTGGCAGCGAAGGTGAGCGCGAGCTCAGCCTGCTCCTTGTTGCCCTCGGAGACAGCCGAACGCACGCGACGGATAGCCGTGCGGAGTTCGCTCTTGTAGGCGCGGTTGCGCTCGGTCGCCTTGCGGTTGGTGCCGATGCGCTTGATCTGCGACTTGATATTTGCCACGTTGCTTCTTTCTTACAGGAAGGTGTACTGGAACGGTGCCGCACGGAAGAGGGCCGTGCCGCCAATCCGCGCCGAGTGGGCGACGCGTAAGCCAAACAGAAACTCTACCAGGCTTCAGGCGACGTCGGTACCCGGCAGTGTTCTAGGCCGAATCCGCGATGGTGATCGCGAGCTCGGCCGGCGCATCCGTCTTCGTGCCGAACACGACCGTACCGGTCGCGACCTTGTCGATGAAGAACCGGTCGTGGCTGACGACGATGACGGCGCCGGGGAAGTGCACGAGCGCGCGCTCCATGACCTGCGTGCTCGGCAGGTCGAGGTGGTTGGTCGGCTCGTCGAGCACGAGCACGGAGGCGCCGGAGAGCAGGCACTGGGCCATCGCGACCCTGGCGCGCTGCCCGCCCGAGAGGGTCCCGATGCGGGACTTCAGCTCTGCCTCGCTGAAGCGGAACATGCTGAGGAAGCGTGCGACGGACTTCTTCGTGGCCCGGAGCGCGATGCTGTCCGGCATGGCGTTGACCGAGTGCGAGACGGTGTCCGACTCGTCGAGCTCGGCGAGCACCTGGTTGTAGGAGACGACCTTGACGCCGTTCGGCCAGTCGACCCGCCCGGTGTCGGCCTTCTCCTCGCTCGTGAGCACGCGCAGGAGCGTCGACTTGCCGCTGCCGTTCGGGCCGATGACGGCGATGCGGTCACCGCGGTGCACCTCGAAGGTGACGTCGTCGAAGAGCGTGCGCTCCCCGTAGCTCTTGCCGAGGCCGGACACGCGCGCGAGCACATCCTTGACGTGCAGCGAGCCGTAGATCTCGGTGACGATCTCGTCGACCGGCCGAGGCGCGCGCTTCTTCTTGATGCTCGAGAGGCGCTTGCCGAGCCCGGAGCCGCCGGCCTTCGCGGCCTCTCGCCGGTCGGAGATGCCTTCGGCCTCGAAGGCGAGCAGCTCCGCCTCGTGCACGAACTGCGCCTGGAGGGTCTTGAGTCGGAACTGCTTCTGGATGACGTACTCGCCGAAGTCGCCCGGGTACTCGTGCAGGTGCAGGTTCTCGACCTCGAGGATGCGCGTGACCACGGCATCGAGGAACGTGCGGTCGTGCGACACGATGATCGCGGCGCCGCGGAACGAGCGGAACCACGTCTCGAGCCATTCGACGCCCGCGACGTCGAGGAAGTTCGTGGGCTCGTCGAGCAGCAGCACGTCCGGCTGCTCGAGCAGGAGCTTCGCGAGGGCGGCTCGGTTGCGCCAACCGCCGGAGAGCTTCTCGATGGGGCTCGTCCGGTGGTCCTCGTTGAAGCCGAGCTTCGTGAGGGCGGTGTCGATGTGCCGCTTGTAGTCCCAGCCGTCAGCCCGGTCCATCTGCTCGAAGAGCTCGGACTGGCGAAGGATGAGACGGTCGAGCCCGTCGGCGTCCGGTTCGGCGGCGATGGCGGCGTCGATCTGGGCGAGCTCGGCTTCCATCTCGTGGACGTGCGAGAACAGCGTCTCGAGCGTCTCCAGGATCGTCGAGGATCCGTCGAGCTCGGAGAACTGCGAGAAGTAGCCGATGCGCACGCCGTCGTCGATCGAGACGGTGCCGGTGTCGGGCGACACCTGCTCGAGGATGAGCTTCAGCAGCGTCGACTTGCCCGAGCCGTTCTGGCCGATGAGCCCGACGCGGTCGCCCCGGTCGAGCGTGAGGAAGACCTCCTTGAGCACGGGGGAGGGGCCGAAGCCGACCTCGACGTCGTTGAGGCGGATGAGACTCATGCAGTGGTGCCTTCCTGGGCGTTCTCGGGCGGTGCGTGCCGCTGGCAGCGCGCTTGATCGCCGGGCGATGAGCGGCGGACTCGCGGCTCATGGGAGGATAGGCGACACCATGTCACCACGCGCCTCCACTCCGCTCGAGCCGGCTCAGACCGACCCCGCCCGGATCCGCAATTTCTGCATCATCGCCCACATCGACCACGGCAAGTCCACCTTGGCCGACCGGATGCTGCAGCTCACGGGCTCCGTAGATGAGCGCGCCATGCGTGCACAGTACCTCGACCGCATGGACATCGAGCGCGAGCGCGGCATCACGATCAAGAGCCAGGCCGTGCGCATGCCGTGGGCCGTCGAGGGCGACACCTTCGCGCTCAACATGATCGACACGCCCGGACACGTCGACTTCTCGTACGAGGTGTCACGTTCCCTTGCCGCCTGCGAGGGCGCCATCCTCCTCGTGGACGCAGCGCAGGGCATCGAGGCCCAGACGCTCGCGAATCTGTACCTCGCCATGGAGAACGACCTGGAGATCATCCCGGTCCTCAACAAGATCGACCTGCCGGCCGCCGACCCGGACCGCTTCGCGGCCGAGATCGCGAACCTCATCGGTGGCGACCCCGACGACGTGCTGCGCGTGAGCGGCAAGACGGGCATGGGCGTCGAGGAGCTCCTCGACCGCGTCGTCGAGCGCATCCCGGCCCCGGTCGGTGTCGCGGATGCTCCGGCCCGCGCGATGATCTTCGACTCGGTCTACGACGCCTACCGCGGCGTCGTCACCTACGTTCGCGTCGTCGACGGCGAGCTCAAGGCCCGCGACAAGATCAAGATGATGTCGACCGGCTCCACGCACGAGATGCTCGAGATCGGCGTCTCGTCGCCCGAGCCCACCGTCGCCAAGGGCCTCGGCGTCGGCGAGGTCGGCTACCTCATCACGGGTGTCAAGGATGTCCGCCTCTCGAAGGTGGGTGACACCGTCACGGGAAGCACCCGGCCGTCCGAGGACCCGCTGCCCGGCTACACCGAGCCGAAGCCCATGGTCTTCTCCGGCCTCTACCCGATCGACGCCGGCGACTACCCGGAGCTGCGTGAGGCGCTCGACAAGCTCAAGCTCTCCGACGCTGCCCTCAACTACGAGCCGGAGACGTCCGTTGCGCTCGGCTTCGGCTTCCGCGTCGGCTTCCTCGGCCTCCTCCACCTCGAGATCGTCACCGAGCGCCTCATGCGCGAGTTCGATCTCGACCTCATCACGACCGCGCCGTCGGTCGTCTACGAGGTCAAGACGGAGGACAAGCAGCTCCACACGGTCACGAACCCGAGCGAGTACCCCGAGGGCAAGATCCTCGAGGTGCGCGAGCCGATGATGCGCGCCGCGATCCTCGCGCCGAAGGACTACGTCGGCAAGATCATGGAGCTCTGCGAGGGCAAGCGCGGAACGCTCATCAGCATGGACTACCTCAGCGAGGAGCGCGTCGAGCTGCGCTACTCGATGCCGCTCGGCGAGATCGTGTTCGACTTCTTCGACCAGCTCAAGAGCCGGACGCAGGGGTACGCCTCCCTCGACTACGAACCCATGGGCGACCAGGTCGCCGACCTCGTGAAGGTCGACATCCTGCTGCAGGGCGAGCGCGTCGACGCGTTCAGCGCCGTCATCCACAAGGACAAGGCGTACGCCTACGGGCTCCTCATGACCGAGCGTCTGCGCAAGCTCATCCCGCGCCAGCAGTTCGAGGTGCCGATCCAGGCAGCCATCGGTGCCCGCATCATCGCCCGCGAGACCATTCGCGCCATCCGCAAGGACGTGCTGGCCAAGTGCTACGGCGGCGATATCTCGCGAAAGCGCAAGCTGCTCGAGAAGCAGAAGGCCGGCAAGAAGCGCATGAAGATGGTCGGACGCGTGGAAGTGCCGCAGGAAGCATTCATCGCCGCCCTCAGCGGTGATGTCGAGAAGAAGAAGTAGCAGCAGTCTTTACCTAGTGGAAGTAGCCTGAGAGACGTGATGGAACAGGACAACCCTTTCGGCCAGGTGCTCGTCGCACTCGTGACCCCGATGACGCACGACGGAGAAGTCGATTGGGCGGGCGTCGAGAAGCACATCGACGACGTCATCTCGGCTGGCGCTGACGGCATCGTCGTCACCGGGACGACTGGCGAGACGTCGACGCTCACCGACGCCGAGAAGCTCAAGCTCGTCGTCGTCGGCAAGGAGGTCTCGGCGGGGCGCGCGAAGATCATCACCGGTGGCCCGTCGAACGAGACGGCGCACGCCATCCAGCTCGCCAAGCAGTCGGCGGATGCGGGCGCCGACGGCGTCATGGCCGTCACGCCCTACTACAACAAGCCGACCCAGGCTGGCGTGCTCACGCACTTCCGCATGATCGCGGACGCGACCGATCTGCCGCTCATCCTCTACGACATCCCGGGCCGCACCGGCATCCCGATCACGTACGAGACGATCCTGCGCCTCGCCAAGCACCCGAACATCATCGCGGTGAAGGACGCCAAGGGCGACCTCGCGCAGGTGTCGCGTGTGCTCAACCAGACGGAGCTGCTCTACTTCTCGGGTGACGACGCCAACACGCTGCCGCTCCTCTCGATCGGTGCGACCGGCCTCATCGGCGTGACCGCGAACATCGCGTCGCAGCCGTACCGCACGATGATCGACGCCGTCAACGCGGGCGACCTCCGGACCGCGACGGATGCGCATCAGCGCCTCGAGCCGCTCGTCCGGGCCACCATGACCCACGTGCCGGGCACCGTGGCGACCAAGTACATCCTGCACGGCCTCGGCCGCATCAAGTCCCCGCGAGTTCGGTTGCCGCTTGTCGGTCCCGAGGAGTGGGAAGCCGCCCTCATCGAGGACGAGCTCGACCTGGTTCGCGACGTCGAAGGCGCGAGCTTCACGAACTTCCGGCCTGACCGCAACGCGGCCGCGGGTGGTGCGCTCCCGCGCATCCCAGGCACAACCCGCTGATTCGACCATTCCACCAGCGGCAACGCTGACTTCTCTAAGGCTCATATGACAAAGACCGAACACCTTCCCAAGCTCGCTGCAGGCTCCATGCGGATCATCCCGCTCGGAGGCCTGGGCGAGGTCGGCCGCAACATGGCGACGTTCGAGATCGACGGGAAGATCCTCATCGTCGACTGCGGCGTCCTCTTCCCCGAGGAGACGCAGCCCGGGGTCGACCTGATCCTGCCCGACTTCGACTCGATCCGCGCTCGTCTGGACGACGTCGTCGGCATCGTGCTGACACACGGCCACGAGGACCACATCGGAGCTGTGCCGTACATCCTCCGACTCAAGCCGGACATCCCGCTCATCGGCTCCACGCTGACGCTCGCGCTCGTCGAGGCGAAGCTCAAGGAGCACCGCATCAAGCCGTACACGCTCACGGTGGCGGAGGGTCAGGTCGAGGAGCTCGGCCCGTTCTCGCTCGAGTTCGTGGCCGTCAACCACTCGATCCCGGATGCGCTCGCCGTGCACATCACGACGGACGCGGGCACCGTGCTCCACACGGGTGACTTCAAGATGGACCAGCTGCCGCTCGACGGCCGCCTCACGGACCTCCGCGCGTTCGCGCGTCTCGGCGAAGAGGGCATCGACCTCTTCATGGCCGACTCCACCAACGCCGAGGTTCCGGGCTTCACGCCCACGGAGCGCAATATCGGCCCGGTCATCGAGGACGTCATCTCGCGCACGAAGGGCAAGGTCGTCGTCGCGAGCTTCTCGAGCCACGTGCACCGCGTGCAGCAGGTCATCGACGCCGCAGCGGCCAATGGCCGTCGCGTCGCGCTCATGGGTCGCTCCATGGTGCGCAACATGGGCATCGCCTCCGAGCTCGGCTACTTGAACGTGCCGCAGGGCGTGCTCATCGACCACAAGAAGGCACTCAAGCTGCCCGACAACGAGATCGTCTTCATGTCGACCGGGTCGCAGGGTGAGCCGATGGCTGTCCTCAGCCGCATCGCGTCGAAGACGCACGCCATCGAGGTTGGGGAGGACGACACCGTCATCCTGGCGTCGAGCCTCATCCCTGGCAACGAGAACTCGGTGTTCCGCGTCATCAACGCGCTCATCAAGCTCGGCGCGAACGTCGTGCACAAGGCGAACGCCAACGTCCACGTCTCGGGCCACGCCGCCGCGGGCGAGCTGCTCTACTGCTACAACATCCTGCAGCCGCGCCAGGTCATGCCCGTGCACGGCGAGATCCGTCACCTCGTCGCCAACGCCGAGATCGCGAAGAAGTCCGGCATCGCCGACGCGAACGTGCTGGTCGTCGAGAATGGCGCCGTCATCGACATGAAGGACGGCGTCGCACGCCAGGTCGCGCAGCTCGACATCGGCTTCATCTACGTCGACGGCTCGACGGTCGGCACGATCACCGACGCCGACCTCAAGGACCGGCGCATCCTCGCTGAGGAGGGATTCATCTCGATCTTTACGGTGGTCGAAGCGGCGACGGGCAACATCCTCGTCGGCCCCGAGATCCACGCACGAGGCTTCGCGCCGGATGAGGCCGTCTTCGACGACATCATCCCCGGCATCCAGAAGGCGCTCAAGGAGGCCGTCGAGGCGGGCAACTCGAATTCGTACCAGCTCTCGCAGGTCGTGCGTCGCACGATCGGCCGCTGGGTCAACACGAAGCACCGCCGTCACCCGATGATCATCCCGGTGGTCATCGAAGCCTGACGTCGTGCTCCGGGGGCCGCCGATCTCGGCGGCTCTCGGGGCGTCATCCTCGATCCTGTCGGTGGCCGCAGGTACCTTGGGCACCATGGCCACAACCTCGTCCAACACGAAGCGAACCCCCGCGCCCAAGAAGCGGGCGAGCGCGGCAGCTGCGAAGGCTCCGGTGGAGACCGAGAAGCCCGGCATCGCGACCCGAGCCTGGATGGCAGCGGCGAACGTCGCAGGCCAGACGGCTCGCGCGTTGGGGCCCGAGACGCTCGAGAAGGATCAGCGGCGCGACGGATTCCCGTTCCTGCTCTTCCTGCTCGCGGTCATCGGCGGCGTGGTCGTCTGGTTCTTCCCGGGCAACGGCGTTGCGATGGCCCTCAACGACTTCACCTTCGGCGGGCTCTTCGGCCGCATCTCCTACGCCCTGCCGGTGGTGCTCGCCTTCTTCGCCCTCTGGCTTTTCCGTCACCCTTCATCAGTGAGTGACAACGGCCGGATCGGCGTCGGCCTGTTCCTCGGCCTGGTGTCGAGCTCAGCGATCTGCCACGTCATCGCGGACAACCCGGACCCGGCGAACGGCATGCCCGCCCTTGCGCTCGGCGGCGGAGTGTTCGGCTGGCTCCTCGGCGGCACCCTCGGGGTCATCATCACCCCCATCGGTGCGGCCATCGTCGCGGGATTGCTCGTCCTGCTCTCGGTCTTCATCATCACGAAGACCCCTCCGCACAAGGTCGTCTCTCGACTGCGCGAGCTCTGGGGGTGGATGTTCGGCATCGACGAGGAGTCCGCGGCCCACGCACGCTCCGCGAAGCCCGGCAAGGCAGCGGGCGGCGACGAGGAGAGCCTGCTCGGCGACGATGACCGCTCGCGTTCCGCCGACGCCGAGCGACTTCCCTGGTGGCGCCGGAACGAGTCCGGCCGTGAAGACGACGTCGACTACGAGGAGCAGCCATACGAGACGGCGGTCGCCGACACCAAGAAGCACGAGCACCACCGCATCGATCCCGAGGCGACGACGACCGTGCTGCGAGGGCTCACCTCGGAAGACCCCGACAACGCCGTCACCGGGCCGCAGCCCACCGCGGTGCTCCCGGGCCTGCGCATGGACGACGCGACCGATGTCATCGACGTCGCAGCACCGACCCTCTTCTCCGCGACCGGTATCCAGGACGACTCGGCGCCGACCGACCCGGACGAGTTCGCTGACCTCTTCGGCGCGCCTCCGGCTTCTGCGGCTGCCGTCGTGACGACCCCGTCCCCTGAGGGTGCTCCCGAAGCCGCCGAAGAGGACGGCGAGCAGTGGGACTCCCGCGACGCCGACTCGTCCGGCCAGGGGTACAGCCTCCCAGTGCAGTCGATGCTGTCCAGGGGCGCGCCCGCGCTGGCCCGCACCGAGGCGAACGACCTCATCGTGGAGGCGCTGAACTCCACGTTCGCTCAGTTCAAGGTCGACGCCAAGGTGACCGGCTTCTCGAGGGGGCCGACGGTGACACGCTACGAGGTCGAGGTGGCCCCCGGTGTCAAGGTCGAACGAGTCACGCAGCTCTCGAACAACATCGCGTACGCGGTCAAGAGCAACCAGGTGCGTATCCTGTCGCCGATCCCCGGCAAGAGCGCGATCGGCGTCGAGATCCCCAACTCAGACCGCGAGGTCGTGTCCCTCGGCGACGTCCTCCAGTCGCCGGAGTCGATCGCGGCCAGGCACCCCATGACGATCGGTGTCGGCAAGGACGTCGAGGGTGGCTTCGTGCTCGCCAACCTCGCGAAGATGCCGCACCTCCTCGTCGCCGGTGCAACGGGTGCCGGAAAGTCGAGCTTCGTCAACTCGATGATCGTGTCGCTCCTGATGCGCGCGACGCCGGCCGAGGTGCGCATGGTGCTCGTCGACCCGAAGCGCGTCGAGCTGACGCCGTACAGCGGAGTTCCTCACCTGATCACGCCCATCATCACGAACCCCAAGAAGGCAGCGGAGGCGCTGCAGTGGGTCGTGAAGGAGATGGAGATGCGCTACGACGACCTGGAGAGCTTCGGCTACCGGCACGTCGACGACTTCAACGCCGCGATCAGGTCGGGCGGCATCGTCCTGCCCGAGGGGTCGAAGCGCAAGCTCAAGCCGTACCCGTACCTGCTCGTCGTGGTCGACGAGCTCGCCGAGCTCATGATGGTCGCGCCCCGCGACGTCGAGGATTCCATCGTCCGCATCACCCAGCTGGCCCGCGCCGCGGGAATCCACCTCGTGCTCGCGACGCAGCGTCCAAGCGTCGATGTCGTCACAGGACTCATCAAGGCGAACGTCCCGAGTCGTCTCGCGTTCGCCGTGACGAGCTCCACCGACTCACGCGTCATCCTCGACCAGGTCGGTGCCGAGTCGCTCATCGGGCAGGGTGACGCGCTCTTCCTGCCGTCCGGAGCGAACAAGGCCGCCCGAGTGCAGGGCGCGTGGGTCAACGACAAAGAGATCATGGAGATCGTCGCGCACGTCAAGCGCCAGGCGCAGCCCGAGTACCGGGCCGACGTCGCGCAGGTCGTGGAGAAGAAGGAGATCGACGCCGATATCGGGGACGACCTCGAGCTCCTGCTCGCGGCGGCGGAGCTCGTCGTGAACTCGCAGTTCGGCTCGACCTCGATGCTGCAGCGCAAGCTGCGCGTCGGCTTCGCGAAGGCCGGGCGCCTCATGGACCTCATGGAGTCCCGCGAGATCGTCGGGCCCTCCGAGGGGTCCAAGGCCCGCGACGTGCTCGTCACGGCCGAAGAGCTGCCGGGCGTTCTGGCCCGCATCCGGGGACAGGATCCCGCTGCGGGCGCCTCAGCGCCGGCCGCCGCCGCGATACCGGCAGAGTCTGACGGCATGGCCGCGTCGTTCGATGCAGTCGCCGCCCAATACGATGGGCTTGAAGAAGTCGAAGGCGAGAGCGGCGACGAAGACGCCTGGGGTCTGACGGGGCGCGACTAGCGAGAGGCAGCACCATGACCGGTCGAATACTCCGTGGAGGCGACGGGCCGGTGAGCAACTGGTGCGTGCCGAACCTCATCACGATCGCGCGCATCCTGCTGGTGCCCGTCTTCGTGTGGTTCCTCCTGCTGGACGGCAACACCGATGGTGCCTGGCGCTGGGCGGCGGCCGTGCTGTTCATCGTGGCCATCGCGACCGACAGCCTTGACGGGCACATCGCCCGCAGCCGGAACCTCATCACGGACCTCGGCAAGCTCCTCGACCCCATCGCCGACAAGGCGCTCACCGGCACCGCGCTGGTGATGCTCTCCGTGCTCGGCGAGCTCCCGTGGTGGGTGACGATCATCATCCTCGTGCGCGAGCTGGGCATCACCGTCTGGCGGCTTGCGGTCGCCAAGAAGCGCGTCCTGCCTGCCGGGCGGGGCGGCAAGCTCAAGACGCTTGTCCAGGCCTTCGCCATCTCACTCGCGCTGCTTCCGCTCTGGGTCGTCTTCGGGGACTGGGTGCACTGGCTCAACGTCGTCTTCATGTCGGCGGCCTTCATCCTCACCGTGTGGTCCGGGATCGACTACCTCTGGCAGGCCTACCGACCGCAGAACAAGAAAACGCCCGAGCTACGGGCCGATGACGGGAACCAGCGATGACCGGCGGAATCACCCCAGCACTCCCGCAGACGATCGAGCTGGGGCGCGTGCTGCTCGAGGCCGGCCTCAGCATCGGTGTCGCCGAGTCCCTCACCGGTGGCGCACTCGTCGCAGAGCTCGTCAAGATCCCTGGCATGTCCGCATCGCTCGCGGGCGGCATCGTCGCCTACCGCACCGAACTCAAGCACTCGCTGCTCGGGGTCGACGAGGACCTGCTGGCCGAGCGCGGGCCGGTCGACCCGGACGTAGCCGCCGCCATGGCCCTCGGCGCGCGGACCGCTCTTGCCGCTGGACGTGGCGAGCGCCTCGACATCGGACTCTCGACCACGGGCGTCGCAGGCCCGCAGTCGCAGGCGGGCCGAGCTCCCGGTGTGGTCTTCGTCGGCATCTCCTCACTCTTCGGCGACAAGGTCGTCGAGCTCGACTTCTCTTCGCTCGTCCGCCTCGACGACCCAGCCGGCAGTCGGCAGCGGGTCCGCGGTGCCACGGTCGAGGCGGCCGTTCACAACGTGCTCGAAATGCTCGTGGAACACTGACGCGGTATCGTGAGCGGAGCGTCCTCGAAGGTTGAGTCGAATCGCCTCAACATTCGGCTTTCTTTCAGGAATACCATCGATGTTTGCTTGGTTGTTCTCAGCGTGACGAAGTCTCCACGAAGTCTCGTAAGTTACAGTTCTTGGCATACGGCAGTAAGGAGGACCCCGCTATGGTCCTAGCGCGTCAAGAGATCGGTGAAGTCCTGCGCGATGTGCGCCTGCGCAAGGGGCACACGCTCCGGCAGGTCGCAGGTCGCGCCTCGGTTGCACTCGGCTACCTGAGTGAGGTCGAGCGCGGGCAGAAGGAAGCCTCGAGCGAAATCCTCGCTTCGGTGGCGGAAGCCCTCGAGACCCCCCTCTCAACCATCTATCGCGAAGTGGGCGACCGTCTGGCCGTTCACGAACGCTTTGACACGAGCATCCCGGACACGGTTCCGGACGACCTCCTGCTCGGAGTTCGCAAGCCGCTCGTCACGCGTTAGCGAGACGACCCTCAGGCTTGCCCTTCGCCTGGAGAAGTAGCCGACGGCGCCGCAGCATCAGCTGCGGCGCCGTCGGCGTAGGCTTGGGGGATGCGCAAGAGCGAGTTCGACAGGGCCGTGGTCGACGAATTCGGTGACGCCTACGGGCGCTCCTTGATGCGAGACCTGGTGCTCGGGGCCGTCGGAGACCGCACGGCCCAGCAGGCGCTTGACGACGGAGTCGAGCCCCGCGACATCTGGCTCGCGCTCTGCGCGGATACTGGGGTGCCAGAGTCCAGGCGCCACGGCGTCGGCACGATAGATCCCCGAACTCGGGACTGATCTCGACCTCTGGAGTTGCTGCCGTCCGTCCGACACGCCTGTCGGGTGTTCGAAATAATGTTCTAAGCGCGTAGGGTGTTCACGTCGGACTCCTCGGAGACTTGTCCACAGATGAGGGACCTCGATCACAGAATGTCGGTGGTCGCCTCTAGCGTGAGTGTCGAGTAGCCAAGGAACCCGATCCGCCTTGTCGTCAGCGCTCTCCATCAGCGCGCGACAGCCGAGAGGCGACCGCCACATTCCGAGAGGACCACCACCATGCCAAACCCAGCAGACCGCGAAAAGGCACTTGACGCCGCACTCGCCCAGATCGACCGCCAGTTCGGCAAGGGGTCGGTCATGCGCCTCGGAAGCGACGAGCGCGCACCCGTTGAGACCATCCCGACCGGATCCGTCGCGCTCGACGTCGCGCTCGGCATCGGGGGGCTCCCTCGCGGCCGCATCGTCGAGATCTACGGCCCGGAGTCCTCGGGTAAGACGACGCTGACGCTCCACGCCATCGCGAACGCGCAGCGTGCCGGCGGCATCGCGGCGTTCATCGACGCCGAGCACGCGCTCGACCCCGAGTACGCGAAGAAGCTCGGCGTCGACATCGACGCCCTCCTCGTCGCTCAGCCAGACACCGGCGAGCAGGCGCTTGAGATCACGGACATGCTGATCCGCTCTGGCTCCGTCGACCTCGTCGTCATCGACTCCGTGGCAGCCCTCGTGCCGAAGGCGGAGATCGAAGGAGAGATGGGCGACAGCCACGTCGGCCTTCAGGCGCGCCTCATGTCGCAGGCGCTCCGCAAGCTCACCGGTGGGCTCAGCCAGACGAAGACCACCGCCATTTTCATCAACCAGCTCCGCGAGAAGATCGGTGTCTTCTTCGGCAGCCCCGAGACCACCGCCGGTGGAAAGGCACTGAAGTTCTACGCCTCGGTCCGCCTCGACATCCGTCGCATCGAGACCCTCAAGGACGGCACCGACGCCGTTGGCAACCGCACCCGTGTGAAGGTCGTCAAGAACAAGATGGCACCGCCCTTCAAGCAGGCGGAGTTCGACATCCTCTACGGTGTCGGCATCTCCCGCGAGGGCTCGCTCATCGACTTCGGGGTCGAGCACGGCCTCGTGCGCAAGTCGGGCGCCTGGTACACCTACGAAGGCGACCAGCTGGGGCAGGGCAAGGAGAACGCCCGCAACTTCCTTATCCAGCACCCCGAGATCGCCGAAGAGATCGAGCGCAAGATCTTGGCGAAGCTCGGTGTGGGCCAGCCAGTCGACGCGCCCGCCGAGGCCGTCGAGGCACCGCTCGCGCCTGTCGCCGCCGAGGCGAAGGTCGCTCAGCGGCGCGGCGCATGACCGACGAGCTCGCTCCGGTGACGCCCCTCTTCGGGGCGTCGCCCGCGGGCCGTCAGTCAGCCTCGAAGGCTGATCCGGTCGAGCCGACCACTGAGCCAGCCCCGTCGCGTCCGACGATGCGAGACGCTGCCAGCTCTGCGGCACAGTCCCGCCCCTCGACTGGCGGAACCCCGAGACTCGTTTCCATCCCAGGCGGGCAAGGCGAGACACAGGCTTTCACGGCCGTCGTGCCCGCTGGGATGGACTCGGAATCTCGGCTGCGGCTTGTCGAAGAAGCGCAGGAGACGCTGGTCCGTGCGCTCGCACGCAGCGACCGGTCGACCGAGGAGGCGCGGCGACTGCTCCGAGACTGGCGAGGTGAGGACCCGAGGGGGGCGCAGGCTCCCGAGGACGGCTCCGACGAAGCCGCCGAGTACGAGGCATCCCTTCGGCTCGACGACGACGAGACCGAGCGGATCATCGAACGCTGCACTGAGCTCGGCTACCTCGACGACTTCAGACTCGCCGAGCTGCTCGTGCACAAGGCCAGAGACAAGAAGCGGTCGGGCATCCAGGGCGTCGAGCGCGCACTTCGCGACCGGCACCTGTCCACGGAAGCGATCCAGGAGGCGCTCGCCGAGATCGATCGCGACGACGAGCTCGAGCGCGCCACCGAACTCGCCACCGAGCGCGCCAGGCGAGTGACCGGGGTCGAGCCAGACGCGGCGATCCGTCGCATCGCCGGGTTCCTCGCCAGGCGCGGATACTCCGCAGGCGTCGCGTTCGCCGCCGCTAGGGAAGCCGTCCAGGGAGGTGCCAGGACGCGCCGCCCTGCGAGCGACTCAGCCGGCGTGTTCTTCGGCGCCACTCCCGTCGAGTAGCGCCAGCGCAACGCGCTGCCCCTCAGCGTCGCGGGCGACCTCGAGGCGGACCAGGGCCTCCTCGAGGGCTCGCCGAGCCGCAGCTGGAGCACCAGCCCGATCGTGCGCCTCAGCCAGCACGAAGCCCACGCGACCTGCCGCGCGCAGGTCCCGTTCCGCTTCGAGGGCCGAGATGGCAGCCATCGCCTGCGTCGCCGCACGCGACGGCTCGCCGTCGCGCAAGGCCGCGCGAGCGCGGCGAACCGCCAGGATCGCGGCCTCCTGCTCCCGCTCGGCGACGGGCGACAGGTGCAGGGCCGCGATCTGAAGGTTGGCGTCGAAACCCGCGAACACCGCGGCACCCGACGGGAACGACGTCGCCCCGAGGGCCAGGAGCACCTCGCTCCGCCCGGCGAACTCCACGGCCGTCACGGGCAGCCCCCGCGACGCCGCTGCCGGAGCAACCACCTCATCCACCCACCGATCCCAGGCGAACTCGCTCTGTCGGTACTGATCGCGCAACCCCGCGTCGCAGACGATCAGCAGCCCATGGCGCGGCTCGACAACCGGAACCTCGCCCTGGAGCTCGCTCGGCAGAGAATGCCAGTACGCCTCATCGCGAGGCGCGTCCCTCCAGCGCTCAGGCTCATCGTGCATCGAGATCGTCAGAGCCTCGAGGGTCGAGGCCCCCGACTCATCGGTGACCACCGTGGTCACCGTCTGCAGCGGACCGCCGCCCACCTTCAGCACGAGACCGTCGACTCCGTTCTCACCGCCCGCCGGTCCGACATACAGGGCCCCGCTCGGCGCCGAGATGACACCCGAACGCTCCCCGCGCGCCTCAACGCGGCCAGCATCGGTCTGCAATAGCCCCCTCTGGAGAGCAAGAGAAGTCGCCGGTGTGACGCCGTCATCAGTGGTCATGGCTCGCATCCCGCCAGCGTAGCGGTGGCAGTGCGCCATCGTGAAGCGAACGTAGAATTGGCGGATCATGAGCGAGACAGCCACACCCATCGCACCCTCCCCAGCTGCACGCAGACCAGACGGGTCGCCGAGGAGCTACGAAGTGCGCACGCTCGGCTGTCAGATGAACGTGCACGACTCCGAGCGCATGTCCGGTTCGCTGCGCGCTGCTGGGTACGTCGAAGCCGACGGCCTCGAACCAGACGTCGTCGTCATCAACACGTGCGCCGTCCGCGAGAACGCGGACAACCGTCTCTACGGCAACCTCGGGCAGCTGGCTGCGATCAAGCGCGAACACGAAGGCATGCAGATCGCCGTCGGCGGGTGCCTGGCCCAGAAGGATCGCGGAACGATCCTGGAAAAGGCCCCGTGGGTCGACGTGGTCTTCGGAACACACAACATGGGGGCGCTGCCGAGCCTCCTCGAGCGGGCACGGCACAACGACGAGGCCCAGCTCGAGATCCTCGAATCCCTCGACGTCTTCCCGTCGACGCTGCCGACCAAGCGCGACTCGACGTACTCCGGGTGGGTGTCCATCTCAGTGGGATGCAACAACACCTGCACCTTCTGCATCGTGCCGTCCCTCCGAGGCAAGGAGAAGGACCGCAGGCCAGGAGACGTCCTCGGCGAGATGCGTGCGCTCGTCGACGACGGCGCGATCGAGGTCACGCTGCTCGGGCAGAACGTCAACTCCTACGGGGTCGAGTTCGGCGACCGCCAGGCATTCAGCAAGCTCCTCCGCGCGGCCGGGCAGATCGAAGGCCTCGAACGCGTGCGCTTCACGAGCCCGCACCCCGCCGCCTTCACGCAGGACGTCATCGATGCCATGGCGGAGACCCCCAACGTCATGCCGCAGCTGCACATGCCACTGCAGTCCGGCTCGGACCGCATCCTCAAAGCCATGCGGCGCTCGTACCGCAGCACGAAGTTCCTCGGCATCCTCGACAAGGTAAGAGAGCAGATGCCGCACGCTGCCATCACCACCGACATCATCGTCGGCTTCCCGGGTGAGACCGAAGAGGACTTCGCCGAGACCATGCGCGTCGTCGAGGCCTCGAGATTCGCGAGTGCCTTCACCTTCCAGTACTCCATCCGGCCGGGCACGCCCGCCGCCGCGATGCCGGATCAGGTGCCGAAGGCGGTCGTGCAGGAGCGCTACGAGCGGCTCATGGCACTGCAGGACCGCATCAGCCGCGAGGAGAACGAGAAGCTCGTCGGCTCGGTGCAGCGGATCCTGGTCAGCGCCGGCGAGGGGAAGAAGGACGGCGAGACCCATCGCATGTCCGGGCGAGCTGAAGACAACAGGCTCGTGCACTTCTCTGTGCCGACGGATGCGGAGCGTCCGCGACCCGGGGACGTCGTGACCGCCGAGATCACGACCGCGGCGTCGTTCCACCTCGTGGCCGATGCTCGCTCGCCCCACCTCGATGTCCGCCGGACGACGGCGGGGGACGCCTGGGATCGTTCGCTCGCGGAGAGCTGCGCGGTACCGACGCCGGGAGGAGCCCAGAGCCGCGTCTCGCTCGGTCTTCCGACGCGCCGGCGAGCCTGACCGTGTTCATCACCATCGGGGGAGCGACCGGCACGGGCAAGTCGCAGCTCTCGCTCGAGGTGGCCGCGCGGCTTCGCGCCGCAGGTCGAGGAGCTCAGATCATCAACGCCGACGCCATGCAGCTGTACCGCGGCATGGACATCGGCACCGCGAAGCTCAGGGTCGAGGAACGCGAGGGAGTGCAGCACCACCTCCTCGACGTCCTGGAGGTCACAGAGGACGCGAGCGTCGCCTGGTATCAGGAATGCGCGAGGGCTCTCATCGAGCAGATCGAAGACGAAGGAGACGTGCCTATCCTCGTCGGCGGATCCGGGCTCTACATCGCCGGCGTGTGCTTCGACCTGCGATTCCCCGGAACCGATCCGCAGATCCGCGCGCGGCTCGACGCCGAGTTGGAGAGCGACGGACCTGGCCCGCTCTTCGCACGGCTGCGCGAGCTGGACCCGACCGCCGCAGCCACGATGGACGCGCGGAACGGTCGTCGTCTCGTCCGTGCGCTCGAGGTGATCGAGGTCACCGGCGAGCCGTTCAGCGCGCAGCTGCCCGACCAGGAGGCGACCTGGCGTGACGTGACCTTCGCCGTCGTCGAGGAGCACCGCGAAGTGCTCACGCCGCGGCTGGACGCCAGGGTGGAGCGGATGTGGGACAGCGGACTCCTGGAAGAGACGGAGACGCTGGCGGAAGCCGGCCTGGAACGCGGCACGACCGCGAGACGAGCCATCGGCTACCAGCAGGCACTCGCGCAACTTCGAGGTCAGATGACTCGCGCGGAGGCGATCGCGGAGGCGCAGATGCTCACTCGGAAGTACGCGAGGCGACAGGTCTCCTGGTTCCGTCGCTACCGCACGGCCGTCCGCGCGCACAGCGGCGAGGGCTTCGCCGCCCAGCGCATCATCGAAGCAGCTGGACTCTGATGCCGCGTTCGCTGCGCACGGGCCGCGTCAGATGTCCGTAGCATTGACGCCATGACACAACTCGCGTTCACCAAGGCGCAGGCCACCGGCAACGACTTCGTCCTCGTCTCCGACCCGGATGGCGAACTCGAGCTCGGACCTCAGCGCGTGGCGCGGCTGTGCGACCGCAACTTCGGCGTCGGCGGCGATGGGCTCATCCGCGCCGTTCGCTCCGCGCACCTCGCGGAGGGCCGCGAGCTGCAGGCGGCGAACCCCCGTGCAGAGTGGTTCATGGACTACCGCAATGGCGACGGATCCATCGCCGAGATGTGTGGCAACGGGGTCCGCGCCTTCGCTCGATTCCTCACCGAGACCGGTCTGGCGACGCTGGCGGCGGGGGAGCGTCTCGAGATCGGGACGCGCGCTGGGCTCCGGATCGTCGAGCGCGAGGGCGACGGTTTCCGCGTCGACATGGGTCCGTGGCGTCTTGAGGGCGGAGAGCCGCTGGTGACCGTGCCGCACATCGGTGTGTCCCGACCGGGCCTCGGCATCGACGTCGGCAACCCTCACGTCGTCGTGGCCCTCTCGAGCGAGGAGGAGCTGGATCGTCTCGAGCTCTTCCACGCCCCGCTCATCGAGCCTGCGCCCGAGCTCGGCGCCAACGTCGAGTTCGTGGTGCCGCACGACCAGCTCGTCCAGGACGGGGTCGGGCACATCCGGATGCGCGTCCACGAGCGAGGTGTCGGCGAGACGCTCTCCTGCGGCACCGGCGCGGTCGCGTCAGCGCTTGCGGTCCGCTCCTGGGCTGGTGCAGGAGCACCGGACGTGTGGTCGGTGCGCGTGCAGGGCGGCGTACTCGAGGTCACCGTCGCGCCGGTCGACGGCGTCGAGCACGTGTTCCTGTCCGGGCCGGCCGAGATCGCCTTCACCGGCGTTGTCGAGGACGACCTCGCTACTGAGCTCGCCGCACCCGCAGCACTCTGAATCCGGCGTCCGTCGAGTGGCGCTCGACGGACAGCTCCGGACCGAACTGCTTCGCGATCCACGCCTGCAGCGAGTCGCCGCCGAGCTTCTTCGCGACGACGAGCCATGCCTCGCCGTCTGCGTTGAGGCGGGGGAGCCAGTCGATGAGCAGCTGATGCAGCGCGTCCTTCCCGATCCTGATGGGCGGGTTGGACCAGATGAGGTCGAAGCGGGCGTCCGAGGGGACATCCGTCGGCAGGAATGCCCTGATCCGATCGAGGCCGAGGTTCTCCGCATTCTCACGGGTCAGGAGGAGTGCTCGCTCGTTGACATCGACGGCCCACACGTCGAGCTCGGGCGACTCGAGCGCCAGGGCCAGGCTGATCGCGCCCCAGCCGCAGCCGAGATCCACCGCCGTGCCAGTGCTTGGAGGCTTCGGGGCGGCGGCGAGCAGCGCCTGGGTTCCTCGATCGAGATGCTCCGGGCTGAAGGTGCCGCCCGCCGTGGTCACGGTCGCGGCTCGCCCCCGGAGCCTGACCTGGATGCTTCGCCGCTCGAGCGGGCCGTCCGGGGTTGCTGAGAAGTAATGCTGAGCGGTCACCCCTAGACGCTAGCACCGGCGTAGAATCCTACGAATATGCGAGATTCTGAAACTCCTCCAGGCGAGAGCAACGACGCGATCGACCGAATCCTTCGAGCGGCGAAAGAGCCGGGCGCGACCATGACCCTGTTCTCGTCCGGGCGTGCGCAGGCACTGCAGGACGGCGCGAGCACGGGGTACGACGGCGAATCCGATGGCGACCAGCTCGAGCGTGAGGCGCGCCAGTCACTAAGGCGCGTCGAGAGCCTGCGCACGGAACTCGAGGACGTCACCGAGGTCGAGTACCGCAAGGTGCGTCTTGAGCGGGTCGTCCTCGTCGGCGTCTACCGCCGAAACTCCCTCGAGGAGGCCGAGAACTCCATGCAGGAGCTGGCGGCCCTCGCGGAGACAGCGGGCGCCGTCGTCCTCGACGGCGTGCTCCAGCGGCGCCCGAACCCAGACCCGGCCACGTACCTGGGCCGAGGCAAGGTCGCGGAGTTGAAGGAGATCGTCGCGGCCCTCGAGGCCGACACGGTGGTCGCGGACACGGAGCTCGCACCAAGCCAGCGGCGTGCGCTCGAGGACGAGATCAAGGTCAAGGTCATCGACCGCACGGCCGTGATCCTCGACATCTTCTCCCAGCACGCGAAGAGCCGTGAGGGCAAGGCTCAAGTCGAGCTGGCGCAGATGGAGTACATGCTCCCGCGCCTCCGAGGCTGGGGTGAGTCGATGTCCCGCCAGGCTGGTGGGCAGGTCGGCGGCGGAGCTGGAATGGGGTCGAGGGGTCCCGGTGAGACGAAGATCGAGCTCGATCGTCGGCGCATTCGCACGAAGATGGCCAAGCTCCGGCACCAGATCGCGGACATGAAGGACGCCCGCGACGTGAAGCGCGCGACTCGTGAGCGCAACCAGGTGCCGGCCGTCGCCATCGTCGGCTACACCAACGCCGGCAAGTCGAGCCTGCTCAACCGCATCACTCATGCGGGAGTTCTGGTCGAGAACGTGCTCTTCGCAACGCTGGACGCGACGGTGCGCAAGGCATCTACGGAGGACGGCCGTCCGTACACGATCGCCGACACCGTCGGTTTCGTGCGGAACCTGCCTCACCAGCTGGTCGAGGCCTTCCGTTCGACGCTCGAGGAGCTGCAGGCGGCCGACGTCATCGTGCACGCCGTCGACGCCTCGCATCCGGATCCGGCCGCTCAGCTGGCGACGGTCCGCGATGTCATCGGTGAGGTCGAGGCGCACGACGTTCCGGAGATCATCGTCTTCACCAAGGCCGACCTCGTCGACAGCGACCGGCGCCTTGAGCTGCAGGGCCTCGCGAACGACGGCATCTTCGTATCTGCGCACACCGGCGAGGGCATCGACCTGCTGCTCGCGCGAATCGCGGAGCTGCTCCCGACACCGGAGGTCACGATCGACGTGCTGCTGCCGTTCGAACGAGGTGACCTCGTCTCCTACCTCCACGAGCGCGGCGCCGTGCTCGAGTTGGGCCACGAGGAGGGGGGCACTCGCCTCAAGGCGCGAGTGAACCCCGACCAGCTCGGCCTGTTCGAGCAGTTCACCGTCGCGGGCTGAGTCGCCTCAGCGCGACTGAGCGCCACACGCAGAAGAGCGGCAAGCCCAATGGGCTTGCCGCTCTTCTGCGTTCAGGTGGGACTTCTCCGGGCAGGATCAGATGGAGCGGAGCACGGCGACGACCTTGCCCAGGATCTCCGCCTCGTCACCGAGGATCGGCTCGAAGTCGCTGTTGCGGGGGAGCAGCCAGATGTGTCCGTCCCGCTTGCGGAAGGTCTTGACGGTGGCCTCGCCGTCGAGCATGGCGGCGACGATGTCACCGTTCTCGGCAGTGCGCTGTGACCGCACCACCACCCAGTCGCCGTCGCAGATGGCGGCGTCGATCATCGACTCGCCGACCACGCGGAGCAGGAAGAGCTCGCCCTTGCCGACGATCTGGCGGGGGAGCGCGAAGACGTCCTCGACCTGCTGCTCCGCCGTGATCGGGATGCCGGCAGCGATGCGACCGACGACGGGCACGAAGGCGGCCTCCGCCGTGTCGTTCGAGTCTCCGTCGTCCGCGTGGTCGAAATGCACGAGCACCTCGAGGGCTCGTGGCATGCCCGGGTTCCGCTTGATGTAGCCGAACTTCTCAAGCTGCCCGAGCTGATGGGTCACGCTCGAGAGCGAGACCAGCCCGACCGTGTCGCCGATCTCCCGCATGCTCGGCGGGTACCCGCGAGTGCGCACCGACTCGATGATGCAGGTCAGGATCCGCTCCTGCTTCTCGGTCAGCTTCCTGTAGATGTCGCTCGCTGGCTTCTTGGCCATGTCGTCTCCGTCCGCTCTCCGACACGGAATGTCGGTGGCAGATGATGCACTGCCTGATAGCGCCAACCCTACCGAGGGTGCACGCAGCTATGAAACATTTCTTCGAGTGTTGTGGAGGAATGTTCGGCAGATTCGAACGTTCGACCTTGACTTGACACTTTGTTCGTAGCTATATTCAGTACATACATTCGACCACTCGAAGATGTGGACGAATCAGGAGGAATCATGAACAACACTGTCGCACCGCTCCGCCTCACCGTTCGAGGCCGCCGGGTCGTCCTGGCGCTTGCCGCGCTGCCCGTCGCTGCCGCCATCGCGCTCGGCGCCACGCACATGACGTCTGCAGCGGCGTCGAGCGAGGCAGCCGATGTCGAGTTCGAGTACGTCACGGTCGGCGCAGGCGACACCCTCTGGGGTATCGCCGAGGAGATCGCAGGCGACGCCGACGTCCGTGACGTCATCGTCGAGATCTCCAAGCTCAACGCGCTCGAGAACGGCACGGTTCAGGCCGGCCAGCGTCTCGCGCTGCCCCTCGACTGACGTCACACATGTCCTCGACGGACACCGCGGCCGCGGCGTGGCGGGGGCGTCGTCGTAGGCTTATCCGGTGACCTCGTTCGAAGACCTGCCAATCCGCGACGATCTTCGCGGACTCACCCCATATGGAGCGCCTCAGCGACCAGTGCGCGTCGCCATCAACGTCAATGAGAACCCGCACCAGGTTCCAGAGGTCGTCGCACGACGCATCATCGAGGCGATCGCCCGCGAGCTCCCGGGCCTCAACCGGTATCCGGACCGCGAGTTCACAGCGCTCCGCGAACAGTTGAGCGTCTACCTCGGCCACGACATCTCACCCGAGCAGGTGTGGGCGGCAAACGGCTCCAACGAGATCATGCAGCAGCTCATGCAGGTCTTCGGGGGGCCAGGTCGGAGTGTGCTCAGCTTCACGCCCAGCTACTCGATGTACCCGCTGCTCACGCAAGGGGTGGGGTCCACCTGGGTGCCCGTGCCGCGGGCCGATGACTTCACGCTCACCGCAGAGCTCGTCACCGAGGCCATCGAGCGGGAGCAGCCCGACATCACGATCATCTGCTCGCCCAACAACCCGACGGGCACCGCGACCGACCTCAGCGTGATCGCCGCGGCCTACGAGGCGACCGACGGCATCCTCATCGTCGACGAGGCCTACGCGGAGTTCCTCCCAGACGGCGAGGAGACCGCGCTCTCGCTGCTTCCCGGACGCGAGCGGCTCGTCGTCTCCAGGACCATGAGCAAGGCATTCGCGTTCGCGGGCGCTCGCGTCGGGTACTTCGCGGCTGACCCCGCCGTCGTGGATGCCGTGCGGCTCGTCCGCCTTCCCTATCACCTGTCCGCGATCACGCAGGCCGCGGCAACCGCCGCACTCGAGTGCTCCCAGATCATGCTGCAGCAGGTCGACGCCATCCGCGAGCAGCGCGACCGCCTTGTTCGAGAGCTCCCGGCGCTCGGCTTCACGCCGTGGGAGTCCGGGGCGAACTTCGTGCTCTTCGGGGGCGTCGACGACCCGGCAGGCACCTTCTCCCGGCTGCTGGAACGCGACATCCTGGTCCGCGACGTCGGGATCCCGAACACGCTCAGGGTGACGGCGGGAACACGCGCGGAGACGTCCGCCTTCCTGGACGCTCTCGCCGAGATCACGAACGCCGGGAAGGCCTAGGCTGGAGGGATGACCACGACGCCACGCACTGCGACGCTCTCGCGAGCGACGAGCGAGTCCTCCATCGAGCTGAGCCTGAACCTGGACGGCACCGGCACCGCCGACATCCAGACGTCCGTGCCGTTCTATGACCACATGCTCACGGCCTTCGCGAAGCACTCGCTCACCGACCTCACGGTCCGCGCCACCGGTGACACGGAGATCGATGTCCACCACACGGTGGAGGACACCGCGATCGTCCTCGGCCAGGCGATCCGGCAGGCCCTCGGCGACAAGTCCGGCATCGCCAGGTACGGCGACGCCCGGGTTCCTCTCGACGAGTCGCTGGCTGAGGCAGTCGTCGACATCTCAGGGCGGCCGTTCCTCGTGCACACGGGGGAGCCTGAGGCGTTCGTCTACCACCTCATCGGCGGTCACTTCACTGGCGCGATGGTGCGCCACGTCTTCGAGGCGATCACCTTCCACGCGGGTCTGACCGTGCACATCGAACTCATCCGCGGGCGCGACCCCCACCACATCGCCGAGGCGGAGTTCAAGGCCTTCGCAAGAGCCTTCCGTGCTGCGAAGCGCCTCGACCCCGAGGTCGTCGGCATCCCCTCGACGAAGGGCGCCCTGTGACCGGGGCCGCTCGCCCGCGCGTCGTCGTCGCCGACTACGGGTCCGGCAACGTGCACTCGGCGGTCAAGGCGCTCGAAGCCGCGGGAGCCGACGTCGCGCTCACCGCCGACCGTGCTGCGGCCTACGACGCCGACGGCTACGTCGTTCCGGGCGTGGGCAGCTTCGCGCACGTCATGGAGGCCATCAACCGGCAGCGTATCGGCGAGATCGTCGGCAGGCGGCTCGCCGGCGGTCGCCCGGTCCTCGGTATCTGCGTCGGCATGCAGATTTTCTTCGATGGCGGCATCGAGGGCGGGGAGCGTGCCGAGGGCCTTGGCGAGTGGCCGGGGGAAGTGACCGAGCTCCACGCGGACGTGCTTCCGCACATGGGCTGGAACCTCGTCGAGCCGCCGACCGACTCCAAGCTCTTCGCAGGCATCGCCGACGAGCGCTTCTACTTCGTGCACTCATACGCGGCGCACGAGCTGCCGCTCGAGCCTCATCCCAAGGCCCGCCCGGTGCTCGTCACGTACGCGGAGCACGGCGAGCGCTTCATCGCGGCCGTCGAGAACGGCCCGCTCTCGGCCACGCAGTTTCACCCCGAGAAGTCCGGCGAGGCTGGCGTCCGCCTGCTCCGCAACTGGATCGAGACGCTCCCGACGAGCGCCTAGGCCGCTCGCCTCGGCGCACGGTGCGACCGCCTGCCGATACGCTATTGCCCGGACGGCCAGGGCCTGCCCTTCCGGCGTCGACATCCAGGCGCCTCTGAACGAGAACAAGGAACCAACGCTCGTGAGCGAATTCAACACGTCACCGGAGCTCGTGCTCTTCCCCGCAATCGACCTCGCGGGTGGCAAGGCCGTCCGCCTGGTTCAGGGGGAAGCCGACTCGGCCACGAACTACGGCGACCCCGTCGATGCGGCTGAGGACTGGATCGAGCAGGGCGCCGAGTGGATCCACCTCGTCGACCTCGACGCCGCTTTCGGGCGCGGTGAGAACCGCGGCGTCATCAAGCGCGTCATTCGGGCCGCCAAGCACGTCAACGTCGAGCTCTCTGGCGGGATCCGCGACGACGAGTCGCTCGAGCGCGCGGTGGAAGCCGGTGCGAGCCGCATCAACCTCGGCACGGCGGCGCTGGAGAACCCGGAGTGGGCCGCCAGCGTCATCGCCCGCTATGGCGAGCTGATAGCCGTGGGCCTCGACGTGCGGGGCACGACGCTCGCGGCGCGTGGCTGGACGCGTGATGCCGGCGACCTCTGGACGGTGCTCGAGCGCCTCGAAGAAGCCGGTTGCGCTCGCTACGTCTTGACCGACGTGACCAAGGACGGCACGCTTCAGGGCCCGAACCTGCAGCTCCTGAGCGACATTCTCGACCGCACCGATCGACCTGTCGTCGCCTCCGGTGGCGTCTCGAGTCTCGATGACCTCGTCGCTCTTCGTGGGCTGGTCCCGCAGGGGCTCGAGGGTGCGATCATCGGCAAGGCCCTCTACTCCGGGGCCTTCACGCTGGTCGAAGCGCTCGACGTCTCGTCCTGAGTCGAGAGGCGCTGACCCATGCCGTCCCTGCCTGAGCACTTCCATCCGAGCGAAGCTGACTCGGCCGGCCAGAGCTGGTCGGGACGGAGCTTCAGCGATAACCCCTTCGGTGACGACGACGGCACTGCTCCCGCGGAGTTCGTCGCTGCGATGCAGCGCTTTCGTGCCCGCGAGGCGGGACCCGACGCGGTGGTCGACGCTCTCCGCGAAGCGAGGGTGCTCATCCCTCTCGTCGCGGAGCTCGGTGAGGCTGGCGTCAACGAGCGAGGCTCCACCGTCGACAAGAGCGCCGATCTGTCGATCGTGACCGTCGCCGGCCCGGACGGCCGCACCGTGCTTCCCGTGTTCACCTCGGCCGAGGCGATGAAACGGTGGAACCCGGCCGCCCGCCCGGTCCCCGCGCTCATGCAGCGTGCAGCGATCTCCGCTGCAGCCGAGGGCAGTGACCTGATCGTCGTCGATGCGACGAGCGACACAGAATTCGTCGTCCGTCGACCCGCGGTGTGGGCGATCGCGCAGGAGCGGGTGTGGCTCGCCCCGTGGGTCAACCCCGTGGTCGCCGATGAGCTCTCTCGGGTCATGGACGAGCTGGCCGACGTGGCCGGCGTCGACCTGGTGCCGGGCGATCCCGAGGCCAGGCTGACGGGGCCGGAGCTGCGCGTGGTGCTCCATGTGGGCTCAGCGCTCGGCCGCGATGAGCTCGCAGACCTGTCGCGGCGGGCCAGCGAGCTGCTGCAGGAGAGCGAAGCGTTCCGCACAGAGGTCGATTCCCTCGGCATCTCCTTCTCCCGTGCCGCCAGTCCTCATCGACGGAAGGCGCAGGGCTCTGCGGGCCCGGATTCTAGACGCTCCTGGTGGCGTCGCAGAGGGGATTGACCGGGCTCAGCATGTCGGGCAAGGCTTGCCTGTAGGCTCACCGAGAAGTACTTAGATACTCTTATAGCTAGCCAACCGAACTACAGGGAGTGGTGCCGAGTGATTCGTGAGCCTCTGGCGAGCCCCCGTGGCCAGGGTTCGGGCTTCGAGCTCGCAGCGCAGCAGCTGCTTGAGGTGCGACGGCGCATCGAGAAGTTCCTCGATGAGCGCGTCCAAGCGGCCAGCGTCATCGACGAAGGGCTCGCGACCCTCTGGCGCATCACGGCCAGAAGCGCGGAGGGCGGCAAGCTCTTCCGGCCGGCCCTGGTCGTGCAGAGCTACCTCGCCTACACGGGCGCGGAAGAGGTACCGGATGCGGTGATCGAGCTGGCGACGGCCACGGAGCTCCTCCATCTCGCGTTCCTGACGCACGACGACGTCATCGACAACGACACCATGCGACGTGGTGTCCGGAACCTGCTCGGCAGCGTCGAGGAGATCGTCGGCGGTTCGACGTTCGATGACGAACGCGGAAACCGACTCGGCCAGGCCGCCGCGATCCTGGTCGGTGACCTCCTGCTCTCGGAAGCCCACCTGCGCGTCGCGCGCATCGACCTGCCGCATGCTGTCCGCCTCCGCGTGCTCGACGCCATCGAGCGTGCGCTCTCGGTGTCGGTGGCCGGCGAGTTCAGCGATGTCAGCCTGTCGGTCCGGGCCGAGCATCCCGCGCTCGCCGAGGTGCTGTCGATGAGCTCGAACAAGACGTCGGCCTACACGGTGCTGCTTCCGCTGGAGCTCGGCCTGATCGCGGCGGGTGGCGAGGAGCTCGTGGATGCACGGCTCATCGCGCAGTTCTCCGACGCTGCTGGTCTGGCGTTCCAGCTGCAGGATGACCTCTTCGGTGTCTTCGGGGATCAGCACAAACTCGGGAAGGCGCCGTACTCGGATATTCGCGAGGGCAAGTTCACGGCCCTGATCGCGCTGGCCTGCGGGACCCCTGTGTGGAATGAGCTCGAGTCGCTGCTCGGCGACCCGCACCTCAGCGAGGTCGATGGGGCGAAAGCGCGCGACCTCATCGACGCGTCCGGTTCGCGTGCGGCCGTCGAGCAGGAGCTGGCGGCGCAGTTCGCGAGGGCGAGCGCCGCGGCCCGTGCCGTGGGCGCCTCGGGCCGCGAGGGCGACAGGAAGCTCGCGGAGATGATGGAGCGGCTGCTCATGCTGCTGGAGCGGCGCACCTCATGATCTCTCCGCTCGAGCAGTACACGCGCACGGCTGAGAAATCCGCCGCGGAGGTCATCTTCGCCTACTCGAGTTCCTTCGGCGCGGCCACGCGCCTGCTCGGCCGCCGCACGGTCAAACCCGTGCGCAGCATCTATGCGCTCGTCCGGGTGGCCGATGAGATCGTCGACGGTGTCGGAGCGATTGCCGGACTCTCGCTCGAGCAGCAGCACGCCGCGCTCGACGGACTCGAGGCGCAGACGCTGGACGCGATCGAATCCGGTTTCAGCACCAACCTGGTCGTCCATGCGTTCGCGGTCACGGCGCGACGTTGCGGGTTCGGTGCCGAACTGGTCGTCCCCTTCTTCGCGTCGATGCGCATGGATCTGGAGCCGAAGTCCCTCGACGTGGAGGAGCAGCGTCGGTACGTCTACGGTTCTGCCGAAGTCGTCGGCCTGATGTGCGTCCGAGTCTTCCTCACGGGCGTCTCCCGCACGGACGAGGAACGCGAACGAATCGATGCGGCTGCGTGCGCGCTCGGCGCCGCCTTTCAGAACGTCAACTTCCTGCGCGACGTCGGCGATGACGCCGATCGGCTCGGCCGGGACTACCTCCCGGTGGAGGGCCTCGAGTCGGCGCCGCTCGACGAGCGTCGCAAGCTCATCTGGCTCGACCGCATCCGCGCAGACATCGAGACGGCGGATGCGGGCATCCCGCTGCTTCCGCGAGACTGCAGGAGGGGTGTCGCGCTCGCGAGCGCGCTCTTCTCCGCCCTGGCCGACCGCATCGCGGCGACGCCAGCGGAGCAGCTGCGTACGACGCGAGTCAGGGTTCCCGGCGCCGAGAAGGCGCGTATCGCAGCACGAGTCCTTCTGGAGACACGATCATGAGCACTCGAGCAGTTGTCGTCGGCGCTGGAATGGCTGGGCTCGCCACGGCGATCCTCCTCGCGCGGGACGGTTTCGCCGTCACCGTGCTCGAGAAGAACGACAGGGTGGGAGGCCGAGCCGGTCTTCTCGAGGTCGATGGGTTCCGCTTCGACACCGGCCCGAGCTGGTACTTGATGCCGAGCGTCTTCGACCACTTCTTCGCGCTGGCGGGCACGAGCACCGAGGAGCAGCTCGACCTCCGGATGCTCGACCCCGGCTACCGGGTCTTCCCCGAGCCGACCGCCGACGGCGCACCCAGTGAGCCCATTTCCATCCCGTACGGCCAGGACGCCGTGCGTGAGCTGGTCGCCGAGCTCGAGCCTGACGCGCTCTCCGCGTTCGATGACTACCTCGAGACCGCCAGACGCGCCATGGACATGGCCGAGGACGTCTTCCTCTACAACACGTTCGCGAACCCGCTGTCGCTGGTCGGCGAGCGGGTCCGCCGCGAGCTGCCGGATCTCCTCACGTGGCTCACCACGCCGCTCGAGAAGTTCGTCGAAGCGTCCTTCACGCATCCGCTGCTCCGGCAGATCCTCGCGTATCAGGCCGTGTTCCTCGGAACCGATCCGCGCCGCGCGCCGGCGATCTACCACCTCATGAGCCGCATGGACCTCGTCGAGGGCGTGCAGTACCCGATGGGCGGCTTCACGGCGGTGGTGGATGCGCTGCACGGCCTCGCGGTCGAGGCTGGGGTCGAGTTCAGGCTGGAGGCCGAGGTGACGGGCATCGCCGTCTCACACGGGTGGAGCCGTGGTGTGCACTGGCTGGACTCCGCGGGTGACCGACACTTCGAGGACGTCGAGGTGGTCGTCTCAGCGGCCGACCTGCACCACACGGAGACGCAGCTCCTGCCGGAGCGCTACCGCAGCTACCCGGAGCGAGTGTGGCAGAAGACAGACTCCGGGCCGGGCGCCGTGCTTGTCATGCTCGGTGTCGAGGGAGAGCTGCCGACGCTCCCGCACCATTCGCTGCTCCTCACGAAGGACTGGGGCGAGAACTTCGACGCCATCTTCGGGCAGGACGTCGCACTCCCGGACCCCGTCTCCGTGTACGTGTGCAAGCCGAGCGCGACCGACCCCGACGTCGCGCCGGAGGGGCACGAGAACCTCTTCATGCTCATCCCGGTGAAGGGAGATCCCGCTATCGGCGGGGGAGGAGCGGACGGCAGGGGAGACGCCGAGGTGGAGCGCATCGCCGACCTCGCGATCGCCCAGCTCGCCGAGTGGACCGGGGCTGCCGATCTGGCCAGCCGCATCGTCGTTCGGAGCACGCTCGGGCCCGCGGACTTCGTGAACGAATACAACTCGTGGCGCGGGGGAATCCTCGGCCCGTCGCACGAGCTCGCCCAGTCGGCCATGCTCCGAGCGGGCAACGCTTCTCCCAAGGTCAAGGGGCTGTACTACGCGGGCGCGACGGTCAACCCCGGTGTCGGTGTGCCCATGTGCCTGATCAGCGCGGAGCTCGTCCTCAAGCATGTGCGGGGCGACCGCAGCGCCGGACCTCTCGAGGTCGAGAACCGGTGACGGTCGCCACCGTCCACCTCTGGGGAACCGGCAGCGCGAGCACCGGCCTCGGGTTGACGGCGAAGACGACGCTGCAGCTGCTTGGGCGCCGCAGGCCGGAGGGGCTGCGCTTCTCCCGCATCCTCGGCACGGCGAAGGGGACGAGCTTCTCGTCGCGAGACGCCGACCTCGGGCATTGGGCGCTGGTCGCGTCCTGGGAGTCGCGGGAGGCGGCGGACGCCTTCGACCGCGGGCCACTGGTCGCCGCCTGGGACGCGCGTGCCCGGGAGCGAGTCAGGGTGCGGATGCGCGCCATCCGCTCCGTGGGCCTCTGGGGAGGCCGCGAGCCATTCGGTCCGGCGGTGGCTGAGGCGGAAGAGGGGCAGCGGGTCGCCGTGATCACTCGGGCCCGCATCCGCCCTTCGGCTGCGCACCGCTTCTCCGGCACCGTGCCGCCGATCGCCGCCGAGCTCATGGAGGCGAGGTCGCGAGGCCTGCGGCTCGGATTCGGGATGGGCGAGCTGCCGGCCGGCCTGCTCGGCACGTTCACGCTGTGGGAGTCTGCGCCGGCGCTTCGGGAGTTCATTTCCGGTGCGCCGTCGCATCGCGCGGCGATGCTGGACAGCAGGGCTGGTGAGTGGTTCGCGGAAGAGCTCTTCGCCAGATTCGCAGTGGATGCGGTCGAAGGGTGGGCGGGCGAGACGGGATGAGCTCCGCGCGGCGAGACGGGCCACGAGCCACGAGACCACACGACGAAGATCCAGAGCCACGACCGAGAGGAACGGACTCAAGATGACCGCCATCACACGACGACTCATGTGGGTGACCCTTGCCGCCGGCATGTTCGTGCAGAGCCTCTTCGCCTTCACCGGCGGGGGCACTGTACCGCTGACGATCGCGAGCGTCGCACTCCTCGCCGCGACCGGGGTGCTGCACGCGTGGGCGACCAGAGGCCCAACGTTCGCCTCCGTCCTCCTCGCTGCGGCCGCGATCGGCTTCTTCGCCGAGGTCGTGGGCGTCGCGACGAGCTTCCCGTTCGGGCAGTACATCTACACCCCGTCGTTGGGCTTCTCGCTGTTCGAGGTTCCCCTCATCGTGCCGCTCGCCTGGGTGACGATCGCCTACCCTGCGGTGATTGTCGCGCGGCGCCTCGTCGGCACGGCTCCCGGGGTCCTCCGCCGCATCGCTCGCGTCGCGGTCGCCGCGTGGGCGCTGACCGCCTGGGATGTCTTCCTCGACCCGCAGATGGTCGACTCGGGGCACTGGGGCTGGAAGCACCCGGATCCCGGCATCCCCGGCGTCGACGGCATCCCGCTCACGAACTTCCTCGGCTGGTACCTCGTCTCGCTCATCATCTGCGGGCTCATCGATGCCGTGGCCGTGAGGTCGAAGCGGATCGAGGGCGCACCGAGTGACGCGGTTCCGTTCACCGTCTACCTGTGGACCTACGTGACCTGCGTCCTCGGCAACCTGACCTTCTTCGAGCGCCCGAGTGTGGCTCTCGTCGGCGGCATCATCATGGGTGCCATCGCGGTGCCGCTGATCGTCGTGCTGCTGAGAGACTGGCGCGCGCGCAGGTCTGCCGGTGACCTGGCCACGGCCGGTGCGCGGGGTGCGGACTCGTCGCGATGAGCTCGATCGTGGTCATCGGCGCGGGCGTCGGTGGGCTCGCCTCGGCGGCGCGCCTCGCGTCGCTGGGGCACGACGTGACGGTGCTCGAGCAGTCCGACGTCATCGGCGGCAAGCTCGGCACCGTCGAGCACGACGGCTTCCTCTTCGACACCGGGCCATCGCTCGTGACCATGCCGTATGTCTTCGCCGAGCTGTTCGGTCAGACTGGTGCGCCGCTCGAGTCCGTGCTCGAGCTCCGGCGCCTCGAGGTCGCGTGCAGGTACCGTTTCGCGGACGGCACCGAGCTCGACATGCCCGGTCGGGTCGAGGAGATCCCCGGCGCGCTGGATGCGGCACTCGGGTCAGGAACCGGGCGGCAGTGGTCGAGCTTCCTCGAACGCTCCAGGAGCGTTTGGGACATCGCCCGTGGGCCGTTCCTCGAGTCGCCCATCACCGCGGCCGGCATAGCGATGCTCGCCGCGAACCCGCGGTCGCTCGCGAAGGTCGCCCCGTGGCGGAGCCTCCGCGGCTTCGGCGAGCAGGACCTCGCCGACCCGCGCCTGCGTGCCCTGCTCGACCGCTACGCGACCTACACCGGCTCGGACCCGCGGCGCGCGCCATCGGCGCTCGCGACCGTTCCATACGCAGAGCAGGCGTACGGGTCCTGGTACGTGCCCGGCGGTCTCTGGCGCCTGGGCGCGGCCATCGCCGATCGGGCCCGCGAGTGCGGCGCGCGTATCCGCACCGGCGTGGATGTGACCCGAATCCTGCAGGACGGCGCGCGGGTGTCGGGCGTCGAGACGGCGGACGGCCAGCGCATCACCGCCGACGTCGTCGTCTCGAACGCGGACGCAGAGACGGTCTATGGGAAGCTGCTGCGGAGCGAGGGTGCCCGGCGGGCGGCGAGAAGCCACGCGAAGCTCGACCCGTCGCTGTCCGGGTTCGTCCTGCTGCTCGCGCTCGACGGGCTGGACGATGCCGCCTTCGAGCACGGCGGGGCCACGCACCACCGTGTGCTCTTCGCCGAGGACTACGACGCAGAGTTCGACTCGATCTTCGGGGTCGGGGGGCAGGCGCAGTCGGGGCCGAAGCCCGTCGAGCGGCCGACGATCTACATCGCCGCACCCGATGATCCGGCGATCGTTCCCGGTCCGGGCAGCGGTGCCTGGTTCGTGCTCGTCAACGCGCCTCGTCACGACCCCGAGCACGGCGTCGACTGGAACGAGCCCGGTCTCGCCGAGCGCTATGCAGCGTCGCTCCTCGACCTCATGGCCGAACGCGGTGTGGACGTGCGCGACCACGTGCGGTGGATGCGCATCCGCACGCCCGCCGACATCGAGCGGGAGACGCGCTCACCAGGGGGGTCGATCTACGGCACCGCGTCGAACGGGGCGAAGGCGTCGTTCCTGCGGCCCGCGAACCGCCAGCCGGTCGAGGGGCTCTACCTGGTCGGGGGATCATCGCACCCCGGCGGCGGTCTGCCGCTCGTGACCCTCTCCGCGGCCATCGTGGCCGAGATGATCGGCCCAGCCGAGCGGCGAGGTCCGGCCTCGACCTGAGCCGCCTGCCCGCCGCGATATGCGGCGAGTCGGCAGGCGGCTGCGAATGGCTAGCCGTAGACGGGGCCCGTGAGGTCCTCGCCCGGCCCCTTGCCGACGGCGTCGGGGTGGTCCGACGCTTCGCGGAACGCGAGCTGCAGCGAGCGAAGGCCGTCGCGGAGTGGTCGCGCGTGGTGGTCTCCGAGGTAGGGGAGGCTCGCGGTGAGAAGGCCTGCGAGCGCAGAGATGAGCTTGCGGGCCTCGTCGAGGTCGAGCTCGTCCTCACCGCTGTCCTCGTCGAGTCCGCACGCGACCGCTGCGGCGCTCATGAGGTGGACTGCAGTGGTCGTGATGAGCTCCACAGCGGGCACTTCGCCGATGTCGCGACGCAGGTCGCCGTACTCGGGATCGCTGGCGGAGGGGTTTTCGAGTGAGGCGTCGGTCACGCTGGTCCTTTGTGCGAAGTTCTGGTAATGTAGCGATCGGTTTCTGCTGTGCAGAGACCGCGAAAGAGGATTCGTCCCACCCGCGCAAACCGCTCTACGTAGGTTACCGGGTTGCTCCACTCCCTTCCTCAGCTCGGCCTCACGGCTGGACGGGAAGAGGTCACAGAGCCTGCAGGTCGTGCACGAGATGCACGACCTACGGACTCCATGACGTCGGGTGGAAACACACTGCGAGCGCAGTGGTGTTGGTGTGACGCCTCCTTTCCACATTCAGTGAAGTCAGGAGCCTTCCATCAGCGAACCACGTACCAATGACCGCATCCGTGCCAGTGAAGTCCGCCTTGTCGGCCCGGGCGGTGAGCAGGTCGGAGTAGTCAAGCTCGAGATGGCCCTGCGCCTCGCGCAGGAGTCTGAGCTCGACCTCGTCGAGGTCGCCCCTAACTCGAAGCCACCCGTCGCCAAGATCATGGATTACGGGAAGTTCAAGTACGAGGCCGCCCAGAAGGCCAAAGAAGCCCGCCGCAACCAGGCCAACACGGTCCTGAAAGAGGTCCGCTTCCGCCTGAAGATCGACGCACACGACTACGAGACCAAGCGCAAGCGCGCTATCGGCTTCCTCGAAGACGGCGACAAGGTCAAGGCCATGATCCAGTTCCGCGGTCGCGAGCAGTCGCGCCCGGAGATGGGCGTGCGTCTTCTCCAGCGTTTCGCTGAAGAGGTCTCGGAGTACGGCACCGTCGAGTCCAACCCCATGATCGATGGCCGCAACATGGTCATGATCATCGGCCCGTTCCGGAACAAGTCCGACGTGAAGGCCGATGCCTCCGCAAAGCGGAACGCAGCTCGCGAGGCGTCGCGGGCGGCCAAGCACGGGCAGCCGTCACCAGACGAAGCTGCACAACCAGCTGTAAATGAAGCTGCGACAGAGTCTGCAGCAGAGTCTGCACCAACAGAGGAGAAGTAATGCCGAAGCAGAAGACCCACTCGGGCGCCAAGAAGCGCTTCAAGGTCACCGGAAGCGGCAAGATCATGAAGCAGCAGGCTGGCCTCCGCCACAACCTCGAGGTCAAGTCCCCCGGTCGCAAGGCTCGCCTGAACCAGGACCAGCTCCTGTCCCCGGCAGACGCCAAGGTCGCCAAGAAGCTGCTCGGCCACTAAGCCGCCCCGCACACGAACTTACTGAGGAGAATCAACACACATGGCACGTGTAAAGCGGGCGGTTAACGCCCAGAAGAAGCGTCGCGTCATCCTTGAGCGCGCATCCGGCTACCGCGGACAGCGTTCGCGCCTGTACCGGAAGGCCAAGGAGCAGGTCATCCACTCGATGGTCTACTCGTACCGTGACCGCCGCGCCAAGAAGGGCGAGTTCCGTCGCCTCTGGATCCAGCGCATCAACGCCGGGTCCCGCGCGAACGGCCTCACGTACAACCGCTTCATCCAGGGCCTCGGCCTTGCCGGCATCGAGGTCGACCGCCGTATCCTCGCCGAGCTCGCCGTGAACGAGCCTGCGACGTTCGCGGGTCTCGTCGAGGCCGCCAAGCAGGCCCTCCCGGCCGACACGTCGGCCCCGCGCGCAGCAGCGTAGCGACCTCCGCGGCCCGACTCGATATGCAGTCAGTGGCCGTCTGAACATGCGGCCGAGAGTCCAGCTCTCGGCCGCATTTTCTTTTGCCTCGAGCTCCGCAGCCGCCCGCATCGGGACGGTGCCGCCCTTGCATGAGGTCGGCCCCCTGAACCACCACTCCAGCCAAGCAGCGCCCCGTGCGCAGGAAGAAGTCGACACCATGATCGAGAGTCCGCGGAACGCGCGAGTCAAGGAAGTCAGGAAGCTCTCGCAGAAGTCCGAGCGCCAGGAGACTGGCCTGTTCGTCATCGAGGGCCCGCAGGCCGTCCGTGAGGCGCTCGTCTCGCGCCCCGAGCTCATCGAGGAGCTGTTCGTCACGCCCACGGCGCTCGAACGCCACTCCGAGCTGCGTGGCCTTGCGGAGGAGGCGCAGCTCGAGGTCGACTTCGCGAGCGAGGAAGCCATCGACGCGATGGCCGACACACGCGCGCCGCAGGGCGTCATCGCGGTCTGCCGACAGTTCCCCGCCTCCATCCGCGATGCGCTGAGCGGCTCCCCGAAGCTCGTCGCCATCCTCGAGGAGGTGCGTGACCCGGGCAACCTGGGCACGATCATCCGGGCAGCCGATGCTGCGGGTGCTGACGCCGTGATCCTCACGGGTCGCACGGTCGACCTCTACAACTCGAAGGTCGTCCGCTCGAGCACCGGCTCGATCTTCCACCTTCCGATCGCTGTCGAGGTGACGCTCGACGTCGCGACCTCGCGCGCTCGTGACGCGGGGCTGCGCGTCGTGGCCGCCGACATCGACGGTTCCGACCTGCTCTCCGCGCGCGAGTCGGGCGAGCTGGCTCAGCCGACCGCGTGGCTGTTTGGCAACGAGGCCCGCGGCCTCGACGCTGAGCAGCTCGCGTACGCCGACGCGACGATGAGCGTGCCGATCTACGGTCAGGCGGAGTCGATGAACCTCGCGACCGCAGCATCCGTGTGCCTGTACGAGAGTGCCTTCGCTCAGCGCGCGTAGCGCTCGCGAGCCGCAGCAACGAAACGCTCCCCGCGGGCAGGACCGAGAATCTCGGTACCTGCCGGCGGGGAGCGTTTCGTCGCTGGTGGCGTCTACACGCGATCGCCGTCGTCGCGCTTGCGGAGATCGCTCTGCCGCTGCGCTTCGGCCAGATCGTGCTTGGCCTTCTGCCGCTCGTCCTCTTCGAGTTCGAGGACGTCCGACTGCTGGACCAGGATGAGCTCCGTGTCGGTCACGTTGCCCGCGTTGGTGAGCGGCTCCGGCGCCGCACCCGCGATGACCTTCGGGTTCTGCGAGATGCGCTTCTGCACGATGGTCGCGAGCCACGAGAGCAGCACGCAGGTTGCGATGTAGATGGCACCGATCACGATCGTCACCGGGATGTACGGGCGGCCGTAGTCTGCCTGGCCGCCGATGAGCTTCGCCATGTAGAGGAGCTCGTTGTAGGTGATGATCGAGCCGAGGGCCGTGTCCTTGAGTGTCACGACCAGCTGCGCGATGATGACGGGCAGCATCGCGCGGATGGCCTGCGGGAGCAGGATGATCTGCATGACGCCGCTCTTGCGGAGGCCGATGGCGTAGCCGGCTTCAGCCTGTCCGCTTGGCAGCGACTGGACGCCGCTTCGGATGACCTCGGAGAGCACTGAGCCGTTGTACGCGATGAGCGCGATGACCACGGCCCAGAACGGCTCCATCTTGATGCCGATGGCGGGCAGGCCGTAGTACATGAGCATCATGAGGATGAGGACGGGGATCGCGCGGAGCCCCTCGACGACAACCGTGAACGGGATGCGGACCCACGCGTGGTCCGACAGACGGCCGATGGCGAGGACGAATCCGAGCGCCAGCGCGCCGACGGCTGCGACCAGGAAGGCGCTGAGCGTGGCCCAGAGCGCCTGCGCGATCTGTGTCCAGATGGCCGCGTAGCCGAAGATCTGCCACTTGTTGGCGCTCAGGTTGCCCGTTGCCCCGAGGCGGTAGATCAGGAACGCCACGAGGCCGACGATGACGACGACCGTGATGATTCCGAGGAGCTTGTTGCGGGCGAGCGCGCGAGGTCCCGGGACGTCGTAGAGAACAGAGGTCTGGCTCATCGGGCAACCTTCCAGTGGCGTTCGAGCGCGTTCTGCACCCACGAGAGCAGGAGTACGAGGACGATGAAGACGATGGCGACCCAGATGAGCACCTCCATCGCGTTCTCACCCCGCTCGCTCATGTTGGCGCGGATGATGCCGAGGTTGACGGCCGAGAACCCAGCAGCGACGGTGGTGTTCTTCAGCAGTGCGATGAGGACGCTCATCATGGGCGGGACGACGGCACGTGCTGCCTGGGGGAGCACGATGAGGGTCATGACCTGCCCGAAGGGAAGGCCGATGGCCCGTGCGGCCTCTGCCTGGCCGACTGGGACGGTGTTGATGCCGCTTCGGAGCACCTCGGCGACGTATGTGGCGGTGTAGACGCCCAGCGCGAGGATGCCGAGGAGCAGGTAGTCGGTGCGGCCCATCGGGATGAGGACGGGCACCGCGAAGACGAAGATGAAGAACACAAGGGTGAGCGGGGTGTTGCGCACGATGTTGACGTAGGCGGCGCCGACGGCCCGCGCGATCGGGACCGGCGAGACCCGCATGGCACCCACGATGAAGCCGAGGACGAGCGCGAGGAGCGCGCCCCCGAAGAAGAGGATGAGCGTCCCGACGAGGGCCTCACTCCACAGGTCGAGGTGGTTCGTGAAGATATCGAACACGCTCGCCTTCCTTTCTGAGACAGGGCGCGAGGCGCCCTAGGTGCGAACGAGCGGCGGCGAGAGTGAGTCTCGCCGCCGCTCGCCTGTGGGATTAGTAGCGGTCGACCGCTGGCTGCGAGACCGTGGTTCCTGAGGAGCCGAGGTTGTAGTCGAAGATCGACTGCCACATGTCGCCGCCCTCTTCGAGGGTCGTGTTGAAGTGGTCGCGGAGCGCGTCGTCGCCCTTGGCGAGGCCGATGCCGTAGAGCTCTTCGCTGAAGGGCTCGCCGACGACCTTGAGCTGCTCAGGGTCCTGAGCCGCGTAGCCGATGAGGATGGCCTCGTCGGTCGTCACTGCGTCGACCTGGCCGTTGAGGAGCGCCTCGACGCACTGCGAGTACGTGTCGAACTCGGTGGTCGTGACCTCGGGGTAGTTGTCGCGGATGTTCTGGATCGGCGTCGAGCCGGTCGCGGAGCAGACGTTGACGCCGGCGACGAGCGAGTCGACGCCTGTGATCTCGGAGTCGGCGCCGACGAGGAGGCCCTGGCCGGTCTCGAAGTACGGACCGGCGAAGTCGATCTGGTCCTTGCGCTTGTCGGTGATCGAGTACGTGCCGACGTAGTAGTCGATGTCGCCGTTGGAGATCGCCTGCTCGCGGTTGGCGGAGGCGATCGGCTTGAACTCGATGTTCTCCTCGGAGACGCCGAGCGATGCCGCCATCCAGCGGGCGACGTCGACGTCGAAGCCGGTGCGCTCACCGGTGACCGCGTCGAGGTAGCCGAGGTTCGGCTGGTCTTCCTTGACGCCGACGACGACCTTGTCGCCGCGTGCCTTGATGGCGTCGAACGTGGGCGAGCCCTCGATCGCGACGTCGGTCGCGACCTCGAAGACGGGTGCTTCACCGGTCGTGGTGCCTTCGCCGTCGCCTGCGGCGGGCGGGGCGCCCTCGGCGCAGCCGGTCAGTACGAGCGAGGCCAGGATGCCTGCGCCGAGAATGGCGCTGAGCTTGGTCTTTCGCATTTCTTCTCCTTCTGTTGGAAGTCTGTCTGGTCCTGCGGGACGGTCGCGGCGCGGTCCGCGCCTGCCGTCAGTGGGTGATGAGCTTGGAGAGGAAGTCCTTGGCCCGGTCGGTCTTCGGGTGCGTGAAGAAGTCCTCTGGCGCCTGGTCCTCGAGGATCTGGCCGTCGGCCATGAACACGACCCGGTCGGCCGCCTTGCGAGCGAAGCCCATCTCGTGCGTCACGACGATCATCGTCATGCCCTCCTTGGCGAGATCGACCATGACGTCGAGGACCTCGTTGATCATCTCCGGGTCGAGGGCGCTCGTGGGCTCGTCGAAGAGCATGACCTTCGGCTTCATGGCCAGTGCGCGGGCGATCGCGACACGCTGCTGCTGGCCACCCGAGAGCTGGGCTGGGAACTTCGCCGCCTGGTGGCCGATGCCGACGCGGTCGAGAAGCGCCTTTGCCTCTTTCTCGGCGTCAGCCCTCGAGAGCTTGCGGACCTTGATGGGGCCGAGAGCCACGTTCTCGAGGATGGTCTTGTGGGCGAAGAGGTTGAAGGACTGGAAGACCATTCCGACGTCGGCGCGGAGCGCGGCGAGTGCCTTCCCTTCTTTGGGCAGCACCTTCCCGTCGATCCTGATTTCCCCCGAGGTGATCGTCTCGAGTCGATTGATCGTGCGGCACAGCGTCGACTTGCCGGAACCGGAGGGTCCGATGACGACGACGACCTGACCGCGCTCGACGTTGAGATTGATGTCCTTCAGGGCGTGGAATTCACCGTAGTGCTTCTCGACGTGATCAACGACGACGAGGGGCTCGCTCTGATTTTGCATGGAGCGATTCCACCACAGCGTCAGACTGCGCGGTTGCCTATTTCTCGCTTTCGCAACGAGATGGTTACCTGATTGGTGCACGTCGGCCACAATTTCGGTGCTCATGGATACACCGTGACCCTGGAAGATCGCCGGATTCATGGGGATCGCGGCCACGCGCCGAGATGAAGCGCCGTTCTCGTGCCGACCCCGACGCAGCCCGTCTCACGCCGTGAGAAATAGTCGTCCGCGGTTCTGGAGCCGTTGTCCACGCGGTTCGCTAAACTCGACCCTTGTGTCTGACGCCTCATCGAACCCCATCACGCAGGAAGCCGTCGGCTCCGCGGTCGACGCGGCGCTCGCCGCCATCGCCGCGGCGCTTGACCTGACCGCTCTCAAGCGCGTGCGCGCCGAGCACTTGGCAGAGGGTTCGGCGATCGCGTCGCTGAACGCCGCCATGCGCTCCGTCCCCAAGGAGAGCAAGAAGGAGGCCGGCCAGCTCATCGGGCAGGCGCGCACCCGCGTCAACGAGTCCTTCGCCGAACGCGAGGCGGAGCTGGCTGGCGCCGAGGCCGCCGCGCGTCTCGCCGCAGAGACCGTCGATGTCACGCTCGCGCGACCCGCTCGCGGAATCGGAGCGCGGCATCCGCTGACCGTGCTGCAGGACCGGGTGAGCGACATCTTCGTCGGCATGGGCTGGGAGATCGCGGAAGGGCCGGAGCTCGAGAGCGAGTGGTTCAACTTCGACTCGCTCAACTTCGACGCAGACCACCCCGCGCGAGCCATGCAGGACACGTTCTTCGTCGAGCCCGCGGACCGGCACCTCGTGATGCGCACGCACACGTCACCCGTCCAGATGCGCTCGTTGATCGAGCGCGGCGTGCCGCTCTACGTCCTCGCGCCCGGCCGCACGTACCGCACCGACGAGCTCGACGCGACGCACACGCCGGTCTTCACCCAGTTCGAGGGCATCGCGATCGACAAGGGCCTCACCATGGCGCACCTCCGCGGGACGCTCGAGCACTTCGCGACGTCCATGTTCGGCGACGAGGCCCGCATCCGCTTGCGCAACAACTACTTCCCCTTCACGGAGCCCAGTGCCGAGATGGACATCTGGCACCCCGGCGCCAAGGGTGGCCCGCGCTGGATCGAGTGGGGCGGATGCGGCATGGTGCACCCCAACGTGCTGCTTGCGGCCGGCGTCGACCCCGAGGAGTACCAGGGCTTCGCGTTCGGCATGGGTGTCGAGCGCACCCTCATGTTCCGCAACGCGCTCACCGACATGCGAGACATGGTCGAGGGCGACGTTCGCTTCAGCACTCAGTTCGGAATGGTGATCTAGTCATGCGTGCCCCACTCTCCTGGCTCCGCGAGTATGCGGAGATCCCCGCCTCGGTGTCCCCGGCGTCCGTGCTCGACGCCTTCGTCCGCGTCGGCCTCGAAGACGAAGCCGTGCACGGCACGCAGCTGCAGGGGCCGATCGTCGTGGGCGAGGTGCTCTCTGCTGAGCCTGAGCCGCAGTCGAACGGGAAGACCATCAACTGGTGCCAGGTGCGTGTTGCGCCTGAGGGCCAGCTCGCCGCCGACGGCGGCGCGGATGTGCGCGGCATCGTCTGCGGCGCGCACAACTTCGGCGTCGGCGACTCAGTGGTCGTGACGCTTCCCGGCGCTGTCCTTCCCGGCGATTTCGCCATCGCGGCCCGGAAGACGTATGGGCACGTGTCCGACGGCATGATCGCGTCCCAGCGTGAGCTCGGCATGGGCGACGACCACGAGGGCATCATCGTGCTGTCGCGGCTCGGCGTCAGCGCGACCCCTGGCACCGATGCCATCGAGCTGCTCGGCCTCACCGAGCAGGCTGTCGAGGTCAACGTCACCCCCGATCGCGGCTATGCGATGTCGATCCGCGGTCTCGTGCGGGAGTACTCGAATGCGACCGGCGCCGCCTTCAGCGATCCGGCGCTGCGACCGCAGCTCGAGGCGATCCTGGCCGAAGCCATCGCCTCGGATGCTCAGGATGTGCGCGTGCCGGTCACCGTCGACGACGACGCCTCAGTGCGGGACCAGCCGATGGCCCCCGTGTTCGTCGGTGTCATCGTCGAGGGCATCGACGCGACGCGGCCGACGCCGACCTGGATGGCCCAGCGACTCCGCCTCGCGGGCATCCGTCCGCTCGGCATCGCCATCGACATCACCAACTACGTCATGCTCGAACTGGGGCAGCCCATCCACGGCTACGACCTGGACAAGCTGCGCGGCGGCATCCGGGTGCGGCGTGCGGCTGAGGGGGAGCAGCTCACGACCCTCGACGGCAAGGAGCGCACGCTCAGCGCCGAGGACATCCTCATCACCGACGACCGGGGACCCATCGGTCTCGCCGGGGTCATGGGTGGCGAGGAGACCGAGCTCGGCACCGAGACTCGCAATGTCTTCATCGAGGCCGCATCGTTCTCACCGATCTCCATCGCGCGCACGGCGCGCAGGCACAAGCTGCCGAGCGAGGCCTCGCGCCGCTTCGAGCGCCGCGTCGATCCCCGCGTCGCGCAGCCGGCCGCGGCACGCGTCGCGGAGCTGCTGGTCGAGCACGCTGGCGGACACGTGGTCCGTGCGGGAAGCGTCCACGAGCAGATCCCCACCCCCGAGTCGCTGATCCTCCCGGTTGATGCCGCCGCTCGCATCATGGGCGTCGACTACTCGCTCGACGAGACGATCGGTGCGCTGCGTGCCGTGGGCTGCGAGGTCTGGGAGGAAGCGGAGGGGCTCCTCGGGGTCACCGTTCCAAGCTGGCGCGGCGACCTCACCGAGCCGGTCACGCTTGTGGAGGAGATCGGGCGCCTGTGCGACTTCGAGCGCATCCCGTCCCGCCTCCCCGTCGCCCCTCCCGGGCGTGGGCTGACCCGCGAGCAGCGCCTGCGTCGCGCCGCGGCGGACGTCCTGGCGGCGTCCGGCGCCGTCGAGGTGCAGAGCTACCCGTTCGTCGCCGAGGCGGACACGGTCACGTTCGGCCGACCGGATGCCGGCGAGGTGGCGGCCGTCAAGCTCGCCAACCCGCTCGACCCGCGCGCGGCGTGGCTCCGGACGAGCCTCCTGCCCGGACTTCTCACCATCGCGCACCGAAACGTGTCCCGTGGCCTCACGGACCTGACCATCTTCGAGACGGGTACCGTCTTCAAGCCGGAGTCCGGCGTCGTGTACGGCGTCGACGAGGTGCCATCGGTCGCGGTGCGACCGACAACCGAGCGCATCGCGGAGCTCGAGGCCGGTCTGCCGCCGCAGCCGCGGCATGCCGCGGGCATCGTGCTCGGACAGCGCGAGCCCAAGCGCCCTGGCCACGCACCGACCGCCGCGTCCTGGGAAGACGCACTCGAGCTGGTCGCGCAGCTCGGCCTCGCGACCGGCGCCGACATCCAGGTGAGGCAGGGGACACACCGCGCCTTCCACCCGGGCCGCTGCGCGGAGCTGTTCATGAGCTTCGGCAGCGACGAGATCGTCGTCGGCTTCGCGGGCGAGGTGCACCCAGACATCGCTGAGGGGGCCGACCTGCCCCGCGTCGTCGCCGCGTTCGAGGTCGACCTCGACGCGGTCATCGACCTGGCGCGGCGCGAGGTGCTGCCGGAGCCCATCTCCACCTTCCCGGCAGCCACTCAGGACCTGAGCCTCGTCGTGGACGCGACCGTTCCCGCCGCCGACGTGTCGGCGGCTGTGACCGAAGGTGCCGGTGCGCTGCTCGAACAGCTCACCATCGTCGACGATTACCGCGGCGCGGGACTCGAGGACGGACAGAAGAGCCTGACGTTCGCGCTTCGCTTCCGTGCGACCGACCGGACGCTGACGGCCGCCGAGGCGAGCGAGGCCAAGGAGTCGGGCGCGACGCTGGCGGCGGAGCGCTTCGGCGCGACCATGCGCGCCTGACGGTCGCACGAACTCCGAAGCACGGACTCGAAACAGCATCGCCCGGCCCCGATGGGGCCGGGCGATGCTGTTCGGCAGGCAGCAGCGCTGCCTGCGGAGGGAATCAGTGCTCGCGGGCGACCGAAGCCTCTTTCAGACTCGCCTCGAGGGCGACCCAGGAGAGCATGGCGCACTTGACGCGCATGACGAACTTCGAGACACCCTGGAACGCCACCGCGTCCTCGAGGAGATCCTCGTCCGGCTCCGAGCCGTCTCGGGTCCGGAGCATGAGGCGGAACGCGGCGACGAGCTCCTCGATCTCGGCGGTGGTCTTGCCGACGGCGAGCTCGCTCAGCACGGACGCGGAAGCCATCGAGATGCTGCATCCGTCGCCCTGCCAAGCGAGCTCCGAGAGACCGGTCCCCGCCTCATCGAGCTTGACGCGCACGGTGATCTCGTCACCGCAGCTGGGGTTGCGTTCGAAGTGCTCAGCCTCGGCGTCTGGCAGGGGCCCATCGCCTGACCGCTTCTTCGAGTGCTCGAGGATGAGCTGCTGGTAGAGGCCGTCGAGCGCGCTCACGCGTCGACTCCGAACCAGCCGCGGATCTGCCCGACCGCGAAGACGAACCTGTCGATCTCCTCCCGGGTCGTGTAGAGGTAGCTGCTCGCGCGTGTGGACGCCGTGAGCCCGAGCCTTCGGTGCAGGGGCTGCGCGCAGTGGTGGCCACCACGAACCGCGATGCCCTTCGAGTCGAGGAACTGGGTCACGTCATGTGAATGGACGCCCTCGACCGCGAAGCTGACGAGGCCGGCACGTGGCACGCCGGCTGGTTCGCCGATGATGCGCACGCCCGGGATGCCGGAGAGGCCCGCGAGGAGGAGCTGGCCCATCTCGGCCTCGTGAGCCGCGACCGCATCCATGCCGACCGACTCGAGGTAGCGCACGGCCTCGGCGAGCGCGACGACCTGGGAGACCGGCTGCGTGCCGGCCTCGAAGCGGGTGGGGGGAGCCATGAAGTCGCTGGCCTCCATGGTGACGGTCGAGATCATCGACCCGCCCGTGCGGGCGGGAGGCAGCGCGTCGAGCATCTCGGCTCGCCCGTACAGCACACCGACGCCGTTGGGTCCGAGCATCTTGTGCCCGGAGAACGCGGCGAAGTCGACGCCGATCGCGGGGAAGTTCACCGGCAGGTGCGGTACCGACTGGCAGGCGTCGAGGACGACGACTGCACCCGCATCGTGCGCGAGCTCGGTCAGGCGCTTCGCATCCGCGACCAGCCCGGTCACATTGGAGACGTGCGCGAATGCGAAGACCTTGGTCCGCGAGGAGATGAGGGCGGCCGCATCCTCGACGCTCCAGGTCCCGCGATCGTTGACCGGCACGTAGACGAGTGTCGCGCCGGTGTCCAGCGCCAGCTCCTGCCACGGCACGAGGTTGGCGTGGTGCTCGGCCTCGGTGATGAGGATCTCGTCGCCCTCGCCGATCGCGAGACGTGCTGCCCGTGGTCCGCCGCGGCCCGCGCTCGCGATGCGGATCCCGCCGGTCACGAGGTTGATGGCGTCGGTCGCGTTCAGCGTCCAGGAGATCTGCTCCGGGGCGGCACCGACGAAGGCGGCGACCGTCTCGCGGGCATCTTCGAAGGCGACCGTCGAGAGGGCCGCCAGCGTGTGGGCCCCGCGATGGACGGCCGCGTTCTCGTTCTCGAGGAAGCGGCGCTCGACCTCGAGGACCTGGGTCGGCCGCTGTGCGGTGGCGCCGGAATCGAGGTACACGAGCGGCTCGCCGTTCACCTCCTGGTCGAGGATCGGGAAGTCTCGTCGCAGCTGGTTCACCCGTGTGTCGCTCAGCGCCTGGACCGCGCTCGGTGTCCCGTCAGCGCTCCCGGTCGGAGTTGCGTCTTCGGTGTTCAGTGTCACGTCGTCCTCTCATCGGCATCGCGCCGCCGACGCGTGAACGTCGACGCCTCAGCCTGTCAAGCCTACGAGTGCAACGTGCGCGGCGCTGTCGACATTCCCGCAGGAGACGCCCCAGGAGGGGCCCGTGGCCCGCCCGACCGTGGGTGGGGGTGGCACGGCCTAGGATGAACGGCATGGCTTTCTCCGTTGCAGTAGCTGGGGCGAGCGGGTACGCAGGTGGCGAACTCCTGCGCATTCTCGCCTCGCACCCCGAACTCGAGGTCCGCACCGTCACCGCGCACGCGAACGCGGGTGAGCGGCTGCTGCGCGTGCATCCGCACCTCGCGAGCTACGCCGATCTGGTGCTCGAGCCGACGACGGCTGACGTGCTCCGAGGGCACGACGTCGTGTTCCTGGCGCTGCCGCACGGGGCTTCCGGGGTGATCTCCGCAGAGCTGGGGGAGGAGACGCTGGTCATCGACTGCGGAGCCGACCACCGTCTGGAGCGCGAGGAGGACTGGGCCGAGTACTACGGCGGAGACTTCTTCGGCACGTGGGCCTACGGCCTGCCCGAGCTGGAGCTCTCCGGGGCCGAGACCAAGCAGCGGACGAACCTCGAGCGCGTCTCTCGAATCGCGGTCCCGGGCTGCAACGTCACGGCGATCACGCTCGCGCTCGCACCTGCGCTCCACCGCGGCCTCGTGCAGCCGGCCGACCTCACCGCCGTCCTCGCCGTCGGTCCCTCCGGGGCCGGCAAGAAAGCGGCCGTCTCGCTCCTCGGTTCCGAGCTCATGGGCTCGGCCAACCCGTACGCCGTGACGGGCGGGCACAGGCACAACCCCGAGGTCAGGCAGAACCTCCGCCGCGCAGGCGGGGCCGAGGTCACGCTCGCGTTCACTCCGGTCCTGGTGCCCATGGCCCGCGGCATCCTCGCCACGACGACGGCGCGCCTCTCCGATGGCGTGGATGCGGCCCAGTTGCGCGCAGCGTACGAGGAGTCGTATGGAGCCGAGCGCTTCGTGCAGCTCCTCCCCGACGGGGAATGGCCGCGGACCGGTGATGTGACCGGCTCGAACCGCGCATCCATCGGCATCGGCATCGACGAGCGAGCGGGCAGGCTCGTCGCGGTCGCCGCGATCGACAACCTCGGCAAGGGCACTGCGGGCGCCGCGGTGCAGTCAGCGAACATCGCCCTGGGACTCGAGGAGTCGCTGGGCCTTCCCCTGGACGGAGTGGCACCGTGAGCGTGACCGCAGCAGCAGGCTTCCGCGCGGCAGGTGTCGCCGCCGGCATCAAGTCAGAGGGGCGACGCGACGTCGCCCTCGTCGTCAACGACGGCCCGAGCGCGGCCTGCGCGGCGGTCTTCACGAGCAACCGCTGCAAGGCCAACCCCATCCTGTGGTCGCAGGAGGCCATCAGGGGCGGTTCCATCTCCGCCATCGTCCTGAACTCCGGCGGCGCGAACTGCTACACCGGCTCCTTCGGATTCCAGACCACGCACCAGACCGCCGAGGCTGTGGCCGCGAGGCTCGGAATCGGCGCAGGCGACGTGCTGGTGTGCTCGACCGGGCTCATCGGCGTCGGCGACCAGAGCTTCCGCGACGGCGTCCTGCGCGGCGTCGAGCTCACGGCAGAGTCGCTCTCCGACACGGCAGAAGCGGGCGATGAGGCGTCGCTCGCCATCATGACTACCGACTCGAAGCCCAAGCGCTCTGTGCGCGAGGGCGAGGGGTACGTCGTCGGAGCCATGGCGAAGGGCGCCGGCATGCTCGCGCCCGGGCTCGCGACCATGCTCGTCGTCATCACGACCGACGCCGACCTCGAGTCCGCGGCACTCGACCGAGCGTTGCGGGCGGCGACGCGGGTCACCTTCGACCGTGTCGACTCGGACGGCTGCATGTCGACCAACGACCAGGTCACGCTCATGGCTTCCGGCGCGAGCGGAGTCACTCCCGATGAGGCCGCGTTCACGGCGGTGCTCACCGACGTGTGCGCCGACCTCGCACGTCAGCTGCAGCAGGATGCCGAGGGCGCGAGCCACGACGTGACCATCACGACGATCGGCGCTGCGACCGAGGAGGACGCGCTCGACGCCTCACGGGCCGTCGCTCGCTCGAACCTCTTCAAGGCGGCCATCTTCGGCAACGACCCGAACTGGGGTCGCGTGCTCGCGGCGGTCGGCACGACGGACGCGGAGTTCGACCCGCAGGCGCTGGACGTCACGATCAACGGCGTCATGGTCTGCCGCGCTGGCACACCCCACGAGTCTGCAGAGCTCGTCGACCTCACCCCGCGCGATACGAGCGTCCTCATCGACCTGCATGCGGGCGTCAGCGAGGCGACGATCCTCACCAACGACCTGACGCACGACTATGTGCACGAGAACAGCGCGTACTCGTCCTGACGGCCGACGCGAGTCGCTGTGAGGAGCCGCAGTCGCCGAGCGGATGCCCGACCAGCCCGACGGTTTCTGACCGGCCCGAAAGGGGCAACATGACCACTCCTGACCTGTACGAGAAGGCGACCTCCAAGGTCGAGACGCTCATCGAGGCGCTGCCCTGGATGCAGGAGTTCTCGGGTCGTGTCCTCGTGATCAAGTTCGGTGGAAACGCCATGGTCGACACCGAGCTGTTCGAGGCGTTCGCGTCGGACATCGCCTTCCTGCGCTACGCCGGCATCAAGCCCGTGATCGTGCATGGCGGCGGCCCGCATATCTCTCGCATGCTCGGCAAGCTTCGCATCGAGAGCGAGTTCAAGGACGGCTACCGCGTCACCAGTGAGGAGGCCATGGAGGTCGTTCGCATGGTGCTCGGGGGCCAGGTGGCGCGTGAGCTCGTGGCGGCGATCAACGAGCGCGCTCCGATCGCGGTGGCGACGAGCGGAGAAGATGCCGGCCTGTTCCAGGCGAGGCGGAAGAAGCTCCTGATCGACGGCGAGACCGTCGACCTCGGCCTCGTCGGTGAGATCGAGAGCGTCGACCCCACGGTGGTCAAGGCTGATATCGCGGCCGGCCGCATCCCTGTCGTCTCGTCGATCGCGAGCGACATCGACACGCCCAGAAAGGCGCTCAACATCAACGCGGACCGAGCTGCGTCGGCGCTCGCGCAGGCTCTGGGCGCGGCCAAGCTCATCATGCTCACCGATGTCGCGGGCCTGTACCGGGATTGGCCGGACGTCGACTCGCTCATCTCCGAGATCAAGCTCGAAGAGCTGCGTGCCGTGCTTCCGACCCTCTCGGCCGGCATGATCCCGAAGGTGCAGGCGTGCATCGAGGCCGTCGAGGGCGGCGTCGACCAGGCGGCGATCATCGATGGCCGGGTGCCGCATTCGATGCTGCTCGAGATCTTCACCACCGAGGGCTTCGGCACCAAGGTCTCCGCCTGATGCGCGCGCGCCCGTCGTTCTGACACCTCTCCGTCACCCACTGAAAGGCAACACTGTGATTCGCCACTTCCTCCGCGACGACGACCTGACACCCGCCGAGCAGCGCGAGGTGCTCGAGCTCGCCGCGGTGCTCAAGCGCGATCGTTTCTCCGCGCGTCCGCTCGAGGGCCCTCGCAGCGTCGCCGTGATCTTCGACAAGACCTCGACGCGCACGCGAGTCTCGTTCCACGTCGGGATCTCGGAGCTCGGCGGCTCGCCGCTCATCATCTCGACGGCGTCCAGCCAGCTCGGTGGCAAGGAGACGGCATCGGACACGGCTCGCGTCCTCGAGCGCCAGGTCGCCGCCATCGTCTGGCGCACCTACGCGCAGAGCGGCCTGGAGGAGATGGCGCACGGCGCGCTCGTTCCGGTCGTGAGCGCCCTCAGCGACGACTTCCACCCGTGCCAGCTGCTCGCCGATCTGCTCACGGTCAACGAGCATCTCGGTGACCCTGCGGGGCGCACGCTCGTCTTCCTCGGCGACGGTGAGAGCAACATGGGCCACTCCTATCTCCTCGCCTGCGCGACGGCGGGGATGCACGTCCGTATCGCGGCACCGGTCGGCTACCAGCCGCGTGCCGATGTCGTCGCGGACGCCGAGCGCATCGCCGCTGAGACCGGCGGCTCCGTCGTCGTCGGCGACGACATCGACGCCCTCGTGGCAGGCGCGGACGTCGTCGTCACCGATACATGGGTGTCGATGGGTCGCGAAGACGAGAAGCAGCGTCGCATCGATGCGCTGAGTGCCTACCGGGTCACCGAGGAGACCATGGCGAAGGCGGCTGAAGGCGCGATCTTCCTGCACTGCCTGCCAGCCGATCGTGGGTACGAGGTCGACGCGGCTGTCATCGACGGTCCGCAGTCGGTCATCTGGGACGAGGCGGAGAACCGTCTCCATGCCCAGAAGGCACTGCTCGTCTGGCTGCTCGCCAAGGCCGCGGCCTGACCCGCGCATCCACCGCACATAGACTGAACACAAGACTCAAACGCTAGGAGCATTGATGACGGAACGCGTCGTTCTCGCATACTCCGGAGGTCTCGATACCTCCGTCGGCATCGGTTGGCTGAAGGATGCCACCGGCAAGGACGTGGTCGCACTCGCGATCGACGTCGGCCAGGCCGGTGAGGACATGGAGAAGGTGCGACAGCGAGCGCTTGACTGCGGCGCTGTCGAGTCCGTGGTCATCGACGCTCGCGAGGAGTTCGCGAGCGACTACATCGTGCCGGCGCTCAAGGCGAACGCGCTCTACCAGAAGCGCTACCCCCTGGTTTCCGCGCTCTCCCGCCCGCTCATCGCGAAGCACCTCGCGAAGACCGCGCGCGAGCTCGGTGCCGACTCGATCGCGCACGGCTGCACGGGCAAGGGCAACGACCAGGTTCGCTTCGAGGCGGCCGTCGCCGCCGTGGCCCCGGAGCTCACGTCGATCGCGCCGGTGCGCGACCTCGCGCTCACGCGTGACAAGGCCATCGTGTACGCGCAGGAGCACAACCTGCCGATCGAGCAGTCGAAGAAGAGCCCGTACTCGATCGACCAGAACGTCTGGGGTCGTGCGGTGGAGACCGGGTTCCTCGAGGACCCGTGGAACCCGCCGATCGAGGACCTCTACACCTACACGAAGAGCCCGGACGAGGCTCGCGAGCCCACCGAGGTGACGGTCACGTTCGAGCAGGGCGTCCCCGTCAAGATCAACGGGGAGGCGCTCTCGCCCATCCAGGTCGTCGAGCTCATGAACACGCTCGCCGGCGACCAGGGTGTCGGTCGCATCGACGTCGTCGAGGACCGCCTCGTCGGCATCAAGAGCCGCGAGATCTACGAGTCCCCGGCTGGCCTTGCCCTCATCGAGGCGCACGAGCACCTGGAAGACCTGACGCTCGAGCGCGATGTCGCACGCTTCAAGCGCGGTATCGAGGCCGAGTGGTCGAACCTGGTCTACGACGGACTCTGGTTCTCGGGCCTCAAGCGCTCGCTCGATGCGTTCATCAACCACACGCAGGAGCACGTCTCCGGCGAGGTGCGCATGACGCTGCACGGCGGCCGCGCCGTCGTCACGGGCCGTCGCTCGGAGGAGTCGCTCTACGACTACAGCCTCGCGACGTACGACACCGGCGACACGTTCGACCAGTCGCACGCCAAGGGCTTCATCGAGCTCTGGAGCCTGCCGTCCAAGATCTCGGCGCGTCGCGACAAGCCGGAACTCTGAGCATGGTCGCAGCCGAGGGCGGACCGAAGTCCGGGGGAGTGACCACGCAGGGCGCGCTCTGGGGCGGTCGCTTCAGCGACGGGCCGTCCCCGGAGCTCGCGCGGTTGTCGAAGTCCACGCACTTCGACTGGCAGCTGGCGAAGTACGACATCGCCGGGTCGCGGGCGCACGCTGGTGCGCTCGCGGCCGCGGGGTACCTCGACGAGGTCGAGCTCATCGGCATGCTGGATGCGCTCACGGAGCTCGAGCGACGTGTCGTCGCTGCGGAGTTCGTGGCGGCGGACAGCGACGAGGATGTGCACGGTGCTCTCGAGCGCGGGCTGATCGAGATCGCCGGGCCGGAGCTGGGCGGCAAGCTGCGTGCGGGTCGTAGCCGCAACGACCAGATCGCGACCTTCGTGCGCATGTACCTGCGCGACCACAGCGCGACGATCGCGGAGCAGCTCGAGACCCTGGTGGACGTGCTCGCCCAGCAGGCCGAGCACAACATCCAGGTCATCATGCCGGGCCGAACGCACCTGCAGCACGCCCAGCCGGTGCTGCTGTCGCACCACCTCCTCGCCCACGCGTGGCCGCTCGTCCGCAACCTCGATCGTCTGCGTGACTTCGACCGGCGCCTCGACGAGTCGCCGTACGGTGCTGGCGCCCTGGCTGGCTCGACGCTCGGGCTCGACGCCGTGCGCGTCGCGCGCGAGCTCGGGTTCGCTTCGTCGTCCCCGAATTCGATCGACGCGACGGCGAGCCGCGACCTGGTCGCGGAGTTCGCCTTCATCGCGGCGCAGATCGGCATCGACCTCTCGCGTCTCTCCGAGGAGATCATCCTCTGGAACACGAAGGAATTCGGCTTCGTCACCCTGCATGACGCCTACTCGACGGGGTCGAGCATCATGCCGCAGAAAAAGAACCCGGACATTGCCGAGCTTGCTCGCGGCAAAGCGGGGCGCCTCATCGGCAATCTGTCCGGCCTGCTCGCGACGCTCAAGGCCCTCCCGCTCGCGTACAACCGCGACCTGCAGGAGGACAAGGAGCCGATCTTCGACTCGGTCGAGACGCTCGAGCTCGTGCTCCCCGCCTTCACGGGAATGGTCGCGACGCTCACGTTCCACGGTGAGCGGATGCGGGAGCTCGCACCGCAGGGCTTCTCGCTCGCGACGGACGTTGCTGAGTGGCTCGTGAAGCGCCAGGTCCCGTTCCGGGTGGCCCACGAGGTCTCCGGGTCCATGGTCCAGGCCGCAGAAGCCAGGGGAGTCGACCTCGACGGGTTGAGCGACGACGAGATCTCGGCGGTGTCTGAGCACCTCTCACCTGAGGTACGCGAGGTCCTGTCGGTCGACGGTTCCGTCGCGACCCGAGACGGGCGTGGCGGCACGGCTCCCGTTCGCGTCACCGAGCAGATCGCAGAGCTCCGCGAGCGACTGGCGTCGCTCAGGTCCTAGGCTCCCGAGTGCACGCGGACCTCCACGGGGCCCTTCTCGAGGGACCGCTCTCCGCAGCAGACGCGCTGCTGGGGGCGGTCCTTTCGCGTACGTCTCCCGAGGGCACCGTCTCGGTCCGCCTCACCGAGGTGGAGGCCTACGCGGGGTCGGATGATCCGGGGTCGCACGGCTTCCGGGGCCGAACGGCGAGGAACGCGACGATGTTCGGTCCCGCCGGGCGCCTGTACGCGTATCGCATCTACGGTATCCACACCTGCCTCAACGTCGTGGCGGGGGAGGCGGGGATCTCCTCCGCAGTCCTCCTGCGGGCCGGGGAGGTCGTCGAGGGGGTCGAGTTGGCGACGGCGCGGCGCACCGAGGGGCGCCGTTCGGCTGCTCCGCTGCGCGACCATGAGCTGGCCCGTGGGCCGGGCAACCTCGTGACGGCGCTGGGCGCGACCATCGCCGATGACGGCGCGCGGTTCGATGTCGATCCTTTCGCGCTCGAGCCGCCTGCACCGGGCGCCCGGCGTGCTGTCGTGCGCGGGCTTCGCGTCGGGGTTGGCGTCCCAGGTGGCGCGCTTCCGTTCGACTGGCGCTTCTGGCTCGACGGTGAGGCGTCCGTCTCCCGTTACATCGCGCACAGGTCGCTCCGCGCGGGGCGGCGCTGAGCGGGCAACTGCTTGATACGGTTGCGCGGTGACTACGCGTGATCTGACGACCCAGCACAACGACGCCACCTTCGAGCACGTCATCGACGAACTCGAGTGGCGCGGGTTCATCCACGTCTCGACCGATCTGGCCGAGCTCAAGGAGCGGATGAACGAGGGGCCGATCACGTACTACTGCGGGTTCGATCCGACCGCTCCGAGCCTGCACCTCGGCCACCTCGTGCAGCTGATCCTTCTCCGTCGGCTGCAGCTAGCCGGCCACAAGCCGCTTGGGCTCGTGGGCGGATCGACCGGGCTCATCGGCGACCCGCGCCCCACTGCGGAGCGCACCCTCAACTCCCGAGAGACGGTCGCCGAATGGGTTGAGGGACTCCGCGGGCAGATCGACGGCTACCTGTCGTTCGAGGGTGACAACGCGGCGCGCATGGTGAACAACCTCGACTGGACGGCGCCGCTCTCGGCGATCGACTTCCTGCGTGAGATCGGCAAGCACTTCCGTGTCGGTTCGATGCTCAAGAAGGATGCCGTGTCGGCCCGGCTCAACTCCGAGGCGGGTATCTCGTACACGGAGTTCAGCTACCAGATCCTGCAGGCGATCGACTTCCTCGAGCTGCACCGCAAGTACGGTTGCGTGCTGCAGACGGGTGGCAGCGACCAGTGGGGCAACCTGACCTCCGGCGTCGATCTCATCCGCCGCACGGAAGGCGCAAGTGTCCACGCGCTCGGAACGCCACTGATCACCAACGCGGATGGGACCAAGTTCGGGAAGAGCGAGGGCAATGCGATCTGGATCGACCCCGAGCTCACGAGCCCGTACGCGTTCTACCAGTTCTGGCTCAACACCGACGACGCCGATGTGATCGCGCGCATCAAGATCTTCACGTTCCTCACTCGTGCCGAGATCGCCGAGCTTGAGATCCTTGTCGAAACTGAGCCCTTCAAGCGCGTCGCGCAGAAGACGCTCGCCTCGAAGGTGACTTCGCTCGTTCACGGTGCGGCAGCGACCGAAGCGGTCATCGCGGCTTCCGCAGCGCTCTTCGGGCAGGGGGAGCTGACCGCGCTCGACGGCCAGACGTTGCGATCGGCGATCCTCGAACTTCCGAACGCCGAGATCGCGGATGGTGCACCTGTCGCGCAGGCCCTCGTCGACACGGGATTGGCGAAGAGCCTCGGTGAGGCCCGCCGCGCGATTTCGCAGGGTGGGGTCTCGCTCAACAATGAGCGCGTGACCGATGAGTCCGCCGTCGTGAGCCGGTCGGCAGCGCTCGCCGGCGGAGTCGCCGTCCTCCGTCGGGGCAAGAAGACGCTCGCAGGCCTGGTATTCCGGGCCTGACGGCTCGCCGCCTGGCCCCGACACGCCCGGGATGTGCGCCGAGTTGTGCGCCGGGCTGGCCCTGCGTAATGTAATCACTCGTCAGGCCGACGGAGCGAAACGCGAGAGCGGGTCGCACGGGCCGGACAGTTCTGAAAGAAAGATCAGCATCTGCCACTTGTTCTTGCAAGTTGGAGCAACATGATCTACACTCGGAACTCCTGCCTCACCGGGTAGCGAGATC
>NZ_PSUA01000003.1:0-381161 GCF_002931575.1 Pseudoclavibacter sp. RFBA6 | reverse complement strand
CGGCAAGACGCCGGATGCGCGTGTCCTGCTGGACGCCCTCGCCGAGATCACGGCGGCCGACGCCGCGGCGTCGCCCGCCGTGATCTCGGCGCGGGCGGCCAGCAGGACACGGGCCTCCGGCGTCTTGCCGCTGGCGATGACCGCGGCGCGGGGTGGCTACTCCTCGAGGGGGCCGAGGGCGGCTTGCGCGACGAACCGGGCGACGGGAGACACCGCCACCTCGAGCTCGATGACCGAGATCGTGTTCGTGCCGGATCTGAGGACGGAGCCTGGCACGTACAGCGTCTGCTGCGGCCCGCTCCGCCAATAGCGGCCGAGGAGGAAGCCGTTGACGAGCGCATAGCCCTTGCCCCACCTCGAAGTGTCCAGGTAGAGGTCCGTTGGTTCATCGAGTACGAACTCACCGCGGAGACCCGTGATCCCGAGTGGCGTTCCGCCGTGATGCAGGGGTGCGGACGCGGGGGCGCCGGCGAACCCCTCGGCGATGCTGTCCCCAGCCGCGGCGATCGCTAGCCCGGCTTCGGCGACGTCGATGGGTGTCGCCGTCCATCCTTCGAGCGGTACCCCGTCGAGGAGGGGCGCGCCGATGATGCCCTTCTCCTCGCCGATGCGCTCGGCGTAGTTCACGCGTCCCTGCTCTTCGACGAGCACGCGCAGTCGCTGCCCTGGCGGGACGACGATCGCGGTCTCGTGGAGGGTACGCGAGAGCGTGCCGACTGGGATGCCGTCGACCGAGACCCATGCGTGGTCGCGCACTTCCTCGAACTCGAGGAGGCGAGGCGAGGATGCGTCGGGCAGCTCGACTTCGTAGCTCACGAGCGCGCTGAGGTGCTGCAGCGCGTCGAAGGTCGGTGGCACGGCGTACGTCGCAGGCGAGGCAGGAATCCCGGCCGAGCGAGTCGCGTCAGCCGATGCGGCCGAACCGGCCGAACCAGCCGAGCGAGCGGTGTCAGCCGATGCGGCCGAACCGGGCGAGCCGACGCGGGCGTCCGCGACGGTCGGCAGCCACGCGTCCGCGGCAACGATGGAGAGCGGAACCGTGAGCTCGGGTGCAGGCCCGCCGGCGGCGGGCGATTCGGCGGGCACGTCCGCGTATTTCGCGATGACGTCCTTGAAGGCGAAGAACTTGGGCGTCGGGTTGCCGGCTTCATCGAGTGGGGCGTCGTAGTCGTAGGACGTGGCGATGGGCAGGTAGCGGCCCTTGTGGTTGGCGCCGTTGGTGAGCCCGTAGTTGGTGCCGCCGTGGACCATGTAGAAGTTGACGGAGGCGCCGGCGGCGAGGAGCGCGTCGAGTTCGCGCGCCGCATCCTCGACGCTCGTCGTGTGGTGGAAGGCGCCCCACCAGTCGAACCAGCCGTCCCAGAACTCGGCGCACATGAGCGGGCCGGTGGGCTGGTGGCGTCGCAGGGTGGCGAGGCGCGCGTCGGCGCGTGACCCGAACGAGCCGGTGAGGTGCGCGCCTGCGACGCTGCCGTCGCTCAGCATCTGGTCAGTGGGCTGGTCGATCGTCGTGAGCGGCACGGTGATGCCCGCCTCGCGCGTGACCTCGACGAGCCGCTCGAGGTAGGCGGTGTCGTTGCCGTAGGCGCCGTACTCGTTCTCGATCTGCACGAGCACGACGGGTCCGCCCAGGTCGATCTGCCGCGGCACGACGATGTCGTAGACGCGCCGCAGGTACGTCTCGACCTCGGCCAGGTACGTGGGCTCCGATCGGCGCAGCCCGATGCCGGGCATCGCCGTCAGCCACGTCGGCAGGCCGCCGTTGTGCCATTCGGCGCAGATGTACGGGCCGGGACGCACGATGGCGTGCATGCCTTCGGCGGCGACGAGGTCGAGGAAGCGTCCGAGGTCGTTCCAGCCCGTCGCGTCCCATTCCCCCTTGCGGGGCTCGTGCGCGTTCCACGCCACGTACGTCTCGATGGTGTTGAGCCCCATGAGCTTCGCCTTGTGGATGCGGTCGGCCCACTGCTCGGGATGCACGCGGAAGTAGTGCAGGGCCCCGGAGAGCACGCGGTGCGGCTCGCCGTCGAGGAGGAAGTGCTCGTCGCCGATCTCGAAGGTCATATGGGCGTGTTCCAGTCTTCTGTCTGCGTCGGCAGGGGTTCGGTTTCGGTGAGGCGCTGGCGGGCTGGCGGGCCGCGGTTCAGCGGAGGACGGCGTCGCCGGAGCCTTCGACGAGGCCGCGCACGTCGCCCCAGCTGGGCTGCGATTCCCAGTCGCCGTCGGCGCGGCACGCGCAGGCTCCGCAGGCGGCGGCGGTGAGCATCCGCTGCTCGAGGGTGCCGCCGCGGGTGAGTTCGACGAGGTAGCCGGCGGCGAACGCGTCGCCGGCTCCGACGGTGTCGACGACGTCGACGCGGTAGGCGGGGACCTCGAGCTCGAGCTCGCCGTGGACGCCGGATGCGCCGTGCTCGCCGCGCTTGATGAGCACCTGCGTCGGCCCGAGGGCCTGCAGGGCGCGGGCCTGCTCGAGGGGCGAGGATTCGCCGACGATCATGGCGGCCTCGTCGTCGCCGGCGAAGACGATGTCGCTGAGCGCGACGAGCTCCCGGTAGCGGGGCGCCGCGGTCTCGGCGGACCAGAGCTTGCTGCGGTGGTTCACGTCGAACGACACCGTCACGCCGCGCTCGCGGGCGAGCCGGACGGCGTTCAAGATCGTCTCGGCCGAGCTGTCGCTGAGGGCGAGGCTGATGCCGGTGACGTGCAGCACGTCGGCGCTGGCGACCACGTCGCTCGGCACGTCGGCCGGGGTGATGCGGCTGCCCGCGAACCCGTGCCGGTAGTAGGTGACGCGGCTGTGCCCCGGGCGCGGCCGGTCCTTGACCATGAGCGCGGTGGGAGCATCTGCGTCGATGCTGGCGTGCAGCTGCACCTGCTCGGCCCTGAGGGTGCGACGGATGCGGTTGCCGATGGCGTCGTCGCCGAGCCGTCCGATCCAGGCGACCTCGCTGCCGAGGCGGGCTGCGGCGATCGCGACGTTGCTCTCGGCGCCGCCGAAGCTCATCTCGGCTTCGGACTGCAGGTCGAAGCCGCCGGCGCGGCGCGCGAGCACGAGCCCGAGCGCCTCGCCGATGGTGACGATCCCGCTCACGCGGCGGCCGCCTTGGCCTGCAGCACCGTGGCGGCGATCTGTGAGGCTTCGCGTGCAGCGCCTGCGACGGCGTCGGCTCCCGCGTCGAGGAGCTTCGCGCCGCCGAGCCAGCTGCCGCTGACGGCGAAGACGGCTGGATGCTCGAGGTGCTCGGCGAGGTTGGCGGGTGTGATGCCGCCGCTCGGCATGAACGTGATGCCGCGGAACACGGATGCGTAGGTGCCGAGCAGGGCGAGCCCGCCGAAGTTGCCTGCGGGGAACAGCTTGAGCTGGGTGAGCCCCAGGTCTCGCGCTGCCGTGATGTCGCTGGGCGTGAGGGTGCCGGGGAGGACGGGCACTCCCGCGCGCTGTCCGGCGCGGACGACATCGGCGGACAGGCCGGGCGATACGAGGAACTGGGCACCCGCATCCAGTGCCTGCTGCGCCTGCTCGACGTCGAGGACCGTGCCGGCTCCCACGACGAGGTCGGGGCGGCCGGCGATGTGGCGCATCGCGGCGAGCGCGCCGTCGCCGCGGAGGGCGATCTCGACGATGCCGATGCCGCCGGCGACGAGCCCGTCGGCGAGCGCTTCCGCCTGCGCGATGGTGCTCGGGGTGGAGAGGGGAACGATGGGGTGCCCCTCGAAGAGCGAGCTCATCGGGCGAGCCACCCTCCGTCGACGGGCAGGACGATGCCCGTGACATAGGCGGCGGCGGGGCTCGCGAGGAACACGGCGGCACCGCCGAGGTCGTCGGCCTCGCCCCAGCGTCCGGCCGGGATGCGCTCGAGGATGGAGCGCGAGCGGTCGCTGTCTTCGCGCAGCGCCTCCGTGTTGTCGGTGGCGATGTAGCCGGGGGCGATGGCGTTGACGGTCACGCCGCGCGCCGCCCACTCGTTGCTGAGTGCGTGGACGAGGCCGGCGACGGCCGACTTCGATGCGGTGTACCCGGGCACGTTGATGCCGCCCTGGAAGCTGAGGAGGCTCGCGGTGAAGATGATGCGCCCCTCGCCGCGCTCCACCATCGCGCCGCCGACGATCTGGCTGAGCACGAACTGGCTGGAGAGGTTGACCTGGATGACCTCGTCCCACCAGTCGAGCGAGTGCTCTGCTGCTGGGGCGCGGCGGATGGTTCCGGCGTTGTTGACGAGGATGTCGGCGTGCTTGACGGCGTCGCCGAACTGCTCGACGGCGACGCGGTCGGTGAAGTCGACGCCGTGGCCTTCGAAGCTGCGGCCGAGGGCGCGGACGCGTGAGCCGACCTCGCCGCCGTCGGCTTCCTGCTGCGAGGATGCGGCGATGATGTCTGCGCCGGCTTCGGCGAGGGCCGTGGCGATGCCGAGGCCGATGCCGCGGCGCGCTCCTGTGACGACGGCGGTCTTTCCGGTGAGGTCGAAGCTGGTCATGGTTAGCCTTCCTGGACGTTGACGAGGATCTTCATGGCGGCGGCGCCGGACAGCTGGTCGAACGCCGACTGGGTCTCGCTGAGTCCGACGACGCTCGTGATGAGGTCGTCGGCGGGGACGGCACCCGATGCGAGCAGCTCGATGGCTCGCTCGAAGTCGGCACGCACGTAGACGCGGGCGCCGAGCAGCTCCAGCTCGCGCCAGAAGACGCGGTGGAGGTTGATGGGCACCGGGTTGGGGTGGATGGCGACGAGGACGACGCGTCCGCGGACCTTCGCGTAGTCGACGGCGGTGAGGGCGGTGACGGCGACGCCGGCGACCTCGAAGACGACGTCGGCGCCAGCCGAGCCGGTCGCTTCCTCGATGATCGCGACCGCGTCGCTCGTGGTCGGGTCGATGGTGCGGGCGCCGAGGCGCTCGGCGAGCGCGCGACGCTCGGGGTTGGGCTCGATGACGTAGACGGTCGCGCCGGTGGCGGCGGCGACGAGCGCGATGAGCTGGCCGATGGGGCCGCCGCCGATGACGACGGCGGTCTCGCCTTCGGTGAGCCGCGAGCGCGACACGTCGTGGCAGGCGACGGCGAGCGGCTCGACGAGTGCGGCGTGCTCGAGGGAGAGGGATGCGGGCAGCGGGACGACGAGGTCCTCGCGCACGTTCCACAGCTCCTGCAGCGAGCCGGGCGAGTCGATGCCGACGAAGTTCAGGTTCTGGCAGATGTGCGAGTTGCCTGCCTTGCAGGCGGGGCAGGTGCCGCACCAGTCGAGGGGCATGACGGTGACCTTGTCTCCCGCGGCGAACGCGGTGACGCCGTCGCCGACGGACTCGACGGTGCCGCTCATCTCGTGGCCGATGGCCTGCGGGACGTCGACGCGCGCATCCATCGACCCGTGGAGGACGTGGAGGTCGGTGCCGCAGATGCCCGTGTAGGCGACTCGGATCTGGACTTCGCCGCTGGCCGGCGCTGGCGCCTGGACCTCGTTGACGACGATGCGGTGCTCTCCGCTGTACTGCGCTGCTCTCACTCCCGTGCTCCCTTGCTCGGTGAAACTTGTTTCCGTTGCGAGGTCCGACTGGCGGAACTCGGTTTCATCTGGCTACTATAGCGGTCGTGGCGAGCGCGAAGGCAAGCGCCGCCAGTACTCAACGAGGAGGAACCATGCGGATCAGCAAGATCAGCAAGATCGGCGCCGTCGCAGGCGTCGCAATCGCAGGACTGGCTCTCAGCGCATGCTCTGGCAGCGGCGCAGGCGGCGGCGCTGAAGGCGGAGCGGAACCGGGAGTCGGCGAGCTCATGGGCAGCGAGAAGGCATTCCGAGTCGCCTTCAACCAGAGCGTCGAGCACCCGCAGGCACAGGCGCTGCTCGAGTTCTCCGACGAGCTGTACGAGGCTACCGACGGCCGCTTCTCGCTCGACCTCTACACCGACGAGGTGCTGGGCGACCAGGCATCCACGATCGAGCAGGTGCAGTCGGGCACCATCGACTTCGCGATGATCGCAGGCTCGCTGCTCGAGAACTTCGAGCCCGACTTCTCCGTCGTGAACCTCCCCTACCTCTACGACTCGCCAGAGCACCAGATGCAGGTGCTCAACGACGACGCCATCATGGGCGACCTCTACGGCGCAGTCGAAGACGACAGCATCAAGGTGCTGTCCGCGTTCCACGGCGGCGTGCGCAACGTGTACTCCAGCAAGGGCGCCGTCGAGACGCCCGCCGACCTAGCCGGACAGAAGATCCGCGTCATCGGCTCCGACACGAACGTCAAGATGATGGAGCTCATGGGCGGCGTCGGCACGCCGATGGCCCAGGGCGAGGTCTTCACGGCCATCCAGTCGGGCGTGCTCGACGGCGCCGAGAACAACGAGCTCATCTACTCGAGCCTCTCGCACGACGAGATCGCGCCGTTCTACTCGCAGACGCAGCACCTCATGATGCCCGACTACCTCATCGCGGGCACCACGGTGTGGGACGGCATCGAGCCCGACGTGCAGGCCACGATGACGGACCTGCTCGCAGCCAGCTCCGACCGTGAACTCGAGCTCTTCGCCGAGGCAGTCGACGCCGCCAAGGGCGAGGCCGAAGAAGCCGGCGCCACGTTCAACGAGGTCGACGTCGAGACGTTCCGCGAAGCGACCCTCCCGCTCCACGAGGAGCGCGTCACGAACGAGCGCACGCAGGCCATCTACGACGCCATCGAAGCAGCGAGGAGCTAGCTCGTGAAGCAAGCCGCCGCCGCAGTCGAGCTGTGGTTCGGACGCATCCTGAAAGCACTGGTCATCGCACTCTTCGGCGTGCTGCTGCTGCTCGTGGTGTGGCAGGTCTTCACCAGACTCGTGCTGAACGCGCCCAGCGCGTGGACCGAGGAAGCCGCACGCTTCACCTTCGTGTGGGTCAGCTTCATCGGCATCGCCGTTGTCGTCGGCCAGAAGGCTGACGTCGTCATGGACTTCCTCGTCGAGCGCCTGCCGAGGCAGCTCCAGCGCGGAGCCGACATCGTCGCCTACCTCGCGACCCTCGCGTTCGTCCTCTACGCCCTCGTCTACGGCGGCGGCAAGCAGGCGATCCTCGCCTGGGGGCAGTCCAACCCCATCCTCCCGGTGACGCAGGGCCAGCTCTACCTGGCCCTGCCCATCGCGGGCATCCTCTTCTCGCTCTACATCGTCCTGCACATCTCACGCACGCTCTCCCCCGGCTACTCCGTCAGGTCGCGTGGGCACGAGGACCCGGAGGCCGCATCCATATGATCGAGCCAGGTCTCATCGCACTGATCCTCGTCGGCGGGCTCGTCCTGCTGCTCGCGCTCGGTGCCCCCATCTCCATCAGCATCGGACTCCCCTCGGCGATCTGCATGCTCCTCATCCTCGGCTTCGACAACGGAGCAATCACCAGCGCGCAGCAGATGTTCCGCGGCGCCAACTCGTTCGCCCTGCTCGCGATCCCGTTCTTCGTCCTCGCCGGCGTCATCATGAACAACGGCGGCATAGCGGAACGGCTCATCAATCTCGCCCGAGTGCTCGTCGGGCGGATGCCCGCGCCGCTCGCGCAGACCAACGTCATCGCGAACGCGATCTTCGGCACCGTCTCCGGATCCGCCGTCGCCACGGCCTCCGCAGTCGGCGCCACCATGGCGCCCATGCAGAAGAAGGACGGCTACGACCCCGCGTTCTCCACCGCCGTGAACGTCGCCTCGGCCCCCGCCGGCATGATCATCCCGCCGAGCAACACGCTCATCATCTACTCGCTCGCCGCGGGTGGAACGTCGGTCGGCGCCCTGTTCGTCGCCGGGTACATCCCGGGCGCCCTTTGGGCACTCGCCTGCGCCGTGGTCGTCTTCTTCTACGCCCGCAAGCACCCGGAGCTGCGCGGCAAGCCGCTGCCAGCGTTCGGCGTCATCGTCAGCACCTTCCTGAAGGCGCTCCCCGCGCTCGGCCTCATCGTCGTCGCGATCGGCGGCATCGTCGCCGGGTTCTTCACCCCGACCGAGGGCTCGGCAGTAGCCGTCGTCTACGCCCTGCTGCTGTCGTTCGTCTACCGGACGGTGTCCGTGAAGGACCTGCCGCGCCTCCTCTTCGAGTCCGCGCGAACCAGCTCCATCGTGATCTTCCTGATCGCAGTGTCCTCGATCATGGCGTTCGTCATGACCTACGCGCGCCTGCCGCAGCTGCTCGCCGACACGCTCTTCGGCTGGACGGACTCCAAGGTCGTCGTGCTGCTCATCATGATGATCGTGCTGATCATCATCGGCATCCCGCTCGACCCGACCCCCGCCATCCTGATCTTCACGCCGATCTTCCTGCCCATCGCGATCTCCTACGGCGTCGACCCCGTGCACTTCGGCATCATGATGGTCATGAACCTGTCGATCGGTGTGATCTCGCCGCCATCGGCGCCGGTGCTGTTCGTCGGAGCGCAAGTCGCGGGGGTGAGGCTCGAACCGGTCATCATGCGCCTCCTCCCGTTCCTCCTCGCGCTCATCGTCGTCCTGTTCCTGGTCGTGTTCGTGCCGCAGCTCTCGCTCTGGCTGCCGGGCCTCTTCGGCCTGGTCTGACCCGACCGCCCCTGACCTCAACCGCAAACGAAAGGCATCCCCTTGTCTCACCAGTACCGTCCGGGCCGCCCGGAAGACATCCCCACCCTCGACCAGCAGGGGCTCCGCGACCGCTACCTCGTCGAGCAGCTCCTCACCCCCGGTGAGGTGCGCATCGTGTCGACGCACTTCGACCGCGTCGTCACCGTCGGCGCCGTCCCCGTCGACGCGCCCCTCAAGCTCGAGACCGTCGACGAACTGCGCAGCGACAACTTCCTCGACCGCCGCGAGATCGGCTTCGTCAACACCGGCGGCACGGGCACCATCGTCGCCGACGGAGAGCGCTACGAGCTCGCCAAGACCGCCGTCCTGTACCTCGGCCGCGGCACCGTCGACGTGACCTTCGAAAGCGCCGACGCCACCGACCCCGCCAAGTTCTACGGCTTCAGCGCACCCGCGCACACCGCCTACCCGAACACCCTCGTCACCCCGGAAGAGGGCACGATCCGCGAACTCGGCGACCAGGTCACCTCCAACCGCCGCACGCTGCGCCAGTGCATCCACGAGAACGGCGTCAAGAGCTGCCAGATCGTCATGGGCGTCACCAGCCTGCACGCCGGCAGCATGTGGAACACCATGCCAGCGCACACCCACGACCGCCGCACCGAGGTGTACCACTACTTCGACCTCGACGACGACCAGCGCGTCGTGCACCTCATGGGCGACCCCAAGGAAACCCGCCACCTCATGGTCGCGAACGGCGACGTCGTGCTCTCCCCGAGCTGGTCCTTGCACTCCGGAGTAGGATCCTCAAGCTACTCGTTCGTGTGGGCGATGGCCGGCGAGAACCAGTCGTTCGACGACATGGACTCTGTGCCGATCACCGACATGCGGTGATGACGGAGACGACGAGGATGGTCATCATGGACGACGTGGACCGCTCCCCTGCACCATCCGCAGGGGCAAGCGAGAAGACGCTGCGCGTGCTCGCGGCGGCCCTCGCGCACCCGCGGTTCACGGACATCGTCGCGGAGGCAGGGCTCGCCAAAGCGACCGTGCACCGCATCCTCGCCACCCTCGTCGCGCAGGAGTACCTCGGCGGCAGCGCCGAGCAGGGATACCGGGCCGGCCCGACCCTGCTCGCGCTGTCCGGCCGGGCACTCGCGAGCGTTGACATCTCCAGCGTCGCCGCCCCCCTCGTGGAGCAGCTCGCGGCCGAGGTCGACTGCACCATCCACGTCGGCGTCGCGACCGACTCGGAGATGGTCTACGTCATCCGCCGAGACGCCGCCAAGCCGTACCGCATGCGATCCCGCGTCGGCCTCGCCGTGCCCATGCACAGCTCAGGCATGGGCAAGGTCGTGCTCGCCGACTGGGCGCCCGAACGGGTCGACGCACTCGCCGAGCGCGTGGGTCTCCCCCGACGCACCGACCTCACGATCACCGACCTCGACGCCCTGCACGAAGAGCTCGCCCGAGTGCGGGCTCGCGGCTACGCAACAGACCTCGGCGAGAACGAGAGCGGCACCGTGTGCGTGTCAGCACCCATCCGCGACCACACGGGCGCCGTCACCCACGGCCTCTCCGTGTCGTCGATCGAGCTCGAGTACCCCGGGCACACCATCGAGGAACTCGCCCCCGCCGCGATCGCCGCGGCCGACCGCATCTCACGTCAGCTCGGGGCGCCGCCCGCGTAGTCGTCGCCGGCCCGAGCCGTCACGGCGACACGGCGGTGATTCCTGTTCGCCTCCTCGCGGTGCCTCTCGCGACTCCTCTGACCAACTGCAGTGCAGAATCAGCGTTTGAAACGACCCACTTCACGTCCCGGGTCACTTTCGCACTGAAGTTGGTCAGAGACGCTGCTGGCACTCCGGTATTGAACGCCGCTCGTCGCCGGCTCTCTGCCAGCGCATCGATGCCGCGGGTGAATCTTGCGGTTTCCACGTGGATTTTGCGCAGTGCTCCGGCGAATTGGCGTGCAAGGACTAGCCTCGAATGCCCCCCGAGCCAGCTACGCAGCCAACCGCAAAGGAACACCGAAGTGAGCGATATCCCCAGCCGTCAGCACAGTGGCGACGAGAGCGCGGAGCGAACCTCCACCGTTCCCGTCGAGGCCGTCCGCGCCGCGAACGTGTTCCTGGATGCGCTCATCGCCCATCAGGCGACCTCGGACCCCGAGGTCAACGAGCGCGCGTACAGCATCGCCCTCGAGCCCTTCACCGAACCCGCGACCGAGTCCGAACGTGAGATCGACGACTCGCACGTGTTCGGCGCATCCATGATCAATCAGGCTTGGCTCGCGTCACAGCTGGCACAGGCGACCGGCTCCGACCTGGAGTCCGTGGTCGCGAATCTGCGCACCTATCTGGCTTCGATCAACGACTGATCTGCGGACCCGCTCGCCGTTGCCGGATGTCGGTACTGCGAGTGGGCGCAGCAATCATGAAGCCGGCACGGTTTCCGTCTCCGAGCGACACGATCCTGGCGACTTCGCCGTCCAACTTGAGTGCAATACGGGCGTCTGAAACGATCCATCGGCTCTAACTGGCCGCTTTCGCACTGAAGTTGGACAGCTACTGCGCTGAGAGACCAGATGCGCTGAGGGTCGCTGCGCGGGTGAGCCAGAGCCAGCCGGTGAGGGCGAGGCCCCAGGACAGGAAGAGCGGGTCCCAGAGGAGCGCGTGGCCGACCATGGCGTCGCGGTCGTAGCCGCCTTCTGGCACGAGGATGCCGAGCAGCACCGCGCTGCTCACGACGCTGTTGACGAGCCCGTAGAGCACGATGCCGGGGCCGCCCACCCAGCAGATGACACGCCAGGCTCTCGGCCACGGCATCCGCTGCGCGTCGACGGCGACGGGGATGAGCGCGGCGAGGGCCTTTACGAGCGCGACCGCGCCGAGCATGAGGCCCGACTCAAGCGGTTCGCGCCTCGAGAACTCGACGGCGATCGCCCCGATGGTCGACAGCAGCCAGGTGCCACCGAACGCCCAGTAGGCGCTGAAGGCGGCGTGCACGAGGCCGATCGCGGCGGCGACGAGCACGAGGCTGCGCGCGGTGCGGCGGGTGCTGGAGATGCGGGGGCTTCGGGATGTTCTCGCTGCTCGATCGCTGCTCGTGCCGTCGCCCATCCCCTACTCCCCCGGCGTCTGGTCGCCCGGGTCCTCGAGGTAGACGAGCCCGTTGCCGTCTGGGTCTGTGAACGAGAACATCGGCTCGACGCCCTCCCAGCGCAGCACTTCGTCGTTGTGGAGTTCGACGCCGCTCGCCCTGATGCGGTCGTGCGCCTCCTCCGCGTCGGTGGTGCCGAGGCGCACGGCGATCGGGATCTCACTGTCGTGCGGCAGCAGCACGATGCCCACGCTGGAACCGGGCGGGAGCACCTCGACGTAGCGGGCGCCCGGCCACGCTTCGACGTCCATGACGAGCTCGCAGCCGAGCACGTCCGTGTAGAAGGCGAGCGCCGCATCCACATCGGAGACAGGGATCGAGACGCTGATCACGCGCGTTGTCTTTGCCATGAGTCCAGTTCACCGCGCAAGAGCCGCGATGGCCAGAGCGGGGCGTGGATGTGGAGGGAGTTCGGTGGGGGCTGGCACCTGTGAGCCCTGGCGCCTGCAGGCCGCGGACCTGCGAGACCGGATCACGCGCCGCACAGCGCAGACAAGGCCCGCATGCCGCCGCACCGGCATCGTGTTGATGCTCGGGCGCGGGGGCTGCGGGCCTCGTCTCGTGCAGGCTGTCGTCTGCTAGCTGTTCGCCTTCGCGGTGCGCTTGCGCAGCACGAGTGCCGTGGCCCCGGTGACGAGCAGGGCGATCGCGGCGAGGATGCCGGTGCCGACATGCTGAGCGCCGGTGGTTGCGAGCGCGTCGGACCCGTCACCTGCCGTGTCGCCTCCTGCTGCTGGCGGCGTCGTCGCGGGGACGGGTGCCGTCGTGGCGGACGCGGTGGGCGCTGCCGTGGCGGTCGCTTCCGGGTCGGTGGGCGCTACTGTCGGTGTCGGTGTCGGTGTCGGCTGGACTGTCGGTGCGGGCGTCACGGTTGGCTCGTTGGTTCCCGGTGTGGTTGGCTCCGGCTGCTCGGCTCCTGCGTCGACGAGGCTGATCGTTCCGTCGGCGTTGACCTCGACCTGAGCTGCCATGGCGGCGGCGAGGTTGAGGCGCTGCCAGCTGCCTTCGGTGCCTTCGTCGAGGGGGTATCCGGAGTCGATGGCGGTGAGCTCGAGCACCTGACGGCGCTGCTCGGGTGTGAGGTCGGGGTGGCTCGTGATGAGCAGCGACTCGGCGTTCTCGGGGATCGTCACCGCGTCGCCTGCGGGCGCGATCTGCGGGAACTCGTACGACATCCGCTGCTCGTAGAGCGCGAGCGCGTCCTCATCGGACAGGTACGGGGTGTCGGCGGCGATGCAGTCGGAGAGTGCCGCACCGCATCCGGCCTCGAGGACACCGCGCAGTTCGGTCTCGGCTTCAGCGAACAGCTCGCGGAACGCGGGGTCGCTCATGCGACGTTCGACGATGTGCTGCCCCATCATGCGTCCGCTCATGACGTCGAGCGGGTAGTGGGCGGCCATGACGATGCGGTTGTTGCCGGCCTCAGAGGTGCGGGCGAGGATCTGCGGGGCGAGCTCGGGCAGCATCATAGACAGCGAGGTGCCCTGCCAGTACGCCTGCGAGGTGTGGCCGCTCGGGTAGGCGCCGCTGGTGGAGTTCCAGGCGTCGCCGCCTTCCTTGTCGCGGTATTGGAGCAGCTCCGGGAAGCGGATGTAGGGGCGGTCGTAGTCGAAGTAGTTCTTCGACGGGTTCGACGACGAGTAGTAGCCGACGAGGCCGCCGCTCTTCGCGAGGAGCGCGTCGATCTTGGGGAGTTCACCCGCGAGGCGCGCTTCAGCGTAGATCGCGCCGAGGTTCTCGCCGAGACCATCCGCCATGGAGACGGACATGTCGTCGTACTGGTCGATGATCGCGCGCTCGACCTGCTCGGGGTGGCCGAGTTGTTGATGTCGACGGTCTGGCTGTCGTTGAGCGCGATGATGTCGGCGCGGTCGGTGACGAGCCACGAGAACTGGTCCATGATCGGCACGTAGTCGTACTCGGCGTTCGACGGGTAGTCGTAGGCCAGTTGGTCGTCGGTGAACGGTGCGGCGGATGCTGCTCCCGCGCCGAAGCCGGAGAGGAGCACCCCCAGCCCGGTCGTGACGGCGAAGGTGGAGGCGAGGCGTCGGCGAGACGTCGTGATGCGCATGTGGGGTTCGGCCTAACGGTCGGGAGATGAACCCTGTGAGCGTAGGGACCCGGGGAAATCAAGCGGTGTCCCCTAGGTGGACGGCTAGTGAACTGGGGTGTGCAACGACAACGGGACCCGGCGCGGCGTGCGCGGGGTCCCGTCCCTTCACTGCGTCGGCTCAGTCGGCCAGCTGTGCGGCGAAGCCCTGCAGCCACGGCCGCAGCTCAGGGCCGAGCTTCGGGTCCTGGCTTGCCAGTTCGACGGTCGCCTTGATGTACTCAAGCTTGTTGCCGGTGTCGTAGCGGCGCCCGCCGTAGACGACGCCGACCATTCCCCCGAACGCCTCAGGGTCGCCGGCGAGGACCTCGAGTGCGTCAGTGAGCTGGATCTCGCCGCCGCGCCCGGGTGCGGTGCGCTCAAGAACATCGAACACCTCGGGGCGAAGCAGATAGCGGCCGATGACCGCGAGGTTCGACGGCGCATCCTCGCGGGCCGGCTTCTCGACGAGCCCCGTGAGCTGGATCGTGTCGGGACCGACAACACCCTGCTCACGCGGGATGCTGGTGTCGTACGCGGCGACGCCGTAGGCGGAGATCTGGTCCAGGTCGATCTCCTGCAGAGCGACGACGCTCGCGCCGGTCTGCTCGTGGACCTCGATCATGCGCTTCAAGAGGTCGCCGCCCGACGACATGATGTCGTCGCCGAGGAGCACCGCGAAGGGCTCGTGACCGATGTGCTGCTTGGCGCGGAGCACCGCATGGCCGAGTCCGAGCGGGTCGCCCTGGCGCAGGTAGTGGACGTCAGCGAGGTTGGTGGCTGCATTCACTCGAGCCAGCTTCTCGTGCTCGCCTCGCGCCGCGAGCAGCGACTCCAGCTCGGCGACGCGGTCGAAGTGGTTCTCGAGCGATGCCTTGTGGCGTCCCGTGATCATGAGCACGTCGGAGAGACCAGCTTCGACTGCCTCTTCCACGACGTACTGGATCGCGGGGCGATCGACGACAGGAAGCATCTCTTTCGGGATGGCCTTCGTCGCAGGCAGGAATCTGGTTCCGAGGCCGGCGGCTGGGATGACGGCCTTGGTGATGGGTGCATGCATGAGACAAGAGTATTAGAACCCGGTATCCAGCATATTTCACTCGCCGCCAAGTGACGCCTCGTGTAGGCGTGGACGCGACGGCAGCGTCGGTCCACAAGAATCTGCCGGGGCTCCCGACTAGAGTCGTACGCGATTCATGCCTCGCGCATCGCGAAGCACCGGTTCGGACGAAGCAGTCACACATCTGCCGTCGACCGGCGCAGTGGGTACGCCGCTGATACACGGATGTGTTGGCAGGAGGCGCAGATGCACGACATGGAGGGATCCACGGAAGGATTCTGGTCTCGGGCCAGATCGCTCGTCGCAATCGCATTCGCGTGCGTGCTCCTTGCGCCCATCGGCCCGGTGTTCTTCCCGACGCGGGAAGCCCCGTTCAGAGCCGACGTGATCCTCGTGCTCGGACCTGCATCCGATTCGCGGCTGCTCTTCGCCGAGCGCCTCATCGATGCGGGCTACAGCGACACGTTGCTGATCTCGGCGGCAGTGAGCGGGCCAGGTCGTACGCCGCTCATCGAGCAGTTCTGCGCGAAGACCAGGCCATTCACCGTCCACTGCCAGCAGGCGGAGCCGTTCACGACGCAGGGGGAGATCGGCTGGCTCGAGCGAAGCGCGTCCGGACAGGGCTGGAACACCGCTCTTGTTGTCACGGAGACGACACACGTGCAACGGACTCGGCTCTACGCGGACCGCTGCTTCAGCGGACACGCCCGAGTGCTCTCCGACGAGACGCCCTTGAGCTCCCTCGAACTTCCGTACGAGTACGCCTACGAGACGGCTGGCTTCCTCAAGGCGGCGCTTGTCAGCCGCGGCTGCGCGTAGGCGTCAGCCGCGACCGACAGCGGTTACGGGCGTCCCATGCCGAAGTACGTCCAACCGGCGGCTCGCCACTGCGTCGGGTCGAGGCAGTTGCGTCCATCGACGACGACCCGCTTGTCGACGAGTTCGCCGGCGGCAACGGGATCCAGATTCTTCCGATACTCGTCCCACTCAGTGACGACCACCACAGCTTCCGCACCTCGAAGTGCCGTGTCGCGATCCTCCTCGAACCCGAGCTGCGGGTGCGCTCTCCTGGCGTTCTCGATGGCCTCGGGATCTGTCACCGTCACGACGGCGCCGAGACCGTGCAGGCGGACAGCGACGTCCAAGGCAGGCGAGTCACGAATGTCGTCGCTGTGCGGCTTGAAGGCGGCGCCAAGGACCGTGACCTTGCGGCCATAGACACTGCCGTCCAGGGCAAGCGAGACGAGTTCGACCGCGCGCTCACGGCGTCTGAGGTTGATCGCATCGACTTCCCTCAGGAAGCCGACGGATTCGCCCTTGCCGAGTTCCTCCGCGCGGGCCGCGAACGCTCGGATGTCCTTCGGCAGACAACCACCGCCGAACCCGATCCCGGCGCCGAGGAACCTCCGACCGATGCGCGCGTCGTGGCCGATGGCGTCTGCGAGCTGCGTGACGTCAGCGCCCGTGACCTCGGCGATCTCCGCCATCGCGTTAATGAAGGAGATCTTGGTGGCGAGGAACGCGTTCGCGGAGACCTTGACCAGCTCAGCCGTGGCGTAGTCGGTCACGATGAAGGGCGTGCCCTTGTCAGTAGCCGGGTAGTAGAGCTCGCGAAGCGCCTGCGCGGCGTCCTCGCCTGCCGCACCGGCGGGGACGCCGACGACGAGGCGGTCTGGATCGATGGTGTCCTGAACCGCCCACCCCTCGCGGAGGAACTCGGGGTTCCAGACCAGGGTCGCGCCAGCAGCGGACACGCGGGAGGCGAGCTGCTCGGCGGTTCCGACAGGGACGGTGGACTTACCCGCGACGATGTCCCCCGGGCTGAGGAACGGAACCAGCGCATCGACCGCTGCGTTCACGTAGGTGAGGTCGGCTGCATATCCGCCTCGCTGCTGTGGGGTGCCGACTCCGATGAAGTGGATCCGGGCCCCCTGGACTTCGGAGATATCCGTCGTGAAGCGCAGGTTGCCGTTCGCGACCCCGGCGGCGAGCAGTTCGGGAAGTCCCGGTTCGAAGAACGGCGCCTTCGCGTTCGAGAGTGCCTCGACCTTGCGAACATCGACATCGACTCCGATGACGTCGTGCCCGATCGACGCCATGGCAGCTGCATGCACTGCCCCGAGGTATCCGCATCCGATCACTGAGATTTTCATTACGTGGAGCCTTGTCTTTCTGGGATGGGCGGGGAGGTTCTGCGAGGTCGGTCAGGCAGTCAGCTGTGGGTTCGTGCCAACTAACCGCTGAAGGGGAGAGCTCTCGTGACTGGCTTTCGCGTCTTCGAACGGAGCTCGCCCTTCACCGGGGGCGGTGCATCCGATTCAGCGGATGCCTTCTCGGCGACCTTGTGGGCGCCGAGGACCGCGAGCAGGATGGGGAGGATCACGTAGGGGTTGTTGGGGCCGGAGACGGAGAGCGAATTCATCGCTGCGATCAGGAGGAGCGCGGCGGCCAGGAGCCTCGGTACGGCCGAACGCCGCATCAGATACCACATGAAGCCGAAGGAGATCAGGAGGCCGACGATGCCGGCGTCGAACACGACGCGCATGAAGAAGGCATGCATGATCACCGAGTAGCACGAGCCGTCACCGGTCGAGCTGAACAGATTCTCGTAGCCGCTGAGCGCCTCGCAGCCGCCCGGGCTCAGCGGAGTGATGGGTGTCGTGCCGACAAGCCACTCCCCGATGCCCCAGTCCCGCGTCTCACTGAAGAACACATCGAGGAAGTTGAGTCGATCGAGTCGATTCTCGCTTGCTGCTCGGTCCTGGAAGAGGTCGTAGGCGATGAATCCTGCTACCGGCAAAGAGATCAGGGCGAGGTAGCGCACGAAGATGTTGCCTCGGTCGGTCTGCGTCACCGCGTACATGGCGAGCACCACGAAGGCGAGCACACCGCTTCGCGAACCGGCGATGACGGTCGAGACGCCGAGCGTGAGGACGATGGGCAGCCTGCTTCGCCCCAGATGGCTGTAGATGATCGCCACGAGGCCTGCGAAAAGGGGGATCTCGAAGTTGTTCTCGAGCAGCAGCCCCGGGCGCAGGCCGAGCGTGAGCTGAGTGAGGGCTCCCTTGATGATCGCGAGGATCAGCAGAGTCCAGGTCGCGCCGATGAGGAGCTTGGCGCTGCCCCAAGTCTTGCCGACGGCGAGAGCGAGGACGATGAGGTAGAGCACCCAGCGATACGCCTGCGTGAAGTCGTAGAGCGGCGCGTCCGTCGCGAGTGCCGGGATGATGCGCGTCAGCGCGTACCCGAGGAGCAGGAAGATCGTGATCGTGGTGTGGATCCGAGTGCGGAACAGCAGGTAGAGGGCGAGGAGGCCTATCCAGGCGTCGAGCATCTCGGTCACCGGCAGGGGGCCGCCGCGGCCGAGGACGAACGCGCTGATGACACCCGAGCCGATCAGCATGATGCAGAGCACGGCGGTCAGGAACCGAGGCAGCGGGTGTGCAGGGAAGACGCTCTGCACGATCGCGCTCTGACGCGCTCGGAGCGAACTTGGTCGTGCACGAGTCGCGAGAGGTGTCCTGATGTCCGCCATAGATTAGCGCCCCGTCTTCACAAGGGTCGTGATGTTCTCCAGGACGGCCGATTGCTCCGCCATGCGCTTCAGGAGGAGCTCGGCCATGCGAGATCGCAGTTCTGTGTCGGAGATCGCCGACCGGACTGCTGCGGAGAGCGCGGCGGCGTCATGGTCGGTGAACACGGCCGCCGAGCCGAAGAAGTCCACGAGCACCTGCTGCCGGCTCGCGACCAAGGGCGTGTTGGCGCTGAGAGCCTCGTAGCCCGCACGTTGCATGGTGTCCGCGCGGCTCGTCAGCGCGAGAGCTGCTGAGGCGTTTCCGAGCAGGCTCTCGTACTCCTCCTGGGATACGAAGCCGGTGAATTCGACATTCTCGGGAGCCGCGTCGCGCACCGACTGCGGGGCACGACCTGTGAGCTTCCAGACGACCTCCGGCGTCGAGCGGGCTGCCTGCAGGAGCTCGTCGATGGGCTCATCAGCTGCGTAGCTGAGCGGGCAGAGCACGTAGTCTCGCGTCACGTCGATGGCCTCCGCTGCGTCGGATGCATCGAGCACGTCGTGCAGGACGTGCACGAACCGCACGCGCTCGCCGACCACATCCGCCAGGGCATCGTTCGTCACGATCACGTGATGCCGACGAAGGAGTCGCAGTCCCAGCTTGGTGAACCATGACCACTTCGAGTCGTTGAAGAAGCCACTGTGGAGGTCGCCGTAGAGAACGACGCCCCTTCTGGTGCTCGCATACAGTCTGGCGACCAGCAGAAGCGGCGCAGGCGGCTGCATGAAAAACACCACGTCTGGTCGACGGGCCCTCAGTGCCTTCCAGGACCGCCAGGAGAGCTGCGCGTACTTCAGAGCGAGATTCGACTTCTTGCTGACGGGAACGATGTTGTCGAGGCCGACGGCGCGCGCAATGTCCCTGCTGCGACCGTGGTCGGTCCAGCTGACGAATACTCCGCTGCTTGTCATCTCTTGACTCCATCATCGGCAGCCTGGGTTGCGCGCGCGTACGCACTGCGAACACTATCGAGGTCGAGATCGTCCACCTGCACCGGAACGCCGAGATCGAGCTTCTCGAGGAGCGCGGTGATCTGCTGCTGGTGGTCATCGACGTGCTCGCCGCTTGCGGCACGCCGAGGGACCACGACCGGTGACTTGCCGAGGTTGAGGAGGTCCATGACCGTGCCGACGCCTGCATGCGTGATCACGATGTCCGCGTCGCGTGAATTCTCTTCGAACTGGTCGGCCGTCATGTATTCGTGCACCGTACCTGGCAGGTCATCCCGGTCTGTCACGCCCAGCTGCCAGGTAGTCCTGGAGAGATCGACTCCCGAAGCCAGCAGCCGATCGACGAGCGCATCGAAGCGGTACGGTCGGATGGTCCCGAGGGTCACGAACATCCGCGGCTTCTCCGGGAGCGTTCCCAGGTCGACCGGCGCTGTCCGGTACTCGGCGAGAACGGGTTCGACGGGAATCCAGCGACCCCGTGCCCACGCGCGGTGCTGCGTGTGCATCTTCGCGAGACGGCTTGCGTAGAGGATGCGTCCGGAAAGGGATGGCCCGTTGACCCGGGACACGCTCTCGATGTACGACGCGGGGATCTTGTGCTTCCTCGCCATCGGCAGCCCAGCGAGAGCCAGGCCGGCTCCCGTGCTCACGGCGCTGTCGAACTTCTCCACCTTCAGACGCCGGTTGATGATGCGGGCGGCCCGCAGCATCGCCCGCCAGTCGCGGGGCGCGACGTAGGGGACGTGCAGGACGCGCTTGCCCCGGAGCAGGCTCTTCGACTGCTCGGTGTCGAACGTCACCCAGAGTGACTCGTCGCTCGCTCCGAGCCTCTTCTGCAGTCGCACGAGCTGCGCGAGATGACCGCCCGTCGAAGCGATTAAGAGCAGCTTCCGACCCTCACGGGTCATCGGCGCACTCCTCGGGCGAGAAGAGGGGCCGTTGTTGTCACGCGGGGGACGTGCATAGTTCGCTCCGTTAGGGGTATCAGGAACAGTCAGAGGACGAAGTGGTTCGGAACCGAGCCGCCTTAGGATTGGCGATTCTTGCGGCTCACGATGATCGGCATCTGCCCTGTGCCGATCTTGCGGTACTCCGTGGTCGGGTTCCCATCCCCGTCGGTCCCGTAGTAGGCGCCGTAGCCGCCATAGGAACCATAGGCGTAGGAGTCCGGTCCCTTCGTGGGCACCTTCGTGACCACGATTCCCGAGACCTCAGAGCCGATGCCTTCGAGCTGGGCGACGGCACCGGTCAGCGCGGATCGCGGTGTCTGGCCGCTGGCGACCACAAGGAGGGTTCCGTGAGCGAGCTCGCTCAGAACCGCTCCGTCGGTGACGAGCAGCAGCGGGGGCGCGTCGATGATGACGTAGTCGTGTTCGGCCAGGAGCTGGTCGTGGACCTGCTGCATGGTGTGCGACCCGAGCAGCTCGCTCGGGTTCGGCGGGATGCGCCCTGCGGGGAGGACGTAAAGACGGCCACGGCCCCAGCGCTGCAGGACATCCTTCGGCTCCGCGCGGCCGCTCAGGAGGTCGGTCAGACCGACCGAGCCGTCGACGCCCATGGTCGTTGCGACCTTCGGCTTGCGGAGGTCGCCGTCGACCAGCACGACCTTCGCACCCTGCTCGGCGAGAGCGATGGCGATGTTCGCCGACGTCGTGCTCTTGCCCTCGGATGGCAGCGAGCTCGTGACGACGAAGCTGTGCCTGGTGTTCTCGATGTCCATGAAGCGCAGGTTCGTGCGCAATGCGCGGTACGACTCGGCCTTGGGGCTCTTGGGCTCCTCGTGGACGATGAGCGGCCGCTTTCCGGCGTCGGGGTCGAACGCGATCGTGCCGACGATCGGGCGGTCCGTGATCTGGGTGATGTCGTGGGTGCTGCGGATCTTGGTGTCGATCAGCTGGCGCAGGAAGGCCACGCCGATTCCAAGGGCAAGTCCGACGATGGCCGCGATGGCGATATTGATGGGCACTCGCGGGCTCACCGGGCTCGACGGAACGTTCGCCGACTGAACCGGCTCGATCTTGACGAGGCTCTGCGACGCGCCTTCCGGCTTCTCCAGCTCGTTCACGATCACGTCGATGAAGTTGCTCGCAACCGAGTTGGCGATCGACGCAGCGAGGACTGGGTCCTCGTCGATGACCGCGATCTCAATGACCACAGTGTTGAGCTGGTTGGTCGCGGTGATCTGCTCCGCGAGCTGACCCGGGGTCCGGTCCAGCCCGAGCTCTTCCACGACGCGAGAGGTGACGATCTCCTTGTTGACGACGGTCGTGTACGACTGCACCGCCTGACGCGCGAACGTGGTTCCCTGGGCGAGCTCCGCGGTCACTGAGGTGTCGGAGGACCGGACTGAGACGTACACCTCAGATACGGACTCGTACTTGGGTGTCATGAGCAGCGATGCCCCGGCCCCGGCGGCGATACCCGCCAGCGTGCAGATCAGGATGATGATCCAGTTCTTGTGCAGGATTCGCAGATAGTCGCGCAGTTCCATAAAGGTCCGTCCGTGTGTCTCTCGCGCTCGTGCCGCAGCCGCTTTCGCGGCTGGCACGAAACGGGTGGCTCGCGGTTCGGAGCGCAGGGGGTATCTCAGGCAGGCGGGGGCAGGCCCTACCTCATACTACTTGTGTCATGTTATTCGGCTGTAAATTCGTGAAATGTGCCGATCTGGTCCCAAATTGGCACAGTGGCGCGCAGGCCGCCGATCAGCCGCCAATTTCCGCGGGCAGGCCCGCGTCGACAGCATTCGCGATCAACTGGTGACCCGCGTCGTCCGGGTGCAGACCGTCCAGTTCGAAGTACTGGAATTCGTCCTCGAAGAGGTGACCGACTTCCAGGTACTGGCCTCCGACAGCCGCCACGTCCGCCTTGATCAGCTCACTCGTGAGGGTCAGCTGCTGCGGGTAAGCCGTGGCCACCCAGAACGGCGAGACCGCCACGATGCGGGCATCGGGCAGACCCGCGCGCAGGTCGGTGAAGACCGACTCGACGCCGAGTTCCTGGTCGAGCTCCGACATGTTGAGACCGCCGGAGACGATCACCACGTCGGGCTGCGCTTCGATGGCTTCCTCGACCTGGACCGCGTACGAGTTCCACTCGTCGAGACCCTGGCCGTAGCTCGCGCCACTGACGCCGAGGTTCAGCTCTTCCCAGCCGTTCGCCGCCGCGAGCAGCGTGGTCCAGCGCAGCGACGGGTCGCTCGCGCCGACACCCTCCGTGTAGGAGTCGCCGATGAAGGCGACCGTCAGGCCGGTACCAGCAGGGGTCGCCGATGGTGCGGAGGGGGATGGAACGCCACCCGGGTTCGCCGACGCATTGGCGTCTTCCGAGCTGGATATCGTAAGAACTGGTTCTGCGCCGGCCCCCGCGGGGGCCTCACGTGGCGTGAATGCCAGAGCCACCAACGCAGCCGCAGCGAGAGCCACGACCACGAGCAGTGTCAGCTGGGGCCAACGACGCGCACTCTGGTTGCGTGTTTTCATTTCCAGTCATCGTACCGGGCTGAACGCATGCTGAGAGCTACGGGACGGGATTCATTAGGCGAAGACCTAAATATTAACGCCCAATCATATTCGTCGTCGATCGCTATCTGACCCGTCGGCTGGGCGGACTCAAGACAGATCGCGCTTCTTCCGCGCGGGCACACCCGCGTACAACGAGTTCGCCTCGCAGTCCGCCGTGACGACGGCGCCAGCCGCGACGATGGTTCCTGGCCCGATCGTCACGCCAGGAAGAACGGTGACGTTCGCGCCGATCCAGCACCCGTCTCCGATCCGCACAGGAGCGACGGTGAGAGCCCCCGCCCGCTGCTGCGATGGACCCACCTCATGGCTCGCGGTCGTGACGAGCACACCCATCCCGAAGTACACGTTCTCGCCGACAGAGATCTGCCCGTGCGTGGAGAACATGCACCGCGTGTTGATGTACGAACCACGTCCGATCGCGATCCGGCGACTCCCGAACCAGACCCCGGGAGAGATTCGAGACTTCTCGACCGACGCCCCGTAGGCGCGAAGCAGGCGCCACCTCGCAGGCATGGGAACGAGAGAACTCGCCAGGATGCGGTTCAGGTAGACGTTGCGGACGAGTCCGGGCCAAAGCGAGCTGAGACGTGACATGACACCCAGCATGCCCGGAGAATTCCACGCGAGAGGACAATTCGGCGTTCAGTGGCCGAAGATTACCTCCGTCGCTGCATCAGGAACTCCGGCGAGACCCCGCGAGGCGGAACCCTTCGCGCAACCCGCCGAATCCGGCCGCGAACTTCTCGCGCCGCCCGCGCCGCTCCTTGAGAGGACGCGCGAGGAGCTTGAGCGTCTCGACCGCGCCGCCCCTCAGCAGAAGGTTCCAGCGTGAGCTCCAGCCTGAGGCCACGAGCATGCGGTTGCGCTGCATGTAGCGGTAGTAGACGGCGCTCTTGCCGTGCGAATCACCCGAACCACCGACCGCATGCCACACCACGGCGTCGAGGTCGACGGCGAGCCGAAGGCCGAGGGCAGTCGCCCTGTCGGACAGGTCGGCGTCCTCCCAGTAGAGGAACAGGTCCTCGCGGAATCCACCGAGCTCAGCGAACGCGCTCGCACGAATCAGGGGCGCTGCCCCGGTCACGAAGCTGACGTCGTGAAGTCCGGAGAGGCCGGCTGAGTCCTCGGCTAGGTGAAGATGCTGCGTTCGGCCAGACCTGCGCTGGATCTCGCCCCCTGCGAACCACACGACGGGGCGCTCGCGAGCTCCCGTCAGGATCAGCGGCGAGACGAGATCGGCTCGGTCGTCGTCGAAGACCGCCACGAGCGAGCGAGCCGCCTCATTCGAGACCTCGGCATCGGGGTTCACGATCCAGATGAGATCTTCGGGGGCTGCACCCAGAGCCTCGACAGCCCGATTCACTCCTGGCCCGAAGCCAGCGTTCGAGTCGAGCAGGGACAGCGTCACCGGAACATCCGACGCCGCAACCGCCTCCCTGACGAGCTCACGCTCACGCTCGTCCGAGAAGTTGTCGACGACGGACACTCGCTCGACTCCGGCTTCGCCGAGGGAAGCGAGGCAGCTCGTGAGGAACTGCGAGCTTCGATAGTTGACGACCACTGCGAGAAGCTTCATAGAGACCCAAGCGTACAAGCCCCGCGCATCCTGGCCGCCTGCGCTGAGGTTGCGAACGAACAAGTAGTCTGTCCCAGTAGTCGCGGGCGCGGTGGCGTGCCAGAAAGAGGTGCCGAAGCATCGTGCGGATCCTAATTCTCTGGGCGGACTCCCGTTCCCCCAACCTCGGAGTCCAGGTCCTCGCTCAAGGGCTCAAAGCTCTTGCCGAGGAAGTCTGGGGAGACGACGTCACCGTCGACTTCCAGGATTACGGACGCGGAGACTCCGAAGTCGGGTTCGGCAACAAGAGCATCCTCAAGGATCTCGGCCGCCGCAACGGACCGCTGAAGTCGAAGCTGCGGGCCTACGATCTCCTCATCGATTCCGGAGCGGGCGACAGCTTCGCCGACATCTACGGCTTCCAGCGCCTCGCGTGGATGTTCAACGCGCACCGCTTGGCCGCGAAGCTGCGCATCCCGGTGATCCTCGGCCCGCAGACGATCGGCCCGTTCGACAAGGCCTGGGGACGGGCCATGTGCCGCTACATGCTGCGCAAGGCGCTCCAGGTGCACACACGTGATTCCGAGAGCGCGACCTACTCCACGAACATCATGCGCGTGACCCCAGACGCTCTTTCCACAGACGTGGTCTTCGCGCTGCCGGTTCCCAAGGTCGAGAACTCCTACGACGTTCTCCTGAACGTGTCCGGTCTGCTCTGGCAGCCGAACCCGCACGTCGACAATGTCCGGTACCAGCGCACGATCCGCTCCCTGATCAAGGATCTGCAGTCGAACGGGCGCACGGTCACGCTCCTCTCGCACGTTATCGAGAACCCCCGCCCCGACAACGATGTGCCCGTCTGTCGTGCTCTCGGCGCCGAGCTCGGACTGGACGTCGTCGTTCCCACGAACCTCGCGGAAGCTCGCGAGGCAGTGGCCGCCGCCAACCTCGTCATCGGGTCTCGGATGCACGCCTGCCTCAACGCGCTCTCGACGGGAACGCCGTCGCTCCCGCTGGCTTACTCCCGAAAGTTCGCGCCGCTCATGAACGGCATCGGCTGGACGCATGGCTTCGACCTGCGCGACGACGTGGACCGGGTCGCACAAATTGGCGAATCGGCACTGTCGCTCCTGGGTGCGGCCGGCAAGCAGGAAGCATCCGTCCTTCGCGAGCGGGCCCAGGCGCGCCTCAGCCTGTCCGCAGCAGCGATGAAGAAATTCTCTCGACCGTAGTGGCTGAGTCAGGGGTCGCTTCGAGAGCCTTCAGAACACCCGGTGCGCAGTGAAGTGGCTGAAGAAGATTGTCCACCTCTTCACGGATGACAGCCCGTCGCTCCTTGCCTTCTCCCGGATTCTGGCGTCCGGACTGGCTCTGATCTCTGCACCGATCGTCGCACGCGCGATCGGGCCAGCGGGCCGAGGCGAGACCGCGGCCGCCATCGCGCTGTTCCACATCGTCCCCGTCGTCCTGGCGTTCGGGGTGCCTCTCGTGGTGAGACGGCGATCCGCAACAACGGACGGCAAGCAGGCCATCGCCACCGCCCGTCTGATAGCCATCATCGGCTTTGTTCCCGCTGCCGCGGCGGCGTTGCTCGTCAGCAACCTGCTGCTCCGCGACTTCGACCCTGTCAGCCGAGCAGTCGCCACCGTCGGTATCGCCGCGGCACCGATGGTGATGAGCTGGATGTGCGACATCGGCGTCTTGATCGCACATGCCCGCTATCGAGCCGTCTTCGCGATGCAGATCATCCAACCGGTCGCCTACCTCACCCTGATCCTCACGGTCTCCCTCCTCGGCATCGCGAGCACCGCCACAGTTCTCGCGTGCTATCTCAGCGGCCTACTGGCGACATTCGTCACGGGCATCGTTCTCGTGAGAGGAGACTGGAGTGGCGCACTGAAGCGGTTGCCCGGAGTGACCCGTGAGGGAACCAAATTCGCCGGGGCGGCCCTCGCAGAAACCGCGTCCAACCGCCTCGACCAAGCCATCGCGCTCCCACTCCTGGGGGCGAGCCAGGCAGGCCTCTACGCCGTAGCCACGACCATCGTGACGATTCCGCTGGCTCTGGGACAAGCGCTCGGCGCAGCGTACTTCACGCCGATCGCACGAGCAGAGGCCGGAGATGCCCGACGCGGCTTGCAACAGCAGGCAGCTCGTTCCGCGTTCGCGATCGCGCCCCTCGCGTTCATCGCCATGTGCATCGCGGCACCACTCATCGTCCCGCTCCTGTTCGGCTCCGAGTTCGCAGGCGCAGTCCCCGTCGTCTGGATCGCCTCGACCGGCGGCATCGCCATGACATCCGGGTACGTGCTCTCCATGGCTCTGGCCGCTGACGGACGCGGCGTGCGCATGACCATCGCCCAGACGGTAGGGCTCGCACTCGGGCTGGCCGCTCTGTTCGCGCTTGGCCCCATCCTGGGAGCGCTGGGCGCCGCGATCGCCTCTTCGCTCGGCTACCTGCTGATGCTCGTCATGCTCGCGACGGGCCTGCGTTCACCCGTGAGCTCACTGATACCGCGCGTGGCCGATGCCCGCGAGGCGATCCGTAGGCTCACTAAGCGGGATTGACGATTCAGGACGGATCAACCTCTGTCAGCGGTCCGGTGATCCGGCTTTCACACGGGATTTGAACGATCTCAAGAACGTCCCGGCTGCCGTCTTCCAGATGACGAGGCCCCCGACGAGCAGCTGCGACCAGATCTCGTAGTCCTGATACTTCGGCACCTGGTAGCCGGCGAGGCGCCGCCCGAGCAGCCTGCCTGCCAGAGTCCTCCTGCGCTTCACCTGAAGCGGCTGGACGGGCACGACAAGGTCGAGGTCGAGCTCCTCGAGGACGACAGCACCGCTCTCCGCGGCCTGAAGCAGCAGCTGGTGCCCACGTTGCGTGCGAGCGATCGCGACGGATTCACCATCCTGCTCAGCGAAAAGGGGGTAGCCGTTCTCATCGGTGTCCCAGAAGTCACCAACGGCGATGTCCGCGGCTTCCCCCGTGCCATCGACGCAGAGCTTGCACCGCATCTGCAGGTCCCGGCCCAGGTGCGAACCCCAGGATTCCGAATACGAGAGCGCCGCAGTCTTCCCCGCGGTGTCCGTCGCAGTGAAGAACCCCGGCCAGCCGTCGCCGCGATACTTCAACCGGGTAAGTTCATCGGGCTCCAGACCGATCTTGCGGACGAGGGAGTCGGTCGCCTTCTGGCTCGGCGTCCCCGCACAGAAGAACGAGAGCATGACGGGCGACTCACCGCCCTGGTCATCGCTCAGCGCCCGGGCCGCAGCCACCTCGCACGGCTTCGCAACCACCGCGGTCGACGCGTCCAGCTCGACGCCGTCGAGGGCCGCAACTGGCGCGTAGCGAGACCCCGCAGAGGCGAGGGCCTGCCGCCTGCTCGTGATCGTGACGGGCACACTCCGCTTCGGCGCGGAGCAGTCCGAGGCGACACCGCGGGCATGCTCGACGATCCCCTGTTCGATCAACCAGGACGACAACGCGGTCAAGACGCCGCCGCTGCTTCCTCGGTCGCGTGTCTCCGAATCAGCCGCCCATGCGCGCCACACGGATACGTTGCGCCCGAAGAACGGATGCACGCTCGCCCCGGGCTCAACGCGAGGGGCTACCACCCTGACTCCGGGGCAGATCCGCTTGAACCGCGCAGCATCGGCGGCATCCGAGGCGTCTCGCGGCCCCTCGACAACGGGGCGCCTGAACCCCTCATCCGAGTCCGACATGCGAACACGATTCGAGATGAGCGCGCATCCACCGCATCCAGTGCAGCTGCCAGAGGTGACGACACGCGCAACTGCGCGGTCAAGGCGTCCAGAGGTGTTCATCGTTCCCTTCACAAGCCGTTTCCACCCGGGCGAGACACAGCCAACACCCCGTGAGGGTGAAGTTCGGGGTGAAGTCACCCGGGAAAGCGGCAATATTACCGCTGAACTGGTAAGGCCGCGCGGGCACTCGTACCCCTTGACAAGCACGCAGGATGCACATAGTTGTCGACGGATCGCAACCCGTGGGTACAGTGCAGAGATGACACGGAGGGGGCGAATGCGAGCACGAGGACGAGGACGAACAAGGACCCTGCCCCGCCAGCGCGAACGCTGGATCGACCTCATCCGCGGCACCGCCATCCTCCTCGTCATCGCCAACCACGCCATCGACGTGCCCACGCACATCGCCGACATCACCCCCGGCACCGTCATCGACGACATCACCCTCTACTTCGCGCCGTTCCGCATGACCTCCCTCATGCTGCTCTCCGGCCTCCTCCTCCCCCGCGCCCTCGCCAAACCACCCCGCCGCTACTACGCCAGCAAACTCCGCACCCTCGCCTGGCCCTACGTCGTCTGGCTCGTGATCTTCTGGATCGCCACCTCCAACCCCACAGAGTGGATGCGCCCAGACGGCTGGGCCACACGCAGCTGGCTGTGGTTCATCCTGTGCCTCTTCCTCTCCTACCTCGCCGCGCCCCTGCTCACCCGAATCCCGACCCCGTGGTTCACCCTCGTACCGATCACCCTCTGGCTGCTCAGCACCGTTGCCCCCGACGGCACACTCTTCGACCTCAGCTACTACAGCGGATTCTTTTTCACCGGCTACCTGATCGCCCGAAGCCGGCACCTGCTCAGACGCTTCGATTCGACACCCACCATGGTGACGCTCCTCGTCGGCAGCTCGGTCTTCGCCGCACTGCTCGTCCTCCAGGAGCACGGGCTCACCCTCACCTCGCCCACGACGCCAGGCACGAACGACGACGGTGCCATCGAGCGCTTCGACCTGATCTGGGTTCCCGTCGTCCTCGCCGGCATCGCCGGCACCGCGCTCCTCGCGCGACGCATCCGCGGCACCCTCGACGGACACCGCGAACCCGCCCTCTCACGCTTCCTGCAGCACATCGGCCGCAACTCGGTCGTGTTCTACCTCATCCACTACCCACTGCAGATCGTGCTCGTCAAACTCCTGGCCGCGGCCGGCATCACCGAGCAGCCCATCGTGATGAGCGCGTGCATCATCGCCGCACTTGCCGTATCGTTCGGCGCTGTTGCACTCCGACGCCGCAGCCACATCGTGAATGCGCTCTTCGTCTTCCCGCAACGAGCAGAGTCATCCACCAGGTGAGCGAACCCGGTTCGCGCACCGGGACAACCCACAGCGCCCTAGTGAAACCATGATGCCCACACGAGCAGCCATACAGCAGCCAGCCGCCAGAAGCGCGGCCGATGTGACGCCCGCATCCGGTTCGACAAGGCCAATACGGCGCGAGCACTGGATGGACCTCGTCCGCGGCGCCGCGATCCTCCTCGTCGTCACCTTCCACGCCAGCGCCATCCCGATCTTCCTCGCCGGCGTCGACCCGACCAGCGTCATCAACGACCTCAACACGCTCTTCGCGCCCTACCGGATGAGCACGCTCCTCCTCCTCTCCGGGATGCTCCTCGGCCGCTCCCTCGCGAAGACGGGCCCCACCTACTACACCGGCAAACTGCGCACCCTGGCCTGGCCGTACCTGCTCTGGGGAACCGTGTACTGGCTCGTCACCATGCAAGACGGGTGGACAGACCCCAGCAACTGGATCGCCCTCAGCTGGCTCTGGTTCATCTTCTACCTCGCCATCTACTACCTCGCCGCGCCGCTCCTCACCCGCATCCGCGGCCCCTGGTTCGTGCTCGTGCCACTCGCCCTCTGGGTCCTCAGCGCCATACTCTCCACCGACAGGATCGGGCCATCCGGGATGTGGGGCGACCTCGCCTACTACGGCGGATTCTTCTTCGCCGGCCACCTCGTCGCCCAGCACCGCCACCAGCTCGCCCGCATCGAGAGCTGGCCACTCCTCATCGCCTGCACCGCCATCGCCGGCGGCTTCGGCGCGCTGCTCATCGGGCAGACGCGCGGCACCTACTTCGGCCTCGACGGTGCACTCCAGTGGATCTCGGGCACAACCTCGACAGCTCCCGGCGACGGCTCACTCACCGCCGCGACCCGCCTCATCGACCGCTACGAGCTCGTCTGGATCCCCGTCATCCTCGCCGGAGTCGCCGCGATCATGATGATCACCCGCCGCCTCACCGGCACCAAACGGGGCCTCGACGGTGACTCCGCTCACTGGCTTCAGTACATCGGCCGCAACTCCGTCGTCTTCTACGTCGTGCACTACCCCGCGCAGATCATGATCACCTCATGGCTCGGCGACTGGGGCATGCGCGACCCCACCTGGATGCTCATCATCAACACCATCGTCGCGATGAGCCTCAGCTACCTCTTCTGCTGGCTGCGCCGCTGGCCGGCAGGAGACGCCGTCTTCGTGTTCCCGAAGCTGCGTCCCCGCCGCCGCGCTACGCCTTGACCGGAGCGCCGTTGCGCTCGAACCCCGACCACGCCGACGTGACCATGTCGTCCAGCGAGTACTTCGCCGTCCACCCCAGCTCATCCTTGATCCGGGACGCGTCAGCCACCAGCAAGGCCGGGTCACCCGGGCGACGCGGCGCGACATCCGCCTCGAACTGCTGCCCGCTCGCGCGACGCACCGCATCCAGCACGTCGAACACCGAGTAGCCCTCACCGCGACCCACGTTGTACTCGGCCGAGACCTCGGTGCCTGCCGCGATCGCGTCCAGCACCGCGAGGTGCGCATCCGCCAGGTCGACGACGTGCACGTAGTCGCGCACGCACGTGCCGTCCGGCGTCGGGTAGTCGTCGCCGAACACCAGCGGCGACTTGCCCTCGGCCAGCTTCTCGAAGATCATCGGCACGAGGTTCAGCGCGAAGCGGTCGGCCAGCTCGTCGCTGCCAGCACCCGCGACGTTGAAGTAGCGCAGCGACACGGCGCTGATGCCCGCAGCCTTCGCCGCAGCCTGCACGAGCCACTCCCCCGCGAGCTTCGTCTGCCCGTAGGGGTTGATGGGGTTCTTGACGTCGTCCTCGCGGATCGGCTCGTCGGACCCGGTCCCGAGGCCGTACACAGCCGCCGACGACGAGAACACGAGGCTCTTCACGTCTGCGCGCTGCATCGCCTCGAGCACGTTCGCGAGCCCGCCCATGTTCTGCTGGTAGTACCACGCGGGCCTCGCCACCGACTCGCCCACCTGCTTCTTCGCCGCGAAGTGGATGACGCTCGTCACCTCGAGCGCCTGCATGATGTCGGCAAGCGCATCCGCCGCACCCGTCGTGGAGATGTCGAAGTTGAAGTGCGGGGTCGCGCCGACCTTCTCGGGGGTGCCCGTCGTGAGGTCATCGACGACGACGGCCGTGTCCCCGCGAGCCTCGAGAGCGGCAAGCACGTGAGCGCCGATGTAACCGGCACCGCCGGTGATGAGCACAGTCATGGTGAATCTCCTCAGAGTGCGGCAGCGCCGAGCGGCTGCGCCGGGCTTCGTCGGACGCGCCGGAACGCACCCGCCCCCATTCTGGCAGTTCAGGGCAGCGGGCGCGCCAGAGCGGGCTGGTCAGCCCTGCCGAGCCTTCATGCGCGGATTCTTCTTGTTGATGACGAACGTGCGACCGCGGCGGCGGACGATCTGCGCGCCCGGGACCTTTTTCAGCGCCTTGAGCGAGTTGCGAACTTTCATGGCCACACCCTTCTTGTTGAGAATCTTTCTCATTAGACTAGCCGCATGACCCTCGAACAGCCAACCAGCCAGACCGCCGCGAGCTCGCTCGGCATGACCCTCATCAGCGGCCTCGAGACATCAGGGCGGCAACTCGTGACCGCCCTCATGTGCGCCGAACCGAGCGGCGCGACCCCGGCAGCGGACTACGGGAGCGAGCACACCGTGGCGCTCGAGCTCGGCATCGAGCTCGCCGAAGACCTCCTGCGGCAGGCCTCGAACGGGCGGCGGGGCAACACCATCGTCGAACTCTCGGCAGACGCCGACCCTCAGAGCATCGGGCTGGCAATGGAGCACGTCCTCACCGAGGGACGCGAGGCCATGGCCCCTGCTCCCGACGATGACGACGCCGGGCTCGTCGTCGGCCCGCGAGAGTTCGTCACCGTCGCCAGCATCACCGACCTCAGGCGCCTGCTGTTCCAAGAAGGCGCTGCCCTGCCAGACGACGCCGACGCATCCGCCACCCTCGTCGGGCAGCTCGAGTTCGCGACCGTCATCATCCTCACCGCCGCCGACGCGCACCCCGCCGGCGTCGTCAGCGAGACCTGCGCCCTCATCCAGCAGCTCAACCCCACAGCCGCCATCACCACGCCAGCCGCGGCCACCGAACTCGGGCGGCGACTACGGCCGATCCGACCACGACTCGCGCACCAGCTCGCATCCACCGCCGGCTGGATGCTGCGGCTCGACGAACGCACCCACTTCCCGCCGGCCGGCGGCCCCATCGACTGCCACGTCTTCCACGAGCCGAGGCCCTTCCATCCCGAACGCCTCGCCACAGCCCTCGCCGGCCTCACGCCCGACCGAGTCGGACTCATCGCCCGCTCCCGCGGACTCTTCCGCCTCGCCAACCGCACGAACCACGTCGGCGACTGGTCCAGCACCGGCAGCAGCATCCAACTCGGCGCGTCCGGCCTCGCCAGCTCAGACCCAGACGCACCCCTCGGCACCGCCATCGCCTTCTTCGGAAAGAACCTCCACACCGACGCCATCGACGCCGCCCTGCGCGGCTGCGCCCTCACCGACGATGAGCTCATCGCCGGCCCGGCCGCCTGGCATGGCTATGTCGATCGCTTCCCGGGATGGGAGTAGCGGACAACCGCCACCGAGACGCGCCTCGTCACGCTACGAAAAGCCCCGCCCCCTCCGCCGACGCGCCCGCAACCGCGAGGCCGAAGGCCCCTGCTCGAGAACCCCCAACAGAGCAAGCGTCGTCGCCTCCCAGTCGAACACGACCTGCCGATACGACAGCCGGACGACCCGCACTCGCGAACGCACGCGCACCCCGTTCAACACGAGATCGCGCGAACGATCCCCCTCGAACGCCGCCAGATCGGTGTGATGCAACCTCGAATCACACTCGATCACCAGCCACCCGTCGACCAGAAGGTCCACGAAGCCCACACCCTCGAACCACGACTGGGGCTCCACTCGGTGACCCCCGCTCTGCAACCAGAAGCGCACCTTCGACTCGGTTCCCGACATCGCCGCACCACTCACGTAGCGAAGCTTGCGCCGAGCACCCGAGGGCAGGCGAGCAGCAATCGCGTCCAAGGTGCCGAACTCCAGCATCCGCCGTTGGAGGAGCGAATCGACCACAACGACCAGATCAGGCTCGTCCAGGCACAAAAGCGCGGACCCGACCGCCGACTCCACATCGTCGACGGCGTCCTTCCCCAACGGAACCGTCAACGACCGTGGCCGCCGATGCAAGCGAACTCCCGCCCGCGACTGTGCTGCGACATCCCGCGTGCCCCCAGCACGCCTCCTCATCTCGCCACCGGCGCCGAGACGCACACGCACATGCGTGAGCGGAGACTTCAGATCCCAGGCACCCAGCAGCGCAAGGGCACTCGAGCACGTCACCCGGCCACCCACCTGAACCGCCTTCACCGCATGGCTGCTCGCACCCGGAAGCGCGTACCAACCAGGAGCGACCCGGCGGAACACACCAGCCCGGAGACTCCGTCGAAGTTCAGCGTCAGAACCACCGGACCGTAGCCAACGGTCACGCGCGAACACCCCGCCGATGGGGGCTTCGAAGTCAGAGGGCAACGGCTGCATGTGCACAGCCAACGCCAGCGGCGCTGTCTTCGGACGACCAGTCGAGAAACTGTGGAAAAGATCCCGCACCGACGTCGCGGGCCGGTGTCCCGCCTTGGCAAACTTGGGTGACTGATGCGCCCTCGCGCATCCCCTTGGAACTTGTACGGCTGAATAGTCACCGAAGTTGACGCGAGCAGGCCGGGAGGCCCCGCTCACGACCGCGGGCGGCCCTTCTCCGGGCATCTGCTGGTCGTCCGGCCACACCGACAGCTTCGGTGACTACCCGAGACTTTCTGCCCGGAAGCGGTGCAGATTCCGCGATTCGTCACCGAAGTTTTCGCAGCGCGCGTCAGAGGACTGATCGTGGCGCGACCGAACATCTTCGCGACCCACCAGACGGGCTCCTCGGGTGACGCGGTGCGAGCCAGCGCGGAGGCGAGCGCGCTCAGCGCGGAGAGACCGGCAAGTGCATCTCGAACGTCGTACCTTCGCCGACCGAGCTCGAGGCCTCAAGCCGCCCGCCGTGCGCTTTCACAATGGCGAGCGTGATGTTCAGACCGAGACCCACGCCGGGAACCGCCTGCTTCGTCGCCGTCGTCGCGCGGAAGAACTTCGTGAAGAGGCGATGCATCTCCTCCTCGGGAATGCCCATGCCCGTGTCCGACACGTACACCACGAGCTCGTTCCCCTCCCGACGCACCCCGACGCGGACAACGCCGCCCTGAGGAGTGAACTTCACCGCGTTCGAGATCAGGTTGTCGATCGCCTGCCCGAGACGCATCGCGTCGCCAGCAAGCGTTGCCTCCTCGTTGCCAGGCTCCCCGACCAGCTCCACCGAGGCCTGCGCAGCAGTCGGCAGCGCCGTCTCCAACGACAGCCGCACGACCTCACCAAGGCGCACCGGCGAGAACTCCATCGGCACCTTCCCCGCGTCGACCTGCGCGACGAAGAGCAGGTCGCCGACAAGCGCGAGCAACCGCTGCGCGTTGCGTTCGGCCACCTCGAGGTAATGACGCTGCTCGTCGTTCAGCGGCCCGCTCTCCTCATCACGGGCGAGCTCCAGGTAGCCGAGGATCGAGCTCAGCGGTGTCCGCAGCTCGTGCGAGATCGTGCCCACGAACTCATCCTTGAGCCGAGAAGCCTCGTTGACCTGCGTCATGTCGTACGCGATGAAGATGTGTCCGACGACATCCCCGTCTGGCGTCTTCCGCGGAGCGCACGTCATGAGCGTCGGCAGCGGCTCCCCCTCGGTGCGGACCAGCTCGACGAGCGTCCCCGCCTGCTCGTCGCATCCCGCAATCTCCACGAGTCGCCGCAGCAGGCGATCTCCGCCCTCGCTTTCCTCCCCCTCGCCACGGATCGCGGACGCGGAGACCTCTGACAGGAGCTCAGTCACGTTCCGAGACCCGACGACCTGAACCGCGGACGGACCGAGGAGATTGCGTGCCCCAGGACCCCACGCGACGATCGTCCCGTCGAGCTCGGTCACGATAGCGATCTCGTGGACCGCCGCGTTCCAGACGCTGCGGTTGAAGGCCTCGGAGGCGCGGAGCTCTCGCAATGCGACCTCTCGAGCCTCGTTGCTCGCCTGCACCTCGCGAAGGCGGCGCTCCCGCTCGTCGGCATAGAGCTTCGAACTCTCCACCTGCACCCTCGCCCGGTGCGACAGCTCGTTGATGATGCTCGCGATCACCGCGAACACCAGCGGAGTGAAGACGACGCGGAGGATCAGCGGATCGCTCCACGGCGCGGTGCCGATCAGGTACGGGATCGCGACGGTCAGGACCGACGTGCCGATCGCCAACCAGATGGCACGGCGACCCGGCGCCGCCGCGATGAAGATCAGCGGGAGCAGGATCAGCGACGTGAACATCGACTGGGCACCACCGGTGCCAGCGCGGAACAGGCCGAGCGCCAGCATCGTGACGACGGGGAGCACCAGCTGCCACCACGGCGCGATCTTCGGCCACGGAATCACGAAGGCGACTCCCGCGAGCGCGAACACGATCACGACCCCCGTCCACGCGGCGACAGGCTCCAGGATCACCGCGCCCGGCACGACGACGACGGCCCCGAGCGCCAGCAGCAGGCCGAGCACCGATGCGAGCTGACGGACGGCAGGAGACGCCGTATCGACCGCGAACTCGCCGAACGGGCTCTTCACGGAGACGCTCACGTCTGGAGCTCCCTGAGCCTCGCGACGAGACTGGCCAGCGAGAAGGGCTTCGTCAGGTAGTCGTCTGCCCCGGCTGCCTCTCCCGCCTCCTGCGCCATGACATCGGCGTTGGCCGACACGATGATCGCGTGCGCACGAACGTCGCCCTCCTGGGCGCGAAAACGCGAGAGCACCTCGAGCCCCGACAACCCCGGCATCGACACATCCAGAAGCAGCAGTTCAGGCGTCGACTCGACGGCAGCCCGCAACGCGCTCACCCCATCGCCGTACGAGCCCACGATCTCGAAGCCTGCCCGACGCGCGGCCGTCTCGAGCAGGAAGCGGATGTCGTCATCGTCATCCGCGATCACCACCCTCGCCGCCATCAGGCACGCCCCGCACGGAGGCGCGCGACGAGCCCCTTGACCTGATTGCCGGTGAACGGCTTCGGGAGCACGTCGTCCGAGCTCGGGTAGTCGGACTCGTCGAGCACCGAGGAGATGACGATCGCCACCTCGGGCGCCACCTCGCAGATCCGCTCCCGCACCTGCCACCCGCTGTCGACGCCCAGCAGCAGGTCGATCACCGCGACATCGGGAACCTCGACACGGATGCTTGCGAGCGCCTCATCGAGCGTCGCCGCCGACGCCACCGAGCACCCCGCCTTCCGGAACTGCGTGCGCAGCAGCTCACGCTGGTCCCCGTTGTCATCCACGATCAGCACCCGCAGCTGGTCATCGCTCACAGGAAGAACACCTCTCGCACGACGACAAGCACTGCGACGCCCACCAGCGCGACGGTCGCCTGCAGGTACAGGCGACGCTCCGCTCTGGCATCCCGCTCGATCTCCTCCGTCAGACGGCGCTCACCCAACTCGCTCATGCCAGCACGCGTCCGCTCTTCTCCGTCTTGTCCCACGTCATCGCGGCACCACGCGCCTCCTTGATGTAGGCGTCGAATGTCACCGCGCACAAGATCGGCCCGTAGCCGATGAGATAGACCAGGAACGGATTCAGCACTCGGCCGATCCTCGTCGAGTCGATCAGCTTCATGCCCCACGCCGCGAGCATGCACAGCGAGATCCACGCGAAGATCGCGAGGTTCCACGCGTCGTACCCGCTCTCGGTGAGCGTCAGCCCGAACATGGCCGGCACGCGCTGCTCGAACAGGCCCGGGAAGAACGCCGCCAGCAGCACGATCATCGAGATCAGTCCGGGAAACAGCAGCACCTCGCGCCACGCCACCCTGCCCACCTTCGGGTCGAGTTGAGCTGCGAACAGCATGATGTAGACGTACGCGCAGCCCACCACGATCCAGAGCGCGCGGAACACGAGCATGGCAAGCGGCGAATCCATCAGGTACAGCCCGATGAGGCCGACCGACGAGAGCAGCATGAGCACCGGCAGCAGGAACACGCTGAACCAGAAGAGGCCGAACGAGATCGTGCCGAGCTTGTGCTCCTTCGAAGGCCGGAACCACAGGTGGCTGTACCGCTTCGTCAGCTGCACGTTGCCCCTGGCCCAGCGAAGCCGCTGCTTCCAGAGATCCCCGACGTGACGAGGCTCTTCGGCCAACACGACAGCGTGCGGCTCGAACACCACCTTGCGGCCCGACAGCTGCGTCTCGAACGTCGTGACCGTGTCCTCCGCCAGCGAGCTCGTGTCGATCTGCCCGCCGATGGCGACGAGGTTCTCCCGTGAATGCAGCTGCGCACCACCGGCGAGGCAGGCGAGAGCCCCGAGCACATTCTGCGCACGGCGACTGCCGATCTGCGACAAGACGTACTCGAATGCGATGAACCGCGTCAGGTAGTTCTTCCGCAGGCTCCCCTCGCTGATGTACGCCGTGACCGAGCCCACCTCGGGGTCGGCGAGATGCCTCGTCATCTTCCGCATCGAATCCGGAAGATAGATGACGTCGGCGTCCATGATGAGCAGCGCCTCCATCCAGTCCTCGCTCAGCACGCGGCGAAGGCCATGGTTCAACGTGTGCGCCTTGCCCTCCCCGCCCTTCTCGCGCCGCAGGTGGAAGACCCGGCCCGGATACCGTGCGGCGCGCTCCAGAACGACGTCAGGAGTGTCATCCGTGGATGCGTCGTCGACGACGTACACCCTGAGCCGCTCCGGCGGATACTCCAGAGCCATGAGCCGATCGATCGACCCCCCGATCACGGCGCCCTCATTCCACGCCGGAACGACGACGGCCACGTTCGGAAGATACGGCGCAGCCTTGTCGTAGTGGTTGAAGCGAGCGTGCAGCGGCACGACGAGGAACTGGTAGGCCATCGTGAACGCCGGAATCGCGCCGAGCGCGACGAACACGACGAAGATCGTCGCCAGCACCGCCCCGCCGAGATCGAGCCAGGCGTCACCACTCACGCGGCACCACCCGCATCCGACGAACCGAACGCCGACACCTCCGCCAGCATCTCGCGAACCCGGGCATACACACCGACATCGGCCGCGCGGTGACTGTCCGTCGACGCGACCAGCGTGGCGCCCTCCGCGAGCACCGCCTCGAGCGCCCGCACGCTCGGGCACCCCCACTTCTCGTTCACCTCGATGGATGTCCCCGTCTCGCGAGCGGCAGACGCCCACGCCGAGAGATGCTCAGCGGAAAGCTGAGACTCGTCGATGCCCACCTTGGGGAGGATCGAGAACGGATGCGCCAGCTGCGCGCCGCCACCCGCCACGCGCATCGCGCCGATCGTCGCGCCGATGAGCAGATCGAGCGCGTCATCGACCGCGAGACCCGCAGCCAGACGCTCACGCGTCTCGCGCGGCGACCACGGACCATCCGGACCGGGGAACTGGTGATCGGCGATCACAATGCCATCGACTCCGCCGCCACCCACCCGCAGGTCGCTCGGCACGTCGAGCGTGCCCCGCGCATCCAGGATCTTCGCCTCGACACCGATCACCAGCTCGACACCTGTCCTGCGCCTCGCCGCGACCACCGCACCCACGAACTCCGGCACCCATGCCGTGTCACGGCGCACATGATCGGTCGCCCGCATCGCCATCAGGCCGGCCTGCTCGGCGGCGCGGACGTTCGCCGCGATGGGACTCTCCGCGTCGTCCGAGAAATCGGAGTGCACATGCCAGTCTCCGAGCAGCAGCGCTTCGAGACCGGGAACCGCCTGCCCGTCAGTCACGAGCGAGCACTTCATCCCAGGGCAGGAACACGTCCTCGAGGAAGCGGACGTTCGCAACCTCAAGGAACTCGACGCGCGCAGGAACCGACCGGCCGAGCGCGATATCCACCGCGAGCGACGGCATATCCACACCGGCCGCGATCGTCAACGGCATCGCCCCCGAGAACCTCGGGTTGATCTCCAGCAGCGCTGGGCGGCCATCGGTGCTGTACCTCAGCTGCACGTTCGCCACACCGACGAGGCCGGCCGCACGAGCGCACGCGGCTGCCGTCTCCTCGAGCTCCGAGCGATGCACCGTCCTGCCCGCAACGGCTACCCCGGAATCCACACGAGCACGCAGACGAGGAACCGCCGCGATCGCCTGCCCATCGGCGCCCATCACGACGTCCACGGAGAACTCGTCACCCGGCAGGTTCTCCTGGATGAGCAGGGCAGCATCGCGCGGCTTCGCCTCCAGCTCCTCACGCGAATGCACGAGGTGCACGCCACGTGAGCCCGCCCCGCTGCGGGGCTTCACGATGACCGGGAAGACCCAGTCGCGCGCGATGCCCTCATCGTCCAGCAGGGCAGTCGCCGGCACCAGGGCGTGCGGCTCGCACGCCTGCACCAGCAGCCACTTGTCGAGGCACGTCGCGAGCGCCTCCGCAGACGGCGCCGCGAGCACCGCTCCGAGCTCTGCGCGCCGAGCCGCGAGCGACGGAAGCTCCACATCCACGGTCGACACGACGACGTCGATGCCATCGGCAGCGACCACTGCGACCACCGCGTCGCAGAAGCCCTCCGAGAGCCCAGGAGGCACAAGCCTCCGGTGCGCCTGGTCGACGAGATACAGACCGCTCGCCCAGCCGTCCATATCCGCCGCGAACACCTCGAGGTCGGCCCTGCCGAGGAGGGAGCGGATGACCGCCACACCAGCCGGCCCACCGGCACCCGTGACCAGGACGCGAGATCTCATGCGCGGTTCTTCTTCTCAGTCTCAGTCGTGCCCAGATCATTGACGGTAGCGAACTCGACGTCGCCACGTTCCGCCGTGATGCTACTCGCATCCCGGATCACCTCGAGGGGCTCGCTGTACGTCCCCGTGCCGAACCGCGACCAGTACCTCGCAGCCGAGAGCACGAAGTCCGGCGCGAGATAGTCGCGGATATGCGCCTGCGAGGCGAAACGCGCAAGCAGACCCAGTTTCATATCCGTGAACCCGTCCACGGTCACGAACCGCGTCGGTCGGAAATCGATCGTCGACGACGGGCTCTGATAGCAGGCCACGCTCGCGACGCGCCGACTCGCGACGAGCGTCGCCTCATGCACGGCGCGATGGTCCTGATGACGGTCATTCCGAGAATGCGTGTACACGATCGTCGGATCGGTCTCGGCGATCACCCGCTCGATGATGCCGACCGTCGGATCATTGTTCGGAATAGCCGTATCCGTGAGGTCCTCGAGGAACAGACGCGCGCCCAGAGACTCCGCAGAAGCCAGAGACTCATGCTGCCGATCCGCGGCATCACCACCGCGCCCGCCGCGCGACAACGTGAGAATGACAATCGCATCGCCGGCAGCCGCGTGAGCCGCCAGCGTCCCGCCCACGCCGATCTCCACGTCATCCGGATGCGCTCCGATCGCGAGCACGCGCCGGCGCGGGTTCCGCGACCGCTCGGCCCTCGCGGCCTCGACAAGACGCTGCACGGTGCGCACGAGCAATGCACTCGGGATCGGCTTCTGCAGGAACTCGTCCGCGCGGTCGCGCAGGGCACGCACCGCGTACTCGACGGAGGCGTGCGCCGTCATGACCACAACGGGCAGATCCGGCTTGATCTCGCGCAGACTTCCCAGAACCTCGAGTCCGTTCGCTCCTGGCAACTCGACGTCGGTGAGCACGAGATCGGGGTTGAAGTCGCTCACGTTCATCAGCACGGCAACCGCGTCCCGGAGCACGCGCACCTCGCACCCCAGACGCCTCCGAAGCACTGTCTCGAGGAATTCGGCGACATCGCTATCGTCTTCGATGATGAGAATGCGGTACGAAACCTCAGGCATAGTCGCCAACAGTAATCGGAAACGCATTAGTTGGCACCTGCTCTCGGCGATTCTCGAATTCGGCGAAGATCCCCGAGAATAGGAAAAAGGAATGCCTATAAACTTTCCGTCGCGTGGACGGGGCGCTTTACGCGGCGACGGGGTTCTGCGACGGGGCGGTCTCCTCGCCTCCCGGCGGGATGCGGCACCACGATTCCGCGATGAGACCGACGGTCAGCAGGACGGCCGCGCCGGTTACCGAGACCGCGGCGTGCCAGATAGGCTCCTCCGGCGGCACCGTACGTGTCACCGCGAACGCGAGAACGCCCAGCGCGACACCGGCCATGAGCGACGAAGCCAAGCTCGCCGCACGCGCGAACGCCAGCACGCGGAACGCGTACTGCGGGTCGACGCGTTTTCCCCTCACGTCGCGCTCGACCTCGCGGCCGTGGCGGTCAGCGCCACCACCGGCCCCACCCCGCTCGAGACCAGGCGCACGCCGCCGCGACTCGGCCTCGCGGCGCTCTCGCCACAGGCGGCGCGTGTACGACCGGATGGGCCACGCGAGCCACAGGAGCAGCCCCGCGAGCACGACCAGCGTCAGGGGCATCGTGAGCGGCGGCGCCATGACGGGACGACCAGAGGTCACGAGCCAGGTCTCCACACACCACGCGAGCACGCCCCCGATCACGACCAGGCCGACGAGCAGGCCCGGTCGCGTTCTGCTCGCCAGGTTCATTGCGCGACCCGATCGACCCGATCCGGAGCGGCCGCCCGCAAGTCCGCGACGCTGCCGTGCGGGGCGAGCTGCGCGCGCGGGTCGACCTCGAGCCACGGCGCCAGGACGAACGCACGCTCGTGCGCCCGCGGGTGCGGGAGCTGCAGCTCGCCGTCGTGGAGCTCGCCGGACACCTGGATGAGATCGAGGTCCAGCGTTCGGCTCCCCCAGCGCGTCTCGCGCGTACGGCCGTGCGCATCCTCGATGGCGTGCAGCGCGCGCAGGAGGTCTTCGGCGGGCAGATCGGTGTCGACGAGCACCACCGCGTTTCGGTAGGCGGGGGCCTCTTCGCTGACGCCCTCGAGCGTCAGCGCGGGCGTCTCGTACAGGCTCGAAGCGGCGACCAGCTTCGTGCCTGGCAGCTCCGAGATGCTGCGCAGGGCGGAGGACAGGGTCGCGTCGCGGTCGCCGAGGTTGGCGCCGAGCGCGATCACCGCCTGGCGAACGCGTGTCGACTGCTGGGCCGACGTGGCGTTCGGAGCGCCGCCGGCGCGGCTCACGACGGCCGCATCGGAGGGCGAGCGCTCGTCCTGCTCGCGCTGCGCGATCGGCGAGAAGAGGTCGCCAGCAGGCTCGATGCGTGGCAGCGGCACGTTGGGGGCTCCCCCGGAGTCGAGGACGATCGACGCGTCGGAGGCGGTGTGCGCGGCGGCGGCCGCTTCACGCGCGAGGAAATCGTCCTCGGCGCTCGCCGACACGACGGTACTCGGAGTCGCAGCGGGAACGGCGGCAGGAACGGCCGTGGCTGCCGTCTGGGCGCTGGGCGCCTGGGCCGCGTGCGCGGCCGCCGATTCCAGGTACTCCCCCGGAGCAGCCGGCCGATGCCGCAGGATGCTCACGGCGACATCCTCGAAGTCCAAGGCGACAGGCGCCTGGGGCTTGTGCACCGTGATCCGCACCGCCACCGCGTCGTCGAAGCCGAACGTGGCCGCCGCCAGGCGCTCGGCCAGCGTCTCGATGAGGTCGACCGGCTCGCCCGTCACGATCGCGTGCAACGCGTGCATCCACTCGCCGTAATGCAGGGTGTCGCCGATGTGATCGCTCGACGAGGCCGCGGCCGCGTCGACCCATGCCTCGGCGTCGACGTAGAAGTCCTGTCCGTCCCGGCGTTCATGCTCGAACACCCCGTGATGCCCGCGAGCGTGCATGCGAGTGATGAGGATGCGGTCGAGCTCCGGCTCCGGGACGCCCGCGCGGCGGATCGGCTCGGGCGGCGCCGTGGCGGGGGGCTCGGACGGGACCTGACCGGCGACGCTGTTGGTCGCACCGACCACCGGCTCGCGCACGAACGCGTGCTCGTGCGCATGCCCGCGAGCAGCGTCGGCGGCCGCACTGCGTGTGGCGGTGGGCGCATCCGCCACCCGTCTGGCGTCCAGGTTCGGCTCGTGTCCGCTTGAGTGATCAGTCATCCTGTGCTCCTTCACGCCACGCGTCGACGACATCCAGCGCCACGCGGTTCGCCTCGACGTTGTGCACCCGAACACCCCAGACGCCCGCCTTCGCGGCGAGCGCCGTGATGACCGCCGTCGGCAGGTCGCGTTCGGTCACGTCGGCTTCCGGTCCCAGCATCTCGCCCGTGAAGCGCTTCCGGGAGGCCCCCACCAGCAGCGGATGCCCAAGGGCCACGAACTGCTCCAGCTCACGCAGCACCGCCCAATTGTCGTCGCGGCGCTTCGCGAAACCGAGGCCAGGGTCGAGCACGATCTGCGACGGGTCCAGCCCGGCATCCACGGCGCGGTCCCGGGCTCCCGCCAGCTCGGAGAGGATCTCGGCGGCAGGGTCGCGGTAGTCGGCGAGCTCGTTCATGCGCACCGAGTGCCCGCGCCAGTGGCTCAGGATGAACGGGTTCCCGCTCGCGGCGACGAGGCCGAGCATCGCGGGGTCGGCCAGGCCGCCGGACACGTCGTTGACGTACTCGGCGCCGAGCTCGAGTGCGGCCTCGGCCGTCTTCGCGTACATCGTGTCGATGCTCACCAGCACGCCGAGGCCAGCGAGCTCCTTGATGACCGGCAGGACGCGCGCGGCTTCCTCCTCCTGCGGCACGCGCACGGCGCCGGGGCGCGTGGACTCGCCACCGACGTCGATGATGTCGGACCCCTGGGCGACGAGCTCCCGCGCGCGTCGCAGCGCACGCTTCGTGCGCCGATTCTGGCTGAAGAGATCCTCGAACTTGCCGCCATCGCTGAAGGAGTCCGGCGTGATGTTCAGGATGCCCAGGATGCGCGGCCGCTTCGGGATCGCCGGCTGCAGCAGGTTCGTGAACCGCTGCGGCAGCTCGAACGGGCGCGTGTTCACGGGGCCGGAGTCCTCCGCCCACTGCTCACCCGTCGCCGCGTCGAGCTGCGCGTCGCGCTCGGTGAGCTCGGCGGGCGCGTGCACTGCGGTGGCCGCTGCTGCAGCCACTGCCGTCTCCTCCTCCGATGCCTCTGGCGCTTCAGCCGCGTCGTCCTCGTCGTCGGCTGACGCGGAACTCGTCTGCGTGCCCAACCGTGGGTCGAAGCGCGCGCCGCGCAGCACGTGACCGACGATGGGCGCGGCGGGTGGAGCCGACTGACCGCTCGCGGCAGGCGTCGCGGCGGCGCCCTCATCCGCGGCGACGATCGGCTGCGCCCCGATGAGCGAGATGATCTCGGCGCGAGCGATGGGCTCGGAGAGCTCGCCCCGCGCAGACACGGTCACGACGACGCCAGCCTGCTGCCGCGAGCCGCGCAGCCCGGCGCACGCGTGACTCGCCTCGATGATCGCAAGCGCCCCGCGGGCGTCGAGCGCCGTCATCATTGCGTCCACCAGCTCGTCGCCGAGGCGCTCCTGCAGGGTCGGTCGCGTGGAGAGCGTCTCGAGGAGCGCATGCAGACGGCCGAAGCCGACGATCGAATCACCGGGCACGTAGGCGAGGTGCACACGGCCAGAGAAGGGCAGCAGGTGGTGCTCGCACATGGACCGGAAGGCGAGATCCCGGAGGACGACGGGCTGCGACACGGGCGCAGTTGCGTTGTCCGTGGATGCAGATGCGGGTACGGATTCGCGTGCGGAGGCAGATTCGAACGCGACGGCACTGGCAGATGCGGCGAGCGGAGCCCCGGATCCGGCCGCGCCGGGGACAGCCTCGAACGGCTGCTGCGTGTCGGCGACGGGGAACCTGGCGCCAGCCAGAGGCGTGATCGCGTCAACCCCGATGCCGCCGAACAGCTCGAGCGCGGCCTCCGCGACGCGCTCCGGCGTGCGCGCGAGGCCAGGGCGGTCGGGGTCCTCGCCGATCGCCGCCAGGAACTCCCGTACGGCAGCCTGCGCGCGCCCAAGATCGACCCGCTCCGACGAACCGGAACCGACATCGTTCATTTGCAAGTCCTCACTCCGCAGCGCCCGCAACGCGGGTCGGTCTCCATCCTCCCGCGAAACGAAGCCCGCGCGCATCCCCGCACCGCCCGCGCGCGTCGCGCGGTGACCCGCGGACGCGCATCCGATGCGGAGGCGGGCCACCACGCTCGACACCCATCCGCGACTGCTTCGTGGAACTGGCCGGCGGTCTCGGCTGGAACCTGCTGCAGATGGGCATCCTCATCGTCCCCTCGTAGCCGTCAGCATCCGTGACTGTCGCCGCGCTCAAGAAGACGCGCGGCTCCTAGACCTCATGCCCGAACCGCAGGTGCACGCACACGCGAAGAAGGCAGGTTCCCATCGCCGGGAACCTGCCTTCTTCGTCGTGCATGCGGGGTTTAGAACCCGAGCTCGGCGCCGCCATCCTGAGCGTGCTCGATCGGGTCCATCTGGTCGACCGGGATGTGCGGCTTCAGCGGCACAGGCGGCAGGGCGCTCACGGGGCGGTCGGGGCTTGAGAGCCACTGCGGGCGCTCCGGCAGCTTGCGCACGGGCGCGAAGATCTCTTCCAGGCGCACGTGGTCGAGCGTCTCCTTCTCGAGGAGCTCGGCCGCCAGCTGATCGAGGATGTCGCGGTTGTCGTTGATGACCTTCCACGCCTCGTCGTGGGCCTGTTCGATGAGCAGGCGCACCTCGCGGTCGACGGTCTCGGCGACCGACTCCGAGTAGTTGCGGCCGGCGCCAGCCTGCTGACCGTAGACGGTCTCAGCGGAGGACTCCCCGAGCTTCACGGAGCCGACGGACGCGGTCATGCCGTACTCGGTGACCATCTTGCGGGCCGTCTTCGTGGCCTTCTCGATGTCGTTCGAGGCGCCGGTGGTCGGGTCGTGGAACACGATCTCCTCAGCGACGCGGCCGCCCATGGCGTACGACAGCTGGTCGAGGAGCTCGTTGCGCGTCACCGAGTACTTGTCCTCCAGCGGAAGCACCATCGTGTAGCCGAGGGCGCGACCGCGCGGGAGGATCGTGATCTTCGTCACCGGGTCGGTGTGGCGCATCGCCGCGGCGGCGAGGGCGTGGCCGCCCTCGTGGTACGCCGTGATGAGGCGCTCCTGATCGTTCATGACGCGGCTGCGACGCTGCGGACCGGCGATGACGCGGTCGACCGCCTCGTCGAGCGCCTCGTTGTCGATGATCTGCGCGTTGGAGCGGGCCGTGAGCAGCGCCGCCTCGTTGAGCACGTTCGCGAGGTCGGCACCCGTGAAGCCGGGTGTCTTGCGCGCGATGACACGAAGGTCGACGTCCTGCGACAGCGGCTTGCCCTTCGCGTGCACGCCGAGGATGCGGGCGCGGCCGTCGAGGTCTGGCGCGTCGACGCCGATCTGACGGTCGAAGCGCCCGGGGCGCAGCAGCGCGGGGTCGAGCACGTCCGGACGGTTCGTCGCTGCGATGAGGATGACGTTCGTCGAGCCGTCGAAGCCGTCCATCTCGACCAGCAGCTGGTTGAGGGTCTGCTCGCGCTCGTCGTTGCCGCCGCCGATGCCGACGCCACGGTGGCGACCGACGGCGTCGATCTCGTCGACGAAGATGATGGCGGGTGAGTTCTGCTTGGCCTGCTCGAACAGGTCGCGCACGCGGCTCGCGCCGACACCCACGAACATCTCGACGAAGTCGGAACCCGAGATGGAGTAGAAGGGCACGCCGGCCTCACCCGCGACGGCGCGAGCGAGCAGGGTCTTGCCGGTTCCTGGAGGGCCGTAGAGCAGCACGCCCTTCGGGATGCGGGCGCCCACGGCTTGGAACTTGGCGGGTTCCTTGAGGAACTCCTTGATCTCCTGCAGCTCCTCGAGCGCCTCGTTGGCACCGGCGACGTCGTCGAACGTGACCTGCGGGCTCTCCTTCGAGACGAGCTTCGCCTTTGATTTGCCGAACTGCATGACGCCGCGGCCACCGCCGCCGCCCAGGCCTCCAGCGAAGAGGATCCAGATGAAGAAGCCGATGAGCAGCAGCGGGAAGAGGATGCTGACGGCCGACAGCAGCCAGCTCGGCTGGGGCACGTCGTCGTCGTACCCGCCGGCGGGAGCAGCCGTGTCGACGGCCGACACGACGTCGTCGGCGCGAGCATCCACGAAGTAGAACTGGACATTCTGACCGTACTCGGGGTCGGCCTGCGCCAGCTCCATGTCGACGCGGTTGTCGCCGTTGACGATGACGACCTTGTCAGCTTTCTTCTCCTGGAGGAGCTCGAGGCCCTGCTGCGTCGTCACCTCGCGGGTGCCACTGCCGTTGATGAGGCTGAAGCCGAGGCCGATGACCAGCACGGCGAGCACCACGATGAAGATCGGGCTCTTGAGGATCTTGGTAACTTGCTTCATAAGTCGAGACTCGAGTGGCGTGCTCGGTGCCTTTCAGCCGGTTCTTCGCCAGCGCACCAGGGCGCGCGATCGAAAGTCATGGTACTCGGCACCACCGACACGGGTCTCCAGTGTTCGCTGAAGGCGCGCGGATGCACCAGGTCGCGCCGCCCGGCCTACTCGCCGCCGTACACGTGCGGCTGCAGCACGATGATGTCGCGCAGGTGGCGGTACTGCTCGTCGTAGTCGAGGCCGTAGCCGACGACGAACTCGTTGGGAACGTCGAAGCCGACGTAGCGCACGGGCACATCCGACTTGAGCCGCTCCGGCTTGCGCAGCAGCGTGCAGATCTCGACGGATGCAGGGCCGCGCGATTCCAGGTTCTGCTTGAGCCACGACAGCGTCAGACCGGAGTCGATGATGTCCTCGACGATGAGCACGTGGCGGCCCGTGAGGTCGGTGTCCAAGTCCTTCAGGATGCGCACGACACCGCTCGACTCGGTGCCGGAGCCGTAGGAGCTCACGGCCATCCAGTCCATCTTCAGCGGGATCGTCAGCTCGCGCGACAGGTCGGAGACGACCATGACCGCGCCCTTCAGCACGCCGATGAGCAACGGCTCGCACTCGGCGTAATCAGCCTCGATGCGGCGGGCGATCTCAGCGAGCTTCGCCTGGATCTCCTCTTCCGTGATGAGGACTTCGCGGACGTCGTTCGGGATATCAGTGGCGCGCATCCTGGCTCCTGGGGTGTTTCAGCGCTCGAGAAGACGAACGTGGTGTGCGGCGGAACGGGTGAAGCTAGGCGGTCTCGTCGAGGTGGTCGTCGTGCGCGGAAGCCGTCGCACCGAACAGGATGCGACCCTTCTCGCGCTCCACCCGGATGCCGGGGAGATCGACCGGGCCCTGACCGCGCCACTCGGTCGCGAGGGCCGTGACGGCCATCGTGTGGCGACGCGTCAGCGAGACGCCGAAGCCCTGCTCGGCGACGATGCGGCAGATCCGCTGGCGCAGCGCGGGCGGCTGCGCGACGATGCCGCCGACGTCGAGGGAGATGCGGCCGTCATCATCGGTGTTCACGATCTCGTGCGCCCACTCGAGGGCAAGCGCATCCAGCGTCTCGGAGTCCTCGCGAAGCGTCGTCGCCGTGCGGGCGAGCGCCTCGGAGATGCCGGGGCCAAGCTCCTTCTCGAGGAGCGGCAGCACCGTGTCGCGCACGCGGACTCGCGTGTACGCGGGGTCGCTGTTGTGCGGGTCGATCCACGGAGTGATGCCCTGGTCCTCGCACGCCTGAACCGTCACCTGGCGGTGCAGGCCGAGCAGCGGGCGCAGCAGCGTGCCCGTGACGGGCGCCATGCCGTGCAGGCTCTTCGCGCCGGAACCCCGAGCGAGGCCCAGCAGCACCGTCTCGGCCTGATCGTCAAGCGTGTGGCCGAGCAGCACCCAGGATGCGCCCGTCTCGACGCGCACGGCCTCGATCGCCTCGTAGCGGGCCACGCGGGCGGAGGCCTCCGGGCCCGCACCAAGGTCCTCGACGTTCACGCGCACGACGCTCACCGGGGCGAGGCCGAGCTCAGCCGCCTGCTCCGCAGCGTGCTCGGCGATCTTCGCCGAACCCTCCTGCAGGTCGTGGTCGATGATGATCGCGCCGGCCTCGACTTCGAGGCGCTTGGCCTCGAAGACGGTGGCTGCGGCAAGAGCAAGGGAGTCGGGTCCGCCACTCAGGGCGACGAGCACACGATCGCCCTTTTGCACACGCCCGAGGAGCGAACCACGGACGGCTCGGCGAAGGTCGGCGACTGCTGGAGTGAGGCGAGGGCGATCTGACACAGGTACAGCCTAAACGCGCCCGCGCGAACCGTCACGCTCGGAGCCGCAACAAGCACCGACCGAGGGGCGGCGAGGCGCGGGAGCTGGCAGGAGGCTCAACGCTTGCGGCCGAAGAGGAAGTAGGAGATGGGGCCCACGAAGTTCACGAGCGAGAACGCACCCCACGCGAGTCGCGACCCGCGAACCTGAGTCGGCTTGCGCCGGACGAGACTCAGAAGCGCGGCGGCGAGCAGCGTGAACTGCACACCGGCGACAAGAGCCGTGCCGAGCGACAGCACATGCGGAAGCGCCTGACCCGTCCCCTCCCGAAGCGGGATGAACGGATCGAGATGCAGCGCTTCCTTGAGATCAGCCATGCAGACCAGCATGCCACGATCCATCACCGCCGCTCCAGCCGAGCGTCACAGCGCGAAGCGCAGACGGCCGTCACCGTCGGCCCCGACGGAAACGGCGCATCCGCACCCCCAACCGAGACGCATCCACTACCCTGAACCCGAACGAGACCAACGGTTTCGTGCGGCGAGCAGCGCCCCACAGGGCCCCGCGACGCTCGCCGACAAGCCACACAGAATGAGCGCCGCCAGGCGCAACGAAGGAGCGCCATGGGCAGCTACGACGTCGTCATCGAAATCCCGCGCGGAAGCCACAACAAGTACGAGGTCGACCACGAGACCGGCCGCGTCTTCCTCGACCGCGTGCTCTTCACGCCGTTCGTGTACCCCGTCGACTACGGCTTCTTCGAGCACACCCTCGCAGACGACGGCGACCCCCTCGACGCGCTCGTGCTGCTCGAGTACCCGCTCTTCCCCGGCGTCGGCCTCAAGGTGCGCCCCGTCGGCGTGCTCAACATGGCAGACGAGGCAGGCGGAGACGACAAGATCCTCTGCGTCCCCGCGAAGGACCCACGCTGGGCCAAGATCCAGGACCTCGGCGACGTCGACGACTCCACCAAGGACCAGCTCAAGCACTTCTTCGAGCACTACAAGGACCTCGAGCCCGGCAAGTGGGTCAAGGTCGAGGCCTGGGGCGACGCAGCCGCCGCCGAGGCGATCATCGAGCGCTCCATCGCGCAGTACAAGCCAGCCGAATAGGCGCCGTTCGCCGGTTCGTCCGGCGACAGGCTGACGAGAGCCCCGCATCCACCGTGGATGCGGGGCTTCTTCGTGCGCCCGGTGCGGCTGCGGCTGTCCAACATGAGTGCGATATCGGGGATCTGCTGCGCCCAAGGCCCAGAATCGAACGAAATCGCACTGATGTTGGACAGATATCAAGCGCGCGGGTCGTCCCGCGGGTCGGCGCCGAGACGTGACACGCAGAAGGGCGCCTCCCCGCCGAAGCGAGGAGCCGCCCTTCTGCTCGCGCTGGGCTCAGCCAGTGCGGGTGTGGATCAGTAGTAGTAGATGCCTGCCGAGGCGAGCCACGGCTTCGGGTCCATCAGGGTTCCCCAGTACTTCAGCTCGAAGTGCAGGTGGCAGCCCGTGGAGGACCCGGTGGTTCCGGCGTAGGCGAGCACGTCACCGGCGTTGACGGTCTGGCCGACGTAGACGTTGATGCCGCCGTCCATGATGTGCGAGTAGGAGACCTGGGTGCCGTTGCCGAAGTCGAGCACGACGTGGTTGCCGAACCCGCCGTTGTAGCCGGCGTAGGTGATCGTGCCGCTGTGCACTGCGTAGAGCGGGGCTCCGCAGGTGCCGCCGTTGACGCCGAGGTCGAGGCCGTTGTGCATGCGGTAGGTGCCGAAGATCGGGTGCAGGCGCATGCCGTACTCGTCGGTGACGACGCCGCTGCTGATCGGTCCGTAGTAGCCGGCCAGCACTCCGCTCGGGGTCTCCGGAGTGGTCGGTGCGACGACTTCGGGCTCGGGTTCGGGTTCCGGTTCGAGCTCGACGTCAGGCTTCTGCGGCTCCTCGGGGAGGATCTCGATGTCGGGCTTCGTGGGGTCGGGGTCGGGCGCCGTGGTCGGCGCGGTCGTCGGCTCCGGCTCTGGTGCCTGCGTCGGCTCCGGGGCCTGCGTCGGCTCCGGCGCCGTGGTCGGTGCCGGCGCCGTGGTCGGTGCCGGCGTGACGGGGTCGGGGTTCGGGGCGGGCGACTCGGCGGGAGCGGTCGGCTGCTGCGGCGCGACCGGCGCGGTCGGGTCGGCCGTGGCCGTCGGCGGGGCAGACGGCTGGCGAGGAGGTGCGGCCTGCGCCGGCGGGCGCAGCGATTCCGGGGCGACAGAAGGATCGGTCGGGTCGGCTGGCGCGAGCGGGGCGGATGCCTCTGGCACGTCGGTGGAGATGTCGGGCTTGGCCGGCGCCTGGACGCCTGCTGCCTCAGCGTCGGCGACGGCCTGCTGGTACGCCTCTTCCTGGTAGGCGGCCGCGGCTTCTGCACGCTCGCGGTTCGTCTGCGCGACCTGCTCCTGGCGGAGCTTCTCGCCGGCTGCGTAGTCGCTGGCGGTGACGTCGCGCTTCTCCTTGAGCGGCGCGAGCATGGCCTGGAGGTCGGCCTTCTTGTCGTCGGCGAGGTACTTCTCGTTCTGGAGGACAACCTGCTCGGCCTGCGCCGCGTCGAACTTGGTCTTCGCGTCGGCTTCGAGCTTCGCGAGCTCGTCGTGCGCGGTTGTGGCCTGCGTGCCGAGGACGTCTGCCGTGTTCTTCTCGGTGACGGCCTGGTTGTAGATGCCGTCGGTCTGCTCGGAGAGCTTGCTGATGGTGCCGAGCTGGTAGAGCAGCGTGTCGGCGTCGCCTGGGTTGAGGAAGAGAGCGAGCTTGGGGTCGCCTGCGCCGCGTGTGCTCATGGCGGCAGCCAGCTGACCGGCCTTCTCGCGTGACGTCGCGGCCTTCTCTTCGGCCGCATCCGCCTGCTCCTGCAGGATCGTGACCTCGGCGAACTTCTCGCTCGACGCGGTCTGCGCCTTGCCGTGCTCTTCGCCGGCGGCCTGCGCTTCGGCGGCTGCTGCGGATACCTTCGCGTCGAGGTCGGCGATCTGCTGTTCGATCTCGCTGATGAGCGATTCCTGGCGATCGACGTCGCCTTCAGCTGCGACGACGTCTTCCCACGTGGCGTAGTCGTCGTCTGCAGCGAATGCGGGGCCAGCGGAGAGTGCAAGCGCGGCCAGCACGGCGGCGGATGCTGCGCCCACGAGCGGGGTACGCCAGCGGTCGCGGAGTCGCAGGGGCTTCCGGCTCCTGGTGGCGGGCATTCGCTCTCCTCGTGATGGATCTTGGGTGCGGAACGAGGCGGACGCCTCTGCGGCAACGCGAGACTGCATTTACCACTGCAGTCACTCGTTTCACACCAACAACACGAGAAACAGTAACAAGTTTGTCAACATCTGCCTAGCGCGTCACAGAGACCCGGGTGAGGAAACCTGTACCGGGTCGCTGAGTGGGCCGGAATCCCGCGCCTCGTGGGGAACATCCGGATACGAGGAAGCCTGCGCGCGCACCCGACCACGCGCCGTGCGACACGCCGAACGGACCGCGATGCGGCACCGGATTTGCCGCGAGGCGAAAACGCCCCTATGCTCTTCTCTCGGTAGTCAAGTCAGCTACAAGCACTCGGCCCCATCGTTTAGCGGCCTAGGACGGCGCCCTTTCACGGCGTTAACACGGGTTCGAATCCCGTTGGGGTCACGGTCGTGACAACACCAGGTGCTGGGATGCTGTACATTGAACTGTCGCAATCGAATACGGATGAATCAGCCCAGGCTGAGACACCACAGTAAGGCCCTGTAGCGCAGTTGGTTAGCGCGCCGCCCTGTCACGGCGGAGGTCGCGGGTTCAAGTCCCGTCAGGGTCGCCAAGCATCTTGCCCTCTTCTCGAAGAGGGCAATTTGCAACGGCGACGAACAACAGTGCGTCGCCACGAGGCAACAGCCTCCGGCTCTGTAGCTCAGTTGGTAGAGCGCACGACTGAAAATCGTGAGGTCACGGGATCGACGCCCGTCGGAGCCACTGAAACCCCGCCTAGCTTCTACATGGCGGGGTTTCTTTGCGTCCGCGGGGGCACTCGGCGGTGCACGCGGCGAGCCCTGCCTCTCGTGAAGCCGGCGCGCACGTAGCGCTCGAGCAGCGCATCCGTCGCCGCGGCCGCAACCAGGACCGAGCCCGGCGGAGCGTGCTCGATCAAGCGCCTCGCGAGCATCACCGCAGTCATGCGGGTGCCGGGGAGCTGCGCGAGGGCGGCGACCATCCACCTCTCCCCCTTCGGGGTCTCCGGTCCGGACGCCGAGAGCGTCGTCCCTCCCGGCTGCACCAGCGCGATGACAGCGCCGACGAGCAGCGCCGCGTAGACGAGCATCCCGAGCAGGAGCACGAGCATGGTGTCGAACAGCAGGATGCAGGCCACCCAGAGCACAAACGCCGCGGCCGTGACGAGCCCGACGACCAACCCGTCCAAGATCGGTCGGCGCCGCGCGAACAGCACCGTCCCCGTGCGCGACGCGTCGAGGTAGAGCCCGCCTCGAAGGGTCATCGGCAGGATCGAGAACGCGTAGATCGGCACCGACAGCACGGCCAGGGGCGTGTTCGGGGTGGATGCGCGCGCTGAGATCCACGCGGCGCGCGGCAGATCGCGGAGGGTCGACGGTCGGGGAGCCTCTTCGGGGGAATGTGGGGGCATCCGGACCAGGCTAGCGAGCCGCATTCCGCAGAACCTCGTCTGCGCAATCCCCTCGGCGCTGGCATCCACGCGGGGAACGCATCTTCTTCGCGCAACGAGGATGCACTTTCCGTATGGATGCCGAGGCAGACGCCGCGAACCCGCGGACCTCGCCGGGCGGGCGCATCCACACGGAGGATGCATCTTCGTCGCGCAACGAGGATGCGTTTCTCGTGCGGGTGCATGCGGAGGCGGGCAAGCAGGCAGGCGGCGAGGGGTGATGTCAGGCTGTGACGTTGACCGTGATCTCGTGGTGGCCGGTGGCGCCGTCCGGGACGACGTTGGCGCGCGCATCCGTCTGCACCTCGCCGTCGCTCGACGTCGCGCGGACGCGCACGGAGTGCTCGCCGGCGGGGGCATCCCAGTCGAGCTTCCACTGCAGCCACGTGTCGTCGGAGATGGGCGCGGCGAGCTGCGTCGGCATCCACTCGCCGTCGTCGATCTGGACTTCAACGGCTTCGATGCCCGTGTGCTGCTGCCACGCGAACCCGGCGATCGTCGTCGGCCCCGCGTTCAGGCTTCCGGCACTGGGCACATCGATGCGCGAGCCGATCTTGATCGGCCCCTCGGCACTCCATCCGCGGTCGGTCCAGTACGCGTTGACCCGGTCGAAGCGGGTGACCTCGAGGTCGACGACCCACTTCGTCGCCGACACGTACCCGTACAGGCCCGGCACGACCATCCGCACCGGGAAGCCGTGCTCGGCGGGGAGCGGTTCGCCGTTCATGCCGACCGCGAGGATCGCGTTGCGGTCGTCGGTGAGCGCCCCGATGGGGGTGCTGGCGGTCCAGCCGTCGGCCGACTTCGAGAGCACCATGTCGGCGTCCGCCTGCGGACCCGCGCGCTTGAGCAGCTCCCGGAGGGGGTAGCCGAGCCAGAGGGCGTTGCCGATGAGGCCGCCGCCGACCTCGTTGGACACGCACATGAGGGTCGTGATGCTCTCCTCGAGCGGCAGGGCGAGCAGCTCGTCCCAGGTGATGGTGACCTCGTTGTCGACGAGGCCGTGGATGCGCAGCGACCAGCCCTCAGGGTTCACGAGCGGCACGCTGAGGGCCGTGTCGATGCGGTAGAAGTCGGCGTTCGGCGTGACGACAGGCGGGAGGCCCGGGATGTCGAACTGCGCGCCCGCGGGGACGGCTGCCGCCTTCACCGCGGCAGCTGGCAGGGCGATCGCCTCGCGGACCGCCGTGACGGCGCGAGTTCCGGCAGAGAGCGCGGCACCCGAGGCCGCCGCGATCACGCCGACGACGAGGGATGCCCCCGAGTAGATGAGGAAGCGGCGGCGGTCGACACCGGCCGGCGTCGCGGTCGACTCGACCTCGACGCCCGCTGACCCCTCCGTCTCCGACACGCTCGCAGCCGCGCGTCCCGTCGCGCCGACGGCTGAGCCTCGCGCGACGGCGACGACGACGGCCGACTCCCTCGAGCGCTGGCGGGCCCGCTGCTCAGCATCGGCGAGCGTCTTCGCGAGGAACTGCAGCGTCAGCACAGCCACCACCATCGCGAGGAGCGGCGGCACGGTATCGAGGGGCGAGAACGGGGTGCGGGTAGCGACAGCCACAGCGCCGATCGCGGCGATGAGCCCGATGAGGACGCGGCCCCACGGCGGACGAGCTCGTTCGAGCACGCCGGCAATCGCCGCGACGACGAGCAGCACGACCGCGACGAGCGCGATGAGGGCGATCTTGTCGGCGGTCCCGAAGAGCGCGATCGCCGTGTCCTTCGCCCAGGGCGGCGCGAGGTCGATGAGCAGGGCACCCACCGCGACGATCGGGCTTGCCGTGGTCTGCAGGAACGCGGCCGTAAGCTCGCCGAGGCCGACTCCGAGCGCCGCCGCACCGATTCCGGCGAGGCCGGCGGGGGCTGCGCCGCGGAGGCGTCCGCGACGCGATTGAGCCACTGCGAGGCTGGGTTCGGAGGACATGGCGGACACGGTACGCGCGCCAGACCCGGCCGGGCTGAGTGCCAGTGGATTGCGTGAATCCGCTGTGAATGCCGCCCGCCTCGTGACCCGGATGCCGGCGGCGGCGAGGCGCCGCGGGTGCGGTCGCGGATGCGGCCTGACAGACTAGAGGCTTTGTGCCGCCTCTCCTGGCGCACGAGTATCCGGCGCCGCCCCCGACCCCGGCGCCCGAGAAGGGCCGGTTTGTCAGCGCTCAACGTCCTCGTCAATCTCCTCCGAGGCGCGCTCATCGGCGTGACGGAGATCATCCCGGGCGTCAGCGGCGGCACCATCGCCTTGCTGATCGGTGTCTACGAGACCCTCATCGACTCAGCTGGCCATCTCGTGCGCGGCGTCGTGCGAGCCGCCGTCGACACAGTCCGCGGTCAGGGCCTGCAGCGCGCACGCGAGCACTTCGCGCAGGTGCGCTGGGGCGTCGTCATGCCGGTCGGCATCGGGATGTTCCTCGCGATCGTCGTCGCCGCACGCATCGTCGCACCCCTCGTCGAGGCGCACCCCATCGCATCCCGCGCGCTCTTCGCAGGGCTCATCGCCGTGTCCCTCATCGTTCCGGCCCGGATGCTCGGAGCCCGCTGGCAGGTGCGCGACTACGCGATCGCGGTCCCCGCCGCCATCCTGAGCTTCGTGCTGACCGGACTCCCGTCTGCGAACGACGCCGACCCATCCCCAATCGCCATCCTCGTCTCCGCCGCCGTCGCGGTGTGCGCGCTTGTGCTGCCCGGCGTCTCCGGATCCTTCGTCCTCGTCACGACGGGCATGTACGAGCCGACGCTGCGTGCCCTCAACTCGCTCGACTTCGGCTACATCGCACTCTTCGCGATCGGCGCCATCACGGGTCTCGCGCTCTTCGTGCAGGTGCTGCTGTGGCTCCTCACCAAGCACCGCCGCGTGACCCTCGCCCTCATGACGGGCATCATGGCCGGGTCGCTCCGCGCCCTATGGCCATGGCAGAGCGAGGACCGCGAGCTGCTCTGGGCATCTGGCGACGTCGTCGGCCCCGCTCTGTGGTTCCTGCTCGGTGCCGCGATCGTGGGCGCACTCCTCATCGCAGAAGGACTGCTCGTCCGGCGAGCCCTGCGCACGGCACCAGGCGCACATCCGACACCCTGACCTGACCCTGCCGCGCTTCGGCCCCCGAAACCCACAGGCCCGCGCAGTGTCGGTGGCGCTCGCTAGCATGCGTGACGCATCCACTCGACAGCAGGGAAGTGCCTGATGAGCCTCGTTCCATCGGATCCGTACGCATCGCAGCCCGAAGACGACGCCTTCGGCTCGTCCAACGCGAACCACGGGCCGTCCTCGCCCGCCGCCGGCTGGTACCCGGACCCAACGGGCCGGCAGCGATACTGGGACGGCGCCCAGTGGGGGCACTACGCACCCACGCAGGCACCAGCCGCCAACGCACCCGTGCTCTACCAGCAGACGGTCGTGGTCAGCGGGGGCAAGGAAGTCGGCATCACGTACGTGCTCGCGATCTTCCTCGGCGGACTCGGCATCCACAACTTCTACCTCGGGCGCACGGGCATCGCCATCACGCAGCTCGTGCTCTACCTCGTGGGATTCGCGACGTCCTGGCTCGGCATCGGCCTGCTCCTCATCTTCGGCGTCGCGATCTGGGTCATCGTCGAGCTCTTCCTCATCCCGCAGTTCGTCCGCGAAGCCAACGCGCGCCTCGCGGGGGCTGGCGCGTACACGGCGAACCAGGGATACGGGCCCGCCGGCGGCGGGCAGCACCCAGGTCAGTACTAGCGCGCGGGTCAGCGGCTCCCCGTCACGACGACGCGAACAGGCCCTCGATGGGGCCGCGCGCGAAGTAGATGAGGAAGCCGACGGCGACGATCCACAGCAGCGGCGACACCTTGCGCGCCTTGCCCGTCAGCGTCTGCACGAGCACCCACGAGACGAAGCCCGCCCCGATGCCGTTCGCGATCGAGTACGTGAGCGGCATGATCACGATCGTCAGGAACACCGGGAGGGCGACAGAGAAGTCGTCCCACCTCAGCTCGCGCACCTGCGACACCATGAGCACACCGACGACGACCAGCGCTGCGGCCGCGACCTCGAGCGGGACGATCTGCGTCAGCGGCGTGAAGAACATCGCCAGCAGGAACATGACACCGGTCACGACGCTCGCGAGGCCCGTGCGGGCGCCCTCGCCGACGCCGGCGGCGGAGTCCACGAAGATCGTGTTCGACGAGCTCGACGTCGCGCCACCCGCGACCGCCCCGATGCCCTCGACGACCAGCGACGACTTGAGGCGAGGGAAGTTGCCCTGCCCGTCCTGCAGGCCGGCTTCACGCGTGAGCCCGGTCAGCGAGCCGACCGCGTCGAAGAAGTTCGTGAACACCAGCGTGAAGACGAGCATGACGCCGGCCAGGATGCCGATGCGCTCGAACGCACCGAAGTCGAACGCGCCGATGAGGCCGAGGTCGGGCACCGAGACGATCTGCGTGGGCAGCATCGGCACGTTGAGCGACCATCCGCCCTCGTTCTCGAACGCCGGGCCGAGCTTCGTGACCGCCTCGACGATCACCGCGACGACGGTCGTGCCGACGATGCCGATGAGCAGCGCGCCCTTCACACGACGGGCCATGAGCACCCCCATCACGATGAGGCCGATCACGAAGATGAGCGTCGGAACCGTCGTCACCGAACCGCCCACACCGAGCTGCACGGGCGGCGACGCGTTCCCCGAGGACGTGACGAAGCCCGCATCCACGAGCCCGATGAACGCCAGGAACAGGCCGATGCCCACCGTGATCGCCGTCTTCAACTGCGGCGGCACGGCGTGGAAGATCATCTCGCGCAGGCGGGTCGCCGACAGCACGACGATGACCAGGCCGTTGATGACCACGAGCCCCATGGCCTCGGCCCAGGTGACCTGCTGCACGACGTTGACGGCGAGGAAGGAGTTGATGCCGAGGCCGGCCGCGAGACCGAACGGCAGGTTCGCGATGACACCGAACAGGATCGTCATGACGCCGGCCGTGAGACCAGTGACGGCGGCGACCTGCGACGCCTGCAGCCAGCCACCCTCGACGTCGAGCGTCGCCTGATCCTGCGAGAATCCGCCGAGGATCAGGGGGTTCAGGATGACGATGTACGCCATCGTCATGAACGTGACGAGGCCACCGCGAATCTCGCGCGGCACGTTCGAGCCGCGGTGCGTGATCTCGAAGAACGTGTCGAGGCGCTCCTTGAACGTCGACCCGCTGCCACGTCTCGTCGGCGCGACCTGCGTCGCACGCGTTGGCGTCGCAACGTGCCCGCCGTCGCCGCCTCCCGCCTGCTCGTGGTCGACTGCGGACTCGTGGCTGTCGCTCATGCGGCTCCCCTGATCGTGCTGCTCGCGGTACAGAGACAAGCGTAGCCAGCGCGCGGAGTGCCCGCGGCTGCTCAGCCACGCCCCCGACCCCGATCTCGCGGCCACGCCGACACCGGCCTCCACACCTACGCGCGCGTACTCTCGCGGCCGGCCCGCAAACTTCGGTGACAGATGACACCTTTCGATCGTTTCGGCGGCCGATCTGGCCCAGTTATCACCGAAATTTGCGCACGGCGGCGGTCTACCGATCCCCTAATCTCGTAGAGGTCACGCGCCGATCCCCCGCGCAGGCCGATCCCCGCCGAACGACCTGGAAGCGAGACCGCTGTGGCACTGCCCTGGAAACTGCACGGAGACGGAAAGAATGTCCCCGCAAGCGAGATCGTGCTGCCCGAGGAGCGCCTGACCTGGCCCCGCACCATCGGACTCGGCGCTCAGCACGTCGTCGCGATGTTCGGCGCGACGTTCCTCGTTCCGCTGCTGACGGGCTTCCCGCCGTCGACGACGCTGCTGTTCTCTGGCATCGGCACGATGCTGTTCCTGCTCATCACCCGCAACCGAGTGCCCAGCTACCTCGGCTCGTCGTTCGCGTTCATCGCGCCGATCCTCGCGGCCGTCGCCTCCGACGGGCGGGGCGTCGCCCTGGCGGGCATCATCGTCGTCGGCGCGCTCCTCGCGATCGTCGGCCTCGTCGTCAACCTCGCCGGCACCCGCTGGATCAACCTCCTCATGCCACCTGTCGTCGCGGGCACGATCGTCGCGCTCATCGGCTTCAACCTCGCCCCTGCGGCAAAGAACAACTTCGAGGCGTCACCACTCGTCGCGTCGGTGACACTGCTGACGGTCATCGTCGTCGCGGTCGCCTTCAAGGGCATGGTCGGGCGGCTGTCGATCCTCATCGGCGTCATCGTCGGCTACATTGTGGCCGCGTTCATGGGCCAGGTCGACCTCGCGGGCCTCGACGATGCCGCGTGGATCGGCCTGCCCACCTTCACGGCCCCGGTCTTCGCCGCCGAGCACCTGCTCGTCTACCTGATGTTCGTGCCGGTGGTGCTCGCGCTCATCGCCGAGAACGTCGGCCACGTGAAGGGCGTCGGGCAGCTCACGAACCGCAACCTGGACCCGATGGCCGGCCGAGCCCTGCTGGCCGACGGCCTCGCGACGGTGCTCTCCGGTTTCGGCGGCGGCTCCCCCACCACCACGTACGGCGAGAACATCGGCGTCATGTCGGCGACCCGCGTCTACTCGACGGCCGCCTACTGGGTCGCCGCGCTCGCCGCGATCCTCCTCGCCCTCTCCCCGAAGGTGGGTGTGCTCATCGCGAGCGTCCCGGCGGGCGTGCTGGGCGGCATCACGACGGCCCTCTACGGCCTCATCGGCATCATCGGCGTGCGCATCTGGCTCGAGAACAAGGTCGATTTCTCGTCCCCCACGAACCAGTTCACGGCGGGCGTTGGCCTGATCGTCGCGATCGGCGACTTCACGATCAACAGCGGCCAGGTGACGTTCGGCGGCATCGTCCTCGGCACCGTGGCGACGCTCGTCGTCTACCACCTGATGAGCGGCATCGCGAAGCTTCGCGGCTCCGACGTCGATGAGGCCGGCGACGACCTCGTCGCTGGGGCCGACGGGGCAGCGGATGCGGAGCGGGCCGCGCGGTAGCCGGCACGTGCAAGCTGCGCGGTTGCGTGCCTCCACCACCGCGCGTTCCTCGCCCACGGCCGCGCAGCCCGGCCCGTAACGACCCAGACCCGCCCCTCCGCCCGCGCCGAGATCTCCAAAGTGGACGTGTGGTCGTCAAACTCGAAGTTTGACAACCACACGTCCACTTTCGACTCCCGGGGCGGGATGCGGCGCGAGGGGCGGCGCGGGGCGCTCGGGGGCGTGCGCTGCGACGCGGGGCACCTGCGCGGAGAAGTCGAAGCATCCGGGACTGGTGCGGGACGCATCCGCCTGTCACTATCCAGCCATGAGCACCATCGACCCGGTCCAAGCACGAAGGGCGAGAGCGACGCGCCGCATGGGCAGTCCTCGGACGCTCGCGCAGCTCTGGGCTGTCGGCGTCCTGCTGTTCCTGCTGGGTGCCCTGCTCGGATTCGGGCTGATCGCCGAGCGGAACTCCGGTCGCCAGATGGCCCTCGGCATCCGCGACTTCGAGGCCGAGCCGTGGATCAACGACGCCTGGTACGCACTCCCCGCCGCGTTTGTCCTCCTTCTCGGCGCGCTCCCCCTCTCCTTCCTGGTCTACGCGAACCTCATCGGCGATCCGCGTCCGCTGCCGCCCATCGACCCGTTCACGATTGCGCTGGCGGGCACGACGGCCGGGCTCGTCGCGTTCGCGGGCCTGTGGACGCAGCCGCGGCGTGTCGGGTCCACGCTCGACGAGCACTTCGACACCGTCGACGCCTGGTCGTCCGCCGCGTGGGTCTCCTACTGGCTCCCCGTGTGGCTCCCGGCACTCGCTGCAGCCCTCACCGTCGTCGCCTTCGTGACGTGCAGGCTGCTCCGACGGCGGTCCTCGCGGCGCCTGGATGCGGTGCGGCGGATGCTCGCGGCGGGTCACCCGACGCCTGGCACGGTCACCGAGGGGGTGGAGATCTCGCCGGGCACACGCACCATCGCGTCGTGGCGCTTCACGTACGCCGACGCCCGGGGCGTTCAACGCTGGGTCAAGCGGACCAACGCCTTCGACTGGAGCACGGCACCCAAACCGGGGCAGCGCGTTTGGGTACTGTTCGATCCCGCGCATCCCGACGACACGTCACGGATATTCGTCTCGAGGTCGTCGCCGGACCGAGCGGAGGACTACGCATGAGCACCGTCGACCCGGCCCGGACGCACGCGCTACGGGCCGCGGTGAAGGCGCGCCGGGTCGGCAGCCCAGGCGCGCACGCAGTGCTGCTGACGCTCGACGCGGGGCTCGCCGTCGGCGGGTTCCTCGCCGCCGTCGGGCTCAGCTCGCTGTTCGCGATCGAGCAGATGGAGCGCGGCAGCGGCTTCCGGGTGCTCGCGCTCATGCCACTGCTCATGCCGGTGGGCATCTTCGTGTCGCTCGGATTCCTCATCGCGCAGGCCGCGGGGCGCCGCACCTACACGGGCGCGTCGGACTTCACACGCGCCCTGGCAGACGGGCAGCCAATCTGGTTCGCGGGCGCCGCGGTTGGCGCGTGGGCGTCGCTCGCAGCCCTGATCGCCGGAACGAGCGTGAGGCCCCTCGTCCTGTTTCTGAATGAAGACGGGACTCCTGTCGTGGACGACTCACCGTGGACGCTCACCGTTCTCCCCTGGGTGATACCCGTCGCGCTCACCGTCCTGCTCGCCCTCTCGGTGTGGCGGCGCGTCGCCCGCGGTCGGCGCGACCGTCGCACGGAGTCGACGTTCGAGACGATGTTCGCGAGCGGGACGCGCACCTCCGGCGTCGTCACGCAGGGCGTCGAGCGTCCGCGCGAGAGCGCGCGCGTCGTCAGCCGCTGGACCATCCAGTTCACCGACCACCACGGGCAGACCCGCTGGACCACACCATGGGGACTGTTCCACGAGGACTCACTGCCCGGGATCGGTGACCAGGTCACCGTCATCTACGACCCAGCGAGCCCCGGAGACGAGCGCCGCCTCTTCATAGCCCGTGTGCATCCCGAGCGTCCGGAGTCGTACCGGGTGCATAAGCCACCGTTCCCGTTCGGTGCGTGAGGTGCGGGCTGCGCCGTGTTCTCGCTGGCGCAGGCCGCCAACGTCAGCCCGCGCGTGCATCCGCACGGCAAATGCATCCTCCCTGCGCCACGAAGATGCGTCTGCCGCATGTTTGCGGGCGGATGGCGCGCGTGCGCGGCGGTCCGAGGACGGCCGCGTCAGACCAGCGCCCCCTCGAGCGCGTCGAGCCAATCGCCCCAATAGGCCTTCCAGAGCTCGATCTCGTCGAGCACCTGCAGCTTCTCGTGCATGATGGCGAGCTTGGTACGGCCATCCGCGGTGGCGTCGAACGTGAACAGGAGCCCGCCGATCGACTCCCCGTCACATGCAATCAGCACCTTGTAGGTCTTCGACGCGACCTTCGACCGGAACTCCGTCTCGAAGCCGAGCAGCGCATCCCGGTTCTCGTCGTCGGCGACGAGCGAGCGAAGCACCTCGCGGTCAACAGGAAGCGTGCGCGAGCGGTTGGCGGTGAACGTGCCGTCCGCCATCTGCCCGGCGAGGCGCCGGCCCGTCATCCGCTCGAAGCTGACCGCAATGCCCTGGCTCCACCAGCCGTTCTGCTCGGAGTTGGCCATGACCCACTCGACGATCCGCGGATGCGCGGCGTCGCGCCCCACACCGGCGTCGATCGCGTCGATCCAGTCATCCCAGCCCTGCCCCGTCTGCGCTCGAATCGCTGCGTCGGAGTGCATCGGCTGCGCAACCCAGTCGTGGCGGGATGCTGCAGCGGATGCCTCGCGAGCGGACGCGGTTTCCGTTCCCGACACTTCGGCACCGGATGCCGCGCTGCCGGGCTTCGAGCTTGGCTCGGCGGGTGCATCCGCTCCGCCACCGAGCAGTCCCGCACGCCGCGCAAGCGTCTCGTCGCGCCGTTCTCGCAGCTGCGCGCCGACGGCCCCTGAAATTTCAGCACGTGATCTCACGTCGCATCCCCTCGTTGCGGCCAGACTACTCAGCACTCCTCACCGCCGCTCATCACTCCTGAGCGGCGAGGTCGGGCGTGAGGTGATGCCCGCAGCCGCATCCCGCAGCCTCATCGCTGCCAGCCAAATGGCCCCACTCCGGCGACGCGCCCCATCGCTGCCAGCCAAATGGCCGAAATGGGGGCTCCAAAGGGGCCACTTCGCTGGCAGCGTTTCTCAAGCCGCGGCCGCGCGACACAGTTGCGACAAATGCATGCTCCTGGGCGCGAGAGCCTGCACTCGCCGCAGATGTGCGCAGACCGATCCGGGTGGTGCGCTGGCAGAGCCGGGTGGTGCGCTGGCAGAGCCGGGTGCGCACTGGCAGAGCGGATGGCGCACCGGCAGAGCCGCGTGACAGGCTCCGCCGCCCACCTCCGAGGGCACGGGCGCCCGCTCCGGGTCACCATCCCGACCCAATTTGGCAGCGCTACTGGTAGCGCTGCCATTTTTGGGCTAGTGTCACGAAGCAAGCTGGCGATCAGCCCCTGACCTCCCTCAGACGGCCAACCCCACACACCTCCATCGCCAGCAGCACCCGCCAGATTTCAAAGGAGAAATCATGCACTCTCGTCGACCCACATCGCGCTTCAGGATGGGTTCAGCACTCGTCGCCGCGGCCTCGGCCGTGGTCCTCCTCGCCGGATGCACCAGCGCACCAGCTGAAGGCGGCGGCGGTTCCGCAGGCGGCGAGGACGGCAAGTTCGTCATCGGCTTCCAGCAGCCCCTCGGCGGCCAGGCCTGGCGCGAGATGGGCCTCGCCTCGCTGCAGGCCCTCGCCAACTCCCCCGAGTACGTCGACAAGGTCGAGCTGAAGATCGTCCGCACCGACGACAACGACGCGGCCCAGCAGAACGCCGCCATGCAGAACCTCATCGCCGACGGCGTCGACCTCATCCTCTTCGACCCCGCCTCCTCCAGCGGCGCAGACCCCGCCATCGCGCAGGCCACGGCGCAGGGCATCCCCGTCATCGCCAATGGCGGCCCCTACGAGAGCGAAGACGTCTACACGGTCTCGACCGACTGGGCGAGCGCCGGAACCATCGGCGCCGAGTGGCTGCTCGAGAACCTCACCGACAACAAGGACGTCGCGGTGCTCGAGGGCCTCGCCGGCGTCCCCCTCAACGAGGGTTCCATGCCCGGCGTCATCGAGGCGCTCGAAGCCGGCGGCGCATCCGTCGTCGCGCAGGACACCAACGGCTGGAACGAGGCCACCGCGCAGGAGTCGATGGCGAACATCCTCCGCTCCAACCCCGACATCGGCGGCGTCTACTCGTTCCTGACCGGCGGCCAGGGCGTCGCTGAGGCCTACAAGGCCGCGGGCATTCCCTTCGTTCCGACAGTCGGAGGCTCCGGCTACAACGGCGAGGCGTGCGCGCTCGTCGAGTACGGGCCAGAGGGCTACTCGGGCAACATGATCTTCGGCCAGCCGGCGATCTACGCCAAGGGCCTCGAGCAGGCCGTGAAGCTCCTCGACGGCGAGGAGATCGAGCGCGAGCAGTTCTTCCCGCCGCTCGAGATCACCACCGAGAACGCCGCCGACTACTGCCTCGAGGATCGCCCCGCGAACTTCCAGCTCGGCTACGACTTCCCCGGCCTCGACCTGAAGCTCGAGGACGTCATGGAGTACTACTCCGGCTCCTAGCCGGCCCCGGTGGCCCTGCTCGGCAGGGCCACCACCTGCTCCCAGTCGCATCGATCAGCGAGGACACATCGAGTCATGAATGCAAGTGAAGTGGGCGCAGCGGCACCGGACGCAGTGCACCCCGCCGCCGCGCCAAGGCCGGCAGCGACCGGGCAGGCGCAGAGCAGCGAGGCGCTCCTCGTCGCCACCGACCTGGTGAAGAGCTACGGCCCGGTCAAGGCCGTGCAGGGGGTGAGCTTCGTCTGCCACCCAGGCGAGGTGCTGGCCCTCGTGGGCGAGAACGGCGCGGGCAAGAGCACGGTCGCGAAGATGCTGGCGGGCGCCGTCACCCCGACCTCCGGCACGATCACGGTCGAGGATGCACCGCTCGCGTCCGGCAGCGTGCGCCTCTCGCGCCGCTCGGGCGTGCGCTGCGCGTTCCAGGAGCTCGCGCTCGTACCCGAGTGGACCGTCGCCGAGAACCTCAGCCTCCCCGACGGGGCGCCGCTCCGCGGCTTCTCGCAGCAGAAAGCCATCTCCGCAGCGAGCACACTGCTCGAGTCGCTCGAACTGCCGCAGGTCGACCCGCGAGCGCTGGTCTCCGACCTGTCGCTCGCCAACCGGCAGCTCGTCGAAATCGCCCGCGCCTTCGCCGGCGAGCCCAAGCTGCTCATCCTCGACGAAGCGTCGTCGGCGCTCACACCTCCCGGCGTCGAGTGGCTGTTCGCGCGCATCCGCGAGCTCACGGCGCGCGGCGGCAGCGTCATCTACGTCTCGCACCGCCTCGGCGAGATCGCCGAGATCGCCGACCGCGGCATCGTGCTGCGCGACGGCGGCCTCGCTGGCGAGTTCTCGCGCGGCTCCTGGACCGACGACGAGCTCATCTCCCTCATGGCGGGCCGCAAAGCCGAGCGGTTCTTCCCGGACCCGCCAGCGCGCACCGACGACGGCGACGTCCTCGAGGTCGAGGGGTTGCGCGCCGAGGGCGTGCACGGCATCTCCCTCACGATCGGCGCCGGCGAGATCGTCGGCATCGGCGGGCTCGCGGGGCACGGCCAAGCCGAGCTCCTCCGCGCCCTGTTCGGCGCATCCGCAGCCACCGCCGACTCGTGGACGATCGACGGCGACCCCGTCTCCCGCCTCACCCCCGTGCGGGGCGTGCGGCGCGGCCTCGGCTACGTGCCAGAAGACCGCAAGAAGGAAGGCCTCGCGCTCGAGCTCGGTGTCGGCGAGAACCTCCTCGCCCCCTGGTTCAAGGCCTGGCATCTCGGCGGGAAGCCGCGCCTACGCCGCGAGCGCGGCTGGCTCGACGGCGTGCTCGCCGCCCTCTCCGTGCGCACGCGCGGCCCGCTCGAAGCGGCAGGCTCACTGTCCGGCGGCAACCAGCAGAAGCTCGTCTTCGGCAGGTGGATGAACCGCTCCCGATCGGTCATCCTGCTCCACGACCCCACGCGCGGCATCGACGTGCGCGCCAAGCAGGAGCTGTACGGCGCGATCGTCGACCTCGCGAAGCAGGGCGTCGGCGTGCTCTGGTTCTCGACCGAGGTCGAGGAGCTCGTGCACGTCTGCCACCGGGTGCTCGTGCTCTACAACGGGCAGGTCACCGACGAGCTCGCGGGCGAACGGCTGACGGCGGATGCGATCGTCGGCGCCGCAGTCGGCGCGACGGGCAGCATCCAGACCGTCTCGGCCGCCGAGCTGGAAGAGGCGGCACGACACACCACCACGAGGAGCAGCAGATGACCGCCACCGTCACCCCGCCCCCGGCGGCCCCCGTCACCCGGGCCGTCGCGAAGCGGCAGGGACTCGTCAGGCTTCGACGCGAAGGCGCGTTCGCGCCAGCAGCCGCGTTCGTCGTGTTCCTGATCGTCTACATCATCATCAACCCGGAGCTGCTCACGAGGTTCCAGCTGCAGACCGCCGCGAACCTCGTCGTGCCGCTCGCGTTCGTCGCGCTCGGGCAGCTGCTCATCGTGCTCGTCGGCGGCATCGACATCTCCATCGGCGCGATCATGAGCCTCTCGAACGTCGTGTTCGCGGCGCAGACTGAGCTGGTCCCCGTCCCCATAGCGGTGCTCATGGGGCTCGCGACCGGACTCGCCTGCGGCCTCTTCAACGGCTTCCTCGTCTCCTACGGCGGACTCCCCGCGATCGCCGTCACCCTCGCGAGCGCCTTCATCTTCGGCTCCCTCGCCCGCGAGGTCATGGACCGGCCTGGAGGGAACATCACCACCGAGTTCCACCTCGCGACCAGCGGCGAAGCCATCCCGTTCGTTCCGGTGGCGCTCGTATGGCTCACCCTCATCGCCGTGCTGCTCTGGTTCATCCTGCAGCGCACCGCCCTCGGCCGGCACATCTACGGCGTCGGCTCGAACATGGACAGCATCCGCGCGGCAGGCCTCAACGCCCGCCTCACGAAGCTCGCCGCCTTCGGCATCGCGGGCGCCCTCACCGCAACGGGCGCCATCATGCTCGCCGGGTCCACCATGACCGGCGACCCGCGAAGCGGCGACCCCTACCTGCTCTCCTCGATCGCCGCCGTCGCCCTCGCCGGCGCCAGCTTCACCGGCGGACGCGGCAGCATCATCGGCACCATCCTCGCCGGCATCACCCTCGGGCTCATCGGCAACCTGCTCTTCTTCGCAGGCATCAACTCGTACTGGCAGTACGTCATCTCGGCGCTCATCATCGTCTCCGTCGTGGGCATCCCCGTCGTGTGGCGCAAGGTGTCGTTCGCTCGGAAGGGAGCACGGTCATGACCGCAACAGTTCCGGCCGCAGTCGGCGGCACCGGGGCGTCCGGCACCGGGGACTCGGGCACCGGCCCGGGGGCGGCTGGCGGCGCCGAGCACGAGGTCGAGTACTCGCCCTCCAAGTCGCTGCTCGCTCGCGTCCCCCGCAGCGTATGGCCGCTCGTCGCGTTCCTCGTGCTGTTCCTCATCGGCGGCATCATCCGCCCCAACCTCATCACCATCGAATCGCTCATCGGCACCGCGACCTTCGCGATCATCCTCTCCATCGCGTCCTTCGGGCAGACCTTCGCCGTCATCCAGGCGGGCATCGACCTGTCCGTGCCCAACACGATCGCGTTCTCCGCGCTGTCGTTCCTCGCGATGGTCGGACCCCTCGGCCCGTTCGGCGCATTCATCGGAGCACTGCTCGCGGGAGCCGTCATCGGCCTCCTCAACGGGCTCGTCATCGCGAAGCTCGGGCTCACCCCCATCGTCACGACGATCGCCATGAACGGCCTCCTGTTCGGCGTGATCCTGCTGCAGTTCAACTTCTCCGAGCTCACGCAGATCCCCGACTTCATCACCGCCATCACATCGGCGCAGATCAGCGTCTTCGGGCTCTCCATGGCTGCCGTCCTCCCCCTCGGACTCGTCCTCATGGTCGTGCTGCAGCTGGTCCTCAGCTACACCGGATGGGGGCGCTCCCTGTTCCTCGTCGGCGCGGCCCCCGAGACGGCCAGGCTCGCCGGCCTGCCCGTCGACCGCATTCGGATCACCGGCTACGTCATCTCCGGCATGCTCGCGGCCTTCGCCGGCATGGTCATCGTCGGCTACTTCCAGCAGGCCTCCGCGACCATGGGCGACAGCTACCTGCTCTCCTCCGTAGCCGCGGTCGTCGTGGGCGGCGCATCCATCTTCGGCGGGCGAGGGTCGGTGGTCGGCACCGTCGGCGGCGCGCTGGTGCTCGGCCAGGTCGCGACGCTCGTGACCGTGCTGAACCTCGGGTCCAACGTGCAGCAGCTCATCTACGGCGCCATCATCCTCGTCGTCATCTCGCTGTACGGGCGCAAGCGCGGGTAGCGGCCCGGCCCTCCGCCCAGAATTGTGGCGCGGTGCTGTCACCCGAATCGGGAACAGCACCGCGCCACAACTCTGCACGCTGTCCGGAGGCGGATGCACGCGGATGCGTGCGGGCGGATTCCCGCATCAGGGGCGAGGCAAGACCCCCACCGCCACGAGTCGCGTATGGTCGGACACTGCCGAGGCACCGCCGTCGCGCCCCGGCAGCTCCCAACCAGACGCGCATCCGCAATGACCTCACCCTCCCCGCAGTCCCAGCCGCCGACCGGCTCCCGCGCCCCGAGCGGCGCATCCCGGGCCCGCTGGATGGACCTCATCCGAGGAGGCGCGATCCTCCTCGTCGTGCTGCTGCACGCCACCGCCATCCCGTGGATGTTCGGCGGCATCAGCTCGGGCCGCGTCGTCAACGACATCAACTCGTTCTTCGCGCCATACCGGATGAGCCTCCTCTTCCTCCTCTCCGGCGTGCTGCTCACCCGATCGCTCGCGAAACCGCCAGGCACCTACTACTGGAACAAGGTGCGCACCCTCATCTGGCCATACCTCGTGTGGATGGTCATCGGCATGCTCACCGAGGGCTACACCGACCTGCGGGACCCGTTCTTCTGGATCCCGAACAACTGGCTGTGGTTCATCTTCTTCCTCGCCGTCTACTACGCCGTCGCCCCGCTTCTCGCGCGCATCCCTGGCACCTGGTTCGGGGTGGTCCCCGCCGTGCTATGGATCGCCAGCTGGCCGCTGCCCGACGGCGACTTCTCCAACCTCTGCTACTACGGCGGCTTCTTCTTCGCCGGGCACCTCTGCGTGCGCCTCGGCTCGCGGCTCTCCCGCTTCGAGACGCGCACCCTCATGTGGGTGTGCCTCGCCGTCGCAACCGGCTTCGGGGCGTTCATCATCGCCGGCAACCGTGGCTACGCGAACGCCATGACGGCCGGCTTCGACGCGCACCGCCTCGAGCTCCTGCCCGTCGTGATCGCCGGCATCGCGGGCACCGTCATGGCCGTGCGCCGACTCACCGGCTCCCACCAGGGCCACAGCCACGACCGCGCCAGGTGGCTGCAGTACATCGGCCGCAACTCGGTGGTGTTCTACCTCGTGCACTTCCCGACGCAGGTGTGGATCACGAACACCCTCAGCGACCTCGGCGTCACCAACCCCAACATCTCCCTGCCCGCCTGCTTCCTCGGCGCCCTCGCCGTCGCGTACCTCGCCTGCTGGCTGCGCCGATTCCGGGTCGTGGATGCGCTGTTCGTGCTCCCCGCCTTCGCGCGCCGCACCACGCAGGTCGCCCCGCCAGCGCGTGCCGCGTAGCTCGCGCATCCACCCGCACGCCGACCACCAGGAGGACACCGTGTCCAGCTACGTCTCCCTCATCCGCGCCAACACGCTCAGCGACACCGCCGAATACGCCTACGCATCCACGGTCGACGCGGGTGCACGCCTCGTCTTCCCAGCAGGCGCCTGCCCCCTCAACGACGACGGCACGACCGCCGCCATCGGCGACTACGCGGGCCAAGCCGCGAAGTGCGTCGAGAACCTGCGCGTCGCCCTCGCCGAGGCCGGGGCGCGCCTCGAGGACGTCGCCAGCACGCGCGTGCTCGTCGCATCGTCATCGCAGGCCGACCTCGTCACCGCGTGGGAAGTCATTCGGGACGCCTTCGGCGACCACGACGTGCCGAGCACCCTCCTCGGCGTCACCGTGCTCGGCTACGACGACCAGCTCGTCGAGATCGAGGCAGTCGCGGCGGTCGCCTAGTTCGAGTTGGCGGGCGGCGCTGCCCGCCCCAGCGGACCCCGCGCTGGGGTCGTTCCCATCTGCGGTGCGCAATATTGGCATCAGATGCGCCACACGCATCCGTCAGACACGGCCAGACCGGGCACACCCGACGGCCGCGCCGCTCGCAGTCCGATCAAAGGAGATCGCCGTGTTCAAGAGCCCATACCCAGACGAGCAGATTCCCAACGTCTCCGTCTTCGAGTTCCTCTTCGCGGAACTGAGCGACGCGGACGCGGCTCGGACCGTCATCGTCGACGGCACAAGCGGCGCCGAGACGAGCTTCGGGGCACTCAAGCAGCAGATCGAGCTCATCGCGGGGGCCCTCGCTGGCGGCGGGCTCGGGGTGGGCGACGTGGTCGCGCTGCACTGCCCGAACGTGCCCGCGTTCGCGTCGGTGTTCCACGGCATCCTCCGCTCGGGTGCCACGGCGACGACGATCAACGCCCTCTACAACGCCGAGGAGATCGAGACGCAGCTCCGCGACTCCGGCGCGAAGCTACTGTTCACGGTCAGCCCGCTGCTCGCGCAGGCCCACGCCGGTGCCATCGCGGCGGGCCTCGAGCAGGACGCCGTCATCGTCCTCGACGGCGCCGAGGGGTACCACGACCTCCGCGAGCTCCTCGGCGCCGGGCTCCCCGCCCCCGACGTGAGCTTCGACCCGGCGACCCACGTCGCCGTGCTCCCATACTCCTCCGGCACCACCGGCAAGCCCAAGGGCGTCAAGCTCAGCCACACCAACCTCGTCGCGAACGTCGTGCAGACGTACCCGGTGCTCGACGTCGAGTCTGACGACGTGGTGCTCGCGCTCCTCCCCTTCTTCCACATCTACGGCATGACCGTGCTCCTCAACATCGCCATCAAGAAGCGCGCCCGCCTCGTCACGATGCCGAAGTTCGACCTCGGCGAGTTCCTCCGCATCATCGAGACGCATCGATGCACCTACCTGTTCATCGCCCCACCGATCGCCGTCGCGCTCGCCAAGCATCCGCTCATCGACACGTTCGACCTGTCGAGCGTTCGCACGGTCTTCTCCGGCGCGGCCCCCATCGACTCGGCGCTCATGAAGGCCGTCGCCGACCGCCTCGGCACCCGCACCAGGCAGGGGTACGGGATGAGCGAGGCGAGCCCCGTCACGCACGTGCTGCCGCCCACGGAGACGGGCATGTCCCTCGGCTCCGTCGGCGTGCCCATCGCCAACACCGAGGTGAAGCTCGTCTCGACCGAGACCGGTGCCGAGATCGACGCCGTCGAGGGCGGGCAGAGCGAGCCCGGCGAGATCTGGGTGCGGGGCCCCCAGATCATGCTCGGCTACCTCGGGCGCGACGACGCGACGCACGAGGCCGTCGACGACGACGGCTTCCTGCACACGGGTGACATCGCCACCGTCGGCCCGCTCGGCGAGTTCACCATCGTCGACCGGCTCAAGGAGCTCATCAAGTACAAGGGCTACCAGGTCGCGCCCGCCGAACTCGAAGCTCTGCTGCTCACGCATCCAGACATCACCGACTCGGCCGTGGTCGGGGCGCTGGATGCGGACGGGCAGGAGATCCCGAAGGCGTTCGTCGTGCGCCGCGAGGGCGCCTCGCTCGACGAGGCGGGTGTCGAGGCGTTCGTCGCCGAGCACGTCGCGCCGCACAAGAAAGTGCGGGCCGTCGCGTTCATCGATGTCATCCCGAAGTCGACGTCCGGCAAGATCCTGCGAAAGGACCTCCGCGGCCGCTGAGGCGGGGCGGCGGCGCGGGCGGTGCACCCGCCCGCGCCGCCGGCCCCCACGTCGCCCGCCTCCACGTCGCCCGCAGAGTTGTGGCTTGATGCGATTCCCGCTGGCGCCAAGCGCAACAAACCACAACTCTGCGGGGCGCACTTCGCGACTCCCGCATCCACGAAGTACAGGGTTGTGGCTGAATGCTGCTGCGGGGCCGGCCAAGCGCAACAAGCCACAACCCTTCGCGCGGATGAGTCAGCTGCACGGGCGGCATCCGCCCGTGACGAAGTTGTGGACAAACGCTGTCCCCACCGACACGAACGGCACAATGCCACAACGTTGGCAGTCCGACTCCAGCGCGCCCTCCGCCCAGGCCCTCAGCGCATCGACGCGCCGGACGACGTGGATGAGGGCCGCTACGCGCTCTCGCGGGCGACGACCTCGAAGCCGAGGTCGACGGTCTCGCCCTCTGGCGCATCCGCACCACCGCGGCTCATGCGCGCCAGCAGCAGCTCGCCGGCCTTCGTGCCGATCTCCCGGTTGGGCACCGCCACGGTCGTGAGTGTCGGCGTGAGATGCGACGACAGCTCGAAGTCGCCAAAGCCGGTCACGGCGAGCTCACCAGGCACGGACACCCCTCGGCGAGCGCATTCGAGCACGGCGCCGGCCGCGAAGACATCACTCGCGAACATGAGCGCGTCGGTCTCGGGATGCTCGCGCAGCGTCGCATCGAGCAGGTCGCGGCCCGTCTCGAGGTCGACCGCCGCAACTCCGGAGTCGACGACCCGCACCGGCTCGCCCGGGTACAGCTCGGCGACGGACGCCTCGAAGCTCGCGCGCCTCGCCGCCGCACGGAAGTCGCCGGACTGGAACGAGCCCGCGAACGTCGGATGCGCGTATCCCCTGTCCCGCACGTACTCGACGAGCGCGCGGACGGCATCCTCGTTGGAGAAGCCGATGAGGCTGTCGACGGGATTCTCGCTCGAGTCCCACGCCTCGACGACGGGAATGCCGGACGCGCGCAGCAGCGTCGACGCCGCATCCGTGTGCTGGGCGCCGACGATGAACATGCCATCCGGTCGACGCCCGAGGAAGGCCCGGACGAGTTCCTCCTCGTGCTCCGGGCTGTACCCGGTCGTGCCGATGAAGAGCTGGTACCCGGACGGCGAGAGCATCACCTCGAGGCCGTGCAGCGCATCCGCGAACACCGACGCGGAGATCGACGGGACGATCGCTGCGACCGTCATCGACCGGTTCGACGCGAGGTTCGACGCGGCCAGGTTCGGCACGTAGCCGAGCGCGCCGATCGCCGACTGCACCCGCTCGAGGGTGTCGACCGACACGAGCTCTGGCGTCCGCAGCACCCGCGAAACGGTCTGCGGAGAGACCCCCGCCGACGCCGCGACGTCGGTGAGCGTCACCTTCTGCGTCGACCGCCTGGTCACAGCAGCCTTCTGGCCGCCAGGTTGCGCATGAGCGCTGCGATCCCGAATGTCCACGGCGCGCACTCCTCGCTGGTCTGTACCTGGCCCACCAGACTACCGAGGGCAGGTGAGGAGATCCGCACGACATCACCGGCGTGGTGCGTGAACCCGTGGTCGGGCTGGTCGCGGTCGACGATGGGCGCGAACATCGTGCCGAGCATGAGCACGGCCCCGTCCGGGTACTGGTGGTGCGGGCCGAGCAGCTGCGCGGCGAGGTCGGCGGGGTCGCGGGAGATCTGCGCGAGGTCGGAGGAGCCGTGCAGGGTGAAGCCGTCGAGGCCGACGATGTCGAGGTCCACCGTCATGCCCCGCACCGAGTCCAGGTCGAAGCCTGTGTCGAAGAGGCGGATGAACGGGCCAAGCCCGCATGACGCGTTGTTGTCCTTCGCCTTCGGCAGCAGCAGCGCCGAGCGTCCCTCGACGTCGCGCAGGTTCACGTCATTCGCGAGCGTCGCGCCGACGATGGCGCCGGTGGATGCGATGAGCAGCGCCACCTCAGGCTCCGGATTGTTCCACTCGGACGAGGAGTGCACGCCGACCTGCTCGGCGGTGCCCATCGCCGAGAGGGTCGGGCCCTTCGTGAAGATCTCCGCGTCCGGGCCGATGCCGACCTCGAGGTACTGACTCCACAGCCCCTCCCCCACGAGGTACGCCTTGAGCGCCATCGCCTCGACCGACCCCGGCTTCAGGTTCGCGAGGTCGGTACCGATCTCGGCGAGGATCTGCTCGCGCATCCTCGCCGCCGCCTCGATGTCGCCGCGCACCCGCTCCTCGATGACACGCTCGATCATGGAAACCGCGAACGTCACGCCGGCCGCCTTCAGCACCTGCAGGTCGACGGGGGCGAGCAGCCACGGCTTGGACTCGTCGCGACTGGTGGGCTCGGTGTTCGCGAAGATCTCGTCGAGCGAGCCGAGGCTCGGCGCGTCCGCTGCCACCGCACGCACCGCGGCCGCAGGGTCGGCCGACTCGGTGATGTCGCTGACGGTCGCGAAGGTCCCGCTCAGATCAAGAACGCCATCAGCCGTGACCAGCACCGGTGATGGGCCGCCGACCGCCGGGTCCCAGACCCGTCCGACGAGCGTGCCCGTCGTCCCGTCGGCGGGGAGCGCCTGGGCGGCGCTGCCCGACCATCCGGCTGCCGGCTGCTGGCCTGAGGCCATCTGCTGCGATGTCATGTGAGCTCCTGAGGTTCTGGTCGTGATCGTGGTCGTCGGTCGAGGCGAGTCCGTGGTGAGGTTGCGGTCAAACGCTTCGATGGCGGCCTGGCCGGGTGGCGAGGTGGCCGGGTGGCGAGGTGGAGGTGGCGGGGTGTAGGCCGGTCTCGAGGTTCGCGCAGGGCAATTTCGGGATGGCTTTCGCGCTTCGGAATGGCTTGCAACCCACCCCGAAGCGTGAGACCCATCCCGAGACGAAGGCGGGAGATCAAATGAGTCGAGGCTCGTGGCCGACATGGTCGGCTCGGCTCGGCTCGGCTCGATTCGGTCTCAGGTCGATTCGGCGTCAGCGGCGGTGGAAGACTCCCTCGCGTTTCTCGGCGAAGGCGGCACGGCCCTCGTCGGCATCGGCGGTCGCGAAGGTGATGGTCTGGAGGTCGCGTTCGTAGGCGACGGCCGCGTCCTGGCTCAAGTTGTAGGAGGCGCGCAGGTTGGCCTTCGCGGTCTCGGCCGCGATGGGTGGCCGGGATGCGATGACTGCGGCGAGCTCGCGGGCCCGGCCGAGCAGCTGCTGGCTGGGCAGCACTTCGGAGACGATCCCCCAGGACAGTGCCTGCTGCGCCGAGATGGGGTCGCCCGTGAGGAGCATGAGGGCCGCGTTGCTCGCGCCGGCGGAGTGGGCGAGGAAGGAGGCCATCCCGCCGCCGCCGATCCAGCCGAGCTTGATCTCGGGGGCGGCGAGTGAGGCGGTCTCGGCGGCGAGGCGGATGTCGCAGGTCATGGCCGTCTCGAGCCCGCCGCCGAAGGCGTAGCCGTTGATGGCGGCGATGATGGGTTTGCGGAGGGCGCGGAGGGCGTCGCAGTAGTCCTCGCGGTTGCGGAAGTCCCAGGGTGTCGCGTACTTGTCGAGCGAGCGGATGTCGCTGCCTGCGCAGAAGGACCGCTCACCCGCGCCGGTGAGGATGATGACGCGTACGTCGTCGCTGTCGTTGGCCCAGGTGGCGACGGCGACGAGCGCGTCGGACATCTCCTGCGTCACCGAGTTGAGCTTCGCTGGGCGGTTGATGGTGACGGTCGCGGTGAAGCCGTCGAGCTCGACGAGGATCTCGTCGGTCGCGAGCTGGGGAAGGCTGTCGGTCATGAGCTGACTCCAGACGTCGTGGGTGGGGTGGAGGGGACGCGCGCATCCGGTGCATCGATGCGCGTCGATGCAGCGTTCGCTGGTGATGAGGCGGCAGACGACGGTGCACCTGCAGATGCAGATGCGGCGAAGGCCGCCGAGAGGTCGTCGAGGCACGCTTCACGGAGCTGCTCTGCAGAAGTGGTGTCGCTGAGCAGTGCGTCGCGCAACAGCTCGGATGCTGTCGTCTGGAACGCGATGTATCCGTCGTACCGCGGGCGCACCCATGACTCCTCGATGGTCGCCGCCGTGTTCGCGTAGAAGTCGTGCGCGGCCTCGTTGACGTCGGCGTCGTGCCACGCGGAGCGCAGTCCGGGCTGACCGTCGTGCTCCGGGATGAACGTGCGCTGCGTCTCGGAGTCGAGCAGCCAGGCGAGGTGCGCGACGAGCTCGGGGGTGACGCGGCAGCGCCTCGAGATGGCGATGCCCGTGCCGCCGATCGTGGAACCGAGGCGCGCCGATGCGGCCCAGCGCGGCGCATCCCGGAACTGCAGGGTGGGCGACGAGTAGTTCACGTACCCGTACACGAGGGGAACATAGGCGAGCGAGTCGCTGCTCGACATGCGCTCGAGGAGGGCGATGGGGTTCTCGCCCTGCGTCGCTGCCGGGGACCGGCGGGCGATGGTGTGGAGCAGCGCGAACGCCTCCTGAGCGGCAGTGCGGGAGGAGAAGAGGGACCCTTCGGCAGGACTGTCGGAGATCGGCGCGCCGGCCCCTGCGAGCACGGACGCGAACGCGAGGAACGCGTGCGGGCCGGCGAGCGACAGCGCGACGGGGGCATCTTCGGAGAGCGCGACGGCGTCGCTCCAGGTCGTCGGCACCTCCCCGGCGATCAGATCGACGCGTGCCGCCGCAACCTGGGTGGCCGCGTCCAGCGGAAGCGCCCACTGCGACCCGGCGAGCGAGTACGACGTGAAGCTCGGGCCGATCGCGTCAGCGGCGATCCGCTCGAGGAGCGCAACGTCGAAGACGTCGTCGAGCGGCCGAAACGAGCCGCTGGCGACCGCTTCACCGAGGTGCGGATGGTCGAGCACGATGAGGTCGTACCGCTCGGCCAGCTCGGCGATCGGCGCCGACTCGAAGCCCTCGAGCGGATGCGCTTCCCACTCGATGAGGGCCTGCCCGTCACGGGCGGCGACAGCTGCCGCCGCTTCGAGCGCGTGCCGGCCCCGCGGGTGGTCCCAGGTGAGGCCCCGGTAGCGCGGCGCCGAGGCGGGGGTCGGCGAGGGTGACGGCGACGGCGAGTGCGCGCTCATGATCGTTGGGCGCTCACGCCGGCGGGTGCGGCGGGCGCATCCGAGCCGGCCCCGTCTGCCGCAGAAGCCGCGGCCTGCTCTGGCGCCCCTTCTCCGGGGAGAACCGCATCCGACCCGCCGGGCAGTGCCGTCCCGTCGGCCGACACCGCGCCCCCGAGCTGCTCCCGCACGTTGTCGAGCGTGGCGTGCACGGCGATCGCGCCGCGCTCGGCGAGCTCTTCGATGTGGGCGGCCGCGTGCCCGAGCTCGCTGAGGATCTCTCGCGTGTGCTCGCCCGTGAGCGGCGCGCCTCGGTCGATGCGCGCTGGCGTCTTGGAGAACTTGTAGGGGAAGCCGGGCGTCTTCACGAGCCCCTCGGTGGGGTGCTCGTACTCGACGAACGTGCCATTGTGCGCGATCTGCGGGTCGGCGACGAGGTCGGCGTAGCCGTAGACGGGGCCGGCCCAGATGGAGGTCTTCGAGAACGCGTCGAGCCAGTGCGCACTCGTGTTCGTCGCGAGGCGGGCAGCGGTCTTGGCGAAGACCTCGTCGCGCAGGCGCCACGAGTCGTCGAGCGTGTGCAGGCCGATGAAGCTGTCCTCGCCGATCGTGCGGCCGAGCTCCTCGAGGTCTGGCATGGCGAGCACGATGAAGCCGTCGGAGGTCGCGAACGAGCCGTAGGGCGAGCGGATGTAGACGTGCGCGTGCGGTTCGGCGCTGCGCTGCTGGGGCACGCCGCCGGCCGTGAACACGGAGAGCTCCTGCATCTGCAGGGTCGTGATCGCGTCGAGCATGTTGACGGTCACGAGCTGCCCCTCGCCGGTGCGCTCACGGTGGAAGAGCGCGGCGAGCACGCCCTCGAATGCCGTGGATGCGGTGACGGCGTCGACGAGGTACTGGCCGGCGGCCTGCGGGGGCTCGCCGTCGCGGCCGGTCGAGAGCATCGCACCGCTCATGGCCTGGAGGAGCAGGTCCTGTCCCGGCCGCATCTTGTACGGGCCGTCCTCGCCGTAGCCGGAGACCGACACGTAGACGAGGCTCGGGTTGATGGCGCTGAGGGTGTCGTAGTCGACGCCGAGGCGGGCGGCCACGCCGGGACGGTAGTTCTGCAGGAACACGTCGCTCGTGGCGACGAGTTCGCGCAGCACCTCGCGGCCGTCGTCGGACTTGAGGTCGAGGGCGATGGAGCGCTTGTTCCGGTTCAGCGAGAGGAACGACACGTTGATCTCGTTGCCTGCTGCACCCCCGGCAGGGGCGTGGCGCTGCCATTCGCCTGCCGGCGGCTCGACCTTGATGACGTCGGCGCCGAGGTCGCCGAGGCGCTGCGCCGCGAACGGGCCCGCCATGGCGATCGAGCAGTCGAGCACTCGGATGCCGGAGAGGATTCCTCCGCCGACCCCGGCCTCTGCCTGGTGCGTCTCGCTGGTGTCTTCTGCGCCGCTCATGGTGTTCCTCGTTTCGGTGGATGCGCTACTGGCAGCGCTAACATCTCAAGTGTAGGACGCCCGGAGCCAACGTCATCGTCAGCCCCGGGCATGGAGTTCTAATCCGGCTGATCGCCGATGGCACGAATCGCGGCCTCGACCGCACTCGTCTCCGCGACCCCGTCGAGCACGCGGATGGTCGTCGAGTAGCCGCGCGACTCCCCGTGCCCGAGGAACAGCGCCGTGCCGTCCTGGCGCGAGGCCGCATCCCCCGACACATGATGCGTGCTCGGCTCGAGGCCGATGCCGTACTGGCCGCTGCGCAGGTTCTGCCACTCGAAGAAGTGCGGCATGCCCGCGGCCTCCCAGCTCAGCTCGATGCCCCGCTCCCCACCCGCCGTGATCAGCGCCACACGGTGCCTGCCGTCGTCGCCGACCACCAGCTCATGCTCGGTGACCTGCTCGACGAAACCGTCGATCGGGGCCGGCATGACGCGGTAGCTCGTGCCCTGCTCCGCGACAGAGTCCGACTGCCAGAGGTGCCTCGTGATAGGCGCAACGAACCTCGCACCCTCATCCAGGAACGGCCAGCCGACGTTGATGTGGTACAGGAACATGTGCGGCGTCGGATCGAATCCGAGGTTGTCGACGACATCGTCGAAGCGCACCTCGCGACCGTCGAAGTCGAGCTCGATCGTGCGCGTCAGGCGCAGGTGCTCGCCGAACGCCGTCGCCTGGATCACCTCGCCGACGACCCGCAACACGACGCGGCCCTCACGTTCGACCTCGCGAGCCTCAAGCAACCGAGCCGGAATCGCGGTCAGCCGCCCGTGCAGCCCGTGGGTGACGGTCTGCTTCGGCGGGTAGTTGTAGCGCGTCGCATCCACCTCACCCCCGAACAGGGTGTGGTCGAGACCGCCCGAGACGAGCAGGCCGTCGAGCGCGCGCAGCCACGACAGCCCACCCTCATCGTTGTGCTCGTGCAGCCCCGGGTGGCGGAAGCCGTTGCCGCTGCGCCACCCGATGGGGGCACCGCGGAAGCGCATCGATCCGAGGTCGAACGCCCGGTCGACCAGCACCTCGAGCTCGAGGCCAGCGGAGGTGCGCAGGTCGATCGCCCGCACGCCACGCTCCACGCCGTTGTCCAGCACCACCTGGCGGATGCCCGCCACGGCCGAGAGGTCGCCCGTGCGCCTGCGGAGCTCGGCCACCGAGAGGTTCGAACCGAACACGTCGACGCCTGGTCCTGCTGCCCGCTCGCTCACATCATCACCCATCCGCCGTCGACGTTGATCGTCTGACCGGTCACGAAGCTCGAGTCCTTGCCCACGAGGAACGAGATGACGCTCGCCACCTCGTCGGGGTCACCGCGCCGCTTGAGCGACTGATGGTCGAGCACGAACCGCGTGTACTGCTCGGGGTTCTCGTGGATCTCCTCGGCCTTGGTGGGAAACGCACCCGGCGAGAGCAGGTTCACGCGGATGCCGAACTCGCCGAGCTCGCGCGCCAGGGCGCGAGTCATGGCGACGGCCGCGCCCTTCGTCGTCACGTAGCTCGCAAGCTTGTCCCAGCCGCCGCTCCACGTGATGGAGCCGATGTTGACGATCGCGCCCTTGCCGCGCTCGCGCATCAGCTCGGCCGCCGCCTGGGCCGCGACGAAGTAGCCACGCTGATTGACCGCGACGACGTCGTCGAACTCCTCGACGGTGATGTCGAAGAACGGCGTCGGCGGGTAGATCGCGGCGTTGTTGATGAGCGCGTGCACCGGCCCGAACTCGACCTCCGCCTCGCGCACCGCGGCCTTGATCGCCGCGGCGTCGCGCAGGTCGACCTCGAGCACGTACGTCGGCACGCCCGCCGCGCGCAGCTCCTCGGCAGTCTCCGCGAGGGTCGCCCCGCCTCGTCCGAGCACCGCGACAGCGAAGCCGTCGCGTCCGAGTCGCAGCGCGGTCGCCCGCCCGAGCGATCCGCCGGCGCCGGTCACGATCGCGACCGGCTTCTCACCTGTTTTCGTCATGGTTCCTCCGGCCGAAGCCTGTTCGTTGGGTTGCGCATCTGCCTTCGCGTCAAACTTCGGTGACAACTCGGCCAGAATCCACCCTTTTCGGGCATTTCGGCTCGAGTTGTCACCGAAGTTCGACGGGGTGCGCCGCGAGCAGCGAGTCGCGAGCGCCCAGCGCGACTAGATCGAGTACTTGCGCAGGATGTCGTCGATGAACTTCTTCGCGCGCGGGATGTCCGACTCGTCGAGGTGCTCGATGATGAGCGGCGCGTTGGGGTTGCGCTCCGCGAGGCGCTGCAGGTAGAGCTCGTAGTCGAGCGAGCCGAGGCCGGCGGCCGGCAGCTCGATCTCGCCGACGCCGCGGAAGGTGTGCGATGCGAGCGCGTCGTCGTCGCCGATGTCGGCGTGCTTCTCGCTCTTGTCGTCACCGGCCCGCTTGACGTCCTTGGCGTGGGCGACGCGCACCTTGTCGGCGAGCGTGTCGAAGACCTCGTTGAGCACGCCGGCCTGGTCGTCGATGTTGGACGCGTCGAAGTAGTTCGTAGGGTCCATGAGCAGCTCGATGCCGGGCGAGCGGATGTCATTGAAGACGCGCACAGTCTCGCGCACGGAGCCGATGACGTTGTTGACGTACGTCTCGAGCAGGAAGATCGAGCCGTGGTCGTAGGCCTCCTGCGCGAGCTCGGCGAGCACGTCGCGCACCTGCTCGTAGGCGTCCTCGGTCTTGTTGTGCGGGTCGCTGTCCCATTCGCTGTCCGGGTTGAAGGTGCCCGATTCGGAGATGACGTACGGCGTGCCGAAGGAGCGCGCGTTGCGGATGATCTCCTTCAGGTAGTCGACGTTGGCGCGGCGGTGGTCGGGGTCGGGGTGGACGATGTTCGTGTAGCCGGAGATCGCCGAGATGGGGAGGTTGTTGTCGCGGAAGGTGTCGGCGACGAGCTTCGCCTTCTCCTTCGTGATCTGCCCTGCGGTGAGGTCGAGGTCCTTGAAGTGCAGGTCGAGCTGGACGGTGTTGAAGCCGAGCTCGCGTGCCTTCTGGGCGGTGGTCTTGAGGTCGTAGGGGAAGTATCCGCTGAAGATGCCGACTTGGATCATGAGCTTCTTTGCTCCTTCTGTGGGGGCTGTTGGCCGGTTGAGGTGGTGGTGAAGTGGGTGCGGTGTTGGAGTCAGAGGGGGAATTCGTCGAGGCGCACGGGGCGGCGCTCGTCGATGGATCGGTAGCCGGCCTCGATGAGGGCGACGGTCTTGACGTTGTCGGCGACGGTGAGCGCTGGCTCGCTGCCGGTCTCGACGGCGTACTGCAGCTGTTCCATGACGCCGATGAAGGCGTGCGGGAACCAGTGGGTGTCCCAGGTGGGGGTCACCCATTTGCCGTCGGTCGACGGGCCGCCGTCGTCGCGGGTGGCGGATGCGTAGGTGATGGTCGAGGGGGTGCCGTTCGGCCAGCCGATGGTTCCCTTGGCGACGCCGCGTGTGCCTTCCACGCGCCAGGTGATGGAGAAGTCGTCGTCGAAGCCGTCTTCGCGGGGGCCGCCCCATACGTCTTCGGTGGAGAGGGCGAGGAGCCCGCCGGGGAAGCGCAGCGTGGAGACGACGATGCCGTCGGTGTGCGGGAACTGGGTGCGCGGGTCGGTGCGGGTGACGGTCATGATCTCGTCTGGGTCGCCGAAGAGGAAGCGCAGGGCGTCCAGGTGGTGCACGCTCATGTTGGCGAGGGTGAGGCGGTCGTAGCCTTCGAGGAATCCCTGCCAGTGGGGCACGGCTTTCATGTCGATCTCGACGAAGACGGGCTCTCCGAGGTCGCCGCCGTCGAGGAGCTGCTTGAGCACGCGGATCGACTGGTCGTAGCGCATGTTCTGGTTGACGGAGAGGATCTTGCCGGCGGCCTCCGCCTCGTCTCGGAGGGCGATGGCCTCGTCCAGGGTGAGGGCGAGGGGCTTCTGGGCGAGCACGGCTTTGACGTGCGGCTGCGTGAGGGCCTTGCGGATGAGGGCGGGCTGCAGGTCGGGCGGATACGCGATGTCGACGATCTCGACGTCCGGGTTCTCGATGAGCTGTTCCGGGGTGTCGTGCACGGTCGGGATGCCCCACTGCTCGGCGACGCGTTGCGCGTTGGCCTTCGTGCGGGAGGCGATGGCGACGACGGGGAATCCGGCCTCGCTGTAGGCGGCGAGGTGCTGGTCTGCCATGATGGCGCCAGCGCCGATGGCGCCGATCTTCGCGGAGCGGGCCCGGATGGGGCCGTCTGGGAGGAGGCGGTTGCTGCCGGCCTGTGCCGTCTCGGCCTGTGCTTCAGTAAAACTCGTGGACACTGCGACTCCTTCGCGCCGTTGCGTGAGCGTCTGTTTCGGGCTGGTCGGCCCATCGTATGTGAGCGCTACTGGTAGCGCTGCCATTGCACCCAATCTAGCGATGTGACGATCCCGCCGCAAGTCCTCCCCGCGGGTTCTTTCGTCGCGCCCGACACATGCCCAGTCGACCGGCGCACACGCACGCACACGCAGCCGCAGCCGCAGCCGCAGCCGCGCCGCGCCACCGCGCAGCCGCGCCGCCGCGCCACTCGATCGCTCAGCGCTCGACGCCGTCCAGCACGACCCGGAGGCCAGCCCGGGACGGCCGCATGTGCGGACCAGCCGGATCCGCCCAGCCCCGCCCCGCATCCACGATCGCGGACTCGTCGATCGAGATGCCGGACCCGATGGCGTCCCCCAGCACGATTCCCCCGTCGGCGAACTCCTGATCGACGCTCATGCCGTGCGCCCAGTGCAGCGACTGCACCTCGGTCGTCAGGTGGTTGGGCACCGCCGTCATCGCCGCAGCTACCGCGGGATTCGCGTTGTAGCCCACCGGACTGACGGGGAGGTTCCTGGCGTCCGCCGCGTACGCGAGGCGCAGCACGTGCGTGACCCCCCAGATCGCACCGGCCTGCACGACGTCGGGCGCACCGGCGTCGAACAGCGGACGGAACTGGTCGACACCGGTCAGGTTCTCTCCGGTGGCGACGGCCGCGCGCACGGCGGCGGACAGGCGCGCGTGACCGAGCGCATCCCACCGCCGGAGCGGTTCCTCGACCCACAGCAGGTCGACCTCGGCCTCGATCGCCGACACGTAGCGCACTGCCTGCTTTACCTGCCACGATTCGTTGGCGTCGAGCATCAGACCGGGATTCGGGGTGTTGCGGCCGAGCGCGGCCTGCATGACGCGGAGACGGCGCAGATCGGCAAGCGGGTCCACACCACCCTTGAGCTTGCCTGCCACGTAGCCGCGATCGGCGAAGTCCTCGTAGAACGCGGCGAGCTCTCCGTCGTCGAGGGCGATGTCGAGACCGGATGCGTACCCGGGCACGAACCTGTCGCGCCCGCCGAGCAGACGCCACAGGGGTTCGCCGGCGAGTTTCGCCTTGAGGTCCCAGAGGGCGGCGTCGAGCGTCGCCACCCCACCGTAGGTCGCGCCGGCGTGACCCGATTTGAAGACCTGGGCGAGCATGCGATCGAAGAGCGACGAGACCGCGCGGGGATCCTCTCCCTCGAGCGCTGGGAAGAGCCTCGCGACGTCGGCGTGAGAGCCGATGCCGACGCCTTCGACCCCTTCGTCAGTCTCGAGGATCACGATCGGGACGTCGGTGACCGCAGCGCGGATGTGCCCGTTGACGTCGCCGATCGACCGCCCCCAGTCGTGCCTGGTGGTGAGCAAACGGAAGCCGGTGATCTTCATATCGTCCTTGATCTTCAGATGGGAGATTCAGCATACATCACATGATTTATTCGTCATACGTTTTTCGCGCTTTTGTCCGTGTTCACCGGCCCGCCCATCACTTCGTGACTACAATCGCCGCATGCCAAGCACCACCACGCCGCGGCTCGGCGCCCACCGCACGCCCGCCGCCAGGCTCGGCGTGCAAGTCGTGCACGACCTCGTCTCCGCCATCGTCACCGGTGAGGTCGCCCCCGGCGACCTCCTCCCCACCGAGACCGAGCTCTGCGAGAACTTCGGCGTGAGCCGCACCGTCATCCGCGAATCCATGAAGCGCCTCGAGGAGAAGGGGATGGTCTCCGTCGTCCAGGGCCGCGGCACGCAGATCGCCCCGCAGTCCGAGTGGAACATCCTCGACAAGGTCGTGCTCGGCACGATGATCGAGAACGACGAGACGCTCGGGATCCTCGACGAGCTCGCCGTCGTGCGAGGACAGCTCGAGTCGAGCATCGCCGCCGCGGCCGCCGGCGCACGAAACGACGACGAGCTGCTCATCATCCACGGCCATCTCGACACCATGCACGCGACAGCGGAGCAGCGGGAGGCATTCGCCGCCGCCGACGTCGCCTTCCACTTCGCCGTCATGGACGTCGCGGGCGACCGCCTCGCGTCAGGCATCGCGCGCAGCCTCTCCAAGCGCGCGGGCGAGAGCAGCCGCTACTACGGCGCGCCCGGCCCCGACGCGGTTCGCCTCACCCTCGACGAGCACCAGCGCGTGTACGACGCCATCGAGGCCGGAGACGCGGAAGCCGCCGCGCGCGAGATGCGCGACCACATCGCGCTCGCGTGGGAGCGCCGCCGCATCCGCGACTAGCCTGTGGGCGCCAGCTGCTGACGGACGTGGGCCCCCAGGCTTCCGGTCCCGCGCGGCCGCCACATCCGCACGCAGAGTTGTGGCGGAATGCACTCAGGGCCGCACCGAACCGCACAAAGCCACAACGCTCTGCATGCGGCGGGCACTAGGCGGCCGACGCTCGCGCACGCATCCACCAGCGAGTTGCGGCGAAACGCAGCATGTGCGGCAGCGAGGTACGCGCAGCCACACATCTCGCGAGCTGACGCTCTCCTCAGCAGCCGTGGCCGGTGAGGCCGCGTACCGAGTGGTGGGCGTGCGGGGCCGGGTCGCTGGCATGCGCCGCGGCGAGGAATTCCGGAAGGTCGACGCGTGCGCCGCCCACCCAGGTGCCGAGCACCTTGACCCGCTCGTCGAGGTAGCGGGGAGGCACCTCATACGGGTCAGCGCCCAGCTCCACGAAGTCGGCGAGCTTACCAACCGAGATCGAGCCCACGAGGTGCTCGCGGTGGAGGGCGCGCGCCGCGTCGATCGTGTGCGCCCTGAGCGCCGCATCCACGGAGATGGCCTGCTTCGGAGCGTGGATGCGCCCGCTGCTCGTGCGCCGAGTCACGGCCGTCTGCACGTTCAGGATGGGCGACGGCGGTGACACCGAGCCGTCGTTGTGCAGCGAGACGACGACCCCAGCCTCCACCGCATCCGCGAAGGCCTGCCAGCGCGCGCCCTGCTCGGGAGCGAACATCTGCCCGTCGAGCAGGTCTCCCCAGTAGTAGTACTGGAACGGGGCGAGCGACACGTGCACGCCGAGGCGCGCGGCGCGCTCGAACTGGTCGCGGCGCCCGGCCCCGGCGTGCTCGATGCGCCAGCGGTGGTCCGTGCCGAGCAGCCCGTGCTGGGCGAGGGCGCGTTCGTAGGCGTCGAGCGCGAAGTCGATGGCGAGGTCGCCGTTCGCGTGGAACGACATCTGCCAGCCGAGCGGTGCGCAGGCGTCGAGCGTCGCGTCCACCTGCGCTCGCGAGTAGTTCATGGCGGATGGGCCGCCCGCCGTCGCCGGGTCGAGGCCGGCGCGTCTCGTCGCGTCGCTCGCGAGGTAGGGGAAGGAGGTGGCGATGTTGCCGATCCACGGGGAGCCGTCCGTCCACAGCTTCACGCCCTGCTTCACGAGGCGCTCCTCGCCGGCGTCGAAGGTCGCGGCGGCCCCTGGGTCGGTGGCCGTCGACACCTCCCAGAGGCTCACGCGCAGGGGCGAGGATGGCATGGCCGCGAGCGCCTCGTAGGCGGGGGCGAGGTCGGTGGAGAACGTCATGTCGGAGGTCGACGTGATGCCCGCCCGCGCCATGAGGGCGTAGTACTCGGCTGCGCTGCCGAGCGGGCTGCCGCCGAGCTGCTGCATGACGGGGCCCAGCACGGCCGTGTTCGCCGGGATCTCGAACGAGATGCCGGTGAGGGCGCCGTCCGCGTCGCGCGCGAAGGAGCCACCGACGGGGTCGGCGGGCGGGGTCGCGTCCCACCCTCGGCTGCGGATGAGCGCCGACGTGAAGGAGCAGGCGTGCCCGGAGTTGTCGACGACCACCGCGACCCGGTCGCCGAAGATGTCGTCGAGGTCGGTGGCCGTCGGGGCGGGGCGCCCATGCAGGAGCGCGTCGAAGCCGTTGAAGAGCAGCGGGACGTCGGCGTCGTGCTCGGCCATCGCCTGCGAGAAGATGCTCAGCACCTCGCTCCACGTCGGGGCCTTCCACGGCGCGATCGACAAGGCTGGCAGCTGCGTCGCGAGGCCGCTCAGGAACGGGTGGCTGTGCGGGTCGATGAAGCCCGGCATCAGCACGGGTGCGCCGCTGTCGATGACGGGAGCGCCTGGCACCACCTCGAGGCACTCGGCGAGCGTGCCGACCGCCACGATCTTGCCGGCAGCGACGGCGACGGCGGATGCGCGCGGCAGCTGCGCATCCATCGTCACGACCGTGCCAGCCGTGAGGATGAACGAGTCCGGCGCTGCGTGCGCGAGGGCGGTGGAGGTGGAGGCTGGCTCTGACATGCGACTCCTTCGGGCGCCGCGGCGAGGCCGCGGCAACGAATGCGGGGATGGTGCAGCAGGGCCCCTCTTGGCGACGCCACAAGTATGGCGCGTCGCCCGTCGGCGCGCCGAGGGGCGGAGTTGTGGTCGTCGAAATCGCCCCACAACGACCACAAGGCCGCCCTCGCTGACTCCGCTGGCTACGCCACGCTGCGACCGCGTCAGCTCGTGCGGAGGCGGACCATCTCGGCGTAGCCCTCGCGGTAGCCGGGGTAGTCGAGCGTGCCGAGCAGCTGCAGCATCCGCTCGCCGCCCAGCAGCGTGCCGCTGGCCTCTTCCGGGTGGACGCGCGGGGGCGCGGCCACGCTGAGCTCTCCGGCCACGAAGGTGGCGACCTCACCCAGAGAGGCGGGGTGCGCATCAGTTGCGTGGAGCAACGGGGGCGCATCGTTCCGCTCGAGCATCGCCTCGATCGCCCGCACCAGGTCGCTCTCGTGCACTCGGTTGGTGCGACGCGCGTACTGGAGAGGGGCACCCTCGCGGACGCGCCTGACGAGGCTGTCCCGACCGGGACCGTAGATCCCTGACGGCCTGATGACGGATGCGCCGAACAGCTCGACAGCGCGACGCTCGCCGTCGACAAGCGCACGCGCGCGGTCCGAGGCGGGGGCTGGCGCGTCCGCTTCGCTGATCGGGTGGCCGTCGCCGCGCCCTTCGAACACGCGCGTCGACGACACGAAGACCACCCGGTCCGGGGCGCCGGGGAGGCTCGCCGCGAGCGCCTCGAGGGAGCGCCGATACCCGTCCGGCGCGACGACGCCGTCGACGGCGGGCGGCGGGAGCGTGATGACAAGAGCGTCCACGGCAGGCAGCGTGAGGGGCGGGGCCTTCGGGCTGGCGAGGTCCGCGGCGATGAGCTCGATGCCCGCCCCCGCGTCGCCTTCGCTCCGACGTATGCCGAAGACCTCCGTCCCGCGCGCGGCGTAGCGCTCCCCCAGTCGCGCGCCGAGCTTGCCGAAGCCCGCGATCAGCAGGCGGGCGGGCGCGGACGTCGGCGAGGCGGGGGTGCTCATCCCCCGAGCGTAGAACTCGACTCCCGCGAGTCGCCCCAGAGGGTCGCGACGACGCCCCTGAGAGCGGCCCCGAGCGGCAGCTCTCGGTGGCCAGACGCGCGAGGTCGACACCGGGCGACGCGTACCCACGGACGACTGGGCAGTCCGACGCCGCGGGCGTATCCTCGGGACGTGACCTCGGAGATCCTGACCCCGTACGAAGACCTGCTGCGCGACGTCCTCGAGAACGGCGCCCACAAGTCCGACCGCACCGGCACGGGAACGCGCAGCGTGTTCGGCCGCCAGCTGCGGTACGACCTGTCGGAGAGCTTCCCCCTCATCACCACGAAGCGCGTGCACTTCAAGTCCATCGCGTACGAGCTCCTGTGGTTCCTGCGCGGTGATTCGAATGTGCGCTGGCTGCAGGAGCGGGGCGTGAAGATCTGGGACGAGTGGGCCGATGAGAACGGCGACCTCGGCCCCGTCTACGGCGTGCAGTGGCGATCCTGGCCGACACCCGAGGGTGGCCACATCGACCAGATCGAGCAGGTCGTCGCGCAGATCCGCGCGAACCCCGACTCGCGCCGCCACATCGTCACCGCGTGGAACCCGGCCGAGATCTCCACCATGGCACTGCCCCCGTGCCACGCCCTCTTCCAGTTCTACGTCGCCGACGGCAAGCTCTCCTGCCAGCTGTACCAGCGCAGCGCCGATCTCTTCCTCGGCGTCCCGTTCAACATCGCGTCCTACGCCATGCTGACCCTCATGGTCGCGCAGCAGACGGGCCTCGAGCCCGGCGAGTTCGTGTGGACGGGCGGCGACGTGCACATCTACGACAACCACGAGGAGCAGGTGCGTGAGCAGCTCACCCGCGACCCGTACCCGTACCCGCAGCTGCGCATCCACCGTACGCCCGACACGATCTTCGACTACGAGTTCGAGGACTTCGAGGTCGCGAACTACGAGCATCACCCCACGATCCGCGCGGCGATCGCGGTATGAGCGACGCGGCGGGGGCTGCTTGGGCCGCGGATGCTGTGCGTGCGCAGGCTCACAGCGAGGCGACGGGCAGCCTGACGGTCGGGCTGGTGTGGGCGCAGGCGCGCGGCGGCGTGATCGGGGCCGACGGCGATATTCCCTGGCATGTGCCGGAGGACCTGGCGCACTTCAAGGCCGTCACGCTCAAGCACCCTGTGATCATGGGCCGGAAGACCTGGGACTCGCTGCCGGAGCGCTTCCGCCCGCTGCCGGGGCGCCGCAACATCGTGGTGACACGGCAGACCGAGTGGGCCTCCGAGGGCGCTGAACGGGCGGGGTCGCTCGAGGAGGCGCTTGCGCTCGTCGACGCATCGCTCGGCGACGGCGCTCCCGCTGGCAGCGACGACGTGGTCGCCCCGACGGAGGCCTGGGTCATGGGCGGCGGCGAGCTGTACCGTGAGGCGGTCGCCCGCGCCGACCGTCTCGAAGTCACTGAGATCGACCTCGACGTCGAGGGCGACGCGTACGCCCCGGATTGGTCGGTCGACGCCTGGCGGGTGGATGCGCGCGACCCGTCGGAGGGGTGGTTCGAGTCGCGCACCGGCATCCGCTACCGCTTCCTGAGCCTGAGCCGCCCACGCAGCTGATCGCTGCCAGTCGAATGGCCCTCCAGCGAGGCCCGCAGACGGCCATTCGACTGGCAGCGGTCGTGGAGGCTGCGGAGCAGCAGCGCGGGGGTCTCCGGATCGGCTACGCCTGAACCGGCCTCACCCGCAGGCCGCCGAACCCGCCGTCGACGGCGACCACGCTGCCGGTGGTGGACGCGGAACGCGGGGACGCGAGGTACGCCACGGCGCCGGCGACCTCGGCAGGGGTGACGAGCCTCCCCGTCGGCTGGCGAGCATTCATGGCCGCGCGTTCCGCCTCTGGGTCGGCGACGTTCGCGACCATCCGCTGCACCCACGGGGTATCGGTGGTGCCTGGCGAGACGGCGTTCACGCGGACGCCGTCGTGCACGTGGTCGGCGGCCATCGCGAGCGTCAACGCGTGCACGGCACCCTTGGTGGCCGAGTAGAGGGCGCGCTGCTGGATGCCCGTGGTGGCCGCGATCGACGTGAGGTTGACGATGGCTGCCGCGTCCGACTCGCGAAGCGCGGGCATCGCCGCGGCGCACACGCGAGCCACGCCCTGCACGTTCACGTCGAGCACGCGCGCCCAGTCCTCGTCGCTCGAGTCCTCGACGGTCCCGAACGCACCGATGCCGGCGCAGTTGACGACGACGTCGAGCCGGCCGAAGCGCTCGAGCACGGCCGCGACCCCCGCATCCACCGATCTCCTGTCGGACACGTCGACGCTCGCGCCGAAGGCCGGCCCCTCGACCGAGCCCCCGTTCAGGTCGAAGACGGCGACGTCGGCGCCGCGCGCGAGGAGCTCTTCGGCGACGGCCGCCCCGATCCCGGATGCACCGCCCGTGACGATCGCGACCCGCCCGCCGAACTCATCGCCGCTCATGCGGCGATCCCGACGCGACTCGACGAGTCGCGATGGGTTCCACTCTTCGGGATGGCTTGCAGCCCATCCCGAAGCGTGGAAGCCATCCCGAAAGATGTGGGAACGGACGGGCGGATCCCTGTGCAGGTCGAGACTCGACCTGCCGCGCCGTCGGCAGGCGCCACTCCGGCAGACTCGGGCTGGGAACGTCGCTTCGTTGCGGGAGACTCCCCCGAACGAAGCGCGTTTCCCATCCCGAAACGCGCGGCGCGGGACTGGGAGTGGGCGCGGGAACCGGCGCCCGCCATGCTCGTTGCGCTCACGAGGCGTCCTCGAAGCGCTGCCGTGCGGTGCCGAGGCCGTCGATGGAGAGCTCGACGACGTCGCCGTCGCGCAGGTAGGGGTTGCCGTCGATGCCGAGCGCGACGCCGGCGGGGGTGCCCGTGTTGATGAGGTCACCTGGCTGGAGCACCATGAACTGGCTCAGGTACCAGACGACGTGGTTGACGTCGAAGACCTGGTCGGCGGTCGTGCCGTTCTGACGTTGGACGCCGTTGACGCTGAGCCGGAGGCCGAGCGACTGCACGTCGGCGATCTCGTCGGGTGTCGCGACCCACGGCCCGAGCGGGTTGAAGGTCTCGCAGCTCTTGCCCTTGTCCCACTGGCCGCCGCGTTCGAGCTGGAACTCGCGCTCGCTCACGTCGTGCGAGAGGACGTAGCCGCCGATGACGTCTGCGGCGTCGGCTGGCGAGGCGAGGTAGCGGGCCTCACGGGCGATGACGATGCCGAGTTCGACTTCCCAGTCGGTCTTGACCGAGGTGCGGGGGATGCGGACGGCGTCGAAGGGGCCGACGATCGTCGAGGGGTCCTTCATGAAGATGACCGGTTCCTCGGGTATCGCGGCTCCTGTCTCGGCGGCGTGGTCTCGGTAGTTGAGGCCGATGCAGACGATCTTCACGGGGCGCGCGATGGGGGCGGCGAGGTCGAGTCCTTCGAGGGCTCGCCCCTGAGTGGCGAGGGCGGCGGCTTCGAGCTCGCCGAGCTGCTCCGCCGAGCGGGCGAGCAGTTCGCCGTCGACCTGGTCGACGCCGGTGAGGTCGTAGACCCGGTCGCCGTCGACGATGCCTGGCACGACTCGGTCGCCGTCGCGACGCTGAACGAATCTCACGGTGTTTCCTCCTGGGGGTCTGTGTGGATGCTTGGGGTGCTCGGAATGCTTCGGGTGCTGATGCTTCTGGGGTCGATGAGCCCCCGCTGGGCGAGGTCGAACCACAGTTCTGCGGGGACGTCGACGGATGCTCGCCGCAGGTTGTCGCGCACCTGCGCGGCGCTGCGCATCCCGAGCGCGATTCCGGCGACTGCGGGGTGCTGCAGGGGGAACGCGAGGGCCGCATCCGGCAACGTCACTCCGTGTCGCTCGCACGTGTCCGCGATGTGGTGAACCCGCTCGAGCACCTCGGGCGGCGCTGGGAGGTAGTTGTAGACGGCGTCCGGGCCGGGGCGAGGAGTCGAGAGCAGGCCGGAGTTGTAGACGCCGACGGCGATGACGGATGCCCCTGCCCTGCGGGCGGGTTCGAGCACGCTCTCGAGGCCTGGCTGCTCGAGCAGCGTGTAGCGGCCCGCGAGCATGGCGACGTCGATGAGGCGCTCGTCGAAGAGTGTGCCGAGCTGGCTGGTCTCGTTGGTGCCGACGCCGATCGCACCGACGACTCCCTCGTCGCGCAGCTCGCGCAGCGTCACGAGCGCTTCGCGGGCGGCCCCTTCGCTGAAGGCGTCGGGGTCGTGCACGAACGCGATGTCGATTCGGTCGGTGCCGAGGCGCTCGAGGCTGCCCTCAAGGCTGCGGAGCACGCCGTCGCGGCTGAAGTCCCAGCGCCTCACGAGGGTGTCGGGCACGACGAAGCCGTCGTCGAGGCCGGAGGGTTCCGGATTGGGCACGAGCAGTCGGCCGACCTTCGTGGAGATGACGAGTTCGTCGCGCGGGTAGGCCGCGAGCGCCGCCCCGAGGCGTCGCTCGGAGAGCCCGAGTCCGTAGTGCGGGGCCGTGTCGAAGTACCGGATGCCGGCATCCCAGGCGGCGGTCACGGCGCCCGCGGCCTCCTCGTCGCTCGTCTCGCGGTAGAGGTTGCCGAGCGAGGCGGCACCGAACCCGATGCGGCTGACGTGCACGGCGGAGTCGCCGATGCGTCGCCGCGGCAGACCTGGGCTGTGCGGAGCTCTGCGGGTGCCGGCGGATGCATCCCCCGCAGGTTCGGGGCTGAAGCCGTCGGAGTCGCCGGCCGTCCGAGAGCCGCTGGCCGCGCTCACGCGCCCACCCCGCGCATCCCGTACACCCGGTCGGCGGTGCCGACGTCGATCTGCCGCTGCTCGGCAAGGCTCAGTGACGCGGTGGCGGATCGGTACGCATCGATCCAGTCGCGGTAGCCGCCGCGCGTGAGCCGGACGAGTGGCCAGTCGGACCCGAACATGAGACGCGACGGTCCGAACAGCTCGAGCGCCGGGTCGATGGCACGCGCCACGGCCGACTGCGACCAGTCGCCCCAGTCGTCCTCGATCGTGAGACCGGAGATCTTCGCGGCCACGTTCGGCAGCGCCGCGAGCTGCCGCAGTCCGGAGTGCCAGGTCTCGAGCTCGCCCGTCGACAGCGGGGGCTTGCCGAGGTGGTCGAGCACGAAGGTCGTTCCTGGCACGCGCCGCGCGAGGCGTGCGGCCTGCTCGAGCTGCCATGGCCTGATCACGAGATCGAAGCTCAGACCCCGCGTGCCGAGCTCGGCCAGGCCCGCGGCGACGTCGTCGCGGGAGAGCCACCGCTCGTCCTCGTCGATGTGCACCGGATGTCTGATGCCGACGAGCTTCGACGCGCCCGGGTGCCTGGCGAGGTGATCCAGCTGCAGGCGCACGCCGTCCGCCCCACCGCGCAGGTCCACCCAGCCGACGACGCCGACCACCTCGTGCGCCTCCAGCGCCTCGTCGAGGAGGAAGTCGTTCTCGAGGAGCGTGCGGTCGGACTGCACGACCACGGCGCGGGTCACGCCGACCTCGCGCAGCTGCGCGGTCAGGTCCGTGCCGGAGAACTCGCGGTCGATGGCCGGCATGGAGTCCGGGTCGATCCAGGTCTGCGGCACCACCGATCGGTCCCAGAGGTGCACGTGCGTGTCGAGCGGGATGCGCGAAGTCGCGACACATACCCCGCGCTCACTCGCCTCCACCGCACGTGACCCCGCGCCCCGCGTGCTCATCCCTTCGTGCCGCCCGCGGTCATGCCGTCGACGAGGAAGCGCTGCGAGAAGAGGAAGATGATGACGATCGGCGCGACCGACAGCAGTGTCGCGAGGGCGAGCGTCGGCAGCTCGATGACGATGCTCGTCGCGGTCGTCGGGTTGAACTGCGGCACGTTGGAGAGCAGATTCGCGAGGCCGACCTGCACCGGCACGTTCTTGCCGCCCACCATGAGGAAGGGCAGGAAGTAGTTGTTCCAGTTGCCGGTGAAGCTGAAGAACCCGACCAGCGCGATGACGGGTGCGGCGAGCGGCATCGCGACCTGCGCGAAGACTCGGAGCTCGCTGGCGCCGTCGATGCGTGCGGCGTCGAGCAGGTCTCGGGACACCGCCGTGGAGAAGTAGATGTAGGTCAGGTACACGCCGAATGGGAAGAACGAGAACGGCAGGATCACGGCAAGTGGAGATCCGATGAGCTTGACTGCGCTCAGCTCGAGGAAGATCGGCAGCACGAGGGCGGTGTTCGGGATGAGCATGACGATGAGCGTCACGAGCAGCAGCGCCTTGCGGCCCTTGAAGTTGCCGAGCGCGAGGGCGTAGCCGGCGGGGACGCTCACGATGAGCGTGATGACGAGGGCGCCGAACGAGTAGAGCGCCGAGTTCCCGATCCAGGTGAGGAAGATGCCGTTCTGGAAGCTGAACAGCTGCTCCCAGTTGGTGGCCAGCTGCTCCAACGAGCCGAACGACATGGGGTTCTCGAGCAGCAGCGAGCGGGCATCCTTCGTGCCGGCGAGGAGGAGCCACACGATCGGGAGCAGGAAGAACACGACGAACGAGGCGATGACTGCGCCGAGCACGATGCGCATGATCCACTCGCCCGGTGTGAGCTTCCGGGCGAGCGCCTTGGTCGGCGGATGCGCGGTGTCCTGGTGCTCGACGTTCCTTGAGATCACGGTGTCAGTCACGTTCGAACAGCTTTCCCTTGAGGATGAAGATCGTCGAGAGCGCGAGGGCGACGACGAGGAGCGTGATGGAGATGGCCGCGGAGCCCGAGAAGTCGCCCTGCTTGAACGCGTAGAGGTAGGCGAGCTGGTTGAGGGAGTAGTCCTCCGGCACGACGCCGCGGCTGGCCTGCGAGAGCACGCGCGGCTCGACGAAGAGCTGCGTTCCCGCGGCGAGCGACATGATGCCCATGTAGGAGATCCACTTGGTCATCATGGGCAGCTGGATGTGGAGGGCCACCTGCAGGGGGTTGGCGCCGTCGACCTTCGCCGCTTCGATGACCTCGTTGCTGATGTTGTTGAGCGCGCCGTACATGATGACGATCCAGCTGCCGGCCCCGGTCCAGAACGCGATGACGGTGAAGACGATCGGCAGGTTGTCGATGGAGACGGTGCGGATGAGCGAGTCGTAGCCCATTGCACGCAGGAGGCCGGCGACGGGGCTGACGGTGGGGTCGAGCAGGAACAGCCAGAGCATGACGCTCGATGCCCCCGCGATGGCGCCCGGGATGTAGTAGAGGAAGCGGATGCTGACGCTCAGCCACTTCGCGCGGATCGAATGCACGATGATGGCCAGGAACACGACCAGCACGATGAGGCTGATCAGCCAGAAGACGATGTACAGCGTGACGTGGCCGACGGCAGGCAGGAAGCGGTAGTCGCCGAAGACGCGGACGAAGTTGTCGATGCCGACGAAGACGCCGTTCTCGGTGATCGAGAGGAAGACCGCGTAGAGCGTCGGGACGATGCCGAAGGCGAGGAGCAGCAGCACGTAGCCGCTGACGAAGATGTACCCGAAGCGGGTCTCGTTCGCGAGCGGGTTAGCGGCGCGCTGTCGCCCCGCCTTGCGTGGCTTCCTCGGTCCTGCCGGGTCGGCGTCGCTCTGGGGAGCGGCGCCGACCGCGGGTGCAGACCGCGTCTCGGATTCGAGCGGGGTGGAGGTCATTCGGCGACCGTGTACCCGTTCACCTGTGCCTCGTTGAGCACTTCGGTCTGCCAGGCGGGGAGCACCGACTCGATGGTCTTGCCTTCGGCGATGGCGGGCATCACGGTCGTCGCCCATCCGGTCTCGGGGCTGAAGCGCGCCGATGCCCAGCCGCTCCAGATGCTGCCGCCCGCGTCGATCATCTGCTGCTCGAAGCCGTCGATGAAGTAGCCGGTGTCGGCGAGCTTGCCGAGCCACCCCTCAGCGGCCGACGAGTACGCCGGGTAGCCGCTCGAGAGCTCGACCTGGAATTCGGGGGCGCTGACCGCGAACTCGAGGAACGTCTTGACCGCTTCGAGGTTCTTGGTGTGGCTGGAGGCGTACCAGATGCCGCCGCCGACGTTGCCTGTGGCGATCTCCTCGCCCTCCCAGGCGAGCGGGGCCGCGACGCCCAGCTGCCCTTCCGGCACCTGGAGTCCGCTCTGGAAGACGGCGCCCGTGTACCAGACCGGCCCGGGCATGACGACGACCTTGTCGGCGTACTTCGACGTGAACTCGGCGCTGAACACGCTGTCCTGCACGATCGTGCCGTTCGCGATCATCTTGTCGAGGATCTTGGTGATCTCCACCGAGTTCTCCGACTCCATGTCGGCGACGAAGGTGTCGCCCTCGGTCTGGAAGACCGGCGACTGCGAGCCCTGGTAGTAGACGTATGGCATGAAGGCGTCGCCGACGCTGCCGAGGATGTAGCCCGGGTGCTCGGCTGCGAGCTTGTCGCCGAGCTGCCCGTATTCCTCCCACGTCGTCGGCACGTCGTAGCCGAACTGGTCGAGCAGCGACTGGTTGTAGTAGGTGACGACCTGCGCGAGGTCGTTGCGGAGGCCGTACACGGTGTCGTCGATCGTGGACGGGTCGAGGGCACCGGTGGAGAAGCCGTCGAGGAACTCCTGGTCGAAGAAGCCCTTGTTGAGGGGAGCTGCGAAGCCCTGCCCGCCACCCGGTGCCGGCTGGGACGCCCACGAGGCGTCGTTCTGCTGCGTCGAGAAGACGACGTCCGGCCATCCTTCGCCCGCCTGGTCCATGAGCGCGATGCGCGTCTGGAAGGTGCCGCTGCCACCGGCGTTGCCGTCGTAGACCTCGTATTCGATGGGCACGTCGGGGTTGGCTTCCTGGAAGGCCGCGATTGCCGGTTCGCGGGCCGCGTCGACCCACACCATGATGGGGCTGCCGGCTTCCTGCTCTGCCGTTTGGAACCCGTACTCGCTGTTGACCTCTCCGCTGGCTCCTCCGGCGCATCCGGCGAGCAGCAGGGCTGATGCAGCAGCTGCCGCGATGGTGGCGATGCGCCTGCTTCGGCGCTTCTGGGACGAATCTTGCAACATTGTGCGTCCTTCTCTGGTCGACGTCGTTGACGACTGCTGCCCGCATCTCGGGGTGGTGCGATTACATCATACGTCTGACGTTAGATCAAGACTCGTGATAGCGCTGCCAGAACGTTACTCCGATCGAGGACGGCGAACAGACTGCCCCAGCAGGATCCCGAGCAGCACCAACGCCATACCCACCCCCTGCTGCCAGGTGAGCACCTCGCCGGCAACGAGCGTTCCGAGAAGGACACCCGTGACCGGGTTCAGGAGCCCGATCAGACCGGTCGTCCCTGCCGTGAGGTTCTTGAGCCCGGCGAACCAGGCGAGGTACGCGAGGGCCGTCGAGACGAGGCCGACGTAGGCGAGCGCTGCGATCGCGGGCCCGTCGTAGCTCGGCATCGGCCCCTCGATGAGCAGCGCGACGGGGAGCAGCACGGCCCCGCCGCCCACGAGCTGCCAGGCGGTGAGCGGCAGCAGCTCGACGTCGCTCCCCCACCGCTTCACCAGGACGAAGCCGAACGACGCGAGCGCCATGGCGGCGACGGATGCGGCGACCCCCATCCAGTCGACGGCTCCTGCTCCCGTCGCGAGCATGAGCACGACCCCGGCGAGGCCGGTGGCGGCACCCAGGACGGGGAGGACACGCAACCGCTCGCCGAGCATGGAGACGGCGAAGACCATCATGACGATAGGCGAAGCAGCCATGATCATCGACGCGATGCTCGACGGGAGCAGCTGCGACGCGACGTAGACCAGGGCGAAGAACGCGCTCATGTTGATGGTGCCGAGCACGACGGCTCGCCACCACCACGCGCCCTTGGGCAGCTTCCTGGCGAAGAGGAGGAGGACGAGCCCGGCCGGCAGCGCGCGCAGCACGGCACCCCAGAGCGGCGCGTCCGCTGGGAGGAAGGAGCCCATGACGGAGTAGTTGCTCCCCCAGGCGATTGGTGCGATCGCCGTCATGAGCATCCAACGCCATTTAGCTTCCATGGAAGACAGTCTAGCTTCCATGGAAGCTAGACTGTCGACATGACCGCCCCCGCTGACCGCGTCGCCCAGATCCTCGCCGAGTGGGCACGCGAGCGCCCGGACCTCGACGCATCCCCCATGGGCGTGATCGGGCGCATCCACCGCATCGCCCTGCACCTCACCGACGAGCTCACCCGGGTCTACCGAGAGTTCGGTCTCGGCGAAGGCGACTTCGACGTGCTCGCCACCCTGCGGCGGGCCGGCGCGCCATTCGAGCGCACGCCAAGCGAGCTCGCCACATCGACCATGGTCACGACGGGCGCCATGACCAAGCGAGTCGACCGACTCGAAGGCGCGGGCCTCGTCTCCAGACGGGTCAGCGAAGCGGATGGGCGGGGCCGCGTCGTGCAGCTCACCGCGCCTGGGCTCGAGGTCATCGACCGGGCGTACTCGCGACACCTCGAGAACGAGGAGCGACTCCTCTCCGGCGTGAGCGAAGTCGACCGGGCCGCGCTCGCACGCATCCTCGGCCACTGGCTGGCCGACGTCGAGGGCACCGGGCGGGGCGCTTCCCTAGACTGACGCCATGACTGCTCCCCAGGCGACGGGCCGCGACTCCGAGCTCCCGGACGAGGCGCACGGCATCGCCGAGCGCCTGTCGCGCATGGTGCGGGTGGAGACGGTCTCGACTGGCGTCCCTGAGCGCGACTCTGGCCCGCTCCAGGACTTCCTCGCCCTGATCGAGGAGCTGTACCCGCTGGTTCACCAGCGACTCGAACGGGAGCGCGTCACCGACCGGGGCGTGCTGTACCGCTGGCCCACGACGGCCGACGACGACCACCTCGGCGGCACCACCCCCGGCGGTCCGGTGGTGCTCATGGCGCACTTCGACGTCGTCCCGGCCTTCGAATCGGAGGGGTGGACGCATCCGCCATTCGACGGCGCCATCGCCGACGGCTCCGTGTGGGGCCGCGGCACCCTCGACGACAAGGGGGCGCTCTGCGTGATCCTGGAAGCCGTCGAATCACTGCTCGGCGAAGGCTTCGCGCCCGCACGCGACGTGTACCTGTGGTTCGGCGGCGACGAGGAGACCGGCTCGGAAGCCGCGACCGCGGCCGCGGCGCTGTTCCGCGAGCGCGGGCTCACGCCATGGCTGGTACTCGACGAAGGCGGTGCCGTCGTGGATGCCCCCCTGCCGTTCATCGACGTGCCAGCGGCCATGATCGGCGTCGGCGAGAAGGGGTCGGTGAACGTCGTCCTGGAGGCGAGCGGAGACGCGGGGCACGCGTCGGCGCCCTCCGGGCTCACGCCAACGGCCCGCATAGCGAGGGCAGTGACGAGAGTGGAACGCAGTCCGTTCCCCGCTCGGCTGACTCCGGCGGCCCGCGAGATGTTCGCGACGTTCATCCCTCACGCCCGGGGCCGCGGCAGGGTCACCCTCGAGTCCTTCACGCGGACGCCGCTGCTCGCCGCGCAGTCGCTGGCCCGTCTCGGCGGCGATGCGGCCGCACTCGTGCGCACGACCCTCGCGACGACGCGCCTCAACGGCGGCACCGCCGACAACGTGCTCCCCGCGAGCGCGAGCGCGACCCTCAACTGCCGCATCGCGCCGGGCGAGAGCGTCGCCTCCACGCTGCGGCACGTGCGGCGGGCGGTCCGCGACCGGCAGGTGCGCATCCGCTGCACTGACCCGAACGAGCCGACTGCGCTCGCCCCGACGGACAACCGGCAGTTCGGGCTCCTGCGCGACGCCGCACGCCTCGCCTATCCGGAGGCCGTCGCCGCGCCCTACATCACGCTCGCCGCCACCGACGCGAAGCACTTCCAGCGCTTCGCGCCTGCCACCTACCGCTTCGCGCCGCTCGCCATGGATGCGAGGCAGCGCGCGTCGATCCACGGCGTCGACGAGCGCGTCTCGATCGCGAGCCTCCGCGCGGGCAAGCTCTTCCACGAGACCCTGCTGCGCTCGCTCTGATTCCCGCGTTCCTCGACCGGCGCCCGACGGCCTGTCCCCGGCAGGGCCTCGAACTGACGGCCAGACGGCGCAGACCGGTTGGTAGGTGGGGCGCGACGGCGGCAGTACAGTGATTCCACCCAGAACGACGGACGACACCGTGGCCGTCCGGCACGACGCACCACCCAGCCCCACCCCGGCCAGCACAGAGGCCGGAGTTCGGGCACCCGATGCTCCAACGCAGCCCCGCTCGAGGAAAGGCACCACCGTGCACCGTCTCCGCTCCGCCGGCTTCGCGTCGATCGCCGGCATCGTCGGCTTCCTCGCGTTCGTCGAATTCACGAGCGGGATACTGCAGGGCTACTACACCCCGCTGCTCACCGACATCGCCCGCCACCTCGGCATCCACGACGCCGACGTCAACTGGCTCGAGGGCGCGCAGCTCATGCTGTCGGCCCTGGTCGTGCCGGTGCTCGCGAAGCTCGGCGACATGCTCGGGCAACGCAAGGTGCTGCTCGTCTCCACCGCGGTCACCGCGCTGGCGTCGTTCGGCCTCGTGTTCGCGCAGGAGTTCTGGATGTTCCTCGTCGCCTGGGCGCTGCAGGGCTTCTACGTCATCTGGCTGCCGATCGAGATCGCACTCGTCTGGTCGCGCACGCGCGAGCGCCCGAACTCCGCGCGCCTCACCCGCACATCCGCCGGCGTGCTCGTCGCGGCCCTGCAGCTCGGAGCCATCGCCGGGGCGCTCAGCGCGGGCGCACTCGCCGAAACCCTGCCGGTGCCGGTGCTGCTGCTGATCCCGGCCGTCGCGGTTGCGCTCTGCTTCTTCGTGATCCTCTTCGGAGTGAAGGAGGCCCCCAACCCGGTCGGCGGCAGCCTCGACTACCCCGGCCTGCTGCTCCTGAGCTTCGCCCTCATCGCCTTCACCGGCGGCCTGAGCCTGCTGCGCGTCAACGGGCCAGCAGACCTCTTCTCCTGGCTCATCGTGGTGGTGGGCCTGGCCCTGCTCGCCGTCTTCGCGCGAGTCGAGCTCAGCCGACCCGATCCCCTCATCGACGTGCGCCTCTTCCGCTCCTCGGCGCTCTGGCCCGTGTTCCTGACGGCCGGCCTCTTCGGGGTGAGCGTGCTCGGCGCGCAGGCGCCCCTCTCGACCTTCGCCCGCACCGACCCGAGCGTGTACGGATACGGGCTGGGCGCATCCGCTGGCCAGACGTCGATCCTCATCGGCTCGTACGTGCTCTCCATGGTCGCCGGCGCGCTGCTCTACGCGCAGGTCACGAAGCTGCTGGCGCCCCGCCTCGCGCTCATCGGCGCCAGCGGCCTCGTCGCGACGGGCTACCTGCTGTTCCTGCCCTTTCACGACGGATACGTGCAGGCGGTCACCAACATGGTCATCGCGGGCATCGGGTCAGGCGCACTCGTCGCGGCGCTTCCCTCCGCGGCGGCGGCCGCAGCCCCGGCGACCCAGACGGGCGTCGCGACCGGATTGACGAACTCGGTGAAGACGCTGGGCGGGGCCATGGCGTCGTGCGTGTTCGGCATCGCCCTGCTCGGCACGCTGACGAGCGCCCCGACCGCGGGCGAGGGCACGGCGGGCTCCCTCACGGGCTACTTCACGGTGTGGACCGTCTGCGGCCTGACGGCCGTGGCCGCCGCAGCTGCACTCTGCTTCGTGCCGAAGACGGCGTTCCAGGATGCGCCCGAGCGGGTCGGCCAGCCGCCCGTCGCCGTGTAGCGCCCGCGCATCCCTCAGCCATGGGCGGGGGCAGCGAGCGGCAGGCGCACCGTGAAGCGCGTGGCGCCGGGTCGGCTGTCGACGGCGATCGCGCCGCCGTGCGCATCCACGACGCTCTTCACGATGGAGAGGCCGAGGCCTGTTCCCCTGGTCACCGGGATGTCGCTCGACTCCGTCTCGCCGCGGGCGCGTGACGTGTCGCCGCGCACGAAGCGCTCGAAGAGGTGGTCGAGCACGGCGGGGTCGATGCCGGGGCCGTCGTCGAGGACGCTGAGCACCGCGAACCCGCCGTCGACGCCGAGCGTCAGCGTGACGTTGGTGCCAGCCGGCGTGTGCGCGTCCGCGTTGGCCAGCAGGTTCGAGACGACGCGGCGCAGCTGGCCCTCGACTCCAACCACCTCGATCGGCTCGCCGGGGATGTCGAGGTTCCAGTGGTGGTCGGGCCACGCCGCGTGCGCGTCGCCGACCGTCTCGAGGGCGATGAGGGACAGGTCGACCCTGCTGCGGGTGGCCTCCACGCCCTCGTCGAGTCGCGCGAGCAGGAGCAGCTCCTCGACGAGCGCGGTCATGCGGACGGACTCGGAGTCGATGCGCTCGAGCGCGCGCGCCGTGTCCTCCGGCAGGTCGGCGCGGCTGCGGCGTGTCAGCTCGGAGTAGCCGCGGATCGACGCGAGGGGCGTGCGCAGCTCGTGGCTCGCATCCGCGACGAACTGCCGCATCTTCGCCTCGCTCGCCTCCCTGGCCGTGAAGGCGCGGGAGATGTGCCCGAGCATCGTGTTGAATGCCTGCCCCATGCGCCCGACCTCGGTTCGCGGGTCGGCGTCACGCGGGTCGACGCGCACGTCGAGCGCGGCGTCACCCGAGGTGAGCGGGAGCTTCGAGATGCTGGTCGCGAGGTGCTCGACCCGTTCGAGTGGGGCCATGGACGCGCGGATCCAGCGAGACGTGAACAGCGCGGCGAGCGCGATGCCGAGCAGCCCGATGAGGCCGATCATGAGACTCAGCGTCGTGGTCGTCGCGTTGACGTCGCCGAGCGGGAGCGCGATGACGACGCCGTACCCGGCGGGCCCTTCGCTCGCCTGCGCCCTCACCTCGCCGATGCCGTCGACGGTGACCGTGTGCGCCCGCCCGTCCAGGGGCACGCTCGCGAGTGACTCCGCGGTACTCGGCGAGATGAGGACGACCTCGCCGAGGCTGTCGAGGGCGCCGGCTGAGATGACCTCGCCGCCGTCAATGACCGCCCCGACCGTACCCTCGGCCTGGCCGGGCAGCTTCAGCACGAAGGTCGCGTTCGGTGTGAGCGACAGCGGCCCGCCCGTGTCACCCGGGCCGGATGCGCCCTCGCGCCCCCGGTCGCTGGCGGAGAGCAGCTGCTGGTCGAGCCGGTCGACGAGCACGTTGTGCAGCAGTGAGACGCTCACGGCGCCGATGACGGCGGTGACGGTGACGAGCGTCGCGACGAGCCCGAGCACGAGCCTCCGGCGAAGCGTCATCGGTGCGCGGCCCTGCGGGGTGGCCGCTTCGGCGTGCCCTCCCTGTCCGACGGGCGAGGGCGGGGCGGGGGCCCAGGCGGGAGCCGCAGAACCGTCGACCGCGCCCCCTCCAGAGGTCATTCGGTCGCCTTGAGCATGTACCCCACGCCGCGCACCGTGCTGATCATGGGCTCCCGGCCGGCGTCGACCTTCTTGCGCAGGTAGGAGATGTACAGCTCGACGACGGTCTCGCGCCCGCCGAAGTCGTAGCTCCACACGTGGTCGAGGATCTGCGCCTTCGAGAGCACTCGGCGCGGATTGCGCATGAGGAAGCGGAGCAGCTCGAACTCGGTGGCCGTGAGCTCGATGAGGTCGTCGCCTCGGCGAACCTCGTAGCTCTCCTCGTCGAGGCTGAGGTCCCCGACGCGGAGCACGGGATCATTCGCGGCGCCCTGCGTGAGCATGGACCGTCGCACGAGGCCGCGGACGCGGGCGATGACCTCCTCGAGGCTGAAGGGCTTGGTGACGTAGTCGTCCCCGCCCGCGGTGAGTCCGGCGAGGCGGTCGGCGAGCGCATCCTTCGCCGTGAGGAAGAGCACGGGCAGCGTCTCGTCGTCGGCGCGGATGCGGTGCAGGAGGGTGAGCCCGTCCGTGTCGGGGAGCATGATGTCGAGGATCGCGGCGTGCGGCTTGAATTCTCGGGCGACCTTGATCGCAGACGCGCCATCCGCGGCGGTGCGGACTTCCCAGCCCTCGTAGCGCAGCGCCATCCGGAGGAGGTCGGTGAGCGAGGGCTCGTCATCGACGACGAGCACTCGGATGGCGGACCCGTCGGCCGCCGTGAGCTTCGGGCCGAGCCGCGAGCTCGACTGATCGGTTGCAGGCATGGCTCCAGTCTCCTCCTTTAACTATGGAGCACCTATGAGCCGCCTGGGCGTGGAGTATGCGCGGTCAGGTGAAGAGCGTCTCGCCCACGTAGCCGCCTTCGCGCGCGCCGGGCGGGATCGCCCAGATGCCGCTGCCGGTGTGCTTGAGGTACTCGTTCAGGAGATCGGTGCTGAGCGACTGCTGCACGCGGATGAACTGCTGCGGGTCCCGCTGGTAGGACAGGAAGAAGAGCCCGGCGTTGAGCCGCCCGAGCTCGTCGTTGCCGTCGACGAAGTTGTAGCCGCGACGCAGCAGCCTCGCTCCCGCGTTCTTCGCGGGGTGGGCGAGGGCGACGTGCGAGTTCGCGTCGATGGCGGGCTGCCCAAAGGTCGTCTCGCTCTCGACCATGAAGTCGGGCTCTGTGGACTCCTCGCCGCCGCTGAGCGGGGCGCCGGCGCGTTTGTCGCGGCCGATGATCTGCTCCTGCTCCTCGAGACGCACCCGGTCCCACGATTCGATCATCATGCGGATGCGCCGGGCGACCAGGTAGGAGCCGCCGACCAGCCAGTCGGCCCCGTCGCCCGGGGCGACCCAGACGTGCTCGGCGGTCGCGCTCGTCTCCTCCGCCTTGACGTTCGCGGTGCCGTCCTTGAAGCCGAACAGGTTGCGAGGTGTGACCTGGCTCGTCGACGTCGACGAGGTGCGCCCGAAGCCCAGCTGCGACCAGCGCAGGATGACGCGGCCGAAGCCGATGCGCGTGAGGTTCCGGATGGCGTGCACCGCGACCTGCGGGTCGTCGGCGCAGGCCTGGATGCACAGGTCGCCGCCGGAGAGTGCGCTGTCGAGGGCGTCACCAGAGAACCGCGGGAGCTGTGTGAGCTTCGCCGGCTGCCTGCTCGCGAGCCCGAAGCGGTCGACGCCGTCGCCGTCGACGAAGAGCGTCGGCCCGAAGCCGACCGTGATGGTGAGCGCGGACGGAGGCAGTCCCATGGCCTCACCCGTGTCGTCGGGCGGCGCGAGCGGGGAGCCGCCGACGGCGCCGGAGGCTGAGACGTCGAGGCCCTGCACGAGCCGCGACGACGCGTAGCTCCAGTCCTGCAGCAGCTCGACGAGCTCCTCGCGGGTTGTGCCCTCGCGCACGTCGAAGGCCGCGAAGTGGAGTCGGTCCTGGGCGGGCGTCACGATGCCGGCCTGGTGCTCGCCGGAGAACGGATACTGCGTGCCGCTGCCCGCGTGGGTGCTGGCACCGGCCCCGGTCGCGGCCGCGATACCGAAGCCACCGGCACCGCCGGCGGCGATGCCCGTGGCACCCGCGCCGAGCAGACCGAGCAGCCCGCGTCGAGAGAGGCCGCCGCTTGCGGGTTCCGCCGCGGCAGGGTCCGCCACCGGGTCGGAGCTCGCCGCTGGCCGACGTGCCGCCGTCGATCCGGACCTCACGTTCCCTGCTCGCGCATCCGCACCCTCGGGTTCACGCCCGGTCTCACCTGCGCTCACGGCGCTCCTTCTGCTGATGTGATGGTTCACGTGGTGCCGTCCCGGGAGATTCCAGCGGAAATCCGAGCACGGACCGGAGTCCCGTCAGTCAGGGTGACGAGGGGTCGCATGGCCGTGATGAACGGCACTCAGCGACGCCACGTCACCCTGACTGGCGGCGTGCGTCTCGGAGAGGCTACGCCTGCAGGCCGAGCACCGTGGTCGTGAGCTGCGAGAGCGGCTCGGCGAGCGCATCCACCTGCGTCGAGAGCTCCTTGACCTGGTCAGGCGTGAGGTCGCGGTAGGTGGTGAAGCCCTCTTCGTAGCTCCCGTAGCTGCCGAGGAGGTCGTTCAGGGCCGTGAACTCGGTGCTGATCGAGTCGGCGATCGCTGCACCGTCGTCGCCCTTCGCGCGGGCGACGTCCTCGACGATGCCGAAGGCGACTTCTGCGCCCTCGACGTTCGCCTTGAAGTCGCTGAGGTCGGTGCCGGACCACCAGTCCTCTTCACCGGAGATCTTGCCGGTCGCGACCTCGTCGAGCAGGCCGATCGCTCCATTCGTGATGTCCTCGATGGAGATCTCGAACTCCTCGCTGTTCACGAGGTCGGCGAGCTCCTGGATGTCGCCGACGAGCTGGTCCGCGTAGGCGGTGCGCTCCTCGGGCGTTGACGGCGCCCAGTCGAGGAACGCGTCGGTGTCGTCGGAGTTCTTGTCGCCGGGCTGCGGCTGCCAGAGGTCCTTCTCGATGCGGTGGAAGCCGGTCCAGTCGAGGCCCTCGGCGACGGCATCGACTTCTCGGTAGTCGATCTTCGGGTCGAGGTCGCCGAACGCCTCGGCGGTCGGCTCGATGCGCTCGTATGGCACGCGCGCCGCGGCGAACAGCTCGCGGGCCTTCTCGTCGTCGCCGGACTTGTAGGCTGTCGTGAACTCCTCGACAAGGGGCACGAGCTCGGAGACCTGGTTGCGCAGGTAGGCGGTGTAGCTCGTGACGGCCTCGTCGTAGGCGGCCTGGTCGTCTGCCGCGACCTCGACGGCCTCGCCGGAGACTTCGAACGCGGTCTGCCCGATGCCCTCGCCGATCATGCCCGGCTTGCAGACCGTGAAGTAGCTGCCCGGCTGCGCGACGACGGAGAGCTGGCGGCTCGTGCCGGGGGCGATGTTCTCGACCTCGCCCACGATACGGAGGCCGTCGTCGGCGAGCAGGTAGAACTCGGTGACGCGCTCGCCCTCGTTGGTGACGTCGAAGGTGATGGGCCCGCTGGCGGCTGATGCGCCGGAGACCGTGCAGTCCGAGTCCGTGCTCGAGACGGCGAGCGAGGACGCTGGGTCAGCCGGCGCGTTCGGCACGCAGCCGGTGAGGGAGACGAGGGCAGCGGCCGACAGCAGACCGGCGGCGAGTGGCTTGAGGTGCATGGGTGTCCTTCTTCGAGGGCGCGTTTCTAGAGCGCGGCGGTCGCCGCAGGCTGGGGTGAGGTTGGGGTCGCGTGCCGCCTGCCCGAGCGGGTGCGGATGGCGAAGAGCGTGGCGGTCGGGATGAGGTACGCGAAGTAGGCGAGGATCTCGAGCTTCGTCATCTCGGGGGTGAAGCCGAGTGTTCCCTTGAGGAGCGCGCCGAGGAGGCCGTCCGGCGGGATGATCTGGGGGATGCGGAACGCCCACGCGTTCTCCCCGAACCATGCCTGGGCGGCGGCGGATGCGCTCGCCGGGGCTGCGGTGAAGGGTCCGGGCAGCACCGCCGCCTCCTGTAGGTCGTGGATCGCGTAGGCCACGATGCCCGCGGCGAAGACGATGAGGAGGGCGCCGGTCCAGGTGAAGAAGGTGGACAGATCGATGCGGACGACCCCGCGGAAGAGACCCCAGGCGAGCCCGACCGCGATGAGGAGGCCGAGGATGGCGCCGAGGAAGCCGAGCACCCAGCCGTCGCCCGAGCGCGTGGTCGACCAGACGAAGAGCGCGGTCTCGAGTCCCTCGCGTGCGACGGAGACGAACGCGACCGCGACGATGCCCCAGCCGCTGCCCCCGAGGTGGCGATCGACCTGCCCCTCGAGGTCGTGCTTCAGCGTCTTCGAGACGCGGAGCATCCAGAACACCATCCACGTGACCATGGCGACGGCGACGAGCGAGAGCGTGCCGCCGATGATCTCCTGGGCTTGGAAGGAGAGGCCGTACGCGCCGAACGTGAGCACCGCGCCGAGGATGAGGGACGCGACCACGGCGAAGGCGACGCCGAGCCAGATGCGGCGCACGATGTCCGGTCGGTGGATTCGCCGCGCGTAGGCGAGGAGGATGCCGACGACGAGCGCCGCTTCGAGGCCTTCGCGGAGGCCGATGAGGAGAGAGCCGAGCATGCTGGATTCCTGGGCGTGAAGAGAACTGGGCCGGCGGGCGTGAGGGCCAGCCATAGCCCAGGCGTCCATACGCGGTAGGCCAGGTAAGGCTTACCTTTCGTGAAGATACACCCGCCTCCGGGAATTTGCCAAGTTCCGCTCGGTTCGGGCCCGCCCGGCATCCCAACTCCCCCCCCCGGGGCCACTGCGCCAGCGCTCGCGAAGTGCGCTGAAGTACCGTGGTGCGCGGCCCGCGCTCCCGCGGGGCAGAAGCTCAGCCAGGAGGATCACCCGTGCAGACCATCGACACCAAGCAGCTCGCCGAGCTCGGTGAGCAGGCCACCGTCATCGACGTCCGCGAACGCGACGAGTTCTCGGCCGCGCGCATCCCGTGGGCCAGCAACGTGCCGCTGAGCGAGCTCACGGATCGGGTCGACGAGGTGCCGGAGGACGGCCCCGTCTACCTGATCTGCGCCGCTGGAGTTCGCAGCGAACGTGCCACGGCATACCTCGAGCAGCACGGCAAGCCGGTCGTGAACGTGCTCGGTGGCATGTCCGAATGGGCGGGGTCGGGGTTCACGGTCGAACGCGACTGAACGCTCCGCCGTCGGCGGCCAGCCGTAGCCGCGCCACCCATTGACCGATCGACGCGAGGGGGCCTCCCCAGCCGTCCTGTCTGGTGGGGAGTTCTCCCCTCGCTCTCGGGCGTGCCGCGCGGAGATTCTCGCTAGCGTTGAAGCCCCCAGAGCGCGAGCCCTGCGGCGCGACGAGTCACCGGCGATGGGAGCTGAGTGTGAACAGCCCACAGCGACTGGCGCGCGCCCGCGACGCCTCGACCCGCCTGGCCTCGCAGCCGAGCGTGGACCCGCGGCTGCAGCTCGAGCAGCAGCACCGCGCAGCACAGCTGGATCCGTTTGACCGCACCCTCCCGAGGCGCACGATCCGGGACGCGTCGGCGCCGATGTTCATCCCCGGCTTCCGCTACTACCCGCCGGTCTCGCGCCTCCGAACCGCCCGGTAGCGGCCGGCCGAGGCCCCAGGTTCGCGACCGGGTCGTCATGCGGATGTACGCGGCTGGGCCTGTGGATGACCGAGCGGATGTCGGTCGTCGCGCCTAGGGTTGCTTCCATGGTCGCAACGCACGAGACAGAAGCCCCCGCCAGGTCAGGGACCCTGCTCGAGCGAGCGCAGCGGGTGCTGCGCGAGGTCTTCGGCTACGACGACTTCCGCGGCGACCAGGCCCAGATCATCGAGCGGCTCTGCGCTGGCGACGACGCCGTCGTGCTCATGCCGACCGGTGGCGGCAAGAGCCTCTGCTACCAGGTGCCCGCGCTCGTGCGCGAGGGAACCGGCGTCGTCATCTCGCCCCTCATCGCGCTCATGCACGACCAGGTCGGCGCGCTCGAGCAGCTCGGCGTGCGCGCTGCGTTCCTGAACTCCACCCAGTCGATCGACGAGCGTCGTGACGTCGAGCGCCAGCTCCTCGCGGGCGAGCTCGACCTCATCTACCTCGCCCCCGAGCGCCTACCGGTCGCCGCCGACCTCCTGAGCCGCACCAACATCTCGCTGTTCGCGATCGACGAGGCCCACTGCGTGGCCCAGTGGGGGCATGACTTCCGCCCCGACTACCTGAACCTGTCGATGATCGCGGAACGCTGGCCGAGTGTCCCCCGCATCGCCCTGACCGCCACCGCGACGAGCGAAACCCGGCAGGAGATCGTCGACCGGCTCGTGCTCGGCGACGCGAAGGTGTTCGTCGCCAGTTTCGACCGCCCGAACATCCAGTACCGCGTCTCCCCGAAGGCCACCCCGAAGGCGCAGCTGCTGCGCCTCATCCACGAAGAGCACGCGGGCGACGCCGGCGTCGTGTACTGCCTGAGCCGCAAGTCGGTCGAGAACGTCTCCGAGTGGCTGCGGGGTCAGGGCGTGAACGCGCTGGGCTACCACGCGGGCATGCCAGCCGAGACGCGTGCGAGGCACCAGGCGACGTTCCTCCGTGAGGACGGGGTCGTCATGGTGGCGACGATCGCCTTCGGCATGGGAATCGACAAGCCGGATGTGCGCTTCGTGGCGCACCTCGACCTCCCGAAGAGCATCGAAGGCTACTACCAGGAGACGGGGCGTGCGGGTCGTGATGGCCTGCCGTCCACCGCCTGGCTGGCGTACGGGCTGAACGACGTGGTGCAGCAGCGCCGCATGATCGCGGAAGGCGAGGGGGACGCGCAGCGCAAGCGAGCGCAGAGCCAGCACCTCGACGCGATGCTCGCGCTCTGCGAGACGGTCACCTGCCGACGCGTGCAGCTGCTCGCCTACTTCGGGCAGCTCAGCGAGCCGTGCGGCAACTGCGACACGTGCCTCTCTCCGCCGGCCTCGTGGGATGGCACCATCGCGGCGCAGAAGCTGCTGTCGACCGTGCTGCGGCTCGACCGCGAACGCAACGGCCAGGCGTTCGGAGCCGGCCAGCTCATCGACATCCTCACCGGCAAGACGACAGAGAAGATCACGCAGTGGAAGCATGACGAGCTCTCGACGTTCGGCATCGGCAAGGACCTCGGCGACACGGAATGGCGCGGCGTCATCCGTCAGCTCCTGGCCGCGGGCGTGCTCGCCGTGCGCGGCGAGTACGGGGTGCTCGCGCTCACCAGCGAGGCCGCACCGGTGCTCCGCGGGGAGCGTCAGCTCATGTTCCGCAAGGAGCCCCCGAAGCCGGCGGGTTCGAGCGGACGCCGCTCGCGCGGGGAGCACTCGGGTCGCTCCGGCGGCGGGAGCGCGGCAGCGGCGGCCCTCACGGAGTCGCAGCGCGAGGTCTTCGAGCGCCTCCGCGCGTGGCGCGCCGAGACCGCGAAGGAGCAGGGTGTGCCCGCCTACATCGTGTTCACGGATGCGACGCTCGCCGCGATCGCCGAGGTCAAGCCGCGCCAGCACGCGCAGCTCGCCGCTATCTCCGGCGTCGGTGCGGCGAAGCTCGAACGCTATGCCGACGACGTTCTGGACGCGGTCGCCGACCAGTAGCGTCGCCCCGAGGCGCAGGTCCCGTGCTCGCACGACAGCGCGATGAAGCGTCGCCGTGCGCGAAGCGGCGGCCTGCGCGGGTTCCAGCGTTCCGGGTTTCGGCGTGCAGGAGCTCCGGCGCCTGCACGCTTCGGCGTGCGGGAGCTCCGGCGTGCGGGAGCTCCGGCGCCTGCACGCTTCGGCGTGCAGGGTTTCGGTTTGCGGGGTTTCGGTGGCCGTGCTGGGGAAGAACCCATCACGGCCGCAGGAACCCCGCACGCACGTCCCCGAAACCCATCACGGCCGCGGGAACCCCGCACGTGCGTCCCCGAAACCCATCACGGCCGCGGGAACCCCGCATGTGCGTCCCCGAAACCCCAAGCGCCTCGTGAGACCTTTCCGCGTCGCAGAGGGGCCGCGGGCGCCGTTCAGGAGAGGACGCGGTGGACGCGCAGCGCTTCGACGACCAGCGCGTGGTCCTCGTGCATCTCGAGGCCGCTGACGCCGACCGCGCCGGCGAGGGTGCCGCCGATGCGGATCGGGAAGGCGCCGCCGGCCGCGGCGTACTCGCGCGGGTCCAGGAGGGAGCCTGCGGCGAAGTCCTCACCGTCCGCCTCGTACGCGTAGAGGACTGCGAGGGTCGAGTGGCCGAAGTGCTCGACGACCCGGAACTTGCGGGCGAGCCAGGCGTCGTTCAGCGCTGACGAGCCTGGCGTGGCGGCGTGGAAGGCGCGCTGTCCGCCGAGCACGACCGAGACGGCGACGCCGTGGCCACGCACGATGGACTCGTGGCGCAGCCAGGTGCCCACCTGCCACGCATCCTCGAGCGTGAAGCTCGGGAAGTCCAGCTCCTGCTCTTCTGCGCGCAGGACACGCAGGATCTCTTCGGCGGGCTGGCCAGCGTACGGGGTTGAAGTGGTGGAGCTCATGGGTGACCTCGGTGTGCACGGCAGTTGCGGACTGCGGATGGGCTGGGGCTTCGGCACGACGACGTACCTGGTGCGAGCATAGTCCGCTCACGCTCATTTGTCATGACATATGAACATGTGGACTTCAGTCCGCAGGATGACGCGATACATCGCGAGTTGCGGCAGGCTTGACGCATGCGCACCCTCCTCAACATCATCTGGCTCCTGCTCTCGGGCTTCTGGCTCTTCTGCGGCTACCTGCTGGCCGGCGTGCTGCTCTGCATCCCGATCATCACGATCCCGTGGGCCATCGCGTCGTTCCGCATCGGCCTGTACGCGCTCTGGCCCTTCGGCCGCGATGTCGTCTCACGGCCGAACGCCGGCGCCTTCTCCTTCATCGGCAACGTCATCTGGTTCGTGCTCGCTGGCTGGTGGCTCGCGATCGGACACATCGTCTCCGGCATCGCGCTGTGCGTCACCATCATCGGCATCCCCATGGGCATCGCCGACTTCAAGATGATCCCGATCTCCCTCTCACCACTGGGCAAGGAGGTCGTCGACCGCGACAACGGCCCCTTCGCGAGCCCGCGCCGCTGACGACCATCCGCCGAGTGCGCGAAACGGCTGGCACCCCGCAGCGGGTGCCGGCCGTTCTCGCATGATCCACGCGACGGATGCTGCTCCTACTTGGCGGGGACGTCCGGGATGTCGTCCTCGACCCCTCGGATGACGGCGATGTCCTGCGTGTAGCCGCCGAGCTGCTCGAGCTCGTGGGCGAGCTCCTCGAGCTCGGCGCCGCCGGCCATCTGGGCCGTGAGCTCGTCGAGCGTGATGTCGGCCTTGTCGTAGTAGCCGATGGACTTCCCGCGCTTGAGGAGCAGGAAGCTGTCGCCGACGGGGAACGCGTGGTGCGGGTTGTGGGTGATGAAGATCACGCCGAGCCCACGGTCGCGGGCTGCGAGGATGTAGCGCAGCACCACGCCCGACTGCTTGACGCCGAGGGCCGCGGTCGGCTCGTCCAGGATGAGCGCCTTCGCCCCGAAGTACACGGCGCGGGCGATGGCGACGCACTGCCGCTCACCTCCCGAGAGCTGCCCGATGGGCTGGTCGACGTCGCGAAGGTCGATGCCCATGTCGAGCAGCTCCTTCTTCGTGATCTCCTTCATCTGCTCGACGTCGAGGCTCTTGAACGGACCGAAACCCTTCGTGAGCTCGGAACCGAGGAAGAAGTTGCGCCAGATCGGCATGAGCGGCACGACCGCGAGGTCCTGGTAGACCGCCGCGATGCCGCGTTCGAGCGCCTCGCGGGGCGACCTGAGGTGCACCGATTCGCCCTCGATGAGGAACTCCCCATCGGTGTGCTCGTGACGTCCCGCGATGATCTTGATGAGCGTCGACTTGCCGGCACCGTTGTCGCCGAGCACGCAGGTCACGCGTCCTGGGTCGACGTCCATGTCCACCCCCTGGAGGGCGAGGATGTTGCCGTACCGCTTGCCCGCATCCCGAAGCGAGATGAGGTGCGCGCCCTGCTCTGCTGACACCGACTGCTGCGCATCCGTCACCGTTGCCTGGTTGATTGCCATTACTTCTGCTCCGCCCTTTTCTTGACGACCAGGTTCACGATCGTCGCCATCAGCAGCATGAGGCCGAGGAAGAACTTGAACCAGTCCGGGTTCCACTGGGCGTAGACGATGCCCTTGTTGGCCATGCCGAAGATCAGGGCGCCGATCGCGCCGCCGATCGCCGAGCCGTAGCCGCCGGTGAGGAGGCAGCCGCCGATGACGGCCGCGATGATGTAGAGGAACTCGTTGCCGATCCCCTCACCCGACTGCACGACGTTGAAGGCGAACAGGTTGTGCATGCCGAGGATCCAGGCGCAGAAGCCGACGCCCATGAAGAGGCCGATCTTCGTCGCCGTGACGGGCACGCCGACGGCGCGGGCCGCGTTCTCGTCGCCGCCGACCGCGAAGATCCAGTTGCCGATCTTCGTGCGCATGAGGATGAACGTGGCGACGAGCACCAGGGCGATCCAGATGAAGACCGTCACGTTGACGTTGACCCCGAAGACCGGGATCTCGCTCGCGAAGATGGCTTTCGCCGACGCGAAGCCGTCCATGTCGGCGATCGCGGGGCTGGAGACGCCGCCACCGACGAGGCGGGTGATGCCGAGGTTGAGCCCCGTGAGCATGAGGAACGACGCGAGCGTGACGATGAACGACGGCAGCTTCGTCTTGATGAGCAGCCAGCCGTTGATGAAGCCGACGACGAGGGCGAAGACGAGGCCCATGAGCACGCCCACCCACACGTTGGTGGCGAAGTACCAGCTGAAGAGCGACGCGGTGAGTGCTGACGAGATGACGGCGACGCCGGCGGAGAGGTCGAACTCGCCGCCGATCATGAGCAGCGAGACGCCGACGGCCATGATGCCGATCGTGGAGGCGCCGTAGAGCACCGTCGCGAGTGAGGTGACCTGCGTGAAGACTGGGGCGGCGACCGCGAAGAACACGAAGACGACGATGGCGCCGACGACGGCGCCCATCTCGGGTCGGCCCAGGATGACGGAGAGCGGCGACCGCTTGCCGACGCGCTCGTCGGTGGTGACGGGGGCAGAGTTGGTGTTGGGTGATCGGGGGGATGCTGCGGTTGGTGTTGAGGTTTGAACCATGACTGCACTTCCTTGTGAGGGGTCGGGGTGGCCGCGCTGGCGGCCACCCCGACCGCGGTTCGCTGGTTAGCGGATGCCCTTCTTGGCCTCTTCGAGGACGACTGCGGCGTTGCTCTCGTCGATGATCGTCGGGCCCGTGAGCACGGGCTTTCCGCCGCCGAGGGCGAACTCGCCGTTGTTCTGCAACCAGAGGGAGTCGACGGCCATGTAGCCCTGCAGGTAGGGCTGCTGGTCGACGGTGAAGACGACGTCACCGTCGACGATGGCTTGAGCGAGGTCCGCGTTCAGGTCGAACGATGCGACCTTCGCGCTGGAGCCGGTCTCGGAGACCGAGTCGATGGCCGTGAGCGTGAACGGGGCGCCGAGTCCGATGACGACGTCGGTGTCGGGTGTCGACTGCAGCTTGGCGGAGATCGTCGACTTGACCTGGGTCATGTCGGTTCCGGTGACGTAGAGGATCTCGGTGGCTGGCACCTTCTCCTTGATGCCCGCGCAGCGCGCTTCGAGCCCGACGTGGCCCTGCTCCTGGATGATGCAGAGCGGTTTGGTGTAGCCGAGCTCGGTGATCTTGTCGCCGGCGGCCTGGCCCGCGACGACCTCGTCCTGGCCGATGTAGGTGAAGGCGCCGAACTCGAAGGCTTCCTTGCTGCCGCCGTTGAAGGCGACGACGGGGATGCCGGCGTCGACGGCCGCCTTGATGGAATCTTCGAGTGCGTCGCCCTTGGCGATGGTGACGGCGATGCCGTCGACCCCCTGGTCGATGGCCTGCTGGATCAGCTGGGCCTGGTTCGGCGCCTGCGGGTCGGATGAGTAGAGCAGTTCGACGTTGTCCTTCGCTGCCGCGGTCTCGGCACCCTTCCGAACGATGTCCCAGAAGGTGTCGCCGGGGGCGGCGTGGGTGATCATCGCGATCTTGATGGAGGGCGTGTCTGCGACGCCGGCGACTGCGGGGTCCTCCGCCGTTCCGGTGTCCCGGCCACCCGCGGACGAGCAGGCCGTGAGCGCGAAGACCGGCACCATGGCGAGCGCGGCCAGACCGAACATGAGACGTTTCTTCTTCACGAAAACTCCTTTGAATGCCGTGATGACGCCAGTTGTGCACTCGACGAGACAGCCGCTGGGGGGCGGCGTCTTGAGAAGCTCACGTGTGCTCGCTCGGTCATCCTTGTCCGAGAGCAACGAGCACGTCACTGACTTGTCATGACAATAGCTCAACAGGTGTATTAAGCAAACCTTTTCTTGTGAAGACCGCATCACGGACCGGTCTCGACCCAGAACGGCGGGCGACCGAGACTCGATCGCCCGCCGTCCGACGGTATGTTTCGGCGCGCACTCAGGAGAGCACCGGCTCCTCCCGGCCGCTCGCGAGCGAGCGCGTCGCCGCCTCGGCGACAGCCTGCGCACGAAGCGCCTCGCGCAGTGACGGCGACGGCGAGCGCCCATCCTCCAGCGCACCGACGAACTCCGCGAGCGCCGCAGCGTACGTGGGCTGCACGCGCTCGAACCAGCCAGCGTGCATCCCGGACTCCGTCACCGTTCCGCTCCCATACCTGGCCACCTGACCCGCCCGGTGCCGCTTGGCTTCGACCAGCCCCTCCGAGCCGAACACCTCGATGCGCTCGTCGTAGCCGTAGCCGGAACGACGGATGCTGTCGATCTGCACGAGGGCGCCGTTCGCGAGGCGCACGGTCGCGATCGACGTGTCGACATCGCCGTAGTCGGCAACCCTGGGCTCGGCCAGGGCGCTGCCCGTCGCAGAGACGGCGACCGCATCGAGGCCCGTGATCCAGGTCGCGAGGTCGAAGAAGTGCACCGTCTGGTCGCGCATCTGCCCGCCGGACACGGCGATGTACTCGAGCGGTGGCATAGAAGGGCCGCGACTCGAGAGCTGCAGCAGCTCGACGTCGCCCACCTCGCCCGCATCCACGATTCGCTTCACCTCGGCGTAATCGCGGTCGAAGCGGCGATTGAAGTCGACCATCGCGGTGATGCCGGACGCCTCGACGTACGCCACCGTCTCCCGAGCGCGCTCGAGATCGAGGTCGATGGGCTTCTCGCAGAGCGCTGCGATGCCCGCGTCGGCTGCGAGCCGAAGGTGCTCTGCGTGCTTGTTCGTGGATGACGCGATGAGCACGGCATCGACCTGCGTGGCGTCGAAGACCTGCGCGAGCGAGGACACGGCGGCCGCGCCGTGCGAGACAGCCAACGTCTCCGCCCTCGCGAGGTCGACGTCGTACACGTAGCGGAAGTCGACGTCTGGGTTGGCCGCGAGGCTCTTGGCGTGGACGGCACCGATGAACCCGGCGCCGATGAGCGCGAATCTCTGCATCTCAGTTCCCCCCGGCTTCGCGCAGCTCGGCGTCAGCCGCAGCGATCTCCGCATCGCGGTCAGCGACGCTGCCCGGAACAGTCCACGCCGAGTCTGCGGCGTGCGATGCGGCGACCGCCTCGACGAACTGCACGCCGATGAGGCCGTCGATGCCCGTCGGGAACGACAGCTCGCGGATGGTCGACGGGCGCGCATCCCGCCGCGCCTCGAGCTCGTCGGCGAGGTCGCGGTAGAAGTTGCCGAAGGCCTCGAGGAAGCCCTCCGGATGCCCGAGGCCGACCCTCGTGAGCCTGGCCGAGTCCTCGGAGAGGGAGGAGAGGCCGTGCGTGAAGATCGTGGTCGTGCCCTCGAGGTCCTGGAAGGTCAGGTGGTGCGGATCCTCGTGCTGCCATTCGAGGCTCCCCTCGTCGCCGAAGACGCGGATGCGCAACCCGTGATTGTGCCCCGTCGCGGCCATGCTCGCCCAGAGCGTGCCCGGGACCCCCTCGCTGAACTCGAGCGCGACCGTCGCGTTGTCGAAGACCTTCCGCCCTGGCACGAGGGTGTGGAGCTGCGCTGAGACACGATCAGCTTCGAGGCCGGTGATGTAGCGAGCCAGGTGGTAGCCGTGCGTGCCGAGATCGCCGACCACGCTCGGGAACCCCGCCACGTCGGGGTCGGTGCGCCAGCTGGCCTGCTTGTGGCCGGTCAGCTCGAGCGGCGTCGCGGCCCAGCCGGACGCATGCTCGACGTCGACGAACGTGAGCCGGCCGAGGCGACCGTCGCTCACCATCCGCGCAGCCTCGCGCACCATCGGGTAGGCCGAGTAGCAGTGCGGCACCGCGAGGATCGCGTCGTGGCGCTCCGCCAGATCGATCAGCTCGCGCGCTGTCGACGAGCTTCGCGTGAGCGGCTTCTCGCAGACCACGCTGATACCGCGCTCGAGGAACGCCTTCGCCACCTCGAAGTGGCTGTCGTTCGGCGTCGCGACGATAGCGACGTCGATGCCGTCCTGACGCGCAGCCTCGGCCGCAGCCATCTCCTGGTAGCTGGCGTAGGTGCGCTCCGGTGCGACGCCGAGCGATACCGCCACGCGCGCCGATTCCTCGACGTCGCGGCCGAACACTCCCGCGTCCACCGAGTACCGGTCGTCCATCCGCATCCCGAAGCGATGCGTCTTGCCGATGTCGGCGCCGATGCCGCCCCCGACCATTCCTGCGCTCAACCGGCGCGCGTTCAGTGTGCTCATGCCACCCTCGTTGCTCATCTCGTGCGTGCTCGGCGCATGTCGGCGCTTGCCGCTGCCTGCTCGCTCGTCTTGGACAAATGTAGATCGGTGCAAATAGTTCCACACCACAACCGAAAAGGCCATACGCTGGTGGCTCGACCAGAGCGCAGTCAGGAGGCGACCTCGTGGAGGAGACCCAGAAGTCGCCAACGACCCCCGTCACCATCCGGGACGTGGCCGAGCGGGCCGGCGTCTCTAAGTCACTGGTCTCACTGGTGCTGCGCGACGCCCCCCACGTGAGCGACACCCGCCGCGCGGCCGTCCTCACCGCGATCGCGGAACTCGGCTACCGCCCCAACGCGCACGCCCGCGGACTCTCCCGCGCCAAGACGCGAACCGTCGGGCTCATCGTCAACGACCTCCGCAACCCCTGGTTCGTGGAACTCCTCGAGGGGGTCTCAGCAACACTCCACGCCTCCGGCTACGCGACGCTGCTCACCGACAGCCGCACCGACCAGCGCATCGGGCGCAGCTCGCTAAATGCCCTCATCCAGCAGGGCGTCGACGGCATCGTCGTCATCGGCACCACCTCAGAGGGTGACGCCGTGGCCCGCATCGCCGAGGACGTGCCCGTCGTGCTCGCCGGCACCCTCGACCCCGACCTTCCCGCGGTCGACATCGTCACCAACGACGACGAGGCCGGCGCCCACCAGATCACCCGCCACCTCCTCGAACTCGGACACACGCGCATCGCCTACCTCCGCGGGCCCGGCCGCATCAGCGAACTGCGAGAGCAGGGCTTCCTCCGCGCCATGGCCGAAGCCGGACTCGCCGCTCACGCCGTCACCGAAGCGGGAGGCATGAGCGAAGAGAGCGCACACGCAGCCGCTGGGCGGCTCCTCAGCGCCCCGGAAGGCGAGCGGGTCACCGCGATCTTCGCCTTCAACGACGCCTCGGCCATCGGCGTGCTCTCGGTCGCCAACACCCTTGGGCTGCGCGTGCCCGCCGACCTGTCCGTCGCGGGCTACGACAACTCCCCGCTCGCGAAGTTCCAAGTGGTGTCGCTCACCTCCGTCGACACCGGCAACTTCGCCATCGGAGTGCAAGCCGGGACACTCCTCCTCGAGCGGATGCAGCACCCCGTGCAGCTCCAGCGCGTGCAGAAGGTCGCGACGAGTCTCGCCGTGCGCGGATCCACCGGGAGCGCCCCGGCCTGACGCTCGGTGGCGATCAAACGAGAGCAGCGCGCCTGACCCCGACTGGTGACCGAGCGCAACTCGTCGACTCGAGCACAGCTCGTCGACCAGGACGCCGACGCCGACCTTGCTTCAGCGTACGCTGCGACCTTCACGCGCCGACGCGGCCCCTGCGCGATACTGGCCGGGTGACCCCGAACATCCGCGACGCCACCGTCGACGACATCCCCGCGATCACCGAGATCTACAACGAGGACGTGCTGACGACCACCGTCAACTGGAACGCCGCGACCGTCGATGCCGACGACCGCCGCGCCTGGTTCGCCGGCCGAGCAACCGCCGGCCTCCCTGTCCTCGTCGTGGTCGACGACGTGGACGCTGTGCTCGGCTACGCGACCTACGGCGACTTCCGCACCTTCTCCGGCTACCGGCACACGGTGGAGCACTCGGTGTACGTGCGAGGCGAAGCCCGCGGACGCGGCCTCGGCAAGGCACTGACGCTGGCCCTCATCGACCGCGCCCGCGCGGCGGGCAAGCACGTCATGGTCGCGGCCATCGACGCAGACAACGCGGCGTCGATCAGCCTCCACGAGCGTCTCGGCTTCACGCACGCCGGTCGCCTCGACCAGGTCGGCACGAAGTTCGGACGCTGGCTCGACGTGGTCCTCCTGCAGCTCGTCCTCGACGCCGGCGGCCCCGGCGACGCCGGGCGCAGCGACATGGGCTCCTGACCAACATCAGTACAGAAACTGGGCCGTCGAGCACTGCGAAGGCTACAGGCGGCGATTCTGCACTGATGTTGGTCACGAAGGAGCCAAGCAGTACGCGCTACAGCGCCAGCTCGCTCAGCCCTGCTCCTCGACCACGACGCGGAACGCCGAGACGGCGCTGTCGACGGCACCACGCACGTGGCTGCCCGCGGCGGCCGACGCCCGCAGGAACTCGACGACCTCAACCGTGATCTCCTCGCCAGGCAGCACGTTCGGGATTCCCGGCGGGTACGCGGCGAGCGAGTCGGCGGAGATGCGTCCGATGGCGTCCGCCCACGGAACCGTCTCCGCGTCGGCGAGGTAGGCGGCGCGGGGCCGGATGCGCATCTCCCCCGGCCCAGGCATCGGCGGGATCACGACAGCCGAGTCGCCTCGCACTTCTGTGGCGGGCGACGCCGCGGCGACGTCCGCCGTGATCTCGGCGAGGGCGTCCAGCAGGACACGCGCATCCGGCGTCTTGCCGATGCCGATGACCGCGACGATGCAGCTGACGGTCGCCATCTCGACCATGACGCCGAACTCGCGGGCGAGGCGCAGCCGCACGGTGTGCCCGTCGAGGCCCGTCGCGCGGATGTCGACGGGGATGCGGAACGGGTCGATCGCGACCGTCGACGGGTACGCGTCGAACGCGTCTGAGACGACCGGGAAGCGACCGTCGGCGCGGAACATGTCGCGGGCGGCGAGCACGGCGTCGTAGGACGCCTCGAGCAGGTCGCGGCGCTCGACGAGGTCGCGACGATCGAGGTCCAGCGACGCGAGCAGCAGCGAGCTCTCGCTTGTCGACGCGGTCATGCGGTGGGCTCGCTCGACGTGCGGTTCGAGCGCCCGAGCGATGGGACCGTGCCCGAGGTGCACCAGCGCACTCTGCGAGAGCGACGAGGTGAGCTTGTGGGTGCTCGTGACGACGAGATCAGCGCCGAGGCGCACGGGAGAATCGGGAAGCTCGGGAAGGAACCCGAAGTGAGCGCCCCAGGCGGCGTCGACGATGAGGGCGGCACCGGCCTCATGCACCACCTCGGCGATGCCTGCGACGTCGGCGACGGCGCCGAAGTAGCTGGGCGAGACGATGTAGACGGCCGCGACGTCGCCGCCGCCGGATGCGCGTCGCTCGGCCAGCGCATCCGCGACCGCGGCGGGGGTGACCCCGTGGGCGATGCCGTGCTCGAGGTCGACTTCGGGCAGCACGAAGCTCGGCGACGAGCCGCCCAGGATGATGCCGTCGACGAAGCTCGAGTGGGCGCTGCGCTGCATGAGCACGCCCTCGCCGAGCCCGCGTGCGGCCAGGGCCGCCATGCGGTTGCCCATCGAGGAACCGCCGGTCAGGAACCAGGTTCGGGATGCACCCCACGCGTCGGCGGCGAGACGTTCGGCCTGCTCGCGGGGTGACCCGTCGCCGAGGTCGATGCCGTCGAGGAGTGGCGTGACGTCGAGTTCCAGCACCCGCTCACCGAAATACTCCGCCTGGCCCAGGCCGAGACCCGTGGCGTCGGCGCCGTGGCCCGGCACGAGGAAGGCAGTGGAGTCGCGGGCGGCGTGCACGGCGAGCGCGGCGGCGTATGGCGCCCCTGCGGTGTCTCGACTCGCGCCGGTCGAGTTCTCGAGGGACATCGCGCTCTGAGGTGGGTTCGCAGACACCCCACCGAAGTCGCCTTCGGCGTCGTCGTAGGCGAACGTCGGAACCTCGGGTGCGTGCGTCATGCCCCCATCGTGCCAGGGTCGCTTGCAAGAGAGAATGGCAACTTGACGGTATGGCTTCAGTCGTAGACTGAAGCCATGTCACACCGCCAGGCGCCGAATCTTCCCGACTTCAGGGGGCTAGCAGCGTTCGACGCCGTTCTCGCGGAGGGCTCCGTCGCCGCGGCGGCGAGCTCGCTGGGATGGAGCCACCCGACGGTCGACCACCATCTCCGGCGACTCGAGCAGCAGGCAGGCGTCAAGCTGCTGGAGCGCGGCCCCCGTGGCAGCACCCCGACCGCAGCGGGCCGCGTCTTCGCAGTCCGCGCGAGGCAGCTGCTCGAGGCCGGCCGCAGGGCGTTCACCGAACTCGACGCGTGGCTCGACGACGAGCGGCGACTCGTGCGCTTCGGCATCTTCCCCACCCTCGGCGCGCTCGTCGTCCCAGGCATCCTGCGCCGAGCCGAACTCGCGCACCTCAGTCTCGAACTGACACTCGACGAGTGCGAACGGCTCGCCAGACAGCTGGAGCAGGGCCAGCTGGACGCAGCCGTCCTCTTCCAGGCCCCAGGACTGCCGACGCACCTCTCCCCCGAGGTCACGACAGAGCTGCTCTTCGCTGAGCCCCTGGTTCTGGCGGTGCACCGCTCGCATCCACTCGCCGCTGCGAAGCCGAGCCAACCCATTCGAGAGTTCACCGAGCTGCGGCAGGATCGGTGGGCTTTCGGCGCGTCGGGCGGCGACACCCTGGACGAGGCCACGCGCGAGCTGTGCAGACGAGCCGGCTTCGAAGCGAGCACGGGCATGCACTCCGACGACTACCCAGCAATTCTCGGGATGATCGCGGCGGGGCAGCTCGTGGCCGTCGTCCCCGTCTCGGTCGCGACCTGGCACGACGACGCAGTCGCGTTCCTGCCCATCGATACTGCGACGCTCACCCGCGAGGTCGTGCTCGCCACACGGGAGGAGCCTCCGGCCGCGCTGAGAGACGCGATCGCGGGGGCACTGTCGGAGCTCAGCACTCGCTGAGGCGGCTGCCTCAGCCTCACCAGCCGATTGCGTCACGGTCGGAAACCTCCCGGTGACAGGCCCTAGGGTCGTGTTGTTCTAACAAATGACGGAAGGCGAACAGTGACCAGCAACGTTCCTGAACTCGGACTCAACGACGGCACCACGATCCCCGCGATCGGCTTCGGCACCTTCCCGCACGCCGGCGAGGACTCCGCCGGACCCACACGCGAGGCGCTCTCGCTCGGCTACCGACTCCTCGACACTGCCATCAGCTACGACAACGAGGAAGCCGTCGGCAGGGGCATCCGTGCGTCCGACGTACCGCGCTCCGAGATCGTCGTCACGAGCAAGATCCCCGGCCGCTTCCACGGCTACGACGAGACGCTCGCCGGCTTCGACGAGTCGATCGCGCGCCTCGGCCTCGAACAGCTCGACCTGCTGCTCATCCACTGGCCGCTGCCGCGCCTCGAGAAGTACGTCGACACCTGGCGCGCACTGGTGCAGCTGCAGAAGGACGGCCGGGTGCGGTCGATCGGCGTCTCGAACTTCACCCCGGAGCACCTGACGAAGATCGTTGACGCGACCGGTGTCACACCCGCTGTCAACCAGGTCGAGCTGCACCCGTTCTTCCCGCAGGCCGCGCTGCGCGAGTTCCACGCGGAGCACGGCATCGTGACCGAGGCCTGGAGCCCGCTTGGTCGCGGCGAGCTGCTCGAGCATCCCGTCGTCGTCGAGGTTGCTGCCGCGCACGGCGTCTCGCCCGCGCAGGCCATCCTCCGCTGGCACGTCGAGCTCGGCTCGGTGCCGATCCCGAAGTCGCGTTCCACCGAGCGCCAGGCGAAGAACCTCGACATCTTCGGCTTCCAGCTCGACCAGGCAGAGGTGGATGCGCTCTCCGGACTCGAGCGCGGACGCATCTGGGACCAGGACCCGGACACCCACGAGGAGTTCTAGCCCCAGGCCTCGCGCTCGCGCCTGCCCGTTCCGGCCCTCAGCGCAGCGACGGCAGAGAGTTGTGGCCCGGTGCTGCTCATTGACGGATGAACAGCACCGGGCCACAATCTTGTGCGCGGGGGTGGCGCGGGGGCCGCTTCGGCGCTACAGCTCGTTGCCGCTGACCGCGAAGGTGTCGCAGGCGCCCGTGCCCTGCTCGTAGCCGGTCACGAACCAGTTCACGCGCTGCTCGCTGGTGCCGTGCGTGAACGATTCCGGGTTCACCTGGCCCTGCTGGCCCTGGATGTGGTCGTCGCCGACCGCGGACGCAGCCGAGAGCGCCACGTTGACCTGCTCGCGCGTTGGCGGCTCGAGGAGCGTCACGCCTTCGGCGGTCTCCGTGGTCGCGGCCTCGCCGAGCCAGGCGCCCGCGAAGCAGTCGGCCTGCAGCTCGATGCGCACGCCGTCAGACGTCGGCCCCGTGTCGGTGCGGTTCGTGGTGTCGAAGACACCCATCTGGTGCTGGATATGGTGGCCCCACTCGTGCGCGACGACGTACATCTCCGCAAGCGGGCCATCCTGCGCACCGAGTTGCGAGGTGAGCAGCTGGAAGAACGACGTGTCGACGTACATCGACGAGTCGCCAGGGCAGTAGAACGGGCCGACCGCGTTGGACGCGGTCCCGCACGCCGAGCTCGTCTGGCCCTCGTACAGGATGAAACCGGGCTGCTCGTACGTGACGCCGACGGCAGCGCTCTCCGTCTCCCAGAAGTCGGCGAGCGAGTTCTGGACGCCGACCATGCGGCAGTCGATCTGCGCGTTCGCGTCGGCACCGGTCTGGCACTCCTCGGCGAGTCCCCCGCCTTCGACCTCCTGCTGCGTCTGCTGGCCCTGGTCGACGCCGCTGACGAGTCCCGTCAGGTCGACGCCGAGGAACTGCGAGGCGAGGAACGCCACGATGAGCAGGCCGATCGAGCCGCCGCCGATCGCGGCCGTCTTGGCTCCCCGGCCGCGCTTCTGCACGCCGCTCGTGTCGAGCTTCGCGTTCTCGTTGAAAGTCATGCGCGAAATCTACTCCGCTGCACGGCGGGCGTGGGCCTCGACGCGAGAGCGTGCCCAAAATAGGCCGGGCGGGGAGCGGACGCAGCTCGCGCCGCATCCGCTCGCCGCATCCGCTTCTCACCACACGGCACCGGGCCGTCCGGTTCGCCCTCGTCACTCGAGGATGCCGACGACCTTCGTCTGCGTCATGTCCTCGTACGCGAACCGGACCCCTTCGCGACCCATGCTGCCGTACTTGGCGCCGCCGAACGGCATGGCGTCGAAGCGGTAGTCGGAGGAGTCGTTGACCATGACCGCCCCGGCCTCGAGCTCACGCGTCGCTCGCATCGCGGTGCTCAGGCTGCTCGTGAAGACCGCCGCATGGAGGGCGTACTCGGGCTCGTTGGCCAGGTCGACGGCTTCCTCGAACGAGGAGAACGTCTCGATGACGACGATGGGCGCGAACGCCTCATCGGCCCACACGCACTGGCTGCGCGGCACGTCGGCGAGCACCGTCGGCGGGAAGAACGCGCCGTCGGCGCGCCCGCCTTCGAGGAGCCGCGCGCCGGCGGCCACGGCGGCCTCGACGGACTGCTGTGCCGAGTTCGCGGCGGCCTCGCTGATCATGGGGCCGACATCCGTCGACTCCTTCGAGGGGTCCCCGGTCGTCAGCCTCGACGTGGCCGCGACGAACTCGTTCCGGAACCGATCCGCGACCGACTCATGGACGATGATGCGCTGCGTGCCGATGCAGTTCTGGCCTGCGGCCCAGAAGGACCCGGACACGCAGCGCGCGACCGCCGTGGTCAGATCCGCGTCGCCGAAGACGAGGACGGGGGCGTTGCCGCCGAGCTCCATCGAGACCTTCTTGATGCCCGCGGCCGCTGCGATCGCCTCACCAGTGCGGAAGCCGCCGGTGAAGGACACCATCCGGATCTCGCGCGCGGAGACGAGTGCCTGCGAGAGCAGTCGGTTGCCGTGCACCGTGGTGATGACCTCGGCGGGCAGGCCGCTCTCGACCAGCAGGTCGACGAGGAGCCTCGCCGTGAGCGGGGTGAGCTGCGAGGGCTTGAGGATGACGGAGTTGCCGCCGGCGATCGCCGGCCCGATCTTGTGCGCGACCAGGTTCAGCGCGTCGTTGTACGGCGTGATCGCGAGGATGATGCCGAGCGGTTCGCGCGTGAACCAGCCGGTTCTCGTCTCCGATCCTTCGAACGCGTCGAATGGAACGACTTCGCCTGCGTTGCTTCGCGCTTGCACCGCGGACAGCTTGAGGGTGTTCTGGCAGCGCGCGACTTCCTTTCGCGCCTGCACGATGGTCTTGCCCGCTTCGGCGACGATCAGTCGAGCGACCTCGTCCGACCGCTGGCCGAGGAGGGCGGCGGCGTTCTCCAGGACAGTCGCGCGAGCGTGGCGTGACAGCGCGCGGGCGACGAGGCTCCCTGATCGGGCTCGCTCGATGATCTCGGGAAGGTCTTCCGCGGAATGCTGGCGCACGTGCCCGACGACCGCTCCGTCTGCGGGATTCGTGACGACCAGCTCCTCCCCGGTGGCGACCAGACCCGGCGCACGTCCGACGACGGACAGCCGGGCGGTCACAGCGTGACCCCGACGAGGTCGACGAGCTCTGCAGCCGCGGCTCGTTCGCTCGTGCGCGTGGCGGCGTCGATGGCGATGATGTCGGAGAGCAGCGCGTACGCCGTCTCGACACGACCAGCTCCTGGGCCCGAGACGGTGACCTGTCCGAGGAGGTCGGTCGTGAACGTCACAGCGTTCGTGGCCCCCGCGATGCCGGCGAGCGGGTGCTCTTCGCCCAGCGCGAGCGGCCTCACCGCAGCTGTCACGCCCCCGTCATCCGTTCTCGTCGCCGATCCGATGAGCTTCCACCGAAGCCCCTGCCCGCTGGCCTCGCGGATGTCGGCGTCGCTGATGCCGGAGATGCCCTGCGTGTCGATGCTGGCGAGGGGCACGTCGACGCCCAGCACCTGCTGGGCGAGGATCGCGACCTTGAGCCGCACATCCGAGCCCTCGATGTCGGCGGTCGGGTCTGCCTCCGCGTACCCGAGCTCCTGCGCCTCGCGGATGGCCGCCTCCAGTGTCGCGCCTGCTTCGCGTCGCCCGAGCACGTAGTTGCTGGTCCCGTTGAGGATGCCCTCGACGGACGAGGTCGTGAGCCCTGGCAGCATCTGCTGCGCGAACCGGAGGATCGGCGTGCCGCTGAGCACGGCCCCCTCGAACTCGAAGGACAGGCCGCGTTCCTCGGCGAGCGCCGTCAGCGCTCGGGCGTGCAGCGCCACCGGGCCCTTGTTGGTCGTGGTGACGTGCTTGCCGGATTCCAGCGCCCACCGGACGTGCGAGGCGGCGGGCTGGCCGTCGACGGGGTTGGTGAAGGTCGCCTCGACGACGATGTCGGCAGGGCAGTCCTGGATGACGTCGTGGTTGCGTGGGTCGGCGCTTCCTCCTGGGAGCGCACTGAAGTCCGCCCCGCGCGGCATGGCCAGCACTGCGGCGAGGTCGATGCCGTCCGGTTGCACAAGCGATCCGAAGGCGAGGTCGGTGATGGCGACGACCCTGAGGCTGAAGCCGAGCTGTCGGGTGAGTCGTTCAGCGTCACTGCTGATGAGCTCTGCGAGTGCGCGGCTGACGCCGCCGAATCCGATGAGGGCCAGGTCGTACGTTCTCACGGTGTCTCCTTCTGGTCGAGGTGACCTCAGCTTGGGCGGCACCTGCGTCAGGCCGATGCTGTCTTTTCGCCGCTGTCGCCTGACGTTTCGGCGGTGCGACTGCCGTTTCGCCTGCCCTCGTCGTAGGGGCTTGTGGAACCCGGTGGCGGATGCATACTTGGGAAATATCCCAGAGAGATGCAATATAGACACCACCACGTGACTATGTAGCACTCGAAGCATCTTGGTCACGACACAGAACTCAAAGGTGAGCCATGTCCCCTTCAACGCATACCGAGCTGCACAACTCGCTCCCCCACACCACCTCCACGCAGGTGCCATTGCGCAAGCTGCAGCGATCGATGGGTGCACGCCACCTGGTGATGATCGCCCTCGGCGGGGTCATCGGCTCCGGCCTCTTCCTGAGCTCCGGATACACGATCTCGCAGGCGGGACCGCTCGGCGCCGTCCTCGCCTACGGCATCGGCGCGGTCGTGGTCTACCTCGTGATGACCTGCCTCGGCGAGCTCGCCATCGCGTACCCAGTGTCCGGGGCCTTCCACATCTACGCCGCGCGAAGCATCAACCCCGCCACCGGCTTCACGACGGCCTGGCTCTACTGGCTGTGCTGGGCGGTCGCGCTCGGCTCCGAGTTCACCGCCGCCGGCATCCTCATGCAGCGCTGGTTCCCCGGCGTCGACGTCTGGATCTGGTGCCTCGTCTTCGCCGCGGCGCTCTTCGGCATGAACGCCATCTCGGCGCGAGTGTTCGGAGAGTCGGAGTTCTGGTTCTCCCTGATCAAGGTGACGGCGATCATCGTGCTGATCATCCTCGGCGGTGCGGCGATCTTCGGCTTCGCCCCGTTCGGCGGGCAGGCGGCGGAAAGCGGCCCCGTGCTGTTCAGCAACTTCGACACGCCTGACGGGCTCTTCCCCACCGGCATCTCCGGTGTCCTCGTCACCGCCCTCGCCGTGTTCTACGCGTTCAGCGGCTCCGAGCTCATCGGTGTCGCCGCCGGCGAGACCAAGGACCCTGCGAAGAACATCCCCAAGGCGCTCAAGTCGACGGTCCTGCGCCTAGTGATCTTCTTCATCGGCGCGATCACGGTGATCGCAGCGATCGTCCCGTACGAGGAGACCGGCGTCACCGACAGCCCGTTCGTGACGGTCTTCGAGTACATCGGCATCCCGTTCGCCGCCGACATCATGAACTTCGTGATCATCACGGCGCTGCTCTCCGCGGGCAACAGCGGACTGTTCTCCTGCGCGCGGATGCTCTTCTCGCTGGCCGAGGAAGGCCACGCGCCCCAGGTCTTCACGAAGCTCACCCGCCGCGGCATCCCCCTTGTGGCCCTCAGCGTCAGCATGCTCGGCGGGCTCGCGTCGCTCATCTCGAGCGTCATGGCACCGGAGACGGTCTACCTCGTGCTGGTCTCCGTCGCGGGCTTCGCCGTGGTCGCGGTGTGGATGTCGATCGTCGCCTCGCAGTTCTTCCACCGCCGGAAGTTCGTGCGCAGCGGTGGCGACGTGCGCACGCTGGCCTACCGCACGCCGCTGTACCCGTTCGTGCCCATCCTGGCGTTCGTGCTGCTGAGCGTCTCGATCGTGGCGATCGCCTTCGACCCGAACCAGATCGCAGCCCTCTACTTCGGGGTGCCGTTCGTCATCGCCTGCTACGTGATCTTCTGGTGGCGCTACACCCGCCGTGGCGCGAAGCCGAGGCTCCTCATCGACGAGGAGGCACCCGTCGCCGCCCCGGATGGGACCGCGACCGAGACCGGGCGTGGGCGCTCACCGGAGAGAAGCGCAGAGCATTGAGCACGCGGATGACGACGGAACCCGTCTGGGTCGAGGTGGATCTCGACGCCATCGAGCACAATCTCCAGGAGATCCAGCGGGAGTTCGCCGGACGCAGCACGCTCTGCATCGTCCTCAAGGCGGACGCCTACGGGCACGGCATCGACCTGCTCGGCCCCGTCGTCATCGCCAAGAACATCGAGATGCTCGGCATCTCGAGTAACCGTGAAGCCGCCCAACTCCGCGCCCTTGGCTTCACGGGGCGTCTCCTGCGGCTGCGTTCTGCGCAGCCGCAGGAGATGCAGGCGGGGGTCCACTGGAACATCGAGGAGTGGATCGGCGGCTTCCCGCACGCCACAACCGCCTCGGCCATCGCCACCGCCTCCGGCCGATCGATTCCCGTTCACCTGTCCGTGAACTCGACCGGCATCACGCGGGAGGGCATCGACGTGTCACGCCCCGCAGGCCTCGCAGAGCTTCGGGCGCTCGCATCCCTCCCCGGACTCGATGTGCGCGGCATCGCGACGCACTTCCCCCTCGAGGATCAGCAGGACATCAGAGCCGGCACGGCCCGGTTCGTCGACGAGGCCGACACCGCCACGAGCGTGCTGCGAGAGCAGGGTGCCACCTCGCGGATCGACCGCCATTGCGCCACCTCGTACGCGGGCCTGACCGTGCCCGAGTCCCGACTCGACCTCGTCCGCATCGGGGCCGCCCTCTACGGCGACACCGCGGCCGACCCGAAGCGCTTCCGCAGGGCGATGACCGTCAGATCCCGCGTCGCCGCCGTCAACGGATACTCCGCCGGCGAGACCGTCGGCTACGAACGCACCCACGTGCTCGAACGCGACTCCGTGCTCGCCTCGGTCCCGGTCGGCTACGGGGACGGCTTCCATCGGAGCCTGGGCGGTCGCGCGCAGGTGCTCATCCGCGGCAAGCGCGCGCCCGTCATCGACCTGCCCGGCATGAACTGCCTGATCATCGACGTCACGGAGGTCCACGGCGTCTTCCCGGGGGACGATGTCGTGCTCTACGGCAGGCAGGGCGGAGGCGAGGTGACGAGCCACGACCTCGAACTCGCCAACACGCAGATCGCCGCAGACCTCTACACCGCCTGGGGGCGTATCCTCCCCCGATTCGCGGTCGGCAGCGCCGCCCGTCGGCCCGCGCTCGCAGTACGCTGAAGCCCCCACCGTCGCCGACATTCGAGGTGACACGCAGAGAGCTCGACTCCGAGGAGATCGCACCATGCAGCAGCAGTCCTCGCTGGCGCAGGGCCTGTCGCTCCTGACCGCAGCGACGCAGAGGGAGGCCACCGGCCGCTCCGCCTTCACGGTGTCGAGGCTCGCCGACCACACCGGGATCGAACGCAGCCGGGTGTCGCGCCTCACGCAAGAACTCGTCCAGCTGCGGATGCTGGAAAAGAACGAGGAGCTGGTCTTCCGGCCAGGACCTCGCCATTTCCAGGTAGCCGCCGCCCGCCACACCCCGTGGCTGCGAGCGGCACGAAGCGAACTGCGCTCCCTGGTCGCCCGGTTCCCCGTGGATGCGCGCATCTCGGCGTCACTCGGCGACCGCGCACTGCTCCTTCGATTCGAGTCGCCGACGTCGGGGACGACCGCGTCGCTGCGCCCCGGCATGGTCACCCCGATCTGGTGCACGGGGGCCGGGCGTGCGCTCCTCTGGGACTCGTCGCTCGGCACGCTAGAGCAGCTCCTCGGCAACGCGCAGTTCGTCGGCGTCGGCGGACCCCGCGCCGCCTACTCGATCGCCGAGCTGGCCGCCAGAATCGACCGTGATCGGTCAAGCGGTCACGTCGACGCCTTCGAGGAGTTCGAACATGAGTCGAGCGATCTCGCTGTCCCCCTCCGAGGCGAGGGCGAGGTCATCGTGGCCTCGCTCAGCTGCGTCTCCCAAGCCCTCCCGGAAGCCGAGACCCCCGGCCTGATCGCGGCGATGAAGGCCGCGGCCGCGCGCATCACGGCACTCGCCACCTCCGGCAGCTGAGCGTCAGCAGGCGGGAGCGGCCAGCACTTCGGAGAGGCGCGCGGCGGTCCGGGCCACCGCAGCCCCGAGCTCATCGCTCTTCGGCACCATCTCCGCACGGGCGCCGACGATCTGCACGGCGGCGATCACCTCGCCGCGGAAGTCCCAGATCGGAGCGCCGACCGAGTAGAGCCCCGGTTCTGCTTCCTCATCCACGATCGAGTACCCGCGCCGACGCGCGCGCTCCAGGCGCTCGAGGAAGTCGCCGACATCGACCGGAGCATTCGGCCCTGACGCCCGGAAGTCCGCTGCCGCGAGAACGGCGGCCACCTCGTCGTCGTCGGCATCCCAGAGCGTCCCCTGCCCTGCGTCCGAGCAGAACGCCGGATACGGGCGGCCCAGCCAGGAGCCGATCATGCGAGCGTCCCTCGGCAGTGCCTCCACGATCGTCACCGTGCTGTCACCGCTCAGGACGCCGATGAAGCAGGCCTCGCCGGTGTCCCGCGCGAGCCCCTCGAGCAGCGTGAGGCCATCGATCCTCAGGCGTCGCTCCGTGAGCTCCTGAGCGGTCGCGTAGCCGCGCCATCCGAGCTCGTAGCTCCGGTCATCGCGCCTCAGGACCGAGCCATCCTCGGCAAGGTGCTTCAGCGTTCGCGAGACCTGCGAGCGATCACGGTCGAGCGCACCCGCGACCTGAGCCACCGTCGCACGGTGCGGAGGTGTCCGCGTCAGCTGGGCGAGCGTGGTGAGCACGTCGAGGGCACGCCCCATGCTCGAATTCGACTCCACGCTCGCCAGCCTAGCGAGGGTCAGTGGATCGCGAAGACTCGAGCGGGGAATCCGCTTCCGCCCTGCGGTTTCGGCCAGGTCGCGACGACCGCTGCGCCGGCCGCCGGCACGCGATCAAGACTCGCGAGCAGCTCAACCTGCCACCGATCCCGCTCGAGCAGGAATCGCTCGAGGCTGAAGTCGCCAGCGGAGGTCGCGACACCCGGATCCGTGTCGGTCTGCTCATGACCGACACCCGCGATGTCACGCTCCTCGATCAGAAAGGTGAGCACCTCGCGCGACCATCCGGGCGTGTGGCTCACACCGTCCGAGTCCGTGTTGGCCATGGCTGCGGCGTCGGGCCAGCGGTGGCTCCAATCGGTGCGGAGCGCCACGAAGGCGCGAGCGGGGATACGTCCGTGCTCCGCCTCCCAGCGCTCGACATCCCGGAGCACCGGCGTCGCATCCGCGTCGCTCGCCGCACGTTCGCTGATGTCGAGGACGACCAGCGGGAGGATCATCTCGGAGACTGGCAGCTCGTCGACAGCCCGCCCTCCGGCGGCGAAGTGCGATGGCGGGTCCACGTGCGTGCCCCACTGTCCGATGAGCGAGTACCGGTGCGCCGTGAATCCGTCTCCACGCTCCAGGGAGAAGAGCTCTTCACGCTCCTCGTCCGGGAACGCCGGGAAATGGGGTTGCCCGGCGTGGAAGGCGTGCGTGAGATCCGTGTAGACGCGCCCCTCGAGCGCAGCGCTCAGCTGCGACCAGGCATCACTCGAGCTGGCGCCGCTCGAGGCCAGCGCGCTCGTCCCCTTCCCCCGCGAGACGAGCGTCACCCCCTCGGTCACCTCGATCACGGGCACCTCCCATGGATGCACCTCGACGATGCGCTCGAGAATCTCGGTGAGCCGAGCAGAGCCGAGTGCGTCGTCGACGTGCGTCGTCACCGCGAGCGTGGGCGAAATCGTCCGCTCGCCAGCGGACCCGAGCGTCGGCTGAGCTCCTGACCCCACGGTGAAGCCCTCGAAGCCGATCGACACCTCGGTCACCGTCTTGTAGTCACCGAAGTCACCGACCTCCGAGAACGACGCGAGCACGTCGCGCAGTGGGCGCACGTCGGGACTCTCCCTGAAGACCGAGACGTTGCCGGCGACGACCTCGGCGAACGTGGCCGGCTGCACTGGCCAGTACACCCGGATCCTGCTTCGAACCGTTGTCCTGAGAACCATCGTGTTCCTCTCCTGTGACGCGTCATCGCGTCGTCGTCGTTCCGCACCCTATGCAATATAACCATGTCATAGTGCTAATGTCACACGCATGGAGGGGGTGCAGCAATGACGATGCGGCCACGAGACGAGATCGACGCGCAGATCCTGCGAGAGCTGACCAAGAACGCGCGCATCCCGCTCGTCGCACTTGGGAACCGGGTCCGACTCTCACGCAACGCGGTGAAGCAGCGCATCGAGCGCCTCGAACGAGACGGGGTCATCGAGGGCTACACCCTCGTGCGGGGCAGCGACGCCGACACCCACGACCACCCGATCTCCGCCGTGCTCTTCGTCTACCGCGCCGACCGGATGCGCGGGGCCGATGTCCTCGCAACGCTCGCGGAGGTCCCCGAGGTGATCAGATGCGACATCCTGACCGGCGACTACGACCTGTTCGTGCTCCTCGAGGCCCGCTCGGTCGAGCGCATCAAGGAGGTCTGGGAGAGCATCGCCGCCATCCCGGGCGTCAAGAACACCGTGACCTCACTCTCCCTGTCCACGGCCATCCGACACTCGCCGCCCGCAGGCGACTGACCCTGGCCACCACGACCGAGGGCACAGCTCCCTGCGCTACGCGTCGATGCCGGCGGCCTCGAGCGCTGCGAGCAGGCCTGGGAGCCAGGCCAGTGCCGCGTCGCTCGCGGTCTGCCGCGAGCTGGCGTCGTGCCGCCCGTACTCACCGACCCGCTGCGCACCGAGCTCGGTCATGAGCCGGTCGATGTGCTCGCTGCCCTGGCTGTACGTGTCCGAGTAGGTGGAGTCGCCCATACCGAACATGCCGTAGCGGAAGCCGTCGAGTGCCGGTCGGATGGCGTCCAGCTCCTCCCAGAAGGGCAGGGCCCCGCTCGGCAGCTCACCGTCACCGTGGGTCGAGCAGACGAAGAGGTAGAACGTGCCTTCCTCGAGCTCCTCCGGCTCGAAGACGGACATGTCCTCGACCGTGACCTCACGGTCGGGCATGGCGTCCGCAAGGTCGCCGGCGACCATCTCCGCGTTTCCGGACTCCGTTCCGTAGAGGATGACGATGCTCATGAGCTGCTCCTAGTTGTCGCTATCGGGGGTTGGGGCTTCTGGCACGGACGGGTCGGAGCTTAGCGGAGCAACCGCGGCCGAGGACCCGGATGAGCTTCGAGCGATGCGCAGGAGACTCTCGGTGTCCTGCTCCTTCGCCCGCACGCGGCCGGGGCCAGCCTGACGCTGCTCGTGCTCGTCGATGACGTTCCACTCGGCGAAGCTCACCGAGACCTCGTCGAGGCGTGCGAGCAGGGCCGCCCGCTCACCCTCGGGCTTCACATCCGCCGATGCAAGCCACTCCTCGACCTCGCGCGCGACCGTCTGCCCTTCGGCGCGGCTCTCGGCGATGGTGCCCTGCGGGCCGCGCCTCGCCCAGCCTGCCGCGAAGACATCCCGCTCGTGACCGAGCAGCGCATGCAGCAGGTGCGCGTCACCGCGGTGGAAGCCGACGGCGGTAACGACCGAGTCGACGTCGAGAGACGCGGGCTCGGCGACCGTCGAAGCACCCTGGGGCTCGAAGGAGCCGGGGCCGGCGACCGAGAGCCGGAGGGGCGAGCCTCCCTCGGACTCAGCGGCCAGCGCGACGGGCGCGACACCGAATCGAAGGCGCACGGTGACGCGAGGCGTGGCCGGCTGGTCGCGGGCGAGCAGCGCCGCGAGCGCAGCCGCCTGCCCCGATCTCTCCGCAGAATCTTCGAGCGACGAGACCTCGACACCAAAAACCTCGTAGCGCGCATCGTCGATGCGTCCGAGCTCGGCCAACAGCGAGGGGGTGAATTTCGCCTGGTCGACGAGGGATCGTCCGAGCACCTCGATGGTCCGCAGCTCACCCGAGGCCTGCTCGAGCAGCGGCGAGTGCACGTCGGACCCCTCGAAGTCCGTCTCGTGCTTCGCGAGCAGCCGCACGATGTCGATCGCCACGTTGCCGTTCCCGACGACCGCGACGCGAGCGCCGAGCGAGGGAAGGGACACCTCGTCGCCGGGGTGCTGGTTCAGGATGCGCATGAATCGTCCAGCGCCGACGACTCGCGCGTCGTCGAACCCCGGGAGCGGCAGGTGCGCGTCGGCGTGCAGCCCCGTCGCGACGACGGTTGCGTCGAACGCGCCTCGCACCGACTCGAGGTCGACGTCGCGCCCCACCTCGACGTTGCCGAGGAAGCGCACACCCGACCGGGTGAAGAGTCGATCGAACTGGCGGGTGACCGCCTTGGTCCCGACGTGGTCCGGTGCGACGCCGTAGCGGATGAGGCCGTACGGCACGGGCAGGCGCTCGAACATGGTGATATCGACGTCGCGCCTCAGCTTGAGCAGCGCCTGCGCCGTATAGCAAGCCGAGGGGCCGCTGCCGATGATCGCGACGGCACGGCGGGGTTCAACGGTCATGCAGTGGTGCTCTCCTCGACTTGCGGGGGCGCGGGAAACGCTCCGCCGAGTATCGCACCTCGGCCCGAGCCGCTGCTTCAGGTTGGAGGCCGGCCGCCGGTCAGGTGGCGATCATCAGGCGTTGGCGCCCGCTTTCTGCTGCTTGAGCTTCTCCTCTGCCTGCATGGCCTTCTCCTCAACGGGAGCAGTACCCGACTCACGCTGCGCTCGCACGTAGGCGCGTGCCTCGTCCTGACGTTCGCGTTCCGCACCGGAGGCGATGGCCGCTCGGATGTGCTCGGGCCCGTAGCCGAACGCGTCGACCAGGTCGCCAGCGTGCGGGCGCAGTCGTGCGATGAGCCGCTCTCGGTATGCGGAGACGGCCTGCGCGCGCGGCACGGAGAGGCGACCCGACATGAGGTACCAGGCGAGGTTCTCCTCGATGAGGCCGAGACCGAAGAGGTCGCGCAGCCACGTGAGCACCTGGCGCGTCTTGCCTTCAGGCATAGCCGCGATCGCGTCGGTGAACGCCTCCCATTGCAGCAGCTGCCCGTGCGCCCGCGCTGCCTCGATGAGGGTCGGCTGGTGACGGTTGAAGAGCGCAGCCGCTTCGGACTTGGACAGCTTCTTGGCGTTGCGCAGCTTCGCGGCGATCTCGGAGACGAGGGTCTCGACCCGCGCGGTGAGGAGTTCGTGCTGCGTGGCGGGCTGTCGCAGCCAGCCCACCGACCGGGCTCGGCTGCCCCGGTCGAGGACGATCTGGCCGATGCCGCGAAGGCCGGACCCCGAGTAGATGCGTTCGGCCGTCTGCTCGGCGACGATGCGCGTGACCTCGCCCCGGTCGGCACCCTTGAACTGCTCGGCGTAGTCGCTGAGGAGTCGCTTGCCGACGAGCTGCAGCAGCACGTGGTTGTCGCCTTCGAAGGTCGTGTAGATGTCGAGGTCGTGACGCAGTTGCGTGATGCGGTTCTCGGCGAGGAACCCGGCCCCGCCGCACGCCTCTCGTGCCTCCTGCAGCGTGTCGAGGCTGTGCCAGGTGGAGAGGGACTTGAGGGCGGCCGCGAGCGTCTCGAGGTCTTCCCTGTTCTCCGGGGTGTCGAGGTCGCCGGAGAAGACGCCGTGGAACTGCTTCAGCAGGTTCTCGTGCGCGAAGCTCAGCGCGTAGGTCGTCGAGAGACGCGGGATGAGCCGCTTCTGGTGCATCCCGTAGTCGAGCAGCACCGTTTCTTGGCCGTCACCGCCCGCGAACTGCCGCCGCTCGTTGGCGTAGGTGATGGCGATCTTGAGCGCGACCTTCGATGCGGCCACCGAGGCGCCGTCGAGCGAGACTCGCCCCTGGACCAGGGTGCCGAGCATGGTGAAGAAGCGTCGCCCCGGGCTCTTGATGGGCGAGGTGTACGTGCCGTCTTCCGAGACGTCGCCGTAGCGATTGAGGAGGTTGCGTCGAGGCACGCGCACCTGGGTGAAGTGCAGGCGCCCGTTGTCGATGCCGTTGAGGCCACCCTTGACGCCGTCGTCTTCACCGCCGATGCCCGGCAGGAAGTGGCCGCTGTCGTCGCGGATGGGGACGTAGAACGCGTGCACGCCATGCTTCACGTTCTTCGTGATGAGCTGCGCGAACACGACCGCCGCCTTGCCGTGCAGCGCCGCGTTGCCGAGGTAGTCCTTCCACGCCCCGCGGAACGGGGTGTTGATGACCCACTCCTGCGTGGCTTCGTCGTACGTCGCCGTCGTGCCGATCGACGCCACGTCGGAGCCGTGGCCCGTCTCCGTCATGGCGTAGACGCCGGGCACCTCGAGGCTCATGATGCCTGGGAGGAACGTGTCGTGGTGGTAGTCGGTGCCGAGGTGCATGACGGCAGAGCCGAAGAGTCCCCACTGCACGCCGGCCTTGATCTGGAGGCTGGGGTCGGCGACCACGAGCTCCTCGAAGGCGGCGATGTTCCCACCGTGGTTCGCCTCACCGCCGAGGCGCTTCGGGAACGCCAGGTTGACGGCGCCTTCCTCGACGAGGATGTGCAACTGGCCCATCACACGGTCGCGATGTTCCGGCATGGCAAGGGCCGCGTCGTGCCACAGTTCGGGCCGAGCCGAGTTCGCTCGTGCGCGCAGGCGCTCTTCCGGCCAGGTGCCGAGCAGCTGCTGCGACAGCCAGCCGACATCGATGCGGCTCTGCTCGAGAGCAACAGGCTCGTCGAGTTCCGGATCGTTGATGCTGATGTCAGACACGGATGCTCCTTTGCAACGTTGGGATGCCTCCACGCTAGGACGGGCCACCGACACTCGCCATTTCCCGGTGGGAGGGCACGAGGATTCTCCGCGCCAGAACCCCCCGAATTGCACACTTCATACAACTCAGCGGGCCAAGCGTTAGCTTGACCCGCCAGAGATGTGCGGTGACGCCGGTTGCGGCGGCCTGCGACTACCCCTTGAGGGCGTCGCTGAGCTTCACACGTCCGCCGATGCGGAGGATGGAGTTCTCGTAGATGCGAGCGCCGATCATGATCGACACCGCACTCGTCGCGATGAGGATCACCAGAGCCAGGATCGGCTCCCACCATTCGGCCTGCCCGAGCACGACGCGCAGCGGCATCGCGATGGTCGCCGAGAACGGGATGTAGCTGAGGATCGTCATGAGCAGCGCGTTGCTGTTGAAGAGGATCACGAGCATGTACGGGATGAGCATGAGCATCATGAGGGGCGTCGTGACGCTCCCGACCTCCTCCTGCCTCGACACCATCGCGGATGCGCCCGCGTACAGCGTGGCGATCAGCACGAACCCGAAGACGAACAGCACCAGGAACCACACGAAGCCGGGCCCGATGAGCGTGAACAGCGCCCCCTGGCCCGTCGCGGCGAGCGCTATGGCCGCGGCGGCGAGGATCGCCGCCACCTGGATGAGCGCCAGGATGCTGTTGCCGATGACCTTGCCCGCCATGATGACGCGAGGTGTGACGGTCGAGAGCAGTATCTCGACGATGCGGGACTGCTTCTCCTCGACGACGCTCTGCGCGATCGTGTACGCGTAGCCCATCGCCGCCATGAAGTAGAGCACGCCGAATGCGACCGCCATGATGTACCCGAGCGCCGGGTTCACCTCGGGAGCCTCGAGCGAGAACGACGGGGGCACCTGGGCGAGGGCCATGGAGTCCTCCGTCGGCACCCCGTCGAGCCCGACGAGCACAAACGCACCTTCGCCGAGGTCGCTCGCCGGCTGCCCGTCGCCCGTGAAGAGCTGGAGGCCTCGAGCATCCGCGGGGGTCAGCACCGCGTACTCGACCTCACCGTCTCGCACGAGCTGGGCAGCGGCCTCTGCGGATGCGACCTCGGTTGCCTCGAGGCCAGCCGTGGAAGCGATCGACGTCGTGTCGGACACCGTCGCCACCTTCGTCGAGCCGCCCCCGATGGCGTCGCCGAACAGCGCGACCGCCACGATGCCGCCCGCGACGAGCAGCAGGGTGATGAGGAACGAGATCTGCTGGGCGCGCGATCGGGCCTGCACGAGGATCTCCCGCTTCGCGATGAGCTGGATGCCCTTCGCCGAGCTGAGGCCGAACTGGCGAGGCCGCGGCGCCGCGGCTGCGGCGCGCTGGGGAGACCTGGTTTCCTGTGTGTTCGTCATGCGACGACCTCCCGGTAGATGTCGGAGAGCTTCACGATGTGGCGGCCGAAGCCGAAGACCGGACCCCGGTCGAGGGCCGTGCGGAGGATGCGCTGCGCCGTCTCCCCGGAGTCGGCGACGAAGATCGCATCCCCGCGGTCGAACTCGAGCACCTTGATGCCTGGCTCGTCCCGGAGCCAGCCAGCGTCTCCGGCGACGGAGATGCGGTGCATGCCCTCGGAATGGCGCTCCTGCAGCTCGTGTCGATCACCGCTCGCTCTGATGGCGCCGCCGGAGATGATGACGAGGTTGTCGCTGAGCCGCTCGACGACGTCCAGCTGGTGGCTGGAGAAGAGCACGGGAACACCGCGGGCTGCGAAGCCCTGCAACGTCTCGAGGACGACTTCGACCGCGAGCGGGTCGAGTCCGGAGAACGGTTCGTCGAGGATCAGCATCTCTGGCTCGTGCGCGAGCGACGCGGCGATCTGCGCCCGCTGCTGGTTGCCAAGCGAGAGGTCCTCGACGTTGTCGCCTGCACGCTCCGTGAGCCCCAGGTCCTCGAGGAAGCGGTCGGCGTTCTTGGCCGCCTCCTTAGCGCTGAGTCCGTGCAGCTCGGCGAAGTAGGTGACCTGCTCTTTGACCTTCATCTTCGGGTACAGGCCACGCTCTTCCGGCATGTACCCGAAGCGGGCCCGGTCGGTGACGACGACGGGACGGCCGTCGATCGTGACGACCCCGGCATCAGGCTTCACGACGCCGAGGATCGTGCGCATCGTCGTGGTCTTGCCCGCGCCGTTGCCGCCGACGAAGCCCGTGAGCTTGCCCGGCTCCACGGAGAAGCTCACATCGTCGAGCACCTTGCGGTCGCCGTAGGTCTTGGAGATGTTCTGGATCTCGAGCATCACCCCTCCTGTCTCGCGCGACGTCCGACGCCGCACCGTCTCTGGGTATGCAGACGACGCTACGGACAACGGCGGGCCGATGGATCGGCCGCGCGACGGAACTCGACCTGGGCCGCTTCATCCGCTCGGGTGAGGTGGCGGCAGCTCGGCCTGAAGGGGCCCTACTCGACGGGTGCGACGACGCCCACGTTGTAGGCGAAGATGACCGCGTGGATGCGGTCGCGCACCCCGATCTTCGCGAGCAGGTTCGAGACATGCGTCTTCACGGTGGCTTCGGACACGAACAGACGCGCCGCGATGTCTGCGTTGCTGAGACCTTCCGCGATGAGTGCCAGCACTTCGCTCTCGCGTTCGGTGAGGCTGGCGAGGGCGGGATGCTGGCTGGGCGCCGGGGACGTGCCGTCGTCGTGCACGCCGACCTGCAGCGCATCCGCGACCTGCGTCATGGCCGGCTCGGGGGCGTCGTGGAGCATGCCGGCGATGACGCCCCGTGTGACCTGAGGGTCGAGCAGGGCATCGCCCGAGTGCACGACCCGCACGGCCTCGACGAGCGTCTCCGGCGGCGAGTTCTTCAGCACGAATCCGCTCGCTCCAACGCGCAGCGAGTCGCGGACGGCAGCCTCGTCGCGGAAGGTCGTCAGCATGAGCACACGCGGGGCGGAGTCGCCGAGCTTCATGATCTCGCGTGTCGCCGCGATGCCGTCAAGCACGGGCATCTGCACGTCCATGCACACGAGGTCCGGCTTGAGCTGCTCCACGACCGCGACGGCTTCGCAGCCGTCTGTCGCCTCGCCGACGACGACGATGTCGGGCTCGGATTCGAGGATCAGCTTGAAGCCCATGCGCACCAGCTGGTGATCGTCGACCAGCACCACGCGGATCTGTTCAGACACTTGGCCTCCTTTGGCACCCGCAGCAGCGGTGTCGTTCTCGTGACCGTATCCGGGCGAGGTTACCGGGAGTTGTCCGAGGAGCGCTGAAGTCCTGGGTCACGCCGTCACACCTGCCGGTCATATGGCACCCGGAGGAGAACCCGGAAACCACCGCCGCCGCGCTTGCTGGTGGTGACCTCGCCTCCCGCGGCGCGGGCACGTTCCCGCATGCCCACGAGCCCGAGCCCGCCCGCGCTGTTCGTCTGCCTCGCGGCTGCGGCGTGGGCGAAGGACGCCGGCCCGTCGTCGGTCACATCGAGTTCGACTCCTCGTTCCAGGTAGCGCAGCCGGACGTCGGCGGGGGCCTCGGGACCAGCATGCTTCCGCGTGTTGGTGAGCGCCTCCTGCAGCACGCGGTACACCGCGATGCCGGTGAGCGGCGACACGGGTCGCGGCTCCCCGAACGTGCTGAACTCCACCGCCATGCCTGCCCCGCGCAGCTCCTCGATGAGGGCCGGCACCTGCTCGACGGTGTGCGTCGACGGCGCGGATGCACCGGATTGCATCCCGGGTGCGCCGTCGTCGGGCGTCGGCGAACCGTCGGCGTCCTCCGCATCCGCGCTGCGCAGCGTCGTGAGGAGCGAGTGCAGCTCCTCGATCGCGACGCGCGCGCTCTGCTCGACACCGAGCAGAGCCTGTTGAGATTTCTCTGGCGACGTCTCTGCCGTGCGCCGAGCCGCGGCCGCCTGCAGGCCCATGAGCGAGACGTGATGCGCGACCACGTCGTGGAGTTCTCTCGCGATGCGCACACGATCGAGGCGGATCGCCTGCTCCCCCACCCGCTTGCGTTCGTCGGCCAGCGCCTCCGCGTACTCCTCCAGCTCGCGTGTGCGCTCCACCAGCGCGGCGCGCTGCCCTGCCCGGCGGTAGTCGGAGTTGCCGAACCAGAAGGCGCCGATGAAGTAGAGCACGTTGATGAGCAGCGTGTAGGCCGTGAAGACGCTCGAGATCCAGTTCTCGCTGTCGCTCGACTCCGAGAACGCGAAGAGGAGCGTCGCACGCGTGAAGGCGTCGACGACGGCCCACACGGTCATGCCGACCGTGATGGCGATGCGCAGCAACGTCACCATCACCCGCTGATTGCTCCAGGCCCCCGCCGTGAAGATGAGCAGGAAGTACCCGATCTGCGTGACGACCGTGTCGAGGTACGTGAACGCGAACGCCGACACGAACGCGACCGTGCTGAGCACGAGCATCCACAACGGGAATCGCCGGCGCAGCGCGATGGCGACGCCGTACATCGCGGGCACGAGGAACATGCCGACCAGGGCAGCGGCCGGATCTTCGTCATGCAGCAGACCACCGACCTCAGACGGATCGGTCCCCTTGCGCAACTCGAGCACTGCCCAGTTCGAGAACACCATGAGGCCGACCGCGACGATCGCAACGATGACATCGGTGCGCAGCGCACGCCGGGACGGGCCCGGACGCTGCCAGTCGGACGGATGCTCGGCATCGAGCCCCTGGAGTCGCTGCCAGAGATCGCTGCCGCGCGGTGACGAGATCATGTGCTCAAGGCTAGGCGCAGCCCCCGACATTCAACGCGCGTGCGTCGTGGGGCACGCGCGCGCATCAGTCGAGCAGGCCGGTCGGCTCGGCGGGGAGACGGCGCCAGGCCGCGTGCAGCCAGATGGCGCCGACGATCGCCGTGCCGAGCCCGACGACCAGCTGCACCGCGCCATTCGCGCTCGCTCCCGTGATCGCGAGCACACCAGTCAGCAGAAGCCCCGTGACCGCGAGCACGGAGAGGATGCTGCCCGCAGTCCGAGCGCCCTCCGCCCGCTTCCGCTTCGACGATCCGAGGATCTTCCAGATCGCGCCGTAGCCGACGACGATGACGACGAGCGAGACCGCGACGCTCAGGACGCTCGCCGACCGGAACTCGGATTCCTGCTGCCAGTTCGCGAGCGCACCGGCCGCGACCATGACCGCGAGGAGGATCGTCAGCCGTCGGAGCCTCGACACGCGCGCCGGGGTCAGCGACCGCTCGGGCTCTGCTTCTCGTGGCACGTCGTAGCCCGGGCGCGGTTCTTCGAACGGAGTGGGATCAGGCATGCATCAAGCCTGCCACGTCGAGCTGATGCCTCCCGGACGAGCGTGGAGTCTCCTCGCCCGCTGGCGCAGCACGTCGTCGTCCGACCCAGCGCCCGCACTCGCCAGCGCCCGCAGCGCCCCGGCGAGCGCATCCGCGCCCACCGCCTTCGCACCGGCGTCATCCGCGATCAGCTCGATGAGCAGAGCCGTCGCCCGCGACAAGTTCTTCGCACCCGTGTACCGCGGCAGGCACGCCTCGTTGACCTCGGCGAGCCGCTGGGCGAGAGCGTGGAACCTGACCAGGTGGCAGCGCTCGTGGGCGACGACCGCTTCCAGCTGCTCACGCGTCAGGAGCTGCTCGAGCCCGCTCGACACGATGACCACCGGAGCGGGGCCAGCTGCCGCGAGCGCGTGCGGCGCCGGGGACTCGACGAAGCGCACGAGGGCCCCGCCGATGCGCTCATCCCTGTAGGACAGCACGCGCGCAGCATCCCGCAGCTCATCGTTCGCACGCCTGCCGTCAGCCAGAGCGCGCCCGGAACGACGCGTGACGATGAACCCCCAGCCGAACATGGCGATCAGGCCGACGCTCGCGACGACCGAGGCGAGCGCGATCTCGAAGCCACTGAGCCAGCTGCCCTCGTCATGCTCCCAGGTGAGCACAGCGACGACCGACAGCGCGACGGCCGCGAGCAGCGCAAGCGAACCGCCGACGACGGCGCCGTGCCACAGTCCAAGAGCCAGCTGCGGATGCTGCACCTGCCAGGTCCCCCGGGTAAGGAGCGACGGTGCCGCGAGCATCGTGAAGACCGCGAACGCGAGACACACGAGCGCAGGGATGATCCACACTTCGGATCACTCGCGTCCGGGGAGGAGCCCCGGACGCCCGCTTGGAGCCATGGTGGAACCCGGTCCGGCTCCGGCTAGCTGGCCGATGCGGGCTCGGAAGCCGAGACAGGCGCGTGCTGGAGGGCCGCGCGAAGGAGGTCCGCATCCCGAGCGTCGAGGTTGCCCGCGAACTTCAGGAGCGCGGCCTCGCGGCCATCGATCGTCTTCAGCGCATTCAGCATGGCCCTGGAGGCGTGCTCGGCCTCGGTCTGCGTCGCCGCGAAGCGGATGCCGCGCTGCTCGTGCCCGACACGGGTCACGTCACCCTTCGCCCGGAGGCGGTCGAGGGCAGTGAGGATGGTCGTGGACGCGGGGACCCGGCCAGGGAAGCGGTCCTGGATCTCACGGGCCGTGAGCGGTTCGTCTGCGGTCCACAGGAGCCGCAGCACGACGAGTTCGAGCTCACCCCGTGCTCGAGTGCGAGTTCCTGGCATTGTGCTGCTCCAATTCTTGACGCGGATCTACCGTGGGGAACGTCACCCAGATCTCCGCGAGTCTCCAGGCTATCAAGCTCGACGGCCTGTCGCGCGCGTCGCTCTACAGTTTGTAGACTTGCACCAGCCCGTGACCTTAGCGGGATCGTGTCCCGCTGAGGGAAGGCGTGGAGCCCAGTGAGAAACGTCAGCACTCGTCTGCTCATGAGCTGCGCCGCGATCGGAGTCGCGGGCGGAGTCGTGTTCACCGTCAACGCCTACATCGGCGGCGCCGTCTCGAACCTCCTCCCACTCGTGTACGGGCTCACGATCGGCCTGTACTTCATTCCGGGGGCACTGGCGCAAGCGCTGTTCCGCCGTCCGTGGGTCGGCCTCATCACCTCGGCCCTCGCCGGACTCGTCGCCAGCCCGTTCCAGCCGATCGCGTTCGGCGCGTTCCTCATCGGCGTCGGCATCGGCATCCTGCAGGAGCTGCCCTTCCTGATCACGCGCTTCCGCCGCTGGTCCGCTTGGCTCTTCCTCGTCGGCTCGACCTTCGCTGGCCTCATCATGACCGCCGCGGCGTTCCGCATCCTCGACGGCGGCGGGTACGACGCGCTCGGCACGGTGCTGCTCATCGGCAGCTTCCTCGTCTCGCCTCCGCTCTGCACGATGCTCGCGGTCTGGCTCGCGAAGCAGCTCGAGCGCGCGGGCATCGGCCGTGACCTGCGGCTCGCGGAAGACCGCAGAGCACCCAGGTGACGTCCCCGCTCCTGCGGGTCGAACGTCTCTCCGTCACCCACTTCGATGCTGCGGCTCCGCGGCCCGACGACGTCTCGTTCTCGATCTCTCGCGGCGAGGCGGTGCTGCTCCTCGGCCCGTCCGGGTGCGGCAAGTCGACGCTCGCGAGAGCGCTGAACGGGCTCATCCCGCAGTCCCTGGGGGCAGACGTGACCGGGAACGTGCTGCTCTCCGACGGCGGGCGAGGGCCGGAGGCCGACACCACCTGGCGTGATGTCGCGGATCTCGGGGTCGGCGCCGCCAGCCAGCACGTCGCCATGGTCTTCCAGGATGCGGACGCGCAGATCGTGACCGGCCAGGTCTTCGACGAGGTCGCCTTCGGGCCCGAGAACCTGGGCCTGCCCGTTCCGGAGATCGAGACGCGAGCCGAAGCGGCGCTCGCCCAGCTCGGACTGTGGCAGCGGCGAGACGACTCCCCCGACGTCCTCTCCGGCGGGGGAAGACAACGACTCGCGATCGCGAGCGCCCTCGCGATGGACTCCCCGCTGCTTGTGCTCGACGAGCCCACTGCGAACCTCGACCAGACCGCGAAGCACGCCATCTACCTAGCACTCGGGGAGCTCGTGCGCGCGGGCACGCACGGCCTGCTGCTCATCGAGCACGACCTCGATGAGGCGCTCACGATCGCCACCCGCGTCATCGTGCTCGACTCCGCGGGACGGTTGGTGCTGGACGGCCCACCCCGAGAGATCTTCGGGCAGCACGCCGGCAGGCTTCGCGAACTCGGCGTCTGGTTCCCCGTCGCCCACGAGGCGGCGGCAGTCTTCACCGATGCCGGTTGGGACCTGGGCGCGGCGCCGCTGCCGCTGCTCGGCCGCGACCTCACGCAGCGCCTTGAGCACGCGCGCGCGCCTGAGCGCACGCACCGGCCCGATCACGCGAGGCGCCCCGAGCACGCGCCCACGCCGACGGCGACCGACCCGCGCATCGGTCTGCGGCCAACTTCGGTGACTGATCGCGCCGAATCAGCCGCGCACGCAACTGCGACCCCCAGATTGTCACCGAAGTCGGCCGTGTCCCCCGAGAAGTCCGGCACGCAACCGGCTTCCCATCGCCTCGACGTGCGCGAGCTCACCGTCACCCGCGGCCGCACACGGGTGCTCGGCCCGGTCTCCCTGAGCATCGAGCCCGGGACGATCACGGCCGTCGTCGGGCACAACGGGGCAGGCAAGTCCACCCTGCTGCAGGCCCTCGCGGGTGTGCGTCGCGCGCCGCGCGGCACCGTTCTGCTCGACGGGCAGGACACGTCCCGGATGCGAGCCGGGGCCCTCCGCGCCCGCGTCGGCTACGTCTTCCAGAACCCGGAGCACCAGTTCCTCACGCACACCGTGCGCGACGAGCTGGCGTTCGAGATCGGGCGAGGGACGGCGGATGCGCGGAGCCGAGTCGACGAGATGCTCGAGCGATTCGGGCTCGCCGAGCACGCCGACCGGCACCCGTTCCTCCTCTCCGGCGGCCAGAAGCGGAGGCTCACGGTAGCCGCGGCCCTCCTCGACGGCGCCGACGTGCTGGTGCTCGACGAACCGACCTTCGGACAGGACAAGTCGCGCGCCGACGAACTGGTCGCCATGCTCAGGGAGCTGCACCGAGACGGTGCCACGCTGGTGCTCGCGACGCACGACCTGCAGCTCGTGACGGAACTCGCGACGCACCTTCTGGTTCTCGAGGGTGGTGTGGTCGCCGCGCACGGCGACGTCAGCGAGGTCGTGTCCTCCGGTGCGCTCGAGGCCGCGGGACTCGGCCTGCCGCCGCTCGCCCAGGCGCTGGCGGACGTGCCCAGTCACCCCTGGCTGCGCGGCATCACGTCGATCTCCCGGCTCGAGGCTGAGCTCGCGCGCCGGTCCTCGCCGACCCTGCACGGTGCGTCGTGAGCGCAGGCAACGCGCTCGCCTCGCGCCCCACCGTCGCACGGTCGCGAGCCGACCGACTGCCCTGGCTGCACCGGCGGACGCCGCTCGTGAAGATCGCCGCGACGTTGCCCGCGATCATCGCGATGTTCGTGGTGCGCGATCCCTTCAGCCCGGCGCTGCTGATCGTGCTCTGCGGCATCGCCATTCTGAGCGGGGCGCGCATGTCTGCTCGAACTGCCCTGCTGCTGGTCGTGGGGGTGCCGGTCGTGGTGGCGGTCCTCTCGGTGACCCTCGGCGTCTGGGTCGACCCGACGGCGACCGGCGAGACATCGGGCGCCGCTCCCCTGCTCGCCGCGCTCGCGCTCGACGGTACGGCGACGATCTTCGAGCTCGCCGGCCGGCCCTTCACTGTGGCCGCCTGGGCCACCGGACTCGGCACCGCGCTTCGCCTCGTCGCGATCGTGCTGCTGTCCCTGGTCGGCGGAATCGCCACGGCGGGCGACGACTTCGTGCGCTCGCTGGTGCAGCACCTGCACGTGCCCTACCGCTTCGGCTACGCGGCGATGGCCGCGTTCAGGTTCGTGCCGAGGTTCCGGTCTGAACTCGAGGTTATCCGAGCCGCCCGGCGCGTGCGTGGCGTCGATCGTGGTCGGGGGCCGCTCGCCTGGCTGCGCTCGCAGCTCGACGTCGCCATTCCTCTGCTCGCGGGCGCGCTGAGGCACGCCGACCGGGTCGCGCTCTCGATGGATGCACGCGCGTTCGGCTTCGCCCCGACGCGCACCGAACGACACATCCTCCGCACTGACGCGGCCGACTGGGCTCTGATGCCGATCGCGTGGGTCGCGACCGCCGCGGCGCTGCTCGCACCCGGCATCCTGAGCTGACACGTCCAGCCCGAGTGCCGCAGCTCGGACCTCATCACCCGAGTCTCGGGATGGGTTCCGCGTCTCCGGATGGGTTGCCGCCCATCCCGAGACGCGAAACCCATCCCGAGTTCACGTCGCGAGGCGGCTCCGTCGCCGCACGCGGCGCAGATGCCGGCGCAGCTACTCGCTCGTGTTCTGCCCGAAGTTGCTCTCGGCCACGCCCCACTCATCCGGCCCGGTCGCGAAGCGCTTGTCGTGCTTCTCCGCTTCCTCGACTTCAGCCTCCAGCTCCTGCGGAGTGTCGACGGGCTCCGGCTCGAAGAGCGAGCCCGCGTCGGGGAAGAGGTTGCCGTCGCCGTTCGCACGCTCGTTGGTGAGCTGCTCGGTGCTGATGCGCGCCGCGCTCTCGTTGCCGGCGCTCTCGCCGCCGGAGCCTTCGCCGTCGGCCGCGACGTCCTCGCCCGCGCTTGCCTGGTCTGCCCGCGCCCGCGGGTCGTTCGCCTGCTGTTCGCTCATGCGTCCAACGCTACGCGGCGAACCTTGACCCGCCCCGCATCTGCATCGATGACAAATGGCGCTGACGCTGTCCCGTGCCGCGAGGCTCTCCCGTGTCGATACGGGGCGGTCGACGCCAACGCTGAGGAAGGTGCCTAGTCTGCGTACGCCATGAAGGCGTCGAGCTCGGCGCCGCCCGGGCGTGCCGGGATCATGGGCGCGTCGATCTCGGCCCGCTCGAGCAGCTCGGACATGCGGCGGCGGCGCTGCTTCGGGATGACGGTGACAACCGTGCCGCGCTGTCCGGCGCGACCGGTCCGGCCGGAGCGGTGGAGGTACGACTTGTACTCCTCTGGCATGTCCGACTGGATCACGAGACGGATGTCATCGACGTGGATGCCCCGCGCGGCGACGTCGGTCGCGACGAGCACGTTGACCTTGCCGCTCGTGAGCAGTCGCAGGTTGTGCGTGCGACGCCCCTGCGTGAGGTCGCCGTGGAGTGCTGCCGCGGGCACGCCGGCCATCGACAGCTCGGTGGCGAGCCCCTCGGCCGCGACGCGCGTCTTGGTGAAGATGAGCACGCGCCCACCGGAGCCGGCGAGCTGCTCGATGACGGCGCGCTTGTCGTCTCGCTCGACGACGAGGACGCTGTGGTCGATGTCGGTGTGCTGCTCTTCCTCGCCGGCAACCTCGTGAACGGAGGGCTTCTTGAGGAACTCCGTCACGAGCCGCTGCACGGCCGCGTCGAGCGTCGCCGAGAACAGCAGCCGCTGCCCGCCTGGCATGGTCATGCGCAGGATGCGCTGCACGGGCTCCAGGAACCCGAGGTCGCACATCTGGTCGGCTTCGTCGAGCACCGTGATCTCGACCTGGTCGAGCCGCAGGAAGCCCTGGCGCTCGAGGTCCTCGATGCGGCCAGGGGTTCCGATGACGATGTCGACGCCGCGCCCGAGGGCCGTGACCTGACGCTGCTGCGGAACGCCTCCGTACACCTGGGTCGTGAAGAGGCCGACGCTTCGGGCGATCGGCTGGATCGTGCGGTCGATCTGCAGGGCGAGCTCGCGAGTCGGCGCGACGATCAGGGCGCGGGGTGCGCGCCCGATCTTGCGCTTGCTGGCGTCGGCATCGCGTCCGCGGGCGACGCTGAGCCGCTGCACGAGGGCTGCGCCGAACGCGATCGTCTTGCCGCTGCCGGTGCGGCCACGGCCGAGGACGTCGCGCCCCTGGATCGCATCCGGGATCGTCGATGCCTGGATGGGGAACGGGCTCGGTGCGCCGAGTTCGGCGAGCGCGTCGACGATGTTGGCGCCGAGACCGAGGTCGCCGAAGCTCAGGCCGTCGGCGTTCTTCGCGCCGACCGCGGTCGGGGCGAGACGCTCGAGCACGCGATCTTCGTCGTGAGACGGGGCGCGGCCCGCGGCGGACTGGCTGTGGCTGCGGTAGTCCTGGATGGCCCCACGCTGCGGCTGACTCGCGCCGCGAGCCGTGGGGTCGAAGTGCTTGGCGCTGCGGTCACCGCGCGAGCCGGCCGCCGGCTGGCGCCCATGCGACTGGCGGAGGGCGTCGTGGTGGTGACGGTCAATGCGCTCGTTGCGGTCGGAGAACTGGCCGTCGCGCCCTCGAGCACCACCACGGGCTGAGGCGCCGCCGCGGGTCGGTGCGGCTCCGCGCGCGGGTGCACCTCGACGGGTGCTGTAGCGCTCATCTCCGCGGGGACGGCTCTGGTCTGATGCGCGCGAGCCGGTGCGATCGCGGTCGTAGGAGTCTGAGCGTCCGCCGGCATCGTATCCACCGCGTCGGTCGTCGCCCCGGTCACGGTATCCACCGCGGCTTTCGTCGCTCCCTGAGCTGCGGTTGCTTCGACGGTCGTCGTCTGAGCCTGGCCGCGAGTTCGCGCCGTAGCCACCACGACGATCGTCGCTGCGACCGCCGTATCCGCTGCGGCGGTCGTCGCCACCAGTGCGGGCGCCGCCATCACGTCGGTCGTCGCCGCGGTAGGCGCCTCGTTCGCCACCGCCGGATGAAGCCGAGCTGCGACGGTCGTCACGGCGTCCGCCGTACCCTCCGCGGCGGTCGTCGCCGGCCGCCCCGTCACGGCGGCTCTCGCTCGCCCATCGGGGGTTGCCGCCGGCACCGGCCCCTCCGCCGGCGCGGGCTGGGCGTTCGCCGCGGCCCGAGGAGTCCTTGGGGATGTAGTTGCTCGCGGGCTTGAACCCGCCCTTGGCTTTGCGCTTGGGCATGTGTGCCTTCTCCAGATCTGGCACGCAGCTCACACAGAATTCGGCGCATGCCCAACTGGCCAGGCTAGCTCACGATGGGCGCCCTGACCAGAGGCGATTGCTGGGACGCAGGCGATTTCTCGCCCATTGGCTATCTGGACGTGGTCACGAGGATGCTCCACGGGCCGTCCGGCACATCCGCGTCGTCGACGAAACGCCAGGAGACCCCGTCCTCGATGCCGTTGAGGTGCTCGAAGCCGAGGCACGAGTTGAGGGCCGGCGAAACATCCATGCCTGCTCCCCCGTAGCGCTGATTCTTCGGACGCGCGTCGCCTCCGCCGAACACGTACTCGGCGTCGGCGTACTCACCGGGTCCTGCGTCTTGGATCTGTCCGTAGCAAGTGCGTCCGTCGTGCTCGAGCTGCACCCAGCGGTTTTTCAACAGACTGAACCCGGGGTCACGCTTGGCCGTGGCGTACGCCTTCTCCGAGGCCCACGGCACGACTCTCTGGCGCAGACCGGCGGCTGTCGCATCGTTGACGTCGTCGAAGGGGAGGTCGAGGTAAAACGGATTCTCCTTTGCCACGGTGCGGGTCGGGAAGTAATTCTTCGCCGCCGACCTCGCCTCCGTCTGACACACGTTCTTGACGATGACGCCGTCGCAGCCGCCATAGTTGGCGTACCAGTCTGGGTCATACGTCGAGTGCATCTGGCTGCCATCCGCAGCCTTGGCGTCGAAGATCTCACCCACCCAGAACGTCGTCGCGACGATGTCCGTGTGCCACGGATACGTCTCCTTCGCCTCTGCCGACTGACATCCCGTCAGAACAGCCACGGCGCTGAGGGCGAGTCCAGCTCGGACCCTTCTGCGAGTTCCCGTCTCCACTGTGCCTACACCGACCCTGCAGTCACCATCGAGTACTCGTCGGTCACGAGCGTCCCATTCGAGAAGATGCTCAGACCGTAGGAGATGCCCGTGAACCCGGCAGGAACGGCCTGCGTTCGCCAGGTTGCCGACGTCGGTGACTCGCTCGCATCGAACCAAGGACTCGAGTCCCAGTACTGCCAGGTTCCGCTTGAATTCCGCAGGTGCACCACAAACTGCACATACGTGTCGGAGCTGTACTGCACGCTCAGGTCGTAGGCAGATCCTGGCTCGGCCGCAGGCGCGCATTCCCCGAGATCATGTTTCTGCATCCACGCCGTGGCGCCGTCAGCATAGGCCGCGAGGTCGACCTGCGCCGAGCTGGCCCCGGCAATCGGAGTCGGACTCAGCGATGCGGCTACCTCTGCACTACCCCAGGTGTCGAGTTCCCAGCACGACGCTGATGCCGCACCTTCACCCCAGGTCTCGAGACCAGGGTTCACGACGCCGTTCCCCGATGTCACGGCCTGCCCGATGTCCCAACCGGACTTGCGGATCGACTTGCGTGAACCTTCTACGACGTCATCGAACGTCTCCACGTCGATACGGTTGCGCTCTTCTTCCTCCTCGAGGTACGCGGCGAAGTCTGCGAGCAGCTGCTCCGAGACGCCGATGGGCGAGCACCCCGCCTCTAAGCACACACGATGGAACGTGATGGGCATCCATCCGCCAGCCGACTTCGCCTGCTCGACGAGGGCCACCAGGTCGTCCAGGGTCCAATCGCTCTCCACCTGCGCTGGCGCACGGATCGCATAGGGATCAGTGGGTCGCAGCGATTCGGTGGGTGGGCAGTCGTCGCATCCCACCTGCGATTTCACTCCTCCGAGAATACGAGCGCTATTGAATCCGCACTCCTTCACGGCGGCCTGCGCATCAGCGTCGTAAGCCGCGTATGGATATGCGAAGCTCGTCACCTTCGCGCCCATCTTGTAGAGATTCAGGCGATCCATGCAGATCTCACGCACAGCCTCCGCCTTGCTCACTGACGTCAAATCAATGTGATTGACGGTGTGCGAGCCGATCTCATTCCCCCGGGCCTGGATCCATTTCACGTCCGATTGCGTGAGATAGCCCGGCACTCCGACCAGACCGGACTGCACGAAGAACGTTCCTTCCAAGTCGTAGTCGTCGAGGATGGACGCGGCTGTCCTGTGGTCGGCGGTGCCGTCATCGAATCCGAGCGTGATGACCGGAGTCTTCTTGGATGTGTGCGGCGCGGGGGCGATCTGCTGGCCGACACCGGACGGACCCGCCTCGGCCGCATTCGCGCCGGCTGCGGGTGCGGCCGCGGCCGAAGGTACGAAGACGCACAGCGACAGCAGCGCCACTGCAAGCGTCCCGACCAGCTGCGTCATGTGGTGGTGTCGGCGCTGTTCTTCAATTGCTGTCCTCAACGGCGGTTCGTGCCCTTCACGAGGGCTTCTGCTGCTCGGGTATCCTCGACGACAGCCGCGATGATGCTCTCGATGGGAAGCCGGGGCTCGTAGCCGACCAGTTCGCGTGCAAGGCGGTTGTCCGGCACTCGGCGCTGCATGTCCTCGTAGCCCTCGCCGTACGCTTCCTCGTAGGGAACGAGCACGATCTCGCTGCTGCTTCCCGTGATCTCGATGATCATGCGCGCAAGTTCGAGGATGGAGATCTCCCTCGCGCCCCCGAGGTTGACGGCGAGGCTCTGCGCGGCGGGGGCCTCGAGGACGTCGATCATCGCCGCCGCCACCTCTCCGACGTACCCGAAGCAACGCGTCTGCGAGCCGTCGCCGAAGACGGTCAGCGGCTCGCCACGGAGCGCCTGCCTCACCAGGCCCGGTACGACCATGCCGTAGCGTCCAGTCTGACGAGGGCCGACGGTGTTGAAGGGACGCACGATGGCGACCTGCAGGCCGAGCTCCTTCGCGTACGCGTGCGCGAACGACTCGTCGATGCCCTTCGCGGCGGCGTAGGTCCAACGCGCCACGAGCGGCGACCCGAGTACTCGGTCTGCTCCCTCATGGAGTGCATCAGCCGTGTTCTTGCCGTAGATCTCGCTCGTTGACACGACGAGCACCTTTGCGCTGTTGCGGAGCGCCACATCGAGGACGTTCTCTGTGCCATGGATGTTCGTCTTCAGGCTTCGCAGCGGCTCATCGAGGATGGTGTGCACCCCCACCGCCGCCGCGAGATGATAGATACGTTCTACGCCGTTCGCGAGTTCCGCGAGCAGCTCAGCGTCGAGAACGCTGCCTTCAACGAGTCGGACGCGATCGCGCACATGCGCGAGGTTGTCGGCCGTTCCGGTGGAGAAGTCGTCCAGAATGACGATCTCGTCACCGCGCTCGAGGAGCAGGTCGACGAGGTGGCTTCCGATGAAGCCCGCCCCGCCTGTGATGAGGGTGCGCATGAGGTGTTCTCGCCTTTCAGAGGTGTGTGCAGTCAGCTGACTGAGCAAGCGTGTAGGTCGCGTCGAGCACGCGGGCGTGCTTGGGCAACGAGTCGAGATCGAAGGAATCGTGCCGGGTGTGCACGAGGATGAGCGAGGGTGCGCCGATGTCGTCCGCTCGAATGCTGCGGAGCTGGGTACTGTCGCGGAGCCGGATCGAGGGCACGTGCGCGTCCACGTATTCGACCTCGACTCCCGCCGTGCGAAGCCTGGAGATGACCTCCAGAGCGGTCGACTCGCGGACGTCGCTGACGTTCGGCTTGTAGGCGACGCCGATGACGACGACGCGCGCATCCATGGCGCGTGTTCCGGCGTCGGCGAGCAGTTCACGCACCCTGGAAGCAACGAATCGAGGACGTTGCGATAACCCGCTCATCGCTTCCTCGAGAATTGGCGCGCGCGTCTGGTCTGCCTTGAGCTGCCAGAGCAGATAGTGCGGGTCGCACGGGATGCAGTGGCCGCCGACGCCGGGACCTGGGCGGAAGGGCGTGAATCCGAAGGGCTTCGTGGCCGCCGCGTCGATGACGTCGCTGACCGGGACGTCGAGGCTGCTGCAGACGGCGGCGAACTCGTTGATGAAGGCGATGTTGACCGCGCGGAACGTGTTCTCCAGGAGCTTTGTGAGCTCGGCCACCTCGAGGGACTCGACGAGGTGCGTCGAGCGAACGTATTGCTGGAGCACAGCGACGGCGACGTCGCCGCACGCGCGTGTCGCTCCTCCGACGACCCGCGGCACGTCTTCGTGCGAGAAGCTCTCGACCGCGGGATTGATGCGTTCCGGACTGTAGGCAACGTGCACGTCGATCCCGACACGCAGCCCGCGCGCTTCGAGGGGGCCGACCACGAGATCACGAGTGCAGCCGGCATACGAGGTCGAAGTCAGCATGAGGAGCTGGCCGGGACGCGCCTCCGCGACGACGGCCGCTGATGCGCCCCGGAGTGCCCGCAGGTCTGGCACGGAGTGCGCGTTGACCGGAGTGGGCACGCAGACGATCACCGTGCGAGCCCTATTGACACGGCTGAGATCGGAGGAGAGCTCCCACGCGGCGGAACTGCCTGCCGAAGTGAGCCTTGCGCGGTCACTGCCCAGGAGGTCCGGTGCCCCGCTCCGGATGTCAGCGAGGCGGTGCTCATTTATGTCGACTCCAAGCACGCGCAGACCTGCCGCGTGGAATGCGAGAGCGGTCGGCAGTCCGACGTAGCCGAGTCCGACGATGGCGACGTCGTACGGCCAGGCCAGGTCCGCGGGTGCGGCATCGAGGCGTTGCTCGACGTTGACCGTGACGGTTGCCGGGCTCGCAGAACGGAGTAGAACTCTGTCGCGCAACAATTAGACCCCCTGTTGAAGACGTGTTCCCATAACCTTGGCCATCCAAAGCCCCCCCCGGGGAGAATTTAGCCAAGGGCATCATGTTACGCATATGCGACAGCCCTCGGTACGGGGACAAGTCCCCGTGGCGTCCGATTCCGAGGACTTCAGGTTGAAATGTCGGAAAGCGCCCAGAAGGCGATTGCGCGGAGTCGAATTGAGAGCGACGGAAGAATTCGCGTCGCACCTCAAGCCGTGATCGAGCGATGGCTAGCACGAAACCAGGACGTCCAAAGAATGCCCGACATAAATAGTCCATATCGACGTCCATTGTGGCGATTGTCCACTGATAGGCTTCCGCGAGTGCCATCAGAGTTCGCGATCCTTCTCACGGCTTCGCTTCTGCTGATCACGAATGCGAACGCGCTCGGCTGGATGCTCTCAGCGTTGTCCAGGACCATCCGTGAGCGACGCACTCGCCTCAGCCAGCTCGGTCCGAGGCGCCTTGCGCGCATCCCCGGTCGCGGTGAAGTCGCCATCTTGATCGCCGCGCACAACGAGAGCCTCGGGATCCGCCGAACCGTCCGTTCGGCGCACGAGCACGTCCCGCTCGGCAATGTCTTCGTCGCCTCGGACGGCTCGACCGACTCGACCAGCGCGATAGCCGCCCAGGAAGGCGCGAAGGTGCTCGACATCTCGCCGAACCGCGGCAAGGCGGGTGCTCTCTCCTACGCCATCACCGAATTCGGACTCGCCGAGCGCTTCGACGTGGTCATGCTGCTCGATGCCGACACGGTGCTGTCCCCGGACTACATGGACACGGCACTTCCGCTCTTCATGGACGAGGACGTCGTCGCGGTGGCGGGGATGGCACGCACGGCGTGGACGCCGAAGCCGAGCACCGCCATGGGGGAGCTGCTCGTCACCCACAGGGACCGCATGTACATCGTCATGCAGTACTTCCTCAAATTCGGCATGGCCGCTCGCACCGCGAACGCGGTGCCGATCGTCCCTGGCTTCGCTTCTCTGTACAAGACCAGGATTCTCGACAGGATCGACATCGAGGCCCCGGGACTCGTCATCGAGGATTTCAACATGACGTTCGAAGTGCACGCGAAGCGCCTCGGCCGCATCGCGTTCGATCCCAGAACCGCGGTCGCGTACACGCAGGACCCCGACAACCTCGGTGGCTACGTCAAGCAGGTGAAGCGGTGGAACCTCGGCTTCTGGCAGACGCTGCGACGTCACCCTCATCTGCCCTGGCGGTTCCGCATCTTCATGATCGGCTACGTCGCGGAGCTCACGCTGAGCGCGACGCTCATCGCGCTGGTTCCGCTGCTCATCGTCGCGTCAGCTGTCGTCGGCATCCCGAGCGTCGAGGCGACTCTCCCGCTGGAAGTTGCGGCCGCAGCCCTGCCCGCTTGGTTCATCGTCGCTGCCTACTACGCCGCCGACGTCTTCTTGACGCTGGTTGCCTTCGTGATCGGTCGACGAGTTGAGTATCTGCGCTGGCTGCCGCTGCTGCCCCTGCTCCGCTTCCTCGACGCGATGCTCTGCCTGCAGGCGGGAGCGAAGAGCGTGACCTCGAAGAACGACGGCAGGTGGCACAGCCCTACGCGTCGCTGATACCTGCCAGCTCCTGCTCGACTCGCTCGTCTCGTCTCGCCCGCCGCCGTTCGAGCGGTCCTTCGACGACGACGTACAGGGCGGGGAGGACAAGGAGCGTCAGGACCGTCGACGACAGGAGCCCGCCGATGACGACGAGGGCGAGGGGCTGCGAGATGAACCCGCCGTGGCCGGTGATGCCCAACGCCATGGGCGTGAGGGCGAGCATCGTCGCGAGGGCGGTCATGACGATGGGCCGGACTCGGCGGGCGCCGCCGGCGAGGATCGCGTCGCGAACGGCGAGCCCTCGCTCCCTGAACTGGTTGACGAGGTCGATGAGCACGATGGCGTTCGTGACGACCACGCCGATGAGCATGAGCACGCCGATGAGCGATGCGACGCCGAGGGGAACGCCGCTCGCGAGCTGCAGCAGGATGGCTCCGGTCGCGGCGAAGGGCACCGAGACGAGCAGCAGCAGCGGTTGGAGGAGGCTCTTGAACGTCGCCACCATGACGATGTAGACGATGAGGATGGCGGCGAGCAGCGCGAGCCCGAGCTGCTGGAAGGCTGCGGCCTGGTCTGAGCTGACGCCGCCGAGCACGGCCGTCGCGCCTTCTGGGAGCGTCAGCGAGTCGAGCTGCTCGGTGATGAGTGCGTTTGCGGAGCTCAGGTTGTCGTCGGTTGGGACGACGGTGACGGAGGCGAGGGGGACGCCTCGTTCTGACGAGATGGAGACTGGTCCGTCGACGATCTCGACCGTCGCGAGCGTGGTGAGCGGGACGGGCCCGAGCGCGGTTGGGATGCTCGTGGCGCGAAGCGCGTCGATGTCGGCGGGCGGTTCCGCCCCGAGCAGCACGACCTGCACGCTGGAGCCGTCGACGGTGAGGGAGCCGACGGGGGTGGGCTGGAGCTGCTGGGCGACGATGCCGCCGATGGCGGTCTGGCTGAGCCCGTATTGGGCGGCGGTCGCCTGGTCGATGTCCATCTGCACGAAGGGGCGGGTCTCGTCGAGGTCGCTCGTGATTTCCCCGAGTTCTGCAACGCCGGTGAGGCTGGCGACGACCTGGTCGCTCGCCTCGCGGAGCGTTTCCGCGTCTGGAGCCGTGAGGTCGACGCTGATGGCGCTGGAGAACCCGGCGCTTCCGCCCCCGCCGACGGAGATCTCGCCGGCTTCCTCGGGGAGGGCGTCGAGTTCTTCGCGCAGTTCTGCCTGGATCGCGTCTGCGTCTGCGTCCGTCGACGTGGTCACGGAGAAGCTGGCGCGCGAGGCGCCGCCGCCCGTGAAGAGCGAGGCCGCGCCGCCTCCGCCGATCGTCAGCTGCACGGTCTCGACGCCTGGCTTGGCCCGCAGGATGTCTTCCACTTGGGAGGCGGCCTCTCCGGAGGCGGCGAGGGTGAGGTTGGGTTCGAGGGCCTGCGTCACCGTGAAGCTGTTGCTGCCGGTGTTGCCGAGGAAGTTGGTCTTCATGAGCGGGGCGAGGGCGCCCGTGAGGATGAGGATGAGGACGGCCGCGCCGAGGGTGATGAAGGGGCGACGGAGGGTCCACCCCAGTACCGGTTCGTAGCCGCGCTGCAGCCAGCTCGATTCTTCGTGCGTGGTTGCAAGCTCGGATTCGGGGCCGTGCTCTGGACGACCTGCGACGCCTGCTTCCTGTTCTGCCTGGCGGCGGCGGGCTCGGCGCGGGTGGAGCTCTTCGTCGTCGCTGCGCAGACCGAGGGGCGCGAACCTTCCAGCGTCGCGCTGCGCGCGTTCGCGGCGCGGGCGCACGCGAACGGCCTCGACGGGGCCGTCGTTGCCTGCCGCCTCCGTCCCGGTATCGGTCGTCGAGTCCTGGGTGGCGACGCCGCCGGTGGCGGGTGCGGTTTCGCTCGCGAGCACTCGCTCACGTTCTCTGCTCGGCTCCGGAGGCGTCGACGCGTCGCCGGGCTCGGTGCCGTTGCCGTTGCCTGACCAGGTCTCCGCCGTGCCGACGCGGGCGGGACGCTTGAGGTGCCGTCCGCCGAGCATCCAGTAGGCGAGCACGGGCACGATGGTGAGGGAGACGAGCAGCGACGCGAGCAGCGCGATGACGCTCGTGAGCGCGAATGGCCGGAAGAGCTCGCCGGAGATGTCGCCGACGAACGCGATGGGGAGGTAGACGGCGACGGTCGCGATGGTGGCGCTCGTGACGGCGGTGGCCACTTCACGGACCGCTTCCGAGATGACCCGCACTCGCTCGCTGCCACGCAGGCTGGCGCCTGGGTGCATCGCCATGTGCCGCTTGATGTTCTCGATGACGACGATGGAGTCGTCGACGACTCGACCGATCGCGATGGTGAGCGCCCCGAGCGTGAGGATGTTGAGGGAGTACTCGGCGGCTTGCAGGCCGATGAACGTGACGAGCAGCGAGGTCGGGATGGAGATCGCGGTCACGAGCGTCGCGCGGAACGACAGCAGGAACACGAAGATGACGATGACGGCGAAGACGAGACCCAGGAGTCCTTCGACGACGAGTGTGTCGATGGACTGCTGGATGAAGGGTGCCTGGTCGAACACGATCTGCAGGGTCGCTCCCCCGCCGATGGATGCTTGGAGCGCGGGCAGCGCATCGCGGACTGCCTGGGAGACCTCGACGGTGTTGGCGTTGGCAAGCTTCGTGACGGAGACCGTGAGGGCGTCTTCGCCGTTGACGCGGGAGATGGAGCTCGCGGGTTCCGGCCCGAGCTCGAGCGTGGCGACGTCGCCGAGGGTTGTCGTGGCCGGGTTCGCGCCGCTCAGCGGAAGGGCGGCGATGGCGTCGACGTTGTCCAGCAGCGTCCCGGCCTGCACGGTGAGGGCGTCTTCGCCCTCGGTGATCTGGCCGATGGGGATGAGCGTGCCGGCGGCGTCGAGCGTGTCCCGGATGCTCTGGATGCTGGCTCCTGCCCCCGCGAGCGCCGCCTGGTCTGGGGTGATCTCGATGCGGGAGACCGGTGCGCCGCTGACCGCCGCTTCGCGGACCCCGTCGAGTTCGGTGAGGCCTGGCACGGTCGAGCTCTCGAGGCTCGCGGCGAGCTCTTCGGCGTTGGTGCCGCCCGTGGCCGCGATCTGGATGACCGGGAAGTCGTCGATCGACCCGCTGAGCACGGTCGTCTCGGTGCCCTCGGGGAGTTGGCTCTCGATGCGGTTGAGGGCCTGCTGGATGCGCTGCTCTGCGTAGACCGTGTCGGTGCCGTACTCGAATTCGACCGTCACGGACGAGAGGTTCGCGCTGGACGTGACCTGGGTCGAGGAGAGCCCCTGGAGCCCCTGAAGCGACGTCTCGACGAGGCGAGACACGTCCTCGTCGACGATCTCGGGTGAGGCGCCCGGGTAGCTCGTGACGACCGAGACGATGGGCAGGGACACTGACGGAATCAGTTCCTGCTTGAGCGAGGTCATCGACAGGCCACCGAAGAGGAGCACGGAGAGCGTCACAAGGGCGATCAGCGCGCGGTTTCTCAAGCTCATCTCAGCGAGTTTGTGCACCCGGTCAGTCTTGCACGCACCTCCGACAGTCCCCGGAACCCCGCTGAGCGCTTCCCGAATTCACGACCCGGGAAGCGCTCAATGGCGTTTGTGCTCGCCTCTCATGGTGCGAAACCAACGATGGCAGAGCTGTAGCCGCTGGATTCCCAGAGCACGAGGTCACCAGTTCCATCGCTGCGCACGCCCAGGGCACGGCTCCCGATGGGCACGCCAGTCTCCGAGTCGAAGACAAGCTGGTGCTGAGAGCCAGTGCCCTCGTCCACGGCTACGGCGACCCCGGGTCGACCCGAGAAGTCGACAGGTGCATCAAGCACGTGGATACCCGGAATGAGCGCGGCGGCCTCGAGCAGGACAGCTCTCGTCGCCGCATCGACCACCCCCGGTTGCAGCAGATCGCCGATCGTACTCAGTGCCCCATCTCCCGACCGACGTCGACCCCCGTCAGGTCGTAGACCTGCTGCAGGGCGACTGCTGGATCCTGGGACCGCTCGATTCCCGCGACCTCGTGAGGACTGAATCGAGTCGAGACGAAGTCCCCTCCCGCAGCGCGCTCAGAGGCGAGATCCAGACCGGCCCCCTCCTGCATCTCCGCCTCACGCGCCTGAAAGGCAGCGATGTCGGCAGCCACGAGCGCAGCATCCGCTTCTGCTGCGTGTTCGTAGCTCACGCCCACGAGCCTTGTCACCCACTCCCCACTCCTGTCAGCAGGAATGTAGAACTCGCGGATCGACGAGTAGTACCAATCCGGTTGCCGATCGGCGGAACCATCCGTCGCGACCTGTTGCCCCTGCAATGTTCGACTCTCGACTTTCAAGAATTCGCCTGGCGCCAGGACGGGATCGCCTGCCTCCTGGACCTGGCGCGCACAACAGGTATTGCAGGTTCGACGGGAAAGAGTTCACGAGAGATTGTGTCGGGTGCGCAATGCGGTGCACCGATGCGCCGGGGTGGGCTCGTCGCGCGCCAAGCTCAGCTCGCCCCGAACGCCACCCAGAGGCTGAGCAGCGGCAGCGGCAGCGCGAACAGGAGCCCCGCCAGGAGGTTGAGCAGCAGATACCGCCTGAGGATCGCCGCGAACTCGCGGAGGATCGCGCTCGGCCAGTAGTAGCGAGCCACCGGCGCCTGCACGGCCTGCGCGTCGATGCCGAGCTCGCGCGCCAGCATCGCCGCTCGCATCGCGTGGTAGTTGCTCGTGGCGATGATCCCAGGGCCCGTCACGCCCTCACGCTCGAGAATCGCCATCGTGAACCGCAGGTTCTCCTCGGTGTTCGTCGACTTCTCCTCGCTCAGGATGCGCGGGCCTGCCACCGCGGGTGCGGTCTCGACGGTGGCGCGGCGGCCATGCACGTTGACGGGGTCGAGCGCCCACTCGCGCATCGCGTGCCCCTCGGCCAGCGCCTCATCACTCCCCTGGCCGCCAGACATGACGACGAGGCCCGCCCCGATACGATCCGCCGCATCCAGCCCCGCACGAATACGCGCGGCGAGGAGAGGCGGCACACGGCGCCCCCCAGACAGCCCGGAGCCGAGCACGACGACCCAGGAGCCCACCGCCCCGCGGACGAGCCGTCCGTAGAACCACGAGTACCCCAGAAACAGCACGAACGCCGCCCCGAGGTAGGCGGCGCCGAGCGCGAAGAACAGTGCGACGGCGAGAAACACGTCACTTCCCGCGAGGAAAGCTGCGAACGGCAGGGCGGCCAGGGCGGTCAGCAGCAACGCCAGCACAAGAGAGAGCAGGTTGCCGAGCGAGCGCCCCTCCCGCCGCACCATGCGAGCACCGTTGACGACGAGCAGCACGATCAGGACCAACAGGAGCAGCGGCGACAACAGGAGCGGCAGCCAAGTGAGGGCGGCGACGAGCCGAGAGACCTGCCCGTCGATGCCGGAGACCGCGGCAAGCGAGATCACACCCGCCGCGACGATCCACACGCCGTTGCTCAACCGGCGCGGCTCCGCCCGCGTTCGGTGCACGGCGATGAAGGACAGCAGGCCACCGGCGACGAGAGCGGCGAGTACCGACACCCATGTCAGATCCTGCGTCATGTCGTCGCGCTCCCTCCGTCTGCATCCGTCGGGGCTGCCGGACCGCACCAGTATGACGCACACGACCCCGCACACAGCCACGACCATCGAGCTATAGCGCGAACGTCCAGACTCGCGATATAACTTGACTCGCAGGTGCGGCGCGGAACCCCGGCAGCGCATCTTCACGACCTCCGAGGAGCAGCCATGGCCATTGAACAGTGGATCGTCGACGGGCCCCGCGTCATCGACGTGCAGACCGTCCGCAGCGTGCGCGCGAGACTGGCAGGCGGTGCCATCAGCGTGCTCGCGCACGACGAGCCGAGCACCCGCATCGAGGTGTCCGCCCTCACCGGACGCGACCTCAAGATCGCCATCGACGGAGACCAGCTCCTCATCGACCACCCCCAGCTGTCGTGGACCGACGTGCAGACCTCCGCGAAGACGCTCTGGAACCAGCCGACCGTCGTCGTGAGCGTGCTCGTCCCAGCAGGTGTCGACGTCGACATCCTCGGCGTCAGCTCCGAAGTGCTCGTCGCAGGCATCGACGGACGCATCGACGTCAACACCGTCGGCGGCGAGCAGTTCCTCGACGCGACCCGCGGCGAGCTGCACCTCAACTCGATCGGCGGCGAGATCAGCGTGCGCGGCCACGCTGGGCGAGCCGTCGTCAAGACGGCATCCGGTGATGTCACCGCGACGGGCCCCCTCGCGAGCTTCGACGGCAGCACCGTCTCGGGCGCCACCATCGTCGACGTCACGTCCGGCTCGCCCACCCTCATCGCCACCAAATCCGTGAGCGGCGCCACGACAGTGCGCCTCCCCGGCGACACGCACCCCAGCTACCAGGTCTCCACCGTGGGCTCCTCCGTGCAGCTCGACGGCCTCCACCTCGAACCGCTTCGCGGAACCACCTACCGCTCGGAGCCCGTCGAAGGCGAGGTCACCGACGTGCGCATCAGCACCGTCACCGGCCGAGTCTCCGTCATGCTCTCCGCGCGCACCCCGCGAGCGGGCGACACACCGGCCGACTTCCATGAGCGCATCGACGCCCGGATCGCGCCCGCGACCGAGGATGACCACACCAGCACGCCCGCAGCAGGGACCACGAAACCCGACATCGCGGGCGCCGATGCCGAACCGGGCGGCAACATCGAGGTCGACGCCAGCGCCGACGCCGACACCGACACCGGCACCGTCACCGACACCGCATCAGACGCCACGAAGCCGGGAGGCACCGCATGACCCCGCCAGTCTTCGCCCACGGGCACCTCCGCCTCTACCTGCTGAGCCTCCTCGAGGACCAGCCACGCCACGGCTACGAGCTCATCCAGGCCCTCTCGGAGCGCTTCGACGGCACCTACTCGCCGAGTGCCGGCACCATCTACCCGCGCCTCGCGAAGCTCGAAGAGGAAGGCCTCGTCACCAAGCACAACGACGGCCGCAAGAGCGTCTATCGCATCACCGAAGCGGGGCGCCGCGAACTCGACTCGAGACGCGACGAGCTCGCCTCCATCGAGCAGGACGTCGACTCGTCCGTGCGCCGACTCGCCGCCGACGTCCGGCACGGCCTCGCCAGCGCACGCGAAGAGCTCCGCGCCGAGTTCGCGCGCCTCGCCCAGGAACTCGGGCCAGACGCGCGTTCTGGCTTCGAGAAGGCGGCAAGCGCGGGCGCAGCTGGAGCGGCATCGGCCCGCGGGTTCTTCGCCGGCGCGGCGAAGGGCTGGAACGAACCCCGCGACGCCCCGATCTCCACCCCGGGCACGACGCCTCCCGGCTCCACCCCGCCCGAATCCACCGACGGCACTGCCGCTCCCGGCGAGCCACGCCCGCAGGACCCGCCGCAGGCCCCGCCGACGCCCTGGGCCCCGGCGGCACCAGATGCGCCCGGTGAAGCGAGCTCGGGGCACCGCACGCACGGCAGGTTCGACACCTGGGCATCGGCGACCAGCTCGCACGTCTGGAACGACGACAGCGGCAGCAGCACGAGTGAGGCTCCGAGAACCGGGCACACGAGTTCCGCAAGCAACCCGCGGCGTGACGCCGGTCGCGAGCAGCTGGAGGCCATGTCCCAGGCGGACCTCGTGCTCAACAAGTTCAGGCACGAGCTTCGGCAGGAGCTTCGCGCCGCGCAGAGTTCGCAGCACCTGTCACCCGGGATCGTGACGTTCCTCGATCAGGAGCTCGAACGAGTCCGCGAGCGCATCTCGCATGCGCTCGGGGCTCGCGACGAGAAGGACGCGCCAGGCGCCTGAATCAGGGCAACGGAGGGCCGCTTCCCGAGACGGGAGGCGGCCCTCCGGCGTCCGCCGCGTCCGCGGCAACCCGCGGCGACTCGCGCCCGGAGCGACCCCGGCACCCCGCGGCGACCGCACGGAGGATTGCCACCTCCCCCGTCCAACTTCGGTGACACGACGCGGATTCTGGCGCGTTTCGGCGCCGGACGCCGCCGTTTGTCACCGAAGTTGGCCAGCGGGCGGGACCCGCGGACACGGGCTGGCGCCGCTCTCGCCCCGGGAGTACGGTTGCCGCGTGCGAACGCCAGCCCGACTCCTCCTCGCCGTGTTCCTCGGCGGAGCCCTCGGCACGCTCGCTCGGGTGTGGCTCGGCTCGGTCGTCTCGACCGCGACGATGCAGCAGGGCTCCGCGAACCTCGTCGAGCTGTCAGCCGGGAGCGTGCACGTGCTCGATGCAGACATCGTGGCCGCCCTCATCGCCAACCTCGCGGGGTCGCTGGCGCTCGGCATCGTGGCGGGTGCCCACTGGCCTGCGCAGCGCGCCGCGTGGCGTGCTGCCCTCGGCCCTGGCTTCTGCGGAGGCTTCACGACGTTCTCGCTCGTCGCACTGGCGCTGGCGCTCGTCTTCTCCACGTCCGCGTGGGCCATCGCCGCGTTCGTGCTCGGCACGCTCGGCGGGGTCCTCGCGGTCATCCTGGGGCGGGCGCTCGGCCGCCGCATCGCTCCGCCGCCGGCGATGGGTGGAGCGCGCTGATGGACGTCCTCTTCATCCTGGCGGTCGCCTTCGCTGGCGGTGTCGGCGCCTGCGTCCGCTACGTCGCGGTCGAGGGCTGGCCGCGGGGCACCACCCCCCTCGCGGCCGTCGTGGGGCCCGGCTCTGCGGCGACGGCTGAAGCTGGGCTCCCCCGCCGCGTGGCACCAGAGTGGCGTCTCATGATCGTGAACGTGGTCGCATCGTTGATCGCCGGGTTCGCGGCGGGACTGCTGCCGCTCCCGACGGTCGCGTCGATGATCGTCATCTCGGGCTTCTGCGGGGGAATGAGCTCCTGGAGCTCCGTGATGCTCGACGCGTCGAACGCGCTCAGCGCGAGGAAGCTCGGAAAGACCGCGATCATCGTGGTCGTTCAGATGCTCTGGGGAGTGTTCGCGGCTCTGATCGGCGTGACGGTCGGCCAGCTGCTCGGCGTGAGCCTGGGCCTCGGCGCCCTCGCCTGGGAGTGACCTCACCGGTGGCATGACGCAGGAGGTCATCCTGGCGGATGACGCGCATCCCGGAATGCCCTCCTCCAGGAGGGGGCGGATGAGCCCGCAGACGGTCGAGGCACGGCCACCCCTGCAGGCACCTTGGAACCATGACTTCTCACCCAGGCTTCCAGACACCAGCAGCGCCGCAGCAGAACACGCGGCAGCAGTCCGCAGAGCAGACCCGGTACGCGCGGCCGGGTCTCGACAATGCAGCCCACCAGCCGCATCCGGGCGCTCACCCCACCGCCGGCGCCCATCAGCCCGGCGCGGTGCTCGCGGCATACGCGCTCACCAAGACCTACGGTGCGACGGTCGCGCTCGCAGGCGTGAGCATCGCGGTGCGGGCGGGCGAGGCGCTCGCGATCATGGGCGCTTCCGGCTCCGGTAAGACGACGCTGCTGCACAGCCTGGCCGGCATCATCACGCCGGACTCTGGCAGCATCGAGCTGCACGGCGACGGCGGCAGGCGTGAGATGACGGACATGTCGGAGGCGCAGCGCACCGACCTGCGCCGCACCGAGTTCGGCTTCGTGTTCCAGGAGGGGATGCTCCTCCCCGAGCTCACCGCACTCGAGAACGTCGCCCTCGCGGCGATGCTGTGCGGCATCGAACGCAAGCGAGCCGAGCATGCCGCCGGCGAGTGGCTCGCGGCTATGGGCCTCCGCGGCATGGAGTCGCGTCGCATCGGCGAGCTGTCCGGTGGGCAGGCGCAGCGCGTCGCGATCGCCCGCGCCCAGGTCACGGGTGCCCGCATCGTGTTCGCCGACGAACCGACGGGTGCACTCGACTCGGCAACGAGTTCCGACGTCATGACGGCGCTGCTGGCCGCGACCTCGCGCGCCGGTCGAAGCCTGGTCGTCGTCACGCACGACCCAGAGGTCGCGGCCCGCTGCGACCGCACGGTGCGGATGCGCGACGGCCGCATCCTCGACGACTCGGCGGCCCGCGCATGACCGCGGCGCAAGGGGCGGACTTCCTCGATCCCACCGCCGACACGCTCCCGTCCGCCGACGCGAAGCCAGCCGTCGCCTCAGCGGCCGCTCAGGCGCCGCGCATCCCAGGCCCTGCGCCTCGCGGCACCGGACGCGTCCCGGTGCTCACGCTCCTGCGGATGCTCACCCGGTCCAACACGGTCGGCGTCGCCGCGGTCGCCCTCCCCGCCGTGGCGTTCGCCGTCGTGACGGCCCTCACGCTGATCGTGGTCGGCGGCACCATCATGCTCTTCAACCCGCCCGCCGGCATGCAGTCGCACGGCTTCTTCGCCGTCTTCGCGCTCACCCTGCTGGCCGTGCCGCTACTGACGCTCGGCGTCGCCGCCGCGCGTCTCTCCGCGAGGCGACGCGACGACCGGCTCGCGACGCTGAGACTGCTCGGCGCGTCCACGACCGTCGTGACGGTGCTCGCGGTCGCCGAGGCGACGCTCATCGCCGTCGTGGGCATCCTGGCCGGGACGGCGCTCTACGCAGCGCTGCTCCCTCTCGTCGGGTTGCTGCATTTCTACGGCGGGGCCGTCGGAGCCGCGTCCCTGTGGGTCGGGTTCCCGATCCTCGCCGCGACCGCCGCTGGCATCGCCGTGCTCGCGGCCGCGAGTTCCTTCGCCGGACTCGCCGCCGTACGCGTCACACCCCTCGGCGTACGCAAGCGCGACAAGGCGCCTCGGGTGAAGTGGCTCGCACTCGCCGGCGGCGTCGTAGCGCTGCTCGTCGCGCTCGGCCTCGTCGGCATGGCCCAGGGGTTCGTCTCGGCGCTCGGCATCGTCGGCATCGTCCTCGCCCTGTTCGTGCCGTTCGCGATCGGGATGCTCGCCATCAACCTCATCGGCTCCCCACTCGTCGGGCTGATCGGCCGGCAGATGGCGAAGCGCGCGAAGACGCCGGCTCGCCTCATCGCTGGACGCCGCCTCGCAGAGGCGCCCGGCGTGGCCTGGCGGAGCGTGTCCGGTATCGCGATGATCGCGTTCGTCGCCGTCATCAGCGGCAGCGGACTCGCGCTGCTGGACATGGTTGGCGGCACCGAGGGTGTCTCAGCGGAGGACCTCACGCTCATGACCGACCTCCGGACGGGCGTCTTCCTGACGCTGTTCATCGCCTTCCTCATGCTGGCGTGCACCGTGGGGGTCTCGCAGGCCGCCGCGATCCTCGATGAGCGCAAGCTGCTCATCTCCCTCGACCGCACGGGCATGCCGCGCAGGGTCTTCGAGAAGGCGCAACGGGCACAGGTCTGGGCGCCCCTGCTGCTCGCCGCCCTCGGCGGGGCGGGCGCGGCGGTCGCCCTGGTGCTGCCGATCGTCGGCGCATCGCTGATCGTCGCGCCACTCGCGATGCTCACGATGGCGCTGTGCTTCGCGCTCGGGTTCGGCGCCGTCTGGCTGGCCCTGATCGGCACTCGCCCCGTGGTGACCTCGGTGCTCGCCTCTCCGCACCGCGGGTAGACGCATCGGGCTGACGTCCGCGAGGCGCCAGCTGGCGTGGGGCTGTGACGAGGGCGCGCAGGGCAGGGTGCCCAGTGCTGGCACACCCTGCGTGCTCCCCCTACTTGACGTCGGCGGGGGTCTCGCCGAGGCGGTCGAACACGCCCTCTGCGAGGCGTTCGGCGTCGAGCCGAGCCGCGACGGGGTTGCGGCGGTTCGTGCCGTAGCCCAGGAGCGCCACACGGTTGTCGCGGCGGCTCCATCCGTCGCGGAGGCGAGCCATGCCTCCCTGCTCGCGCAGCTGCAGGGGCGCGAGGTGCCGCATCGTGGGACGGCTGCCCGTCGCCCAGATGATCGCGTCCGCCTCGAATCGGTCGCCGCTCGCGAGCGTCACGCCGTCCGGCTGGATGCTCGCGAGCGGCCCGCGGGACACGAGCAGCCCGCGGCGGATCGCGGCGAGCGTCCCCCTCGAGAGCGGGATGCCGCGGACGCTGACCTCGCTCGGGAGGCGCTCCCCGCGCTCGACGAAGCGCACGAACTCCGCCTCGTGGCGCGCATCCATCTCACGCTGCCGCGAGTCGGTGCGGGACGGCAGCGTGAGGCGCGGGAGCTCATGGAAGTCGGGCTCGCGTCGTGTCGACCACGCGGTCGCCGCCGCGATCGGCTCGAGCTCGCGCAGAATCGTGACAGCGGAACGGCCGCCGCCGACGACCATGACGCGTTTCCCCGCGAATCCGGCCAGCGACTCGATGTGTGCGGATGGCAATTGCTCGCCGGCGAAGTCCAGTGCGCCCGGATACCAGGGCACGAACGGCGACGACCAGTCGCCCGTCGCGTTGATGACGTACCGCGTCGTGATGGTCCGGGGCGGACGATCACGCACCTGGATGTGCACCGTCAGATGGGGGGACCGACGCATCGCCTCGACCCTCAGCACCCGCACGGGCCGCGCCACGTACAGGTCGTAGGCGTCCTCGTACCGGCGCATGAGCGGCGGCATGATGTCGCGGACGATGGCCTCGGGATCCTGGTCGCTCAGCCGGATACCCAGCTCGGACAAGCCGGGAGGCCCCGTGAGGAGCGGCGTGTGACCGACCGTCTGGAAATCCCAGCCGCGTCCCCACGACCCGCCGGGCTGGGGCTCTGCATCGAAGACAACGAAGTCCCGCAGCGGACGCAGACCCATCTCGGCGAGCGTCGCGGCGACGGTCACACCTGGCACGCCCGCGCCGATGACGACGAGGTCGATGTCGGTCTTCACGCTGAGCACGTCCGGCTTCCTGTCGAGGCGCTGGGGGCGCACCTGTGCGGTCACTCGGGCGGTCGACGAGCTTCCGTCCGGTAGGGGTCAGTCTAGAGACGCAGGGTGACGTGGCCGGGTCGGCGCACCGAAGATTAGCTCGGCCGCCGTGGTAATGTGAGCGTCAGATTTTCGTTAACGACTTGCGACCGGGTGGCCATTCCTGCCCGGCCCGATTTATAAGGGGGTTACGCATGGGGCGTGGCCGTCAAAAGGCGAAGCACACCAAGGTCGCCCGTGAGCTCAAGTACTCCGTACATGAGACGAACTATGACGCGCTGGCACGTGAACTGTCCGGTGGCTCCTCGAGCTATCCGGTGACGCAGCCAGTGACTGAAGAACCAGCCGACGACATCCTCTCGAAGTGGTCCGAGTACCTCGACGATGATGACGCCGACGAAGACGACGACGCGAGCGGCTACGAGCAGAAGCGCGCGTAGGCGTCTGCGCACGGCTCCCCCGAGCCGCGCAGTCGCCGTCTGCCTCTGAGCCGAACCCGAAACCCCCAGTGATCGAACTCCAGCCACCGAGCTTTCCCGCTGCCATCGCTGTGGCGGTCATCCTCATCGTCGGCAATCTCGTGAGCATGCTCACGGTTCGCTGGGGTGCGGACGGCCGACTCGACCGCTGGGGGTATGCGGGGCTGCGGACGGCGGCGACCCGCTCCTCCGATGAGGCTTGGCGCGCTGGACACGAAGCGGCGCTTCGGCCCGCGAACACGGGAGCTGGGGCAGGCATGGTCTTCGCGGTCGTGTCCGTGCTCTCCGCCGGAACTGTCGCGCCGTATCTCGTCTCGCTCGCCCTCGCCGTCGTCGCGACGCTGGCGGGCGTCATCTCGAGCCTGGTGATCGCGCACCGCGCGGCGAAGGGCGTCGCGGGCCTGTAGGCCCCCTCAGCAGCAGCGTCCCTGCGGGTTCCTGTCCTGCTCGTCGGTGCGCTCCCTCCAGAACGCGCGCTCGCCCATCGGCTCGACGCCCGGATGCGCGCGGCGCTGGTGCGCGACGTACACCTCGTAGGCGTTGTCGCCCATCATCGATGTCACGTACCAGCGGACCGCCCGCAGGACGCGCCCGACTGTGGCCACAGCCAGGCGCATCCCGGAGGTCGGGGGGTTCGTCACGTCAGTGCCTCACGAGGTCGGGGCGCTTGTCGGCGGGGACCGCGTCCCACTGGCGCTGCAGCTCGCGCTCGGTCTTCGTCGGCAGGAACCCAGCTGGGGCGTACAGGCGAGACGGCGTCGCCGGGTCCTCCGTGCTCTGACCGAGGTCGCCCCGCATCGCGCGGAAGGTGCGGATGAGCGCGGCGACGATGACGATGATCGAGAGCGTCACGAACAGGATCGACAGCGACCCCTGCACGGTCGTGTTGCGCACGACCGCCTCCATGGCCTCGACGGTCTTCGCGTTGCCGAAGCTCGTCTCGCCAGCCGCAAGCGCGTCCCGGAAGGCTGCGTTCTGCGCCCAGTACCCGACCGCGGGGACCGGCGAGAAGATCTTGAACGCAGACGCCGTGATCGTGACGACCGCGACGAACGCCAGCGGGAGCGCGACGATCCACATCCACGTGAACAGGCCCTTCTTGGCGACGATCGTGAGGCAGATCGCCAGCGCGATGGCGGCGAGCAGCTGATTGGCGATGCCGAACAGAGGGAAGAGCGTATTGATGCCGCCCAACGGGTCGGTGACGCCCATGATGAGGATCGCGCCCCAGCCCGCCACCATGACGGCGGTGGCGATCCAGGCGCCGAGCCTCCAGTCGGGGTCGCGGAACTTCGGCACGAAGTTGCCGATCGCATCCTGCAGCATGAAGCGGGCGACTCGGGTGCCGGCGTCGACGGCGGTGAGGATGAAGAGCGCCTCGAACATGATCGCGAAGTGGTACCAGAAGCTCATCATGCCGACGCCGCCGATGAACTGCTGCATGATCTGCGCGAGCCCAACGGCGAGGGTCGGAGCACCGCCCGTGCGGGACACGATGCTCTCCTCGCCGACGTTCGTCGCCATCGTCGAGAGCGCATCCGGCGACAGGTTGACGCCCGTGAGCCCGAGCGAGTTGACGAAGGCGACGGCACCCTCGATGGTGCCGCCCGTCGCGGCCGCCGACGAGTTCATGGCGAAGTAGATGCCCCGGTCGATGGAGAGCGCCGCGACGAGCGCCATGATGGCGACGAACGACTCCATGAGCATGCCGCCGTAGCCGATGAAGCGGGTCTGCTTCTCCTTCTCGACGAGCTTCGGGGTGGTTCCGGATGCGATGAGCGCGTGGAACCCGGAGAGGGCGCCGCACGCGATCGTCACGAAGAGGAACGGGAAGAGCGAACCGGAGAAGACCGGGCCGTCGACGCGGCTCGCGAACTCGCTGAACGCAGGGACCTCGATCTCGGGCCGCACGACCACGATCGCGCCGGCGAGCATCACGATGACGCCGATCTTCATGAACGTCGAGAGGTAGTCGCGGGGAGCGAGCAGCAGCCAGACGGGGAGCACGGCGGCGACGAACCCGTAGATGATGATGCCCCAGGCGATGGTCGTGCGGTCGAGCGTGAAGATCTGCGTGCCCCACTCGGTGTCGGCGATCCAGCCGCCGGCGACGATCGCGAACATGAGCAGCACGAACCCGATGATGGAGATCTCGGTGATCTTGCCCGGGCGCAGATAGCGCAGGTAGAGCCCCATGAACAGGGCGATCGGGATGGTCATGGAGACGCTGAAGACGCCCCACGGGCTCTCACCGAGCGCGTTGACCACGACCAGCGCGAGGATCGCGACGATGATGATCATGATGACGAGCGTCGCGATCTGCGCCGCGATACCGCCGATCAGGCCGAGCTCGTCGCGCGCCATCTGCCCCAGCGAGCGACCACCGCGGCGGGTGGAGAAGAACAGCACGAGGTAGTCCTGCACAGCCCCCGCCAGGACGACGCCGACGATGATCCACACGGTGCCTGGCAGGTACCCCATCTGCGCGGCGAGCACCGGCCCGACCAGAGGACCGGCACCGGCGATCGCGGCGAAGTGGTGGCCGTACAGCACGCGACGGTCGGTCGGCACGAAGTCCTTGCCGTTCGCCTTGTACTCGGCGGGTGTGGCGCGGCGGTCATCGGGACGCGTGAGCTTGCGCTCGATGAGCTTCGAGTAGAAGCGGTAGGCGATGAGGTAGGTGCAGACGGCCGCGAACACGAACCAGATCGCGTTGACCGTCTCACCGCGGACGATCGCGAGCATCGTCCAGGCCAGCCCGCCCAGGAGTCCGATGCCAACCCAGAGGGCGACTTTCGCCGGCGTCCACCTCGGCTTCTCAGCGTCTGGGTCGAGATCCTCCACCGCTACAGGTGGGAGTTCGGGGTCGCGGAGTGCTGATCCGCTGTTCTTCGCGTCGTGGCTCACAGGTCGCTCCTCGTCGAGTGGCTGTCGTGGAATCCACGATGGACCATGCCACCGACACTCGCCACCTCCGGAAGGAGGGAGTGACCGGATCGAGACGAACCTGCTCCGCGACGAGGATCAGACCCCGTCGCGCAGGTTGCGCGCGAAACTCGCCGCGCGCGTCCGCAGGTTCTCCTTGCGCTGCTCGCGCGCCGCATCCCGGTCGTAGCCGATATACGCGGACGGGGGCAGGCGGCGCACGTTCGCCGAGCACTCGAACGCAGCGCAGACAAGCGTCCCGACGGTGTCGCCTCGCCGCCCGGCTTCCCCCGTGCGCTTCGCGCTGTAGAACACGACGTCGTTGGGCAGCGTCACGTCCTCACACCACGAGCACATCGCCCGCCGCGTCGGCAGCTTGCGCGCCCGCTCGAACACGATCCCGACGAGCTCGCCGTCGACGGGGACCACCGCGTAGGCGCGACGCCCCAGCTTTGGGTCCGTCCAGCCCAGGTAGTCGCGCCTCTCCCAGTCGACATCGTGGAAGCCGGGCGGCAGGGTCACGTCGCTGACCTCCTTGCGCGAGGCGTTCACGAACGCATCCCGAATCTGGGCCTCGGTGAGCTGCTGCATCCGACGAGCGTACCGACCCTCGAGGTCAGAGGCCGTCAGCAAACTCCGCGAGCGCCTTCGCCAGCGGGTCCGGCGCGCCGATGGCGACGTAGTGACCACCCGGCACGACAACCGCCTCGACCCCGGCGCGGTCGCGCGCATGCTGCTTCGCGAACTCGAGCGGGAAGAACAGGTCGTCCTCGGCGGCGATGAATCCCGTCGGCGTCTCCCGGCCCACTCCGGGCCACGGCGCATCCATCCAGGACCCCGTCTCCTCGCGGACGTGCGCCTTCGCATCGACGACCAGGTCGTCTGGGACCAGGTTGTAGAAGACGAGCTCGTCCTCGGAATCGACACCGAGCGCGCTATGGCCCGTGGCATCCCACCACTCCTGCATCGTCTCCCCCGGTTTCGGGATCATCCCGGCGACGTACACGAGCCCGTCGGCGTCGAGGCGCTCAGCCACGAGCGCCGCCGTGAAGCCGCCAAGCGAATGGCCCACGATGACCAGCTGCTCGCCCTGCCCGTCGCCGTCGGAGCTGTCGCCCCTCGCCTCGTCGAGCTGCGCCGACACCGAATCGGCATAGTCGACGAGCGACAGGCCCGCCTCCTCGACCGGCAGGTCGACGGCGATGGCGCGATGCCCCGCCTCCTCGAGCTTCGGCACGACCAGGTGCCAGTCCCAGCTCGACGATCCTCCACCGTGGATGAGCACAAACGTCGCCATGGTGTTCCCCGCTTCCGCATCAGTTGTCTGTGAGCGGATGCACGTGCATCCGACTGCCAAGCCTGGGGGCCGAGCCTGGACTTTCGCCCGACTCGACGCCGTCCGAGCGGTCTCGGGGTGGGGCGCGTGCGTCCCGGCGCCGATTCCGGGCGTTTCGGCGTGGGCTCCGTGAGTCTCGGGATGGGATGCACGCACGCAGATGGGTTGCAAGCCATCCCGAAGCGCGGTGCCCATCCCGAGACCACGATGACCGCAACCCGACGCCAGGAACCCATCTCGAGATGGCTTTCGCCACTCGACCACATCAACCGAGTCTCGGGATGGGTTCCGCGCACGCAGATGGGGTACAAATCATCCCGAAGCGCGGAACCCATCCCGAGATTTCGGCGAGGGGCGAGCGGCGAGGGGCGAGCGGCGAGCGGCGACCGGCGACCGGATGCGCGGGGCGCGGGGCGCGGGGCGCGCACGCGGACGCGGATGCGCCCGCGTCGCGGGCTCAGCTCGCGACGAGCGGACGCTCGCTGCGGTCGGCGGCGACAAGCGCCGTCGCGAGCACGTGGATGCCGACGGCGATGTCTTCTGCCTGCGTGAACTCCTCGGGAACGTGGCTGCGCCCGCCGACGGATGGCACGAAGATCATGCCCATCGGTCCGAGGTGGGCGAGGTGCGCGGCGTCGTGGCCTGCGCCGGAGGGCACCGCCTCCCATGTGTAGCCGAGCGCGTCGGCTGCGTCACCGAGGAGGCGCTGCACGTCGGGGTCTGCCGCGACCGGGTCCTGGTCGTTGAGCCACTCGATGGCGGTCTCGACGCCGCGCAGCGCGGCGCCCGCCGCGATGTCCTCGGCGACGCGACGCTTCGCGCCGTGCAGCCAGGACGCATCCACGCTGCGCATCTCCGCCCAGATGCGCGCCTCGTCTGGAACGATGTTGAAGGAGCCGGGTGACGACTCGATGCGGCCGGTCGTCGACACTCCGTGGATGGGGGCGCCGCACGCTTCTCGCTCGATCGTGAGGATCGCCTCTGCGGCCGCGATGAGCGCATCCTGCCTGCCCTGCATGGGCATGGTGCCCGCGTGGTCGGCGCGGCCGGAGAAGGCGGCCATGAGCCGCTCGATGCCGGCGATCGCCGTGACGACGCCGATCTGCGTGCCGCTGCGCTCGAGCTGCGGGCCCTGCTCGATGTGCAGTTCGAGGTAGGCGTGCAGCGAGCCGGGCGCCCAGGCCTGGCCGAGCGCGCCGCCGGTGTCGAGGCCGAAGCCCGTCATGGCGTCGCCGAGCCGCAGCGCGGAGTCGCCGTCGGTGCGCTCGAGATGCTCTGGCAGCAGGAGTCCGGCGATCGACCGCGACCCGATGCAGGAGACGCCGAACGAGTTCGCCTCCTCGCCGAGGAAGTCGACGACGTACAGGTCGCGCGAGAGGGCGAAGCCCTCCTCTCGGAGCCGCCTCGCGACCTCGATGCCGCCGAGCACGCCGACGATGCCGTCGTAGCGTCCGCCCGCGTGCACGGTGTCGGTGTGCGACCCGGTCATGAGGGGCTTGAGCGCCGAGTTCGCGCCGCGCAGCACGCCGACGACGTTGCCTGCCGGGTCGATGTGCGCCTCGAGGCCCGCGGCGCGCATTCGGTCTCGCACCCACTCGCGCCCCGCGCGGTACGCGTCGGAGAACACGCGGCGCGAGAAGCCCGGCTCGGCGCTCTCGACGAGCCCGGCGAGCTCGGTCAGATCGGCGAGGACCCGCTGCTGGTCGGGCCGGAGCCTGGACGGGTCGACGGCGCCGAGCAGCGCATCCGCGGTGTCAGCTGACATAGCCGACCGTCCCGCCGACGAGACCCGAGTCGCGGTACTTCAGGAAGTCGATGCCCATGATCTGCTCGATCTCCGCGAGCCCGGACTCGTCGATGGCTGACGACGACACGGGCAGGGCAGATGCGGCCACCGAGACGAGCACGACCTCCTCGCCCTCGTAGGCGTCCTTGACCGCGACGGCCTCGCCGAGCTTGGCGTCGAGGATGATGATCGTGTCCGGGTAGGTTGCGATGCGCTCGCCGCCCGACTCGATGGCCATGTACTCGTTGAGGTACGGCACCGTGAAGTCGCCGATGCGGAACGTGCCGTGGTCCCAGCCGCCGTGGGTCTCGGTCGGCACCTCGAAGCCGAGCGGGCCGCGTGACACGACGGTGCCGCCGAGGCGCTCGACCACGGCCTGCACGAACGCCTCCTGCTTGCCGGCGCCCCGCTTGCGCAGCGCCGCGGCCATGTCGCGCCCGAGGTCGAGGGCCAGCGAGATCGAGCCGTGCGCCGCGTGCTCGCGCACATAGCTCAGCTCGACCGGGTTGCGCGCGGCCGCGATGAAGCCGCCCGTGCGCACCGAGATGTCGCGCAGCACGTCATCGCACGTGTTGATCGTGCCTGTGTTCACCGAGAGGAAGTGCCCGTGGAGGGCGCGGTTGCCGCCAGACACGACCTGCGTCGCCACGTGCCCCTCGCGTTCGGCGAGGCCGAGCGAGCCGAGCTTGCCGGTCGGATGCGCACGCACGTCACCGGCCACGTCGAGCACCTTCACGCCGAGCACCGACGACTGGATCCACCCGTTGAGGGTCGTCGAGTAGCCGTTCTGGGCGGTCATGACGGCCGCGATGGGCACATCCGTCGCCCTGATGAGCTCCTGCAGCGCGTGCACGTAGTCGACCGGGCGGATCTCCCAGTTCTTCGCCGCCGGGGCGCCGATGGCCGTGACCGTCGCCACCCAGCTGTCCTCCGGCAGCTCGTCGATGCTCGCGAGCACCGGCCGGTTCAGCTCGGTCGCCATGCGGCCCATGAGCTCGCCGTGGTGCTTCCACCCGCCGCCGCCGCACGCGAGCACACCGCCCCCGAGCACTCCGTGGATGGCGTCTTCCTGGGTGAGTTCACGCACGAGCGTTCCCTTCGGGGTCGGTGTCAGAGCTGGCTGAGAGTGCTTGGGGTTCCGGGGCGGGCGCGGCTGGCCCAGCGGATGCGCCGTGCGCGGCGAGCCCGAGGGCCGCGATGGGCGCATCCCCCGTCTCGCCTCCGCGCGCGATGGCGACGCTCGCCTCCTCGTACCCCGCGGCCGCGTGGCGGATGACGCCGAGGCCCGTGTCGAGGTCGAGCGCGAGGCGCAGCCGCTCGAGGGTCTCCGGTCTGCCGTCGGCGACGATCGACACGCCGGCCGATTGCATCCACCCCGTGTAGCCGCCGCCGCCAGAGTGGATGGCGACGAGGTCGGCACCCGCGGTCGAGAGCAGCATGGCGTCGAGCAGCGGCCAGTCGGTGACCCCGTCAGAGCCGTCTCGCATGCCCTCCGTGCCGATGCGCGGATGCGTCATGCCGGCCGAGTCGAGGTGGTCGCGGCTGAAGAGCACGGGAGCTGTGAGGCGTCCGTCGGCGACGAGCTCGTTCGCGGCCTGCGCGAGGCGCGAGCGCTCGCCGTGGCCGAGCCAGCACGACCGGGCCGGCAGCCCCTGCTGCGGCACATGCACGCCCGCGAGCGCCAGCCACTCGGCGACCTCGGGGCGGTCGGGGAAGAGCGACGAGGCGAGCGCATCCATCGTCAGCTGGTCGTCGACGTCGCCCGACAGGCACACCCAGCGGAAGGGGCCGATGCCGCGCGCGAAGAGCGGCCGCAGGTAGGCCTCCATGAAGCCGGGGATGCGGTTGACCCGGGCGGTCTCGCCCTCCCCCAGGTGCTCGAGCGCTTTCACGCGCAGGTTGTTGCCGTTCTCGAACGCGACCGATCCGCGTTCCTGCAACGTGAGCATGGCCTCGACCTGCTGTGCCATGGATGCGCGTGCGAGCGCCTCGACGCGCTCCGGCTCCGTCTCGCGGGCCGAGATCCACGTGTCGAGCGTGTACTCGAGGGGCACGTAGCCGTACCGCGCGTCGTGCGCGGCGGTCTGGTCGGTGACGATGTCCGGCGTGACGCCGCGGGATGCGAGCTCGGTGAACACGGCCGCCGCGTTGGCGTGCAGCGCGACCGCCGCCGGGATCCCCTCGGCGCGCGCCGCCTCGATCAGCGCGAGCGCGTCGTCGAGAGTCGGCGCTTGCACGTCGATGCCGCCCACCGCGAGCGCCCGGTCGATCTTGACCTGGTCGATCTCCACGGTCAGCGACGAGAGGCCGAGGATTCGAGCAGAGATCGGCTGGGCCGACCCCATCCCGCCGAGGCCCGCCGTGAGCATCCACCTGCCCTCCGCCCGCGCGTCGTAGTGCTGGACGAGCACCTCGCGCAGCAGCTCGTAGGTGCCCTGCAGCACACCCTGGCGGCCGATGTACTGCCAGGCCGCGGCGGTCAGGCCGCCCCAGATGGTCTGGCCGGCGCGGTACCGCTCGTAGAAGCGGTCGCTGGTCGCCCAGTTGCCGACCGTGTTGTTGACGGCGGACAGCACCATGGGCGAGTCGCGCTTCGTCGACATGACGCCGACTGCGGCGCCCGTCTGCAGGATGAGCGTCTCCGCCTCGTCGAGCTCGAGCAGCGAGGTGACGATGCGGCAGGCCTCATCCCAGTTGCGGGCGGCCTTGCCGAGCGATGCGTAGACGATGAGCTCCGCCGCGTTCTCGCCGACCTCGAGCACGTTCTCGAACATGCGAAGCAGGCCCTCGGCCCGCCAGTTCCTGGCCCGCAGCTTCGTGCCGCGGTGCGCCGTGATGGGCTGGGTGCCGCGGGCGAGGATGGGACTGGCGAGGGGCGCGGATGCTGGCGGCGGCGTCCCACCGTTCGTGGACGTCTCGCCGCCCACGCGGGTCTGGCTGTTCGCGGGGGTCGCGGCTGATTCAGGCACTCTGATCGCTCCAGACTTCGAGGTCGACGTTCGATGGCAGTTTCGCGGCGAGCTCCGTGGCTCCCTGCTTGAGGAGCGCGATGCGCTCATCCAGTGCCCCAGTCTGCCGCTCGTCACCGACAAGCGACAGTGAGCACAGCACGCGGCCGCCCGCGAAGACGGGAACGCCGATGCCGACCATGCCCGGGGTGATCTGCCCGTACGAGACGGCGTGCCCCTCGGCGCGCACCTGACGCAGGTACGGCTCGATCATCTCTGGACTCATGGTCGCCGTCGTGTACGCGCGCAGACCGCCGGACAGCAGCTCTCGGACGACCTTCTTCGGCGCGTACGCCAGCAGCGGCAGCGCCGTGGCGCCCGCGTAGAGGCTGCGCACCTTGCCGCGTCCGAACGGGATGCGATGCTGCGGATGCGCGTAGGACACCTCCAGGCACACGGCGGTGATGTGCACCCGCACGGCGAGAATCGCGGTCATGCCGGTGAGCTCGCGGAGGCGCCGAAGCACGGGGGCCGCGTAGCGCACGAGGTGCGGCGAGGCGTCATCGCTCTCCGCGAGACGACTCGACGGCATGAGGTAGCCGTCGATCTCGATCGCGAACCCCGCATCCCGCAGCACCGTCACGTAGCGGTAGACGGTCGAGAGGGGCATGCCGAGCTCGCTGCTGATCTCGGAGATCTTCAGGCGCCCGCGGCCCTGGATGAGCTGCAGGATCTCGAGGCCACGGTGCAGCGACTTGTACGCCGCTCCACCGGTGCCGCTCCCACCGCCGGATGCGGCGGCTCCCCCTGAGATGGGTCGCCCGTTCGGGTCCGCCTTCGGTCGCAGGTCGCTCATGATCAGACCAGGACCTCTCCCCGGCCAGCGCCCGCGAGCAGCCCCGCAGTGTCCGAGTAGACCAGCTCACCACGGGAGAACGTGTGCGTCACGCTGCCACCCGGCGACATGCCCTCGTACGGTGTCCAGCCGGCGTTCGAGAGCATCCGCTCGAGCTCGATGGATGCGTCGCCCGGCGTGAACACGACGATGTCCGCGTCCTTGCCCACCTCGAGCGAGCCCTTGCGCGCGTCGAGACCGTACCGGCGCGCTGGCGCGATGGTGAGCGCATCCACCGCCTGCGACAGCAGCGCCTCGGCTGCGTCGCGACGCAGCGCCCCGCCGAGCGTCGCGGCGACGAGCGTCTGCACGCCGGGCGCACCCGAGCTGTTGTCGAGCATGACGTCGTGCTCCTTCAGCTCGCGTGACCACGGCGCGTGGTCGGAGCTGACGACGCTCACGGCGCCACGCCCGATGCGGTCCCACAGGCCCTCACGTGCGGCGGCATCACGCAGCGGCGGGTTGATCTTGAGGTGCCCGCGCTGCGTCTCGAGATCGTCCTGGGTGAAGGTCAGGTAGTGCGGGCACGTCTCGAGCGTGACGTCTGCGCCCTGCGAGCGGTACCACTCGACGAGGTCGACGCTGCGCGGCAGCGACAGGTGGCAGACGTGCAGGCGGGCGCCGGTGTTCGCGGCGACCTCGAGCGCCGTCAGCACGCCGAGTGTCTCCGAGACCGGCGGACGCGACCGCGAGTGCGACTGCGGGTCGGTGCTGCCCGCCGCCCGCTCCTCCCGGAGGAGCGACTGGATGATCTCGTTGTTCTCCGCATGCGTGCAGAGGGTGCGGCCAGCGTCCCGGACGGCGGCCATGACGCTCAGCAGCTCGCGGTCGTCGATGCGGGGGAAGCGCGTCTCGTGCGTGTGGAAGAGGGAGACCTTGAAGCCGACGGCCCCCGCCTCGGCGAGCTCGCCGGCCGCGCGCCACCCGCCCCCTGGCGCGAGGGTGCCGAGGAGCGCGACGTCGATGTGCGCCTCGTCGTTCGCGAGATCCTGCTTCGCGCGCAGCCTGTCCAGGCTGTTGATGGGGCCGGTGCCGTCGTACGGCATCTCCACGATCGTCGTCACGCCACCCGCGGCCGCGGCCCTCGTCGACGCGGCGATGCCCTCGCCGCCGTGCGAGAGCGAGTGCACGTGCGCATCCACCACTCCGGGCAGCACGTAGGAATCGCCGACGTCGACCAGCCTGGCTCCTGCGGGAGCCGCGGCGCGGGACGCGCCGGTGTGCACCGCGACGATCCGAGGCCCCGCGGCCCACACCTCGCCCGGTCCCCAGACGCCGCGCGCGTCCCGGATCCTCCCGCGCACGATGAGGGTCGCGACGAGGTCTTCCTGCGGCTGCGCTGCTGGCTCCATGCACACAGAATAAGAACGCAACGGTGGGTTCGACTAGTGCGTTCTTAGATCACGGGATGAAGTGCGGGTGCAGGCTGCCGCATGCCGGCCAGCTGGCTGCAGACCTGGGGCTTCAGCAGGCACGAGCAGCGCCGAGCACGCGCACCCCCAACGTCTGTGCCTGAGCTCGGCGCAGTCAGCGCAGGCAGCTCAGTTCAGCGGATGCGGTGGTGGTCGAAGACGATGCTCGTGCGCGTGGATGCGACGGCCGGGTGCGTCGAGAGGTTCGCCACCACGAACTCACGGACATCGTTCGAGTCACGCACGGCCACGTGCACGATGAAGTCCTCCGAGCCGCCGAGGAAGAAGATCTGCACCACCTCGGGCAGGCCCCGCATCTCATCTGCGAAGTGGGCGAGCTCCTGACGCTGCCCGGAGCGGATGTTGACGCTGATCAGGGCCTGGAGGGCGAGGCCAAGCTGCGGTAGCCCGACATCGGCGGTGAAGCGCGTGATGATGCCCCGATCGACGAGCGAGCGCACGCGCGCGATGCACGTCGACTGCGCGATGCCCACGGCATTCGCGAGCTGCGTGTTCGACTGGCGGGAGTTCACCTGGAGCAGATCCACGAGCTGACGGTCGACGTCGTCCAGCAACCCGGCATCCACGCCCCGAAGTTCCTTCGGTGTTCCAGCCATGCGCGTCCCCTCCAATCACAGATTTCTACCAATACTGACCCAAGAACCGTGATCCCTGCGGCTCTCAACCCGTTCGAAACACTTTCTGCACATGATCTCCGAAGAACAGCACCGAATCAGCACGAACACAACGAGGTCATCATGCGCATCGGGATCCCTGCCGAGATCAAGAACAACGAGAACCGCGTCGCCATCACGCCCGCCGGAGTGCACGAACTCGTGCGGCACGGCCACGAGGTGCTCATCGAGTCGGGCGCCGGGCTGGGCTCCGCCATTACCGACGACGCCTACGAGGCCGCCGGTGCACGCATCCTCGCGACCGCCGACGAGGTGTGGGCGCGCGCAGAGCTGCTCCTCAAGGTCAAGGAGCCCGTCGCCTCCGAGTACCGGCACATGCGGCCAGACCTCGTGCTCTTCACCTACCTGCACCTCGCCGCCGACCGGGCGCAGGCGGAGGCGCTCGCCGGCGCGGGCACCACCGCGATCGCCTACGAGACGGTGCAGCTGCCGAACCGCTCACTGCCGCTGCTCACCCCCATGAGCGAGGTCGCTGGCCGCCTCGCGACGCAGGTCGGCGCGTACCACCTCATGAAGGCCGCCGGCGGACGCGGCATGCTGCTCGGCGGCGTCCCCGGAACGCCGAAGGCGAAGGTCGTCGTCATCGGCGGCGGCGTCGCTGGCGAGCACGCGGCCGCGAACGCCGTCGGCATGGGCGCCGATGTCACCATCATCGACCTCAACATCCCCCGGCTCCGGGAGCTCGAGGTGCAGTTCCAGGGCAAGATCCAGACGCGTGCCTCCTCGGCGTACGAGATCGCGGCGCAGCTCGCCGAGGCCGATCTCGTCGTCGGCTCCGTCCTCATCCCGGGCGCCGCCGCGCCGAAGCTCGTGACCGACGAGATGGTCGCCGGCATGAAGCACGGGTCGGTGCTCGTCGACATCGCCATCGACCAGGGCGGATGCTTCGAGGGCTCCCACCCGACGACCCACGACGACCCGACGTTCCCCGTGCACAACTCGATCTACTACTGCGTCGCCAACATGCCTGGCGCCGTGCCGGAGACCTCGACGCGCGCGCTCACGAACGCGACGCTGCCGTACGTGACCGCCATCGCCGACAAGGGGTGGAAGCGGGCCATGCAGGAGAACCCGGCGCTCGCGCTCGGCCTCAACGTGCACGGCGGGCACATCACCAACCGCGGTGTCGCGACGGCCCTCGGCCTCGAGTACCGCCCCGTCGACGAGGTCCTCGCCGCGGAGTGACCGCCGCGCGCTGCCAGGATCCGATCCGCCCGTGTGCGCCGAGGCGAACGCCCCCGCTGCGCGCGGCCCGCGCCTCGATCGCTGCCAGCCAAATGGCCCCGGGCCCCGCGCCGACGCCGCCAGCCAAGTGGCCCTTCTGGAGTATCCAGAAGGGCCACTTGGCTGGTAGCGATCGCACTGTGTGGCCTGTGCCCGGGCCGGGGACCGGGGCGCCAGCGCATGCCGGGGCGCCAGCGCAGGCCAGGGAACCCGCGCAGACGCCGACCGCACAGCTACGCGCTGGTCGTGGCGACGCTCGTGGATGCGGCGGTCGCACCGAAGACGGCACCGGCGCTCGAGCCCGGCCCGGAACCGAAACCGGAACCGGAACCCTTCGGACCGCGCTTCTTCCGGCCGGGGACGACGAGGCGCCCGAGCAGCGCGAGGACGCCATCGACGACCAGCGCGAGGAGCGTCACGAGGATCGCGCCGACGAGCACGCGCCCGTAGTCGGTGACGGCCAGGCCGTCGAAGATGTAGCGTCCGAGGCCGCCGAGGTTGACGTAGGCCGCGATGGTCGCGGTCGCGATGACCTGCAGCACCGCGCTGCGGAGGCCGGCGACGATGAGCGGCATGGCGTTGGGCAGTTCGACCTGCCACACGATCTGCCACTCGGTCATGCCCATGGCTCGCGCGGCATCCACGGTCGCTCGGCTCACGTTGGCGACACCCGAGTAGACGCCCGCGAGGAGCGGCGGAACGGCGAGGATGACCAGCGCGATCACGGGCGGGAACAGGCCGAGGCCCATGAGCAGCACGAGCAGCGTCATGAGGCCCAGGCTGGGGAGCGCCCGGAGCACGTTGGCGGTGGCGACGATGAAGGTCGTGCCCTTGCCGGTGTGGCCGATGACGAGGCCGAGCGGGAACGCGATGACGGCGGCGAGTGCGACGGCGAGCAGCGAGTACCAGAGGTGCTCGCCGACGCGGGCCGGGATGCTCGCGGAGCCGACCCAGTTGGCCGGGTCGAGGAAGTAGGACAGCATCTCGTTGAACATCAGACGTTGCCCTTCCCGATGACGGTGTCGAGCATGGCGGTCTCCGTGCGCTCGCTGGGTGCGCGCTTCGACGCGCGCTTCGCCTTCACGCGACCGCTGCGAAGCCACGGCGTGGTCGCGACGCCGATGAGGGCGATGATGCGGTCGAAGATGAACGCGAGGACGAGGATCGTGATGATGCCCGCGAAGATCTGGTCAGGGTAGTCGCGCTGGAAGCCGGCGGTGAAGAGCTGGCCGAGGCCGCCGACGCCGATGACGGCGCCGACCGAGACGAGCGAGACGTTGGTGACGGCGACCACTCTGAGGCCGGCGACGAGCACCGGGATGGCGAGGGGCAGCTCGACCGCGACGACCCGTTTGATCGCCGAGAAGCCGATGGCGCTCGACGCGTCCTTCACGTCGGCGGGCACGGCGTCGAGCGACTCGAGCACGGTGCGGATGAGCAGCGCCGTCGAGTAGAGCGTCAGCGCGATGACCACGTTGAGAGGGCTGATGATCGGCGTGCCGACGATCGAGGGGATGACCACGAACAGCGCGAGCGACGGGATCGTGAACACGATGCTCGCGACGACGATCGCGACCGCGCGACCCCGGGGGCGCCCGACGAGCAGCATCCCGAGCGGCAGCGCGATGACGAGGCCGAGCACCGTCGGCACGACCGAGAGCATCGCGTGCTGGATGATGATGGGCCAGACGGTGTCCCAGTTCGCGATGAGCCAGTTCATGACCGGTCGCCGCTCGAGTCGGCGACGCGCGCGAACACCGTCTCGCCGCGCACGACGCCGGCGGCGACGCCGGCCTCGTCGACGACGACGGCCAGGCCCGCCGGGGAGGCGAGCACCGCATCCAGCGACCGGCGCAGGTTGTCGTCGAGGGTGACGACCGCGCCGACGGGGACGCGCAGCGAGCTCGCGCGGTGCAGCCAGGCGTCGGGGCGGCCGTTGTCGTCGACGGCGAGCGACCACTCGGAGTTGTGTGGGTCGAGGCTGATGATGCCGGCGACCGGCTCGGCGAGGGGCTCCGCGGCGAGCGCGGCATCCCGGAACGTGAGAGCGCGGTAGCCGCGGTCCTTCGAGATCATGCTGGACACGAACGTGTTCGCCGGCCGTGTCATGACCTCCTCGGCCGCCGCGTACTGGTGCAGCACGCCGCCAGGGCCGAAGACGGCGATCTTGTCGCCGAGGATGAGGGCCTCGTCGATGTCGTGCGTCACGAACACGATCGTCTTCTTCAGCTCGCGCTGCAGGCGGATCATCTCCTGCTGCAGCTCGTCGCGCACGACAGGGTCGACGGCGCTGAACGGCTCGTCCATGAGCAGGATCGGCGGGTCGGCCGCGAGCGCACGGGCCACGCCCACACGCTGCTGCTGGCCGCCCGACAGGTCGGCGGGGTAGCGGTGCACGAGCTCGGGGCGGAGGCGAACCCGCTCGATGGCGTCCATCGCCTTGGCGCGGGCCTCCTTCGCGGGCACGCCCTTGAGCCGGAGCACGGTCGCGACGTTGTCGAGCACGGTCCGATGCGGGAAGAGGCCCGCGTTCTGGATGACATAGCCGATGCCGAGTCGCAGCTGCGTCGAGGGCACATCCGCGACGTCCTTGCCCGCGACCGTGATGCGGCCGCTCGACGCGTCGATCATCTTGTTGATCATGCGCATCGACGTCGTCTTGCCGCATCCGCTGGGGCCGACGAACGCCGTGAAGGAGCCTTCCTCGATGTCGAGGCTGAGGTCGTTGACCGCGGTGGTGCCGTCCGGATACGTCTTGGTGACGCTCTCGAAGGTGATCATGCTGCTCCTTGGCTGGGGACGGGGTGATCGTGGTGCGAGAGCCGACGGCTCACGCGTCCTGCACGTGCTCGCTCAGCTCGGCGATGTCGGCGCGCACGCGGTCGATTCGCTGAGAGGTCATGATGGCGGGGTCGTTGAGCGCAAGCGTTTCACGGATGCGCTTCGAGAGCTGCACCACGAGCGGGGCTCGGTCCTTCATTGAAGGCGCGGGGGCTGCGACGCCCACTCCGACTGCGAGCAGCGCCTCGATCGCGAGGAGCCGCTCGGCGGCCTCCAGGCTGTCCTCGAGGAGGCGCACGGCGAGGTAGCCCTGCGCGTTGTGGTCCTCGACGCCATCGCCGACGACCCCGCCGAGGTGCGAGACGGGCGCCGCGAGCTGCTGGAGTCGCGCCATGAGCGATGAGGCCGTGTTCGCGAGGATGACGGGCACGAACGGATGCTCGGCGTCGTCGATCGACAGCACCTGCTCGACAAGCGAGCGCTCGGAGCGGAGGCGCCTGATCATGAGGGAGCAGCGCCGCTCGCTCATGATGCCGAAGTGCGCGAGGAGGAGGCGGACGGAATCGGCGGTGATCGCCATCTGGATCGTCGAGAAGTTGCCGTTGGAGATGATGACGTCGTTGTCGACGTCGATGTACGGGTTCTCGCTGCGCGCGTTCAACTCGACCGTGACCGACTCGCGCAGCACATCCGCCTGCTCGATGAGCGTGCCGTGCACCTGCGGGACGGTGCGCATGGAGAGCGGGTCCTGCAGTGAGCCTGCCGTCGCAGGGCCGTAGGCGCGACTCGAGCCGAGGAGCGAGCGGAACCGGGCGGCGGCGCGGATCTGACCTGGGTGGGGTCGCGCCGCTACGACCTTCTCCTGGAAGCCCTTGACGCTGCCGTTGAGGGCGTCGAAGGTGTGGGCGACGACGAGGTCCGCTGAGGCGGTGAAGCGGTCGAGTCGCACGGAGGTGAGGGCGGCGATGCCCACCGAGGCGGCGTTCGCGCCGACGAGGGCGAGGCCGTCCTTCGCGGCGAGCTCGAGCGGGACGAGCCCTGCCGTCGCGAGCGCCTCGCGGGCGGGGACGGTCTGCGTGCCCGTCTCGTCGAGCACCCGGCCGCGGCCGACGAGCACGTTGCCGATCGCCGCGAGCATGGACAGGTCCGCCGCGCCGACGGAGCCCTCTGACGGGATGGCGGGGGTCACGCCGCATTCGAGGAGGCAGCGCAGCCCCTCGAAGAGCGACGTCGTCGCACCCGAATTGCCCTGCGCCATGACGGCGAGGCGCGCGAGCATGACGGAGCGAGCCTCGATCGGGGTGAGGTTCCTGCCGACGGCCGCGTCGTGGGACGCGAGGACGAACAGCTGGAACGCGTGCTGCAGCTCCTCGGGAATCTCCTGGTCGCGCAGCGGGCCGAGGCCGCGATTCACGCCGTACGCGGGCTCGCCGCGCGCCATGACGCTCTCGATGACGCCGCGGGCCTCCGCGAGCCGGACCCGGACGTGCGGGTCGATGTCGAGGTGGCCGACCGTGACCGCCAGCCGCTCCAGGATGCGCGGCGTCATTCGGTCGCGGCCGATGACGAAGCTCGAGAGCGGCAGCGACGCCTCAGCGCTGGTCCCCGCGAGCGCGTTGACGCCAGCGGACGACCCGTCCGTGACCGAGCGCTTCGCCTGCGCGGCACGCCTGTTGGGGCGCATCGTGGGGCGCACTTGCGGCCGCTGCTCGGCGTCTGCGTGCTGCTGCATCCGGAACTCGCTTCTGGTGGATCTTGGAACTTGAGGGGTGAAGAAAGCGGGGGAGGTGGGTTTGGCGGTTGTGCCTTGTGGTGCCGCCAGGAGGTGTGGATGCGGACGGCGCTTGGCCGGCCGCATCCACCCTCAGGGCGGTCGTGCAGGTGCTTCGGTGCCTAGGCGCCGAGGAGGCCCTTCTCGGTGAGCCAGTCGGTCGCGGCCTTGGTCGGCTCGACCTTCTCCTCGCCCGAGACCCGCGTGTTCAGCGCGATGAGCTCGTCGGTGGTCAGCTGCGCCGAGATGGCGTCGATGACCTCGGCGACCTCGGGGGTGAGCTTCTCGGTGTTGCCGACCGGGACGACCTGCTGCGCCGGGAAGTTGTTCTTCGGGTCCTCGAGCACGACCAGGTCGTTCTCGACGATCGCGGGCGACGTGGTGAAGATGTTCGCCACCTGCACCTGTCCGCTGACGAGCGCGTCGACCGTTGCCGGTCCGCCACCGTCGGCGATGGGGGTGAAGGCGCTGGGCTCGACACCGTAGTTCGCCTTCAGGCCGGGCAGGCCCTGCGGGCGCTCCTGGAACTCCGCCGGGGCACCGTAGGTGATCTCGGCGTTGTGCGCGGCGAGGTCGGCGATGGTCGTCAGGTTCCACTTCTCAGCGGTCTCCTTCGTGACGACGACCGCGTCCTTGTCCTCGGCCTCGGCCGGGGTGAGGCCCGTGAGGCCCTCCGCCTCGAGTGCCGCGGTGAGACCTGTGTTGATGGTCTCCGCATCGGAGGTGTCCGCCTCGGGGTCGAGGAAGATGAGCAGGTTGCCGGTGTAGTCGGGGATCAGGTCGATCGATCCGTCCGACAGCGCCGGGATGTACGCCTCGCGCGAGCCGATGTTGAACTGCGTCTCGACGGTGAAGCCAGCATCCTTGAGCGCTTCCGCGTACAGGTTGCCGATGATCTCCGACTCCGGGAAGTTCGCCGAGGAGACGACGATGGTGTCGCTGGACGCTGCTCCCTCGTCCGTTCCAGCGTCGGGGGCGGTCGGGTTCGAGCAGGCTGAGAGGAGACCGATCGCTGCAAGCGCAGCGATGCCTCCAGTGATCAGGCGTGTCTTCTGCATTGGGGTTTCCCTATCTTCGGCGGTAGCCAGAACATCAGTGATGTGCGGCCATCTTAGGAATGTGCCCCATGAATTCGGGACGCGCTTCCCGGAAGGCGCGAATTAACTCTGTGTTACGTGCCCAACGCACGGGAAAGCTCCCGTGTTCCCTCGGCTCGCGCCGCACATCTCGATTGGATCTCGGCGACGTCGGCGAAGCCGACCCCCAACGCAGGCCCCAGCGAAACCGGGTAGACATGTGACCGTGACGACCACTGCGCCTCTTCCCCTCATCGCCGTCATCGCGACGGGCGGCACCATCGCCAGCACGACAACCGCCTCGGGGGCGACGACGCCCAGTCTCGGCGCGGATGCGCTGCTCGCAGGGGCAGACGCGCCCGGCGCCCGCCTGCGGCCCGTGAACCTCATGGCCGTCGACTCGTCGAGCCTCACCCTCGGCGAGATGCAGTCCATCAGCGACGAGGTGCGCCGCCAGGTCGAGGACGACGAGGTCAGCGCCGTCATCGTGCTGCACGGCACCGACTCCATGGAGGAGTCGTCGCTGCTCACCGACCTGCAGCTCAAGAGCTCGAAGCCCGTCATCTTCACCGGTTCGCAGTTCACCGCCGAGTCTGAGGCGCCGGACGGTCCCGCGAACGTCGCCGCAGCCCTCGCCGCCGCGCTCGATCCCGCCAATCGCGGGCGAGGCGTGCTCGTCGCGTTCGGCGGCCGACTGCTCAAGGCGTGGGGCCTCACGAAGGCATCCGCGGACCGGGCGGATGCATTCCGGAGCGTCACCGACAGGCCCGCCCGCCGGCTGCATCTGCCGGCACCGGTCACCGGAATGCGCGTCGACACCGTCGCCGTCATGCCGGGCGGCGACGCCACACACCTGCACGCGAGCCTCGAAGCCGGCGTGCAGGGCATCGTGCTCGTCGGCCTCGGCTCCGGCAACGCCAGCCAGAGCATCGTCTCCGCCGCATGGGAGTGCCAGGCTTCCGACATCCCGCTCGTCGTCTCGAGCCGCGTGCCCTTCGGCGTCCTCAAGGCCAGCTACGGCGGAGGCGGGGGCGGGCACGACCTCGCGGTCGTCGGCGCCATCCACGCCGCGGTGCTGCGTGCCGGACAGGCGCGCATCCTGCTCGCCGCCCTCCTCGCCAACGAGGCGACCGGCGAGGAGATCGCGGCGGCGTTCGCCGCCGAGTAGCGGTGCGGGGCGCAGGCGGCGCCATCCCGCCTTTGCCTTTGCCGCTGCGCGGGAGTGCGGCGGCGGACCGTGCGCTGCGGCTTTTCGACCCGGGTGAGTTCAGCCGCTACGGACGCCTGTCCAACTTCCGGGACGAGAGGGCGACGGATGCCCCACAACGCGCGAACCCGGCCGTTTCAGCACTGACCTTGGCCAGGTGGGCGCGGATTTTCCGGGCGCCGCTTCGACGTTGCGCGGACGCCTGTCCAACATCAGTGCGATATCGGGCCCGAGAGCGCCGAAACGCCCTCGGATCGCGTCTATTGCACTGATGTTGGTCAGGCCGCGCGAAGACCCGCGTGCTCGTGGCCGCGCTTCTTCGTCCGTCCGCGAGAAGCGGCGACTCCCGTCCTGCTAGCCGGCGTAGCTGCCGACGAGGCGCACGGCGCCGCCGTCGACGCCCTTGGCGCCCTGCTCGAAGCCGTCGAAGTCGCGGGCCTCGGTCGAGATGGTGCCAGCGACCCAGGAGGGGAGGCCAGCGGCCTCGAGCCACTCGACGACCGCGGATGCGCGCTGCGCGTCGACGACCGCGAACATGCCGATGCCGAGGTTCCAGGTGCCTTCCGTCGACTCGAGGTCGGTGCCGGCAAAGCCCGCGAGGACGCGGAAGATGTCGTTCGGGGACCAGGCGCCGCGGTCGAGCTCGATCCACGCGCCCTGCGGGAGGACGCGGGCGAGGTTCGCTGCGATGCCGCCGCCGGTGACGTGGCTGAAGGCGTGCACGGCGCCGTCGAGGGCTGGCTCGGCGAGAAGACGGACGAGCGGGCCGGTGTAGAGGCGCGTCGGCTCGAGGAGCACTTCGCCGACGACCCCGCCCAGCTCCGCTGAGGTGTCCGTGAAGGCGAGACCCTGGTCGGCGATGATGCGGCGAACCAGCGAGTAGCCGTTCGAGTGGAGGCCGCTCGACGCGATCGAGATGACGACGTCGCCGTGCTGCACGCGCTCTGGTCCGAGCATCCGGTCGGCTTCGACGACGCCGACTGCGGCACCCGCCACGTCGTAGTCGTCTGGCCCGAGAAGGCCGGGGTGCTCTGCCGTCTCGCCGCCGGTCAGCGCGGTGCCGGTCTCGGCGCACGCCTTCGCGATGCCCTCGACGATCGAGGCGATGCGCTCAGGCACCACGCGGCCGCAGGCGATGTAGTCGGTCATGAAGAGGGGCTCCGCGCCCACGACGATGATGTCGTCAACGACCATCGCCACGAGGTCCTGCCCGATGGTGTCGTGCTTGTCGATGGCCTGCGCGATCGCGACCTTCGTTCCGACACCGTCCGTCGACGTGGCGAGGATGGGCTTCGTGAACGACGTCAGACGCGACGCGTCGAAGAGGCCCGCGAAACCGCCGACGCCGCCGAGCACTTCTGGTCCGTGGGTCGCCTGGACGGCGCGCTTCATGAGCTCGACGGCGGTATCACCCGCGCGGGTGTCGACGCCAGCGGCGGCGTAGAGGTCGTTGCCTGACACAGGGATGCCCTTTCCTCGGGGGATGCGCCCAACAGCCTAGCCCGCCGCGCGGGTGACGCCGGAAGCGAACCCTTCCCACACTGGTGCGCGCGGACTCGCCAGCTGTGACAAAATCGAAACATCGTTCAGGGCCCCTCGTGGGCCTCCTTGAAATCGGGCCCTCACGGGCGCGCTTACCTGTGCTTGGAGCTTCCCCAGCGTGTGCGGCATTGTTGGTCACGTCTCGACCAGTCCCGTCAACCAACAGATCTACGATTCCCTCCTGCTCCTGCAGCACCGCGGCCAGGATTCGTCCGGCATCGCGACGGCTGACGGGGACACGTTCCACATCGCGAAAGTCAAGGGGCAGGTCCGCGAGGGCTACCGCACCCGTGACATGCGCAACCTGCTCGGCAACGTCGGCCTCGGCCACGTCCGCTACGCGACGGCTGGCAGCGCGAAGAGCGATGACGAGGTGCAGCCGTTCTACGTGAACGCGCCGTACGGCATCGTCCTCGTGCACAACGGCAACCTCACCAACACGCGAGAGCTGCGCAAGGAGCTCTTCAACGTGGACCGCCGCCACCTGAACTCGTCGAGCGACACCGAGCTGCTGCTCAACGTCCTCGCGAACGAGCTGCAGCACGGCATCAACGGCGAGGACCTCACCCCGGACGAGCTGTTCGACTCGATCTCCCGCCTGCACGACCGGGTCGAGGGCTCGTACGCATCCGTCGCCCTCATCTCCGGATACGGGCTGCTCGCCTTCCGCGACCCGTTCGGCATCCGCCCCCTCGTCCTCGGTCGCCGCGACGACGAGCACGGCCGCGACGAGTGGGTCGTCGCGTCCGAGTCGCTCGTGCTCGAGTCGGGTGGCTACGACCTGGTCCGCGACGTCGAGCCCGGCGAGGCTATCTTCATCTCCATGGGCGGCGAGCTGTTCTCACGCCAATGCGCCGTGAACCCGCGCCTCGTGCCCTGCTCGTTCGAGTACGTGTACCTCGCGCGCCCCGACTCCGTCATGAACGGCATCTCGATCTACGAGTCGCGCCTGCGCATGGGGAAGACCCTCGCCGCGAACGTCGAGCGCAGCATCAGCGCCGGCGACATCGACGTGGTCATGCCCATCCCGGACTCGGGCCGCCCCACGGCGATGGAGATGGCGAAGACCCTCGGCATCGACTACCGCGAGGGCTTCTACAAGAACCGCTACGTGGGCCGCACGTTCATCATGCCGGGGCAGAAGGTGCGCAAGAAGTCGGTGCGCCAGAAGCTCAACGCGCTCCCCACCGAGTTCCGCGGCAAGAACGTGCTGCTCGTCGACGACTCGATCGTGCGCGGCACGACGTCGAAGGAGATCGTCGAGATGGCCCGGCAGGCCGGCGCCAACTCGGTGACGTTCGCATCCGCCGCTCCCCCGGTCCGCTACCCGCACGTGTACGGCATCAACATGCCATCGCGCGGCGAGCTCGTCGCATCCGGCCGCTCGATCGAGGAGATCGCGTCGGTCATCAGCGCCGACCGCCTCGTCTACCAGGAGGTCAGCGACCTGTTCACGGCCATCACCGAGGGCTCGAACGTGAAGGAGCTCGACATGAGCTGCTTCGACGGCAACTACGTCACCGGAACCGTCACCCCCGAGTACCTCGCCTGGCTCGAGCTCAACACGAAGAGCTAGCCAGCCGGCGGCACGCCGCAGCCGGCGGCCGCGCCCGCGCCCGCGCATCCTTGCCGCCCGACGGGGCCATACATCTGGGAAACGCATGTTCGTCGCGCAACGAGCATGCGTTTTCCACATGTGTCACGGGACGCGGGACGCCGGGCCCGAGGCGGGCGGCAGGGCGGGGCGCCGGTAGAGTCCTCGCATGACCGACGCTCCCCTCGCGCCCCGCAACCGAACCCGCGACCTCACGCAGATCGCCGTGTTCGCGGGCATCGTGGCGGCCCTCGGCGTGGTGCCGGCCATCACGATCCCCGGCCCGGGCGTCCCGATCACGCTGCAGACCCTCGGCGTCATGCTCGCGGGGGCCGTGCTGGGCGCGAAGCGCGGGTTCTCCGCACTGCTGCTCTTCAACGTCCTCGTGCTCGCGGGGCTCCCGCTCCTCGCTGGCGGCCGCGGCGGCCTGGCCGTGCTGGCAAGCCCGACCGTCGGCTACTTCATCGGCTTCCCGATCGCGGCCTTCGCCGTCGGCTGGCTCGTCGAGCGCTTCGGGAACCCGTTCCGCCTTCTGCCCGGCATCCTCGCAACCGTCGTCGGCGGCGTGTTCGTGCTCTACGTCCCCGGCATCATCGGCGTCGCGCTCGTGGCCCAGATCACGTTCGGTGCCGCTGCCGTCTCGGCTCTCGCGTTCCTGCCGGGCGACCTGGCGAAGGCGGTCATCGCGGCGCTCATCGCCCGTGGCGTCCACAAGGCGTACCCGGGGCTCATCTCCGGTCGTCGGCACCGGCGGAACGCCGCGTCCAGTGCAGCAGCGGCACCGGCAGTGGATGCGTGACCTCTCGGCCCCCGCGTCCCCGCACCTCCGCCCGATGAACGAGGCCGGCGCATGATCGAGCTGCACGGCGTGAGCGTCGCGTTCGGCGACGGCGCCCAACGGCGATGGGTGCTCGACGACATCTCGGTCGCACTCGGCGAGCAGCGAATCGGGATCATCGGCGCCAACGGCTCAGGCAAGTCGAGCCTCGCGAGGCTCCTCAACGGACTGCTGCTGCCGACGAACGGAACGGTGTCCGTCGACGGCTTCGACACGAAGCGGAACGGGCGAGAGGTGCGACGGCGCGTGGGGTTCTGCTTCACCGACCCCGACTCGCAGATCATCATGCCGACCGTCGGCGAGGACGTCGCCTTCGGTCTCGGGCGGCGGGGCCTCAGCAAGGCCGAGATCGCCGCACGGACGGCCCACGCACTCGAGCGGGTCGGGCTCGCCGACCGCGCCGACCACCCCGCGCACCTCCTCTCCGGCGGGCAGAAGCAGCTGCTCGCCCTCGCGGCGGTCCTCGTGACCGAGCCGAGCATCCTCATCCTCGACGAGCCCACGACCCTCCTCGACCTGCGCAACTCGCGCGCCATCGCGGCCCGCATCGCACGCCTGCCGCAGCAGGTGGTCCTCGTGACCCACGACCTCGACCTGCTCCGCACCTTCGATCGCGTGCTCGTGGTCCACGAGGGGCGCATCCACTTCGACGGGTCGCCGTCGGAAGCCATCGCCGCGTACCGGGCCGCGGTCGAGGCCGAAGGGGCGCCGTGAAGCCCGCATCCCGGCAAACGGAGTTCTGGGACGCCCGCCTCGACGGCCAAGGGCGCGCCGTGGGGCACCCGCTCTCGCCGGGCACAGCACGTGGCTGACCGCACTTCGCCGCTCGCGGTCTACGTGCCCGGGGCATCCATCGTCCACCGGCTGCCGGCAGGGGCGAAGCTGCTCGCGCTCGTCGCCGCCGGCGCAGCGGTGCTCGCGATCGCGTCGCCGCTCGCCGCCGGCATCGCGGTCGCGACTGCGCTGCTCGGGTTCGCGGTCGCGCGACTGAGCCTGCGCTACGCCTGGCGCGGCGTGCGGCCCATGTGGATCTTCCTGATCGGCATCTTCGCCTTCCAGTGGTGGAGCGCCGACCTCGCCCGGGCTCTCGGCGTCGTCGGGTCGATCGTCGCGCTGTTCCTCGCGGCCACCCTCGTCAGCCTCACGACCCGCACGACCGACATGATCGACGCCATCGTGTGGCTGCTCCGGCCGCTCCGCCGCCTGGGCGTCAACCCCGACAGAGTCGCCCTGCAGCTCGCCCTCGGCGTGCGAGCGGTGCCGCTCGTCGCCGAGCTCGCCGAGACCGCGAGGCAGGCGCAGTACGCACGCGGCCGCCGCGGCAGCCCGCGTGCTTTCGCCGTGCCGCTTGTCGTGCGAGCGCTGCGTCGCGCCGACGCCATGTCAGACGCGCTCCGCGCACGCGGCCTCGATGACTGAGGCCCCCGTGGCATCGGAACCCTCGAGAGCGCCTAGCTGCGGTTCTCGAGCTCGTCGGCGCGAATGAGACGCGCGTCGACCGACTGCTTCGCGGAGACCCGACCCGCGATGTACCCGGCGAGCCCGCCGAGTGCAAGCGTGACGGGCACCGTGAATGCGAGGAGGAACGCGAACACCTGGATGCGCGTGAACGCCTCGTTGGGAGGGAACGCGAACGTGAGGATCGTCACGAGCACCACGCCGACGATGGCACCGAGCACCAGGAAGCTGCTCATGCGAGGGACTCGGTGCACCTTCGCGTCCATCTCCCGGACGCCGTCATCCTCGTCTTCGTCGATGAGCTCGGCGAACTCGGCCGAGTAGCCGTCCAGCTCGCCGCCGGCTTGGACCGTGCGGTCAGCCGTCGGTTCGGCACCACCTTCAGGTCGCGGCGGAGTGGGTTCGTTCTCGCGGAGCATGCATCCATTGTCGCGCAGTTCCCGGTGAGTGCGCGCAGGATGAGCGGTGGCCGAGCTGGCGGCTCAGTCGCGGCACGACGCCCTCAGCGGCGCACGAGCGGCAGCCAGGCCGAGACGTCGGCGCGGGTCCCTGAGGCGCGCACGCGGTTCGCGTCGAAGGCCTCCCGCCATGAGGTCCGGCCCGTTGCCAGCTCGAGCCAGGTGTCGGCGTCGAGCTCGATGACGTTCGGCGGCGTGCCCCTCGTGTGGCCCGGGCCCTCGACGCATTGCACGGCCCCGAACGGCGGGACGCGAACCTCGACGCTCGCTCCAGGCGCGCGGTCCTCGAGGGCCTGCAGGGTGTAACGGACGGCAGTCGCGGCATCGGCGCGAGGGGTCGGGCGCCCCTGGGCGCGAGCTTCAGACCATGCGGTGATGGCTCCGAGGCCAGCGGCGTCAGCGATTCGGGGTTTCGGCACGTCCTTATTGTGCTCCAGCCGCACCCACGGAGTCGGTGAGCGACGCACCTCGCCGGGGCGGGCTGCCAACTTCGGTGACTCTTCGGTGTTTTCGCTCCGCCGACGCCGTGATCCGGGGACGCAGTCACCGAAACTGGCGACCGGTGCGCGACGAGACGCTGAAAGAAGCGCCGCCGGTGTCGCCGGCCGGTCATCTGCGTTCACGCGGGAGCGGGAGCCGTCGTCCCCGGTTAGGCTGGTGCGGTGAGAATTCTCGTCCTCGGATCCGGTGCCCGCGAGCACGCAATTGTTGCCGCTCTCCACAGCGAGCGCGCACACTCGATCGTCACGGCCCCGGGCAACCCGGGTATCGCCGCCGAGTCTGAGGTGATCAGGCTCGACGTGAACAATCCGTCCCTCGTGACGGAGTTCGCGAAGGACGAGGGCTTCGACCTCGTGGTCATCGGCCCGGAGGCGCCGCTCGTCGCGGGTGTCGCCGACGCGCTGCGCGACGCGGGCATCCCCGTCTTCGGTCCGTCGAAGGCCGCGGCCGAGATCGAGGGTTCGAAGACCTTCGCGAAGGACGTCATGTCCCGCGCCGGTGTGCCGACGGGCGGCGCGCGCCTCGCGACGACGCTCGACGAGGCTGCCGCGGCGATCGACGAGTTCGGCGCTCCCTACGTCGTGAAGGCCGACGGCCTCGCGTCCGGCAAGGGCGTCATGGTGACGGAGAGCCGCGAGGACGCGCTCATCCACGCCGAGCACTGGCTCGCGGCCGGCCCCGTGCTGGTCGAGGAGTTCCTCGACGGCCAGGAAGTGTCGCAGTTCGTCTTCTCCGATGGGGTCAACGTCCGCGCCCTCCCGCCCGCGCAGGACTTCAAGCGCCTCCTCGCCGGCGACGGTGGCCCGAACACGGGCGGCATGGGCGCGTATACGCCCGTCCCGTTCCTCGGCGACCGCTTCGGTGGCGAGCGTGCCTTCTCGAAGCTCATCGTGGACCAGGTCGCGAAGCCCGTCGTCGACGAGATGCGCGCGTCCGGAACGCCGTTCGCGGGGCTCCTCTACTGCGGACTCATCGTGACGAGCGCCGGCATCCGCGTCATCGAGTTCAACGCGCGCTTCGGTGACCCCGAGACGCAGGCCGTGCTCGAGCGCCTCGGCCAGCCGCTGTCCGAGCTGCTGTACGCGTCGGCGACCGGCACCCTCGGGCACCTGCCAGAGGAGCTCGCGATCGCCGACAACGCGGCGGTCACGATCGTGCTCGCGAGCGAGGGCTACCCGGAGGACGTCCAGTCGGGCCGCACCATCACAGGTGTGCAGGATGCGCTGGCCGAGCCGAACGTGAAGGTGCTGCAGGCGGCCACGACCCAGCGGGACGATGACACTCTCGTGACGAGCGGAGGCCGCATCCTCAACGTCGTCGGCACGGGCGCGACCATCGCAGAGGCTCGGGCGTTCGCGTACCAGGGGCTCTCGCGCATCCACGTCGACGGCGCGCAGTACCGCGCAGACATCGCCGAGCTCGCGGCCCGCGAGCAGCAGTCGTGACCGGCGCCGCGCTGACTCCCACGCTCGAAGGGTGGTCGCACGTCTCGTCCGGCAAGGTGCGCGACGTGTACGAATCACCGTCCGATGACCGCGTGCTGCTCGTGGTCGCGAGCGACCGCGTGAGCGCATTCGACCACATCCTGTCGCCCGGCATTCCCGGGAAGGGCGCTCGCCTCACGGCGTTGAGCCGGTGGTGGTACGACCGCATTGCAGTGCCGAATCACCTGCGCGAGCCGTCGGGGTGGGATGCCCGCCTCCCGGCCGACGTGGCGGCGCGGTCGATGCGCGTCGCACGTCTCGAGATGTTCCCCGTCGAGTGCGTCGTGCGCGGCTATCTGACCGGTTCGGGGCTCATCGAGTACCGCGAGCACGGCACCGTGTGCGGAATCGCACTGCCGACCGATCTTGAGGACGGCGACCGACTTCCGGCGCCGATCTTCACTCCGGCCTACAAGGCGCCCCAGGGTGAGCACGACGAGAACATCAGCTTCGAGAAGATGATCGAGCTCGTGGGCCTCGACGATGCAGTCGCCCTGCGTGACCTGTCGCTGCGCGTGTTCCGCGAAGCGTCCGCGATCGCCGAGCAGCGCGGCGTGATCCTGGCCGACACGAAGTTCGAGTTCGGGCGCAATCCCGCCAACGGCGAGATCACGCTCGGCGACGAGGTGCTCACAAGCGACTCGTCACGCTACTGGGACGCGAAGCTGTACGCCGACACGGCGCTGCCCCTGAAGCAGCGGCTGTCGTCGTTCGACAAGCAGATCGTCCGCGACTGGCTGTCCTCGAACTGGGACAAGCAGGGTGAGCCGCCCGCGCTTCCGTCCGGGATCATCGAGCGCACCCAGGCCCGGTACGCGGAGCTCTTCGATCGCCTCGGAGTCGACGCCTAGCCCGAGCCTCCCCGGCCAGGCCGCTGCCGTGCGGACGAGCGCGCCCCTTGCTCGGCGCGCGCAGCGGACTTAGGGTCGTCATTCCGCGGTCTCAACGACCTCAACACCGCCCTGGAATTCCGCTGCCCCTCATGGACGCGCGGGTCCTCCTGCTTCCTCACCCTCGAGACTGGACCCGCCGTGCCCTCCTCCCCCACATCCGCACCGGCGTCGGCCGCACCGGTCGCCATCTCGCCCGAGGAGCGGCAGTCGGTGCTGCGCACGCTGCGCTCGCCTCGCCTGCTCAAGGTGGAGGTGCTCGGTGGCCTGGTCGTGGCGCTCGCGCTGATTCCGGAGGCGATCGCGTTCTCCGTCATCGCGGGCGTTGACCCGCGGGTGGGCCTCTTCGCCTCGTTCACGATGGCGGTCTCGATCGCGATCCTGGGCGGCCGACCCGCCATGATCTCCGCGGCGACCGGTGCTGTGGCTCTCGTCATCGCACCCCTCATGGCCTCGCACGGCCTCGACTACCTGATCGCGGCGGTGCTCCTCGCCGGTGTGCTGCAGGTGCTGCTCGCCGTGATCGGGGTCGCGAAGCTCATGCGGTTCATCCCCCGCCAGGTGATGGTCGGGTTCGTGAACGCGCTCGCGATCCTCGTGTTCCTGGCGCAGGTGCCCGAGCTGCTCGGGGTCCCGTGGCTCGTGTATCCGCTGACTCTGCTCGCGCTCGTCATCGTGTTCGGTCTGCCTCGGCTGACGACGGTCGTGCCAGCCCCGCTCGTGGCGATCGTCGTGCTGACGCTCATCACGGTGCTCGCGTCGCTCAGCGTTCCGACAGTTGGCGACAAGGGCGAGCTGCCGAGCACCCTGCCCGGGTTCTTCGTGCCGGACGTGCCGCTCACGTTCGAGACGCTGCAGGTCATCTTCCCGTTTGCGCTCGCCATGGCATTCGTCGGGCTGCTCGAGTCGCTCATGACGGCGAAGCTGGTCGACGACATCACGGACACCCGTTCGAGCAAGACCCGCGAAGCGTGGGGGCAGGGCGTCGCGAACGTCATCACCGCCTTGTTCGGCGGCATGGGCGGGTGCGCGATGATCGGGCAGACGATGATCAACGTGAAGGCGTCGGGTGCTCGGACTCGCATCTCGACGTTCCTCGCCGGGGTCTTCCTCCTGCTGCTCGTGGTGCTGCTGGGCGACGTGGTGGCGCTCATCCCGATGGCCGCGCTGGTCGCCGTCATGATCTTCGTGTGCTGGGCGACGTTCGACTGGCACTCGATCCGCCCGTCGACGCTGCGCGGGATGCCGCTCAGCGAGACGGCGGTCATGCTCGTGACGGTGGTCGCGACGGTCGCGACGCACAACCTCGCCATCGGCGTCGGAGCCGGCGTGCTGTGCGCCGTGCTGCTCTTCGCGCGTCGTGTCGCGCACGTCGTCGACGTGCGGCGGACCCTGTCGGATGACGGCGCGCTCGCCTCGTACGCGGTGACGGGCCAGCTGTTCTTCGCGTCCTCGAACGACCTGTACGCGCAGTTCGACTACGCGTCCGACCCGGCGCGGGTGGTCATCGACCTGAGCGCGGCGCACGTCTGGGATGCGTCGACCGTCGCCGCGCTCGATGCCGTCATCGAGAAGTACGAGAGGCACGGCGCCACTGTGGAGGTCGCCGGCTTGAATGCCGAGAGCGAGACTCGCCTGCAGCGGATGCGCGACGTGCTGCCGGGCGGCGGGCACTAGCCCTTCGCGCCGGGGCCTCGCCTCGGCCGCTCTCGTGCGCGATCATGGTCGCATGGAGTTCTCGTTCTCGAATCCGCTGTGGAGATGGGACAGGCGGCGTGAGCTGTGGACGTTCGTGAGCCTCAGCGAGGACGCGTCCGACAGGATCGCGGCCGCCACGGAGCGCTTCACGCACGGCTTCGGCTCGGTGCGGGTGGAAGCGACGGTCGGGGGCTCCACCTGGCGCACGTCGATCTTCCCGAGCGACGACGCCTACATCCTGCCCATCAAGAAGGCCGTGCGCGAAGCCGAGGGGCTCGAGCTGGATGCGCCGGTGGTCGGCAAGGTGCGTCTCGTCGACCTCGGGGAGCGGTGACCTGGGACACCTGAGCATGCGCCGGGTGCGCGCGGACCGTGCTCGCGTGAGGCGCGCACCCGGAGCCCGAGGGACTAGTGCGAAAGGGCCGGCTCTGTGGCGTCTTCCGCCTCGATCTCGCGGCTGAGCGAGAGCCCCTGGTTCCGACGTCGGAACAGCAGCGCGGAGACGACGGCCCCGAGGGCGAAGAAGCCTCCACCCCACCAGTAGGCGGCGGCGTAGCTGGCGATCATGGCGTCGCCGACAGCATCCCGGCCATGCTCGAGCAGATAGTCGGTGGCGGCCGTCGCGGCGAGCGTGTTGAGCAGCGCGGTCCCCACCGAGCCACCAACCTGCTGACTGGTGTTGACCATCGCCGACGCGACCCCCGCGAACTCGCGGTCGACGCCGAGTGTGGCCGTCTGCATGGACGCCGGCATGATCGTGCCCATCGCGAATCCGATCATCATCAGCGGCGGCATGACGTGCGCCGCGTACGAGCTGGTCGCGTCCAGGAATGTGAGCAGGACCATGCCGCTCGCGGCGATCGTCATGCCGATCGGTACGAGGATCTTCGGGCCGAAGCGGGGCACGAAGATGTTCGTGCCCAGCTGTGCGGCGAGCACGAGCATCGCGATCATGGGCAGGAACGCGAGACCCGTCTGGATGGGCGAGTAGCCGAGCGTCAGCTGCAGGTAGTAGGTGACGAACAGGAAGATGCCGAACATGCCGGCACCCGCGATCATGACCGACAGGTAGGCGGCGCCACGGTTGCGGTCGCGAACGATGTGCAGCGGCAGCAGCGGATGCCCGGCGCGGGTCTGCCAGAACGCGAACGCCGCGAGGAACACCACTGAGCCGGCGAGCATGCCCCACGTGAGCGGCGCACCCCATCCGTCGGTCTCGGCGTGCGAGAAGCCGTAGACAAGCGCGAAGAGGCCTGCGGAGACGAGCAGCGTTCCGGGGATGTCGAGCTTGGGGCGTGGGCCCGTGCGGGCGATCGACGGCACGAAGACGAAGGCGCCGACCAGCGCGACGGCAGCGATCGCGACGTTGATGTAGAGGTTCCAGCGCCAGTCGAACGCCTCGGTGAGCACGCCACCGAGGAGCAGCCCGACAGCTCCGCCCGCGCCAGCGATCGCACCGAAGACGCCGAACGCCCTGGCCCGCTCCTTGGGGATCGTGAAGGTCGTCGTGAGGACGGCGAGGGCCGTCGGCGCGAGCAGTGCGCCGAAGACGCCCTGCAGGGCGCGAGCCGCGACGAGCAGCTCGAAGGACGGGGCAGCGCCGCCGAGGGCGGAGGCGACCGCGAAGCCGATGAGGCCGATGACGAACGTGCGCTTGCGCCCCATGAGGTCGGACAGACGACCGCCGAGGAGCAGGAGGCTGCCGAAGGCGAGCGAGTAGGCCGTGACGATCCACTGCCGCTGGCCGTCGGAGAAGCCGAGGTCTGCTTGCGCGGACGGCAAGGCGATGTTGACGACGGTCGCGTCGAGCACGACCATCAGCTGGGCGAGGCCGACGACGACCAGCGTCAACCAGCGGCGGCGGTCCGTCGCGAGTGCAGAGGATTCAGACATGCGCATCACCATATCCGAGACTGAGCGGTTTCGGATACACTCAGTTCCGTAATGTGCACGGCTAGTCTGTGCAACGACGAGAGGCGGTTTCGATGACGGAGACTAACCTTGCCGACAGCTCCCCCGAAGCGCCGGCGACACCAGACGAGGCAGCGACGGCAGCGACGGCAGCAGCATCGGGCGATTCCGACGGCGAAGCGAAGCCACGGCTCGGACGCAAGCGCGACCACACGCGCGACACCGACATCCTCGAGGCCGCACTGGACGTGCTCGCCGAGACGGGGTACGACGGCATGACGATCGACATGGTGGCGACCCGGGCGAAGGCGGGCAAGGCCACACTGTACCGTCGCTGGGTCTCGAAATCGGACCTCGTGCTCGATGCGGTGGCCTGCATGAAGTCGAAGGACCTCGACCTCGACGCGCTCCCCGACACGGGCACCCTGCGGGGCGACCTCATCGCCCTCGTTCGCCCCCCGAACATCCGCGACGCCGAGCGCAAGCTCAACGTCATGACCGGCGTCGTGTCGATGATCGCGCGCGACCCGGAGATGGCCGCCGCCGCACAAGCGGCGATCGTCGCTCCCCGTGCAGCCGCGAACCGCGTCATCTTCGAGCGAGCGATCACGCGGGGTGAGATCGCCGCAGACGTGAACCTCGACACCCTGAGCATGATCGCGCCAGCCATGGCCGCATTCCGCACGCTGATCCTGCGCCAGTCTCCAGATCGCGACTTCCTGATCGGCATCATCGACGACGTCGTGCTTCCAGCCGCCCATCGCAGGACCCCCGCGCACTGACGTGCGCACGCACGCGAAAAGGGAGAGCCCGTCGGCTTTCCTCGCGAGAAAACTACGGACCCTCCCCTGCGCCGCCACGCTGATTGAGCAGCAGGCGGAATGAGCTCGGCGCGCCCCGGGTGTCGCGACGCGGCGCGGCCGAGCTCAGTTCAGGAAGCGGCTGGTGGCGGAGAGCCGCCGTGGATGCCCTACGCGGCTGGCACCAGGATCTCGCGCACCAGCGCGTCGAGCTGCGCATCCGCGTCGAGGAACTGACGGAGCGTATTGCGTGCCGCGCCGAAGTTCTCGAACTCCTCCGGCGCCATGCCTTCGACCTCGTAGGCGCGACGGAACTCGCTGAGCGTGCCCAGCTCCTCGAGGATCGCGGCGTCGACGGGCACGTGGATGCGCTCGGAGACGGGGAGGTTGTTCTCGTTGATGCGGGCCTGCCAGTCGAAGGGCGGCGAGACGACGACGTCGCCGCCGACGAGCTCGGACCACTGCAGCTGGTTGCGGAAGGCCGCCGACAGCACGCGGCTGCGGTAGCCGCGCTCCTGGAACACGGCGTGCGCGCGCTTGAGCGCCGCGACTCCTGCCCATTCCAGGATGCCGGGGGTGACGAGGATGCGGTTCGCGGTCGTCCACTTCTTGAGCCAGTCATCGAGACGCCCACCCATGATCGTCACGACGTGGCCGAACTCCTGCTCGGGGAGGCCATCGGCCGCACGGCGGTCGAGCGCCCGCTCGAGCGCGGCGCCGACGGCAACAGCCTGCGGCACGGTGAAGCTCAGGGTCGCATTGATGCTGACGCCGCGGTAGGCGGCCTCTTCCATCGCCTCGATGCCCGTCTTCGTTGCGGGGATCTTGACGATGATGTTCTTCGCGAGCTTCGAGAACTCCTCGGCCTGGTCGGCGAGGGCTGCGGCGTTGCGGTGCAGGCGCGGGTCGGTCTGGATGGAGAGGCGGCCGTTGCGCCCCCCGCTTCGCTCGAACTCCGCCTCGAGGAGTCGAGCCGCGTCGATGGACAGGTCGCGGACAGCCTGCCAGCCGATCTCCGACTCGCCCCACGTCGGGTTCTGGGCGGCGATCTCCGTGATGCGCGGGCCCCAGACGTCCGGGCGCTTCTTGATGGCCGCGAACGCGATGACGGGGTTGCAGGTCGCACCGACAGCCCCGAACTCGATGGACTTCGTGAGCTCATCGGGGTCCGCCGAGTCGTTCCACAACGCGGTCTTCGTGTTCTGCGCGGCCCAGGCGAGGGGCGCGAGCTCCGTCGCCGGGGTGCCGTTGTCGTTGGAAGGCGCTGTTTCGAGCAGGGTCATGCTGGTCTCCTCATCGGTGGCTGTGGGCCGGGTTCGCCGGCGCCGCGGCAGACGCGAACCCGGGGTTTCGGGACCTCGAGCCTCGTGCGCCAGCACCGACGCGGAGGCTCGCCCTCGAGTCCGCCTCGGCATCAGCACACCGCCGCATATGTCCTGACATTAGCACAAGTAGATGCGCGCCTGAAGGGTTGCAGAGCCGGGCCGGAGACCTCCGGGCACGTGCCGCTACTTGCCACCTCGATACGTCGTACGCTCCACGCGTGACATGCCCTTCTTCGGACGCTGCAGGATGATGACCGCGACGACGGACGCCACGAGCAGCAGTGCACTCAGCATCCCGAGCACCCAGAGGACGTCGTAGAGGTAGCGGTCCCACCATGACGGCTCGAACTCGACCACCGCGCGCCACACGTTGACGAACGCTTCCGGAGCACTGTCGGCACGAGCGTTGTCTTCGCCAGCGACCCACAAGGCTGGCGCGAGGAAGACCAGCATGAGCATGCCAGAGAAGGTGAGGCGCACGATCCGCGCCTGTGCGAGGCTTCCCTTCGGCACCTCCTCGCCATTGATCTCGGCGGCTCTGGCCGGGTCCCTCCAGGAGAGGACCGGCAGCACGATGAAGACGAGACCGACAAGAGCCCCGAGCATCACGGCGGCGATGCCGATGAGCCACGTGAGGAAGACGTTGAGCAGCACTTCCGCGACCGGACTGCTCGCCTCGTTGAGGACCGGCACGATGCCGCCGGTGAGCGTGAGCACCACCAGGAGCACTGCGCCGACCAGCAGCGCCGCCGTGAAGAGGAGCGGACCCACGACGAGGGTTCGGACCATGAAGCGACCGAGGAACGGCTGCTTGGTCTGCGGGCCCAGCAGTTCGACGCTGAGCCAGATGCCGAGGAGCGCTGGTGCCCCCATGCCGACATACGACCACGTGGACGCGTCGTACGGGAACTGCGAGATGTCCGCGACCGTGTACAGCGTCCAGACGCCGACGAGGACCGTCACAGCGATGCTCGCCGAGCTGAGTTCAGCCAGAACCCCCTTCTCCCGAGCGCCCCGGGTCAGCCGCTCGAACATCAGACGTCGATGCTCGAGCCCTTGGCGCCTGGGGCGGCGTCGGCCGGGGCATCGTCTTCGTCGAGGTTCTTGCGCCAGGGCAGCCTCGTTCGCATGTCATCAGGCAGGGCGTCGTCTTCCTGCAGCTTCTCGAGGGGCTCGTACCAGGCGCGGATGAGCGCCCAGCTGACCGCCGCGACGGGCACGGCCAGCAGCGTGCCGACGATGCCTCCCAGGATCGTGCCGACCGTCAGCGCGATGAGCACGACGAGCTCGTGCAGCTTGAGCGACTTGCCGAGCACAACCGGCTGGAGGAAGTTGCCCTCGAGCTGGTTGACGAGCACGACGATGCCGACGACCACGATGGCGGGGACGAGCCCGTTCGTGACGAGCGCGACGAGCGCCGCGAGGATGCCGGCCAGCGTCGCTCCCACGATCGGGATGAACGCGAGGATGAACACGAGCACCGCGAGTGGGAACGCCAGCGGCACGCCGACGATGGCGAGCCCGATGCCGATGAACACCGCATCCACGAGCGCCACGATGACCGTGCCTCGCACGTACCCGCCCATGACCTCCACCGCACGGGACCCCATGAGTCGCGCGCGGCGCTTGTTCGCGCCCTTGAGCGGCTTCGTCAGGAAGCCCCAGATGAGCGGCCCGTCTTTCATGAAGAAGAACAGGATGACGACGAAGAGCACGCCGCTCGTGATGAACGTGGTGACGCCGGAGATGCCAGCGGTAAGCCCGGTCGCGGCCGCGTTGCCGAACTGGCTCGTGAAGATGAAGTCCTGCGCCTGCCCGATCCACTCGTTGATCTGGTCCTGGTCGATCGCGATCGGGAACGTCGCGTTCACCCACTCGATGGCCTGGTTGAAGCCCTGAACCGCCTGCTCCGACAGCTCCGACCACTGATTGCGCACGAGCAGCACGACCATCGTGAGCGCGCCGCCGAGGAACACGATGATGGCCAGCAGCACGGTGATGGTCGCGAGCGCCGGCGGCCATCTCTTCGAGGTGAGGAATCGGATGATCGGCCACGCGGCGGCCGACACGATGAGCGCCAGCAGCACGGGGATGACGACGATCGTGACCTGCAGACCGGCGAAGATGAGCAGGATCGCAGCAGCGACGATGACGAGCCCCTGCAGCGCGCGAGTCGCGACGCGACCAAGCTGGTCCGTCCACATGACGCCGACGCTCGTGGGGCGACGGCCGCGACCCTCGCCGTCGTCTGGCGCGTACGCCTGGACAGCATTGCCGCCGACCATGACCTCATCTCGCGCCGGAGCATCGAGGTGCTCGATGGGCGGCGACGACTGCGCCGCCAACTGGGCCGCGACGGACGACGCGGAGGGCGCGGGCAGCACTGGTGTGGGACGCCCCACCCGCTTGTCGCCGCCGAAGAGGCGCTTGAGCTTGTCGCGCATGGATGCTCCCGAGATGTCAGCGATGCGGCCAGCGGGGATGCCCACGGCCGCGAATGTGGGTCAAGGCTATGCGTGTGCACCGACATTCTGGACGAGCCTCGCGCATCCGCGCCTGACGGTAAGCTGGGGGCGTCTCTTTCCTCCACCGATCGGAGCCGCTCCCGATGCCCAAGATCGTCGTCATCGTCATGCCAAAGCAGGAACTCCTCGACCCGCAGGGCAAGGCCGTCGCCGGTGCCCTCTCGCGCCTCGGCAAGGACCACCTGCACGACGTGCGCGTGGGCAAGCGCTTCGAGATCACCACTGACCGCGAGGTCACGGCAGAGCTCATGGAGGAGATCTCGCAGGTCGCCGACGAGCTGCTCGCCAACGGGGTCATCGAGGACGTCATCTCGATCGACGTGCTGCCAGACGGCACCGAGTCGGCGGAAGACGCCGACGAGATCGACGACGTCGCCGGAGCCGACACCGAGGCGTCCCTCGCATCGGTCATCGCGGCCGAGGTCCAGTCGAAGGGCTCCGCTTCATGAGCCCCCGCGTCGGCGTCATCACGTTCCCGGGCTCGCTCGACGACCGCGACGCGCAGCGCGCCGTGCGTCTCGCGGGCGGCGAAGCCGTCGCCCTGTGGCACGGCGAGCACGACCTGCACGGCGTCGACGCCATCATCCTCCCCGGCGGCTTCAGCTACGGCGACTACCTTCGCGCAGGCGCGATCGCAAGCCACTCGCCGATCATGGCCGAGGTCATCACGGCCGCCAACGCCGGCCTCCCCGTGCTCGGCATCTGCAACGGCTTCCAGATGCTGACCGAGGCGCACCTGCTGCCCGGCGGGCTCATCCGCAACGACCACGGCAAGTTCGTCTGCCGCGACCAGGTGCTGCGCGTCGAGAACAACGACACCGTGTGGACCAACGCGTACGAGAAGAACGCCGAGATCACCATCCCGCTGAAGAACGGCGAGGGCGGATTCATCGCCGACGACGAGACGCTCGCTCGCATCGAGGGCGAGGGCCAGGTCGCGTTCCGCTACGTCGACGTCAACCCGAACGGCTCACGCAACAACATCGCGGGCCTCACGAACGAGCGCGGCAACGTCGTCGGCCTCATGCCGCACCCCGAGCACGCGGTCGAGCTCGGCTTCGGGCCGGACACGGCGACCCACATGGCCTCCGGCCTCGACGGCCTCCCGATCTTCCGCAGCGCCGTCGAGGCGCTGCTCGCCCGCGTCTAGACGGTGTCAGAAGCGAGCACGACGGCCGGGCGCACGGCGCAGGCCACGGCGACCGGATCGACGACCCCCTCCGACGGCCGGCGCCTCACGCCGCGAGTCCTGCTGCGGGCCGTGTCGATCGGCGAGGCCATCACGTGGGCCCTGCTGCTCACCGGCATGTTCCTCAAGTACGTCACGCAGACCACCGACCTGCTCGTGTCGGTCGGCGGATCCCTGCACGGCGCCATGTTCATGGTCTACCTGGTCGTGACGGCGTTCGTCGGCGTCAACCAGCGCTGGCCGTGGTGGATGTTCGGGCTCGGCTGGTTCGCGGCCATCCCGCCGTTCGCGACGCTCGTCTACGACTGGTGGGCTGAGCGCCGCGGCGCCCTCGAGGGCGGCTGGCGAGACGCACCATCGAAGGGCTTCTCGCCGCAGCGCATCGTGCGCTGGTTCGTGGACCGGCCGATCACCATGGGCGCGGCCGTCATCGTGCTCGCCGTCGTCATCCTGACCGGCTCCCTCAGCGGCGCCCTCGTGGGACCCACCGGCGCCCACTGAGCACCTGCGCGACCACGAAGAGGGCGGATGCACCTGCATCCGCCCTCTTCGTGCATCTCGGGTCAGCGACCCGACGGCCTAACGGCCGAAGAAGATCTTCGCCTGGTCCCAGCGGTCCTGGGGGACGGTCTTGAGACCGTCGAGGGCCTCCTCGAAGGCGACCGTCTGCATCTCGGTGCCGCGCAGCGCGACCATGTTGCCCCACTGCTTGCCGTTGACCATGTCGACGGCGTACTGGCCGAAACGGGTCGCGAGCACGCGGTCGAACCCGGTCGGCGCGCCACCCCGCTGGATGTGGCCGAGCGTCGTGTTGCGCGTCTCGATGCCCGTGAGCTTCTCGAGCTCAGCGGTCACGTAGTCGCCGACTCCGCCGAGCAGCGGCCGGCCGGAGACCTCGGTGCCCTGCGAGAGCACCTCGTCCATGCCCTCTGGGATGAAGCCCTCCGCGACCACCACGAGCGGCGAGCGTCCCCGCTGGTGCACCTCGGAGACCCACTCGGCGACCTGCGTCATCGGCACCTTCTGCTCCGGGATGAGCACGGCGTGAGCGCCGGCTGCCATGCCGGAGTGCAGCGCGATCCAGCCGACGTTGCGGCCCATGACCTCGGCCACCATGACGCGGTGGTGCGACTCACCGGTCGTGCGGAGACGGTCCATGGCGTCGGTCGCGATCTGCACAGCCGTGTCGAAGCCGAACGTGTAGTCCGTGGCCTGCAGGTCGTTGTCGATGGTCTTCGGCACGCCGACGACAGGGATGCCCGCGTCGGCGAGACGCTTCGCGCCTGCCAGCGTGCCCTCTCCGCCGATCGCGATGAGCGCATCCACCGAGTGGCGCTCCATCATGACGGCGATGTTCTCGGGACCCCCGTTGGGGCCGTCGAACGGGTTCGTGCGCGAGGTGCCGAGGATCGTGCCACCCTGCTTCGCGAGGCCACGCACCTTCGTGCGAGGAAGATCCATGACGTCACCCTCGATGACCCCACGCCAGCCGTCTCGGAAGCCCACGAACTCGTTGTCATAGGTCTTGATGCCGTGGAGCACGCTGCCACGAATGACAGCGTTGAGTCCTGGGCAGTCGCCGCCGCTGGTCAGCAGTCCGATCTTCATGCGTTGGTTCTCCTCTGGGTGTGGCAATACACGCAAACAGCCATCACGGTCGAGAAGCCCACCCACTGCGGAACGGATTCAGTGCAGAAGCGGATTCCTGCGTTGGAAGACGGCTCGACAGCGACAGTACCGGGTCGCGGTGTCTCGCGCGATGTTCGGACGAGCGACGAGGCCCGCGCCCCACTACGCGGGCGTCTTGCTCACCATGCGCAGCGCGAGGAAGATCGCGCCGACCATGAGCACAGCGCCGACCGCCGACGTGACCGTGCTGCCCGCGTCGAAGGCATGGAAGGCCGAGTCGAGGAGGGTCTGCGCCTGCGACGCCATGCCACCGGCTTCGAGCTCGCCCGAGACGTTCACGGCACCGGCGAGGGTCTCACGCGCCGCATCCGCCTGCTCCGCGGTCACGCCTTCCGGGACGACCATCCCGGAACGGTAGCTTGCCGTCAGGACGCCACCGAGAACGCTGGTGCCGAGCACCGCGCCCACCTCGTACGCCGTCTCCGAGACAGCAGACGCCGCGCCAGCCTTCGCGGGAGGGACGCTCGCGATGATGACGTCGTTCGAGAGCGTCTCAGCGATCGCGATTCCCGCCGCGAGCAGCGTGAACGCGGCCACGAGCATCCACAGCGGAGCCGAGCCGCCCGTGATCGCCAGCGACAGGTAGGCGAGAAACGCGAGGCTGAGGCCGAACGCCATCGCGATATGCACCTTCACGCGGCGCACGACGCGCACGATGAGGAGGCCGGCGACGATCATCATGACCGTTCCGGGGAGCAGCATGAGGCCAGCCTGCAGCGGCGTGAGTCCGAGGATGAGCTGCAGGTGCTGCGAGAGGAAGAAGAGCAGACCCACCAGCGCGACGACGCTCACGAGGTTCACGAGCACCGAGCCGGTGAAGGCGGGCACCGCGAACAGGCGCATGTCGAGGATCGGGTTCTCCTGCTTCAGGAGTCGACGCACGAACAGCCACCCCGACAGGAGTCCGAGCAGGAGCGAGCCCACCGAGATGAGGTCGAGACCGTCGGTCGCCGTGTGCTTGATGGCGAAGACGACGGGCGCGAGCGCAGCCATGGAGAGCAGGATCGCTGGCACGTCGATGGGGCCAGGGTTCGGGTCGCGCGACTCGGTGACGAGCAGCGGCGCGAAGATGAGGAGCGGCAGCAGGAACGGCACTGCGATGAGGAAGACGGAGCCCCAGTGGAAGTGCTCGAGGAGCACACCGCCGACGATCGGCCCGATGGCGGTGCCCGCGGAGAAGCCCGTCGCCCAGATGGCGATGGCGAGGCGGCGCTGGGCGCGGTCGTGGAACATGCCGCGGAGCAGCGAGAGCGTGCACGGCATGATCATGGCGCCGAAGACACCGAGCAGCAGGCGCGAGAGAAGCAGCATCTCGGCAGAGACGGAGAAGGCCGCGAGCACGGAGACGAGCGCGAAGCCCGTCGAGCCGATGAGCAGTAGCTTGCGGCGGCCGATGCGGTCGCCGAAGGAGCCCATCGTGACGAGGAGGCCCGCCAGCACAAGCGGGTAGATGTCGATGATCCAGAGCTGCATCGCGGCGCTCGGCTGGAGGTCGAGCGCGATGTAGGGAAGGGCGAAGCTCAGGACCGTGTTGTCGATCGACACGAGGAGGACGGGGAGCATCAGCACCGCGAGGCCGAGCCATTCCTTCCGGCCTGCGCGCTGTTCGATCAGTGTGGTCATGGAAGAGGACTATACCGACCAGCCGGTACAGTTGGCAACTGTAGGATATCGGCCATGACCTCCGCCAGAGAGAAGATCCTCGACGCCTACGAGGAGTCCCTGACCACCGTGGGCGTCGCCGCGACCACCCTCGACGCCGTCGCCCGCATCGCGGGCGTCTCCAAGGGCGGGCTCATCTACCACTTCCCCTCGAAGGAGGCACTGGCGGATGCGCTCATCGAGCGCTTCACCGGCATGGCACGGACAAGCGCGGACCAGCTGCAAGGCGACGCGGCTACGACCGTCCGCCACTTCATCGAGATGAGCAGCTCCGTGGGCGACGAGCTCGACACCGCCTGGCTCGCCGTCATGAACCTCTCCCGCAACGGGAACCAGAGCGCCACCCGCGCCGTGCTCGAACTCGAGCGCTCGTGGCACGACGCGATCCTCGAGTCGACCGGCAGCCCACTCGTCGCCCACATGACCAAGCTCCTCGGCGACGGCCTCTACCATTCGACGTCGTTCGTGAGCGAGTCACGCGAGAGCCTCCCCGAGGCCGCGAAGCTCCTTCCGAGCGACGGGGAGCGCGAGGCAATCATCCGCACGCTCCTCGATCTCCTCGACGAGTAGCCCCGCGCTGCGGCAGCCGTCCCGCCGCCACCCGAGCCAACCCCGGCCAACCCCGGGCCACCTCTGACCAACATCAGTGCAGAAGTCGCGCGAACGACGGCCTTACGGGCAGAATGCCGCCATATCGCACTGATGTTGGACAGGGCCGGGCTCAATCGGCAGCCGCGGCGGGCCAACGGCGCCGCGGTCAGCGCGACGGCGGACAGCTGGACGCGCGCGGGATGAGCGTCGGCATCGCGCGCCGGATGACGGGTCCGGCGCCGGGAGCCAGCAGCAGCTCGAGCGCGGTCGTGGCGATCTGGTCGAACGACGTGCGCACCGAGGTGAGCGGCACGGGCAGCGCCTCGGCGAGGGGGACGTCGTTGTAGCCCACAAGCGCGAGGTCGGTGCCGATTCGCAGGCCGTGGCGGTGCGAGGCGGCCATGACGCCGAGGGCGAGGTTGTCGTTCGCGGCGAAGATCGCGGTCGGCGGGGTGTCGGCCCCGTCGAGGATGCGCTCGGCCGCGGCGGCGCCGTGTTCGATGCGGAACCCGTCGCCGGCGATGCGGTGCGGCGGGATCTCGATGCCGGCCTCGCGCGCAGCACGCAGCGCCCCGGCGAGGCGGTCTCGTGCGCTGGAGGTGAAGTCGGGGCCGGTGACGAGCGCGATATCGCGGTGTCCGAGGTCGATGAGGTGACGCACGGCGAGGTAGCCGCCGACTTCGTCGTCGCCGAGTGAGGACGGGCTCACGCCGTCGGTGCGCAGGACGAGCGCGAGCGGGATGCCGGATTCCTGCAGCGACTGCGGGAAGGAGTCGACGCGTCGAGACGAGGCGATGATGAGCGCATCCACGTTGCGGTCAAGCAGCACCTGTGCGGCGCGCTGCTCGCCTTCGGCGTCGTCGCCGGTGGTCGCCACGACGGCGACGTAGCCGCGTGCGGCCGCCGCGCGCTCGATCGCCTCGTACATGAGCGCCATGACCGTGTCGCTGAGGCGCGGGACGAGCACTCCGATCGTGCTCGTCGAACCGCGGCGGAGCTGGGACGCGAAGACGTTGCGCCGGTAGCCGAGCTCGCTGGCGATCTCGCGGACGCGCACGGCGGTCGCCGACTGCGAATGCGCGGTGCGCTCGTCGAGGATGCGGCTGACCGTCGAGATGCTGACGCCGGCTTCGGCGGCGACTTCCTTGAGGGTCACGACTCGGCGCTCGCCCGCTCCGGGGGCAACAGCACTGTCGTTTCGCCTCATGCGGAGGAGTGTATCCCGGTCGCTGACGCTCCTCCGGCAGGAATCCCAGGATTCGGGGGTTGACACCGGGAACGTTTGCATCAAGAATTGCAATCGTTCCCGCAAACGTTTGCACTTTGGTAGAAGCAGAAGCAACGCCAGCTCGCAGCGGCCGGGACCACCACCTCAACGATGAGCAAAGGAAGACAAGATGTCGATCGATCTCCGCGGCCTCTCCCCCGCCCCCGTCACCCCCTTCACCGAGGACGGCGCCGTCGACTACGACGCCATCCAGCGCCTCGGGTCCTGGCTCGGCTCCGTCGACGGCGTCAAGAGCCTCGTCGTCCTCGGCCACGCCGGCGAGGGCACGTTCCTCACGCAGACCGAGCAGGCGAAGGTCATCACGGCCTTCCGCGAGTCGGTCGACTCCCGCGTCCCGATCGTCGCCGGCATCACCCAGGAGGGCAACGCCGTCGCCGCCGAGGAAGCCAAGCGGGCAGTGGATGCCGGCGCATCCGCTGGCCTCGTGTACCCGTCCCACGGGTGGCTGCGCTTCGGCTACCAGGACGGCGCGCCCCAGACGCGGTACCGGGACATCTACGAGGAGAGCGGACTGCCGCTGATCCTCTTCCAGTACCCCGACAACACGAAGGCCAGCTACAACCTCGACACGCAGCTCGAGATCGCCGGCCAGGAAGGTGTCTTCGCGACGAAGAACGGCGTGCGAAACATGCGCCGCTGGTACACCGAGATCCCCGCACTCCGCGCCGCCTACCCCGAGCTGCAGATCCTCTCCTGCCACGACGAGTACCTGCTGCCCACGATGTTCGATGTCGACGGCCTGCTCGTCGGCTACGGAAACATCGCCCCCGAGGCGCTCGTCGAGCTCATCGAGGCCGGCAAGGCGCACGACTACGACCGGGCGCACGAGATCCACGAGCGCCTCCTGCCCGTCACGAAGAACGTGTACCACCGGGGCTCCCACATGGAGGGCACAGTCGCCCTCAAGTGGGGCCTCGTGCACCGCGGCATCCTCGACCACGCCACCGTCCGCACCCCGCTCCTGCCACTCGCGGACGGCGCGGACCGCGAGATCGCGGAAGCGTTCGCCCTCGCAGGGCTCGACCGCGTGACGGTCGCCTCCTAGCAGAGAGGGGCGGCGACAACAGCGTCGCTGCCCCATACGCTTGACGTCGACTGCTCGACGATCGACGACACACGCCGCCACGCACACCACGGAAGCGGCACCGGTCCCGCCGGTTCCCCCAACCTGCGCGACCCCCAAGTCAAAGACGACTTCGCGGCCGGATGCCCCGCATCCGACCAGCCGCACTCCACGAAGGAGACCCCCATGGGCGACACCCGCCTCCACTCGACGCCGGGCACCGGCCACGCACGCATCTCGACCGAAGCAGTCCGCACGATCGTCGAATCCCGCCGCACTCGCCGCCGCTTCTGGCAGCAGCTGGCCCTCATCGGACCCGCCTTCGTCGCGGGCGCCTGGCAGTTCGGGCCTGGCAACCTCACCACCGCCGTCCAGGCGGGAAGCTCCTACCAGTACACGCTCATCTGGGTCATCGCCGTCTCGACGGTCCTCATGATCTTCCTCACCGACATGAGCGTGCGCCTCGGCATCAAGTCGCCGGTATCCCTCATCGCCTCCATCAAGGACCACCTGGGCAAGCCGCTCGGGATCGTCGCCGGCGTCGGCGTCTTCCTCATCACGCTCTGCTTCTCCGTCGGCAACGCGGTCGGCTCCGGCCTCGGACTGTCGATGCTCGTCGAGGGCTCGTCGCCCGTCATGTGGACCGCCATCTGCACCCTCGGCGTCGCGGCCGTCCTGTTCATCCGCAGCATCTACAACGTCATCGAGAAGGTGCTCATCGGCATCGTCGCCCTCATGGCGATCTGCTTCGTCGTGAGCGCGTTCGTCGTGAACCCCGACTGGGCGGAGGCGGGCCGCGGGCTCATCCCGACCGCACCAGAAGGCTCCTGGCTGCTCATCGTCGCGCTCGTCGGCACGAACTTCTCCATCAACGCCGCCTTCTACACCTCGTACGGCACGAAGGAGCGCGGCCGCACCGAGGAGGACTACCGCGACGTCACGCTCGTCGACACGATCCCCGGCATCATCGCCCCAGGCATCATGACGGGCCTTGTCATCGTCGTCGCGGCGGGCGCCCTCGGCAAGACCGCGGAGACCGCGACCTCGATCACCGGTCTGGCGGCCATCTTCGAACCGCTCGCGGGGCCCGTCGGCGGCTTCATCTTCGCCCTCGGTTTCGCGGGAGCAGCGTTCTCATCGATGATCCCCAACGCGATCGCCGGCGGCACGATGCTGTCCGACGCGTTCGGCAGGGGCGCATCCGCGAACACCATCACGGCCCGCGTCACCAGCGGCTTCATCCTCGCCTTCGGCCTGGCGGTGACGCTCATCTTCCAGACCTCGCCCGTCGAGCTCATCGTGCTCGCCCAGGCCCTCACCATCCTGGTCGCGCCCATCCTGGCCGCGCTCATCATCATCATGGCGAACCGCCGCTCCCTCATGGGCGAGATGCGCAACAAGTGGTGGCAGAACGCGCTCGGCGTCCTCGGCCTCGCCGCGGTACTCGCGCTCTCCGTGCGGCTGCTCATGAGCTTCATCGCCGGGTAGGCGTCGCAGGCGAAGCGCCTCGGCGGCTTGGGCCGACGATCAGGGCCCGTGCTCAGCTTTCTGCTGGGCGCGGGCCCTGACCGATTTCCGTGATGAAGCGGGCCCGGATGCGTCCCCGGTGGCCGGTGGGGCGCATCCATCACGGAAGTTGGACAGCGCCAGCCTGTCCGACTGCCTCCTAGGATGACGGCATGGTGAGCTTTGCCGACAAACCCATCCACGACTTCACGGTCGAGCAGTGGGAGGCGTTCCTCGCGGCAGGGCCAGACGACGGCGGCGTGCGGCTGAAGCTGCGCAAGAAGCTCTCGAAGGCGCCGGGCATCACCTGGCAGGAGGCACTCGAGGTGGCGCTCTGCTACGGGTGGATCGACGGCCAGTCGGCGCGGTTCGACGACGACTACATGCTGCAGGCCTTCACGCCACGGCGGAAGAACAGCCCCTGGTCGCAGATCAACGTCGGGCACGTGGCCCGCCTCATCGAGGAGGGGCGCATGCAGCCGGGCGGCCTCGCGGAGATCGAGCGGGCGAAGGCCGACGGCCGTTGGGACGCCGCCTACCGGGTCAAGGACGCGGTGGTTCCCGCCGACCTGCAGGCGGCACTCGACGCGAACCCAGCCGCGTTCGCCTTCTTCGAGGCCATGAAGAAGCAGGAGCGCTTCCAGGTCATCTTCCGCATCACCGGCATCAAGACGCCAGCCATCCGCGCCGCGCGCATCCGGGACGTCGTCGAGAAGGCCGCCCGCGGGGAGCATCACTACAAGTAGGCGCCCGCGCCGAGGGCGAGTCCCGGCATAGCCCAACGCAGACATGCGAGAGATGCAGGCTCCCGGAGTCAGGAGCATGCATCTCTCGCATGTTTGCGGCCGGCTGCGCGCCGGCGGATGAAGCGGCTAGCGCAGCACGCGCTTCGAGATGAAGTCGCGCAGGAGCTGCTCGTCGTCGTCGAGCTCGACGACCCGTTGGGGGGCGTCGAGGAGAGCCTGCGTCTCCGCATCCGCGTCGACGGGCGAGCCGAGCGCCTCGGAGATCGTGTCCGCGAACTTCTGCGGCTTCGCGGTCTCGAGCACGAGCATGGGGACGCCGTCCTCGAGGTGCTCACGCGCGACCTTCACGCCGTCGGCCGTGTGCGGGTCGATGGTGACACCGGATGCGTCGTGCACGCTGCGGATCGTCGCGAGGCGGTCGGCGTGGGTGCTGGTTCCGCTGACGATGCCGAAGAGCGGCTCGAACGTGTGCTGCGCCACCGACAGGTCGATCTCGCCCGTCTCGGCGAGCTCGCTCCACGCGGCAGCGGTGCGTCCGCCGTCGCGACCGAGGAGCTCGAACACGAAGCGCTCGAGGTTCGACGCGCGCGACACATCCATCGACGGGCTCGACGTGGCGAGCGTGTTCTCCGCGTTGCGCGGGCGGTAGAAGCCCGTGCGGAAGAACTCGTCGAGCACGTTGTTCTCGTTGACGGCGAGCACGAGCTTGCGAACGGGCAGGCCCATGAGCTTCGCGTACAGGCCGGAGAGAATGTTGCCGAAGTTGCCGGACGGCACCGCGAACGACACCTCGAAGCCCTCGCGAGCATCCGCCGACAGCTCGTCGGTGGCGCGCAGCCACGCCCACACGTAGTAGGCGATCTGCGCTGAGATGCGGCCGAAGTTGATGGAGTTGACGGCGCCGATGTTGTTGCCGCGCTTGAAGTCGATGTCCTCCGCGAGGCGCTTCACGAGGTTCTGGCAGTCGTCGAAGACGCCCTTGACGGCGATGTTGTGCACGTTCTCGTCCTGCAGCGAGTACATCTGCGCGCGCTGGAACGCGCTCATGCGGCCCTGCGGGGACAGCATGAAGACGGAGACGCGCTCGCGTCCGCGCAGCGCGTGCTCAGCGGCCGAGCCGGTGTCGCCCGAGGTCGCGCCGAGCACGTTGAGCACGCGGTCGCGTTTTGCGAGCACGTAGTCGAGCGTCTGGCCCAGGTACTGCATGGCCATGTCCTTGAACGCGAGGGTCGGGCCCTCGGACAGGCCCACGAGCGTGAGCTGCGCATCCAGCTTCTGCAGCGGCACGACGTCCTCAGAGGCGAAGCGGCCCTCGCCGTAGGCGTGCGCCGTCAGCTGCTCGAGGTCTTCGCGCGGGATGTCGGTCGCGAACAGCGCGAGCACCTCGGTCGCGAGGCCCGCGTAGTCGAGCGGCCGCCACCGCTCGAGGTCGTCGTTCGTGAACTGCGGCAGCAGCTCCGGGACGGCGAGTCCGCCGTTCGGGGCGAGGCCCTCGAGAAGAACGTCGGAGTATGCGCCGAGCGTGCCGCCGCGTGTTGAGATGAATTGCAAGATCTGGCGCCTCAGTCGTCTGTCGTGCCGGGAGTGTGCGTCCCCATCGTATCGGGGCGGGTCAGTCGCGCGGGGTGCCCTTGACTTCCGGCGTACGCCGGCCCGCCTGCACCTCCACTGCTCGCGTCTCGTCGACGAGGTCCGCACGGCGCTTGCCGGCCGCGCCCACCGCGAACTGGTACGCGACGAGCAGCAGCGCCAGCCACACGGCACCGACCAGGAGTGCGACGCGCGTGTTCTCGAACCAGCCGAGCACGCCGAGCACGAACACGAGGAACCCGAGCGTCGCCCACGACGCGTACGGCCACAGCGGCACGGGGAACTCGGATGCGCTGCGTCCGCCGCGCGCGATGTCCCGCTTCATCGCGATGTGCGAGCAGACGATCATGATCCACACCCACACCGTCGCGAACGTCGCGATGGACGCGATCACGAGGAACACGTCCTCGGGGATCACCGCATTCATCCACGCGCCGACCGCGAGCGCCGCGACCATGAGCGCGACCGTCGCCCACGGCACTCCGTTCTTCGAGACGCGCAGAAACACGCGCGGCGCCTGCCCCTGCTCGGCGAGGCCGTAGATCATGCGGCCGGCCCCGAACACGTCCGAGTTGATGGCCGAGAGTGCCGCCGTGATGACCACGAAGTTCAGGATGTGCGGGGCCGCTGGAATGCCGAGGCCGTCGAAGATCGAGACGAACGGGCTCGCGTCTCCCGTGATCGTGTTCCACGGCGCGAGCATCACGATGACCGCGAGCGCGCCGACGTAGAAGAGGAGGATGCGCAGCGGCACGCTGTTGATGGCCTTCGGGATGACGCGCTTCGGGTCCTGCGCCTCGCCCGCCGTGATGCCGATGATCTCGATGCCGCCGAACGCGAAGACCACGATCGCGAAGGAGGCGATGAGGCCCTCCACGCCCATCGGGAAGAACCCGCCCGTCGCCGGGTTGAAGAGCGCGCCGATGCCGGAGGCGTCCGGTGATTGATTGCTGAAGCCGAAGATGATGATCGCGATGCCGCCTGCGATCATCGCGATGATCGCCGTGACCTTCACGAGGGCGAGCCAGAACTCGAGCTCCCCGAACGCGTGCACGCCCAGCAGGTTGATGGCGGCGATGAAGAGGATGACGGCCACGATCCAGACCCAGCGGGCCACGTCCGGGTACCAGAAGCCCATGTAGACGCCGAAGGCGGTGACGTCGGCGATCGCGACGACGATCATCTCGAACGCGTACGTCCAGCCCGTGATGAAGCCCCAGCGCGCGCCGAGGTAGCGGTTCGCGAACTGCCCGAACGACCCCGTCACCGGGTGCCGTACCGTCATCTCGCCGAGCGCCCGCATCACCATGAAGACGGCGGCGCCCGCGATCATGTAGGCGAGCAGCACGGCGGGGCCGGCTGCCTGGATCGCGGCCGACGAGCCGTAGAAGAGGCCCGTTCCGATCGCCGAGCCGAGCGCCATGAAGCGGATGTGCCGGGCCGTGAGCGCCCGCGCGAGGGGCCGCTTCTGCGTCGCCCCGGTGTCGATGCCGGTGTTCTCGACGGTGTTCATGCGCAGCTCGTGTCTCTCGTGGTTCCGGTGGCGCATCCACCGACCGTCTCCTGCGCCGGCGCGCCACCTGCGCGATCGTAGCGCCTCAGCCGCGCACCGAGCGCGTCGAGCTTCGATCCTTGTGGAGAAGTTCCCGCGAGTACGCCGAACCTGGCGTTCGCACACGGCTGCTTGCCCTAGGTTGGCGTCAAGCATCTGCCCCCGCCTGCGCGGGACGTCGAGGAGGACACCATGCCAGACACACTTCCGCTTCCCGAATCGCCCCGTCAAGGCGTCGAGCGCTTCGAGCTGGCCGCCGTCCCCCTCGCGGTCGCGCGCTACGACAACGTCAGCATGGGCGACCTGCGCACGCTCTTCGACACGACGTTCCAGGCGATGGGGGCCGCGATCGGCGCCGACAAGGTGCATCCTGCGGGACCCGCGCTGGCGGTCTACCACGGCGACCCATCGCAGACCTTCGACGTGGAGATCGGCTTCCCCGTCTCGGAGTCGGTGCGGGAGAAGGTCATCGTCGGCGACACCGCCATCCAGAATTCGTGGTTGCCGGCCGGTCCGGCGGCCGGCGCCACGCACCTCGGTTCGTTCGATGGCCTCGGCGCATCGTGGGGTCGCCTCATGCAGGACGTGCAGGACTCGGGCGACGCCCCCGGATCGATGGTCGAGATCTACGTCACCGAGCCGAACCCCGACATGAACCCCGACGACCTGCGCACTGACCTCATCGTGTCGCTCGCCCCGCGCGAGTAGAGGCGCGAGCAGGGGGAGATGGGATGCTCTACGCGCGCATAGTTGAAGGAAAGGTGCGAACGACCTTCGCGGAGATCAACGCCGGCAACTACATGGCGATGGTCGACAGCCTTGGGACGCCGTTCGTCTACAAGTTCCACGGTGACCATGCGCTCGGCGGAAGCCGGACCACGCGACAGGCGATGGTGCGGTGGTGGCAACGTGTTGGCGACCTGCTGCCCGGTGCGCAGTTCACGATTCTCGAGGTGATGGTGCGTGGCGGCCCTTGGCACACACGTGTTGCCGTGCGCTCAACCGTCCGAGGCCCGCTGCCCGATGGGGCTGAGTACCGGAACACAGTCGTTCAGTTCATGACGTTGCGCTGGGGGAAGGTTGTCGACGTTGAAACCCTCGAAGACCTCCAGCACCTTGCTCAGGCTCTCGCGGCGGTCGCTGCAACCGGGAATTCTGAGGCCACTGCAACGGCGATCACCGACTGACGCACTCGGCCGGCACCACCCAGGCGCGCAGACCTGGGGGGTGCGCATCCGGTTCCTTGGGAGCGGTGCGTGAGCCCCAGGTCCGTGACGAAATGGCCCCAGCAGTTCGGGACAGACTAGACGCGGGTCGCGCCCTGCGACGGGAGCACCTCGAACGTCGCCGGCTCCGTGAAGCCCGCCGAGGCGAACGCCTCGTGGATGCTGCGCGAGATGGAGGCGAGGTCGCCGCGTTCCACGACCGCGATCGCCGCTCCCCCGAAGCCGCCGCCAGTCATGCGCGAGCCGATCGCTCCTGCAGCGACAGCCGTCGATACAGCGAGGTCGAGCTCCGGCACGGAGATCTCGAAATCGTCGCGCATCGATGCGTGCGACTCGGCGAGCAGCGGGCCGATGCTGCGCGGGCCGCTGCCGCGGAGCGCATCCACGACGGCGAGCACCCTCGCGTTCTCGGTCACGATGTGGCGCACGCGGCGGAACGTCTCCTCGTCCAGGACCTGCTCGGCGCCCGCCAGGTCCTCGATGGTCACGTCCCGCAGCGACGCGACGCCGAGGCCAGCGGCACCGCGCTCGCACGACGCGCGCCGGTCGGCGTAGCCGCCATTGGCGTGCGCGTGCTCGACGCGAGTGTCGATGACGAGCACCGCGAGTCCCTGCGCCTCGAACGCGAGCGGCACGATCGTCGACTCGAGCGAACGACAGTCGAGCAGCACCCCGGAGTCGCGCTGCCCGAGGAGCACCGCCGACTGGTCCATGATCCCGGTCGGGGCGCCGACAGCCTCGTTCTCGGCGAGGCGCCCGACGCGGGCGAGCGTGCGCCGGTCCAGCCCAAGACCCCACAGTTCGTCGATCGCGACGGCCACGGCACCCTCGAGCGCAGCGGATGAGGACAACCCGGCCCCGAGCGGCACGTCCGATTCGACGTGCAGGTCGAGCCCCCGTACCTCGCTGAGATCGACGCCCAGCTGGCCTGCCGCCCAGATGACCCCAAGTGCATAGGCGGACCAGCCTGCGAGCGCATCCGGTGCGAGGTCGTCGATGCGGATCTCCTCGACGCCCTGGCGGAGCCCGCTCGAGACCCGCACGAGCCGGTCCTCGCGCAGCCTTGCGGCGACCACCGTGTGCCGGTTGATCGCGAACGGGAACACGAAGCCCTCGTTGTAGTCGGTGTGCTCGCCGATGAGGTTCACTCGTCCCGGCGACGACCAGAGGCCGTCTGGCGCGCCGGCGTGGATGCGCGCGAACGCATCCGTCGCCGCCGTCACCAGCTCTGGCCGGGTCACGCTGCGTCCACCTTCGCGAGCGCCGCGCGCAGGAGACCCGCCGTGGCTTCCGGCGGGACGTCGCCGATGAAGGCGCCCATCGCTGACTCGGAACCGGCGAGGAACTTGAGCTTGTCCTCCGCGCGGCGAGGCGAGGTGATCTGCAGCATGAGCCTGATGTCATCCCGATGCACGTTGACGGGCGCCTGGTGCCAGGCGGCGATGTAGGGGGTCGGGGTGTCGTAGATCGCGTCGAGGGCGCGCAGCACGCGGCGGTACTCGCGGGCGATCTCGTCGCGCTCCTCCGGCGTCGTCTCGGCGAGGTCGGCGACGTGGCGGTGCGGGAGCATGTGCACCTCGAGCGGCCACCGCGCGGCGAACGGCACGAAGAACGTGACGTGCTCACCGCGGATGAGCACCCGTTCGGAGGCCTGCTCGAAGTCGATGATGTCCTGGAACAGCGTGGGCCCGTACTTCTCGACGGAGCGGATGAGCGCAGCGGTGCGCGGCGTGACGTAGGGGTACGAGTAGATCTGGCCGTGCGGGTGGTGGAGCGTGACGCCGATGTCCTTGCCGCGGTTCTCGAACGGGAAGACCTGCTGCACGCCGGGCAGCTGCGAGAGCGCGGAGGTGCGGTCGGCCCAGGCTTCGACGACCGTGCGAGCGCGCGAGAGGGAGAGCGACGCGAACGACCCCTCCGATTCCGGGCTGAAGCAGACGACCTCGCACCGGCCGATCGACGGCTTCGTGCGGCCGAGGCCGAGGGATGCGAGCTCCTCGAGCTCGCCCTCAGGGCTGAAACCGTCACCGGCGAGCGTCGGGCCGAAGGAGGGCGACTTGTTCTCGAAGACGGCCACGTCGTAGGTGCTCGGCACCTCGGTGAGGTTCGCGGGGGTGGACGGCGCGAGCGGGTCGAGGTGCTTGGGCGGCAGCATGACGCGGTTCTGCCGTGCGGCGGCGATGGAGATCCACTCACCGGTGAGCGGGTCCTGGCGCATCTCGGCGACCGGAGGGCGGTCGGCGGGGATGCGGCTGTCGAGCGCGCGCTCGGGGTCGAGCGTCGTGTCGGCGTCGTCGAAGTAGATGAGCTCGCGACCGTCGGAGAGCAGCGTCTGGCGCTTGACGATGTTGTTCGTGAGGAGATGCACGCTCCGATTACGCCACTTTCGATTTCGAAAGTCAAGTACCATATTGCTTGCGAAGGCGTAAGCTATAGATCGTGGTGAACAACGACTCGACCCCAGACCGCCCCGCGGAGGCGCGCAGAGCCGACGTGGTCGCGCTCGTCAAACGTACCGGTTTCGCCAGGGTCGCGGATCTGAGCCGCGAGCTCGGCGTCTCGGAGGTGACGGTTCGCTCGGACCTCACCGCGCTCGAGCGCGAAGGGCTCCTCGGTCGCGTGCACGGCGGTGCGATCTACGGTCACGGGCCAGCAGGCCTCGAGACCTCCTTCGAGACCGCGCAGCAGAGTGCCGCCGACGAGAAGCGCCGCATCGGCGTCGCCGCCGCGGCGCTCGTCACGAGCGGCTCCAGCGTGCTCCTCGATGTCGGGACGACGACCACGGCCGTCGCCGAGGCCCTGCTCGCGCGGGACGACCTCGACGACGTCGTCATCATCACGAACGGCCTCTCGATCGCGCTCGCCCTCGAGTCGGCCATCCCGCGCTTCACGGTCGTCGTGACTGGCGGCACCCTCCGCCCGCTGCAGCACTCGCTCGTCGCGCCGTACGCATCCGCGATGCTCGAGCGCATCCACACCGACCTAGCCATCATCGGCTGCACGGGCGTGCAGGTCGGCGCGGGCGTCACCAACGTGAACCTGCCGGAGTCGGAGCTCAAGCGCGCCATGCTCCATGCAGCTGACCGCTCGGTCGTCGTCGCCGACGCCAGCAAGCTCGGTCGCGCCCATGTCGGCGTCATCGGCGGCCTCAGCGAGTTCGAGAGCCTCATCACGGGCACCGAGGCAGACGCGCGCGAAGTCGAGGCACTGCGCGCTGCCGGCTGCGACGTGCGGCTGGTCTAGCTGCCCCGCGCCGGGCCGGTCGGCACCGCACCGCGAGCGCATCAACTCCGATGGCGCCCGGGACTGTCCAACATCAGTGCGATATTTGCCGTTTCAGACCCCCAGGCGCCAGATACGGCAGAAATCGCACTGATCTTGGTCAGAGCGGTGACGCCCGAACAGACCTCGCGAGCGCACGTGGCCAGCGCCGGACAGACCCCGCCCCCGCGCCCATCCACACCCCTTCGCGCGGGCGCCCGCGGACGCCGTAGACTCGTCCGGTGCGGACACGCCCCGACTTCTCCGCATCGCGCCGCCAGAAGGAGCCTCGCCAGTGAGCAGCCAGACCACCACCCCGTCTTCCGAAGCAGTTGGCCCGGACACCGTCGACAACGCGAAGGCGACTCCCGAGAAGGAGCAGCCGTACGGCGCCCTCGGACTGAAGCCTGACGAGTACGACAAGATCCGCGAGATCCTCGGCCGCCGCCCCACCTCGGGCGAGCTGGCCATGTACTCGGTCATGTGGTCGGAGCACTGCTCCTACAAGTCCTCGAAGAACTACCTGCGCCAGTTCGGCCAGAAGGTCTCCGACGAGATGAAGAAGAACCTCATGGTCGGCATGGGCGAGAACGCTGGCGTCATCGACGCCGGCGAGGGCTGGGCGGTGACCTTCAAGGTCGAGTCGCACAACCACCCGTCATACATCGAGCCGTTCCAGGGCGCCGCGACCGGTGTCGGCGGCATCGTCCGCGACATCATCTCGATGGGTGCCCGCCCGGTCGCAGTCATGGATGCGCTGCGATTCGGCGCCATCGACGAGGCCGACACTGCGCGGGTCGTGCACGGCGTCACGAGCGGCATCTCCTTCTACGGCAACTGCCTCGGCCTGCCGAACATCGGCGGCGAGACCTGGTTCGACAGCGTCTACCAGGCGAACCCGCTGGTGAACGCCCTCGCGGTCGGCGTGCTCCGCCACGAGGACCTGCACCTCGCGAACGCGCGCGGCGCCGGCAACAAGGTCGTGCTGTTCGGTGCTCGCACGGGTGGCGACGGCATCGGCGGTGCCTCCATCCTCGCCTCCGACTCGTTCGACGAGAAGGGCCCCACGAAGCGCCCCGCAGTCCAGGTCGGCGACCCGTTCGCCGAGAAGGTGCTCATCGAGTGCTGCCTCGAGCTGTTCCGCGAGAAGGTCGTCGAAGGTATCCAGGACCTCGGCGCCGCCGGCATCTCCTGCGCAACCAGCGAGCTCGCAGCCGCCGGCGACGGCGGCATGTACATCGAGCTCGACAAGGTGCTGCTGCGCGACCCGAACCTCACGGCTGAGGAGATCCTCATGTCGGAGAGCCAGGAGCGCATGATGGCGGTCGTGGCACCAGACAAGCTCGACGCGTTCATGGCGATCGTCGACAAGTGGGACGTCGAGACGAGCGTGCTCGGCGAGGTCACCGACACCGGTCGCCTCGTGATCAACTGGCGCGGCGTCGAGATCGTGAACGTCGACCCGCGCACCGTCGCGATCGACGGCCCCGTCTACGACCGTCCCGTCGCCTACCCGACGTGGATCGACGCGCTCCAGGCCGACTCCGCATCCGCGCTCCCCCGCCCCCAGTCGGGCGAGGAGCTCCGCGAGCAGCTGCTCGCCCTCATCTCGTCCGCGAACCTCGCGAACCCCGAGTGGATCACCCAGCAGTACGACCGCTACGTGCTCGGCAACACCGCCTTCGGTACGCCGGAGGACGCGGGCATGGTGCGCATCGACGAGGAGTCCGGGCTCGGGTTCGCGATCAGCCTCGACGCCAACGGCCGCTACGCGCAGCTCGACCCGTCCGCCGGCGCCAGGCTCGCGCTTGCCGAGGCGTACCGCAACGTCGCAGCCACGGGCGCACGCCCGGCCGCCGTCTCCGACTGCCTCAACTTCGGCAGCCCCGAGAACCCCGAGGTCATGTGGCAGTTCGCGCAGGCCGTCGAGGGCCTCGCCGACGCCTGCCTCGAGCTCGGCATTCCCGTCACGGGCGGCAACGTGTCGTTCTACAACCAGACCGGTGATGTGCCCATCCACCCGACGCCCGTCGTCGCCGTGCTCGGCCTCATCGACGACGTGGCCCGCCGCGTCCCGTCCGGCTGGCAGGAGGAGGGCGACAACCTGTACCTCCTCGGCACGACGCTCGAAGAGCTGTCCGGTTCCGTCTGGGCGGACGTCGTGCACGGGCACCTCGGCGGCCTGCCCCCGCAGGTCGACCTCGAGCGCGAGAAGGCGCTCGCCGACCTCGTCATCGGCGCCGGCCAGCAGGGCCTCCTCACCTCGGCGCACGACCTCTCCGAGGGTGGCCTCGCAGCGGCGATCGTCGAGTCGTCGACCCGCTTCGGCGTCGGCGCGCGCATCGTGCTCGACGGTCTCATGCAGAAGGAGGGGGTGGATGCGGCTACCGCACTGTTCAGCGAGTCGGCCGGCCGCATCCTCGTCTCCGTCCCGCACGACGATGACGTGCGCTTCCAGGCGATGTGCGAGGCGCGTGACTTCCCCGTCACCCGTGTCGGCGTGAGCGACGGCATGGGTGCCGACGCGAAGCTCGAGGTCCAGGGCCTCTTCGAGTTCACGCTCGCCGAGCTCTCCGAGGCGCGGGGCGCGACGCTGCCGAAGCGCTTCGGCGACGTCGTCGGACCGAACTCCGCGCCGATCTCCGCCGCCGTCGCGGCCGCGATCTCCTAAGGGCCGCCGCGCTGTGAGTCTCGGGATGGGTTCCTCGCTTCGGGATGGGTTGTTTCCCATCCCGAAGCGAGGAACCCATCCCGAAACTGTTGGTGCGGCCGAGGTCTTCGCGAGCATCCTTGCGTCAGCCACGTCCGCGGGCTTCGCGCTCGACAACGGGCAGCGGATGGTCGCCGTGCGGCTCGCAGGCCTCGGCGCGCAGATCGTCGGGCGCGACTCAGTCGCCGACGCCGAAGCGGATGCTGACGCTGACGCCGACGCCGATCACGCCACCGCAGTCGCAGAGGCGTCCGACGCTCCCCGTGGCCTCTACTTGTGGGGGCCGGCGGGCCGCGGCAAGTCGTGGCTCCTCGACGCGTTCTACGATGCCGTCCCGATGGAGCGGAAGCTGCGCGTGCACTTCCACTCGTTCTTCAACGAGCTGCACTCGCGCATCTTCGCGAACCGGGGCTCGGACGCCGTCTTCTCGAATGCGGTGGAAGAGCTCATCGGCGATGCTCGCCTGCTGCTGTTCGACGAGTTCCATGTGCACGACCCCGGGCATGCCACACTGCTCACCGGTCTGCTGCGTTTCGCCCTCGAGCGCGACATCACGGTCGTCGCGACCTCGAACTACCCGCCGCAGGGTCTCCTCCCGAGCCCCGTCTACCACCACATCTTCGAACCCGGCATCGAGCTCATCGAGCGTGAGCTCGACGTCGTCGAGCTTCCCGGGGAGGTCGACTACCGGCGCTCGCGAGTCGAAGCTGTCGAGCGCCGCGGATTCGCGACCGGCTCGTGGCGGCACGTGCCCAGCGCGTCCGCATCCGAGCGGCCGTCGCCGGCCGAGGCGACGTCGCTCGAGCTCGGCGGGCGCACCTTCGAGGTGACGGCCGCGCGCCGCCGTGAGCTGTGGGCGACGTTCGCGGAGCTGTTCGTCGTGAAGACGTCGTCGCTCGAGTACCTGCAGTGGGCGCGCGACTTCGACACGTGGCACGTGCTCGACGTGCCCCTGCTCGCATCCGTCGGTCGCGACCCGCAGCAGCGCTTCGTGAACGCCGTCGACGTGCTCGTCGACTACGACATCGAAGCGCACTTCCACGCGGATGCGTCGTTCGACGAGTTCGTCGCCGCCGCGGCGGGCCGCGCGGATGCGTTCCGCATGGTCAGCCGCCTCCACCTCCTGGAGCGCTGACGCCCGGCATTCGGCCGACGCCGCCCCGTCGCGAATCACGATTCGATGCCAGGCATGCGAGGTGCACCTCGCATTCACTAGGCTCGTCGGGCAAGCAGAGCGCTTGTCGTCGCACGCGCACCCGCTCACGACGCTCTTGGGGGATTCTCAATGACGACATCCACGACAACCGAGGTCAAGCCTCGCGAGCAATGGACCGGCCAGACCGGGTTCATCCTCGCCGCCATCGGCTCCGCCGTCGGCCTCGGCAATATCTGGCGCTTCCCTGGGGTCGCGTATGAGAACGGCGGGGGCGCGTTCCTCATCCCGTACCTCGTCGCACTCATCACCGCGGGCATTCCGATCCTCTTCCTCGACTACGCGATCGGGCACCGGATGCGCGGGGCCGCACCGACCGCCTTCCGTCGCGTTGCGAAGTGGATGGAGAGCCTCGGCTGGTTCCAGGTGTTCATCTGCTTCGTGATCGGCCTGTACTACACGGCGATCATCGCCTGGGCGCTGAGCTTCTTCGTGCTCTCGTTCAACCTCGGCTGGGGCGACGACCCGGCCGCGTTCTTCACCGGTGACTTCCTGCAGCTCAGCGACCCCGGGGTCTCGATGCAGTTCGTGCCCTCGGTCCTGATCCCGCTCGTCGCCGTCTGGGGAGTGACGATCTTCGTGCTCGCGGCGGGTATCGCGAAGGGTGTCGAACGCACGAACTTCATCTTCCTGCCGCTGCTGCTCATCTCGTTCCTCATCCTCGTGGTCCGCGCGCTCTTCCTCGACGGTGCCGCGGATGGGCTCAACGCGTTGTTCACGCCCGACTGGGTCGCGCTCGGCGACCCGAGCGTCTGGATCGCCGCGTACAGCCAGATCTTCTTCTCGCTGTCCATCGCCTACGGCATCATGGTCACCTACTCGTCCTACCGCAACCGTCGCTCGAACATGACGTCACCCGGACTCGTCGTCGCCTTCTCGAACTCGTCGTTCGAGATCCTGGCGGGCATCGGCGTCTTCGCGACGCTCGGATTCATGGCGCACCAGCAAAACGTCGCGGTGGGCGAGCTGGAGGGGCTGACCGGCCCCATTCTGTCGTTCGTGACCTTCCCCGCCATCATCTCGGAGATGCCCGGGGGGCAGATCTTCGGGGCGCTGTTCTTCGGGTCGCTCGTCATGGCGGGATTCACGTCCCTGCTGTCGATCCTGCAGGTCGTCTCGTCAGCCTTCCAGGACAAGTTCGGCTGGTCGCCCCGCAAGGCGGCGGTCATCCTCGGCAGCGTGAGCGCCGTCATCTCGATCCTCCTCTTCTCGACGACGACGGGCCTCATCGCCCTGGACACGGTCGACATGTGGACGAACAACATCGGCATCATCGCGTCCGCCATCGCCACCTGCGTCGGCGTCATCTGGGTCGCCCGCCGCGGCGAGGAGATGCGCCTGCATCTCAACTCCGTGTCGACGTTCCAGGTCGGCAAGTGGTGGCTCGTGTTGACCGGAATCATCGCGCCGGTCGTGCTCACCTACATGCTCATCGAACAGATCAGGACGCTCATCGTCGACGGCTACGAGGGGTACCCGCTCTGGTACATCGGCGTCTTCGGCTGGGGCGCGGTGCTCGTCATGCTGCTCGCGAGCGCGCTCATGACGTTGATCCGCTGGCGCAACAGCCCAGACAAGTTCACCGCCTGGCCGACGTCGGCTGAGCTGCGCGAGAAGGAGACGGTCCGATGACCCCAGAAGCCATCACGATGCTCATCGTCGCGATCGGGATCGTGTGGGGCGGATGCGCAGCCTCCGTCATCGCGCTCCGTCGGCACCCGGAGCGCGCCGACTACCCGGCGGGTGGCCACGACGACGGCCGAGCGGAACACGCCCCGGTCACACACGACACCTGATCGGTGAACCTCGGTCCATCTCAGCACCGACGGAACCCCGCCCGCGAGTCTCTCGCGGGCGGGGTTCTCCTTGCACGACCGCGCCGCGTCAGCCCTGCATCTTGCGCTGCCAGACGCCGAAGCGGTTGCCGAGCGGGTCGCGGAGGTGCGCGAACTTGATGGTGCCGTTATCGACCAGCGGGATGACGGTCTCCGCGCCGTTGGCAGCCGCCTGCTCGAGCTTCGCCTCGATGTGGTCGACCTCGACGTAGAAGACCGCCCAGCTGCCCCCGCCGACGGTGTTCGAATCCCAGAGCCCGCCGCCGTTGCCGGCGCCGTCGACCATCCCGTAGCCACCCGGCTCGAGCGAGCCGAACGTCCAGCCGAAGGTGTCGCCGTAGAAGGCCTTCATGGCCTCCGGATCGGTGGTGCCGATCTCGAAGTAGTTCACAGTGTTCGACATGGTCGTTGTCCTCTCGTTCGGATCCACCGCCGCGCCCCTGCGCCGCGGCGCCGGCCTCTGCGCCGGTGATCCGATCGTGAGGTCTCACACAGTGTGAGAGTCAAACCGCGATCGGCACGTTCACCTCGGTGACCCAGTTCTCGGGGTTCGGGTCGCGGCCGGGGCCGTGCACGTAGACATTGAAGATCGGCCCGACTCTCGTGCGCTGCTGATCGGCAACCCAGGCACCCGCGGTGGCAGTCGCCTCGCTGATCGTCTCGAAACCGCCCCGATGTGTGACCGTCGCGACGCGCTGCTCGGGAAGCTCGACGACCTCATACCCATCGGGTACGGAGGCGCCGCGGTACTCGCGCCAGATCGCCATCTCGACGTCGGCATCGCGGTACTCGTCGTCGAAGTAGGTTGCACCACCCAGGTCGCCGAAGGCCTCCGGGTTGCGGGAGGTGAGTTCGGCGACCGGGCCGCGGAAGTTGACCCAGAGCGCCCCCTCAGACGGGTAGTCGGCGACGGTCCGCCGCAGGTAGAGCACGCGCAACGCCGGGAACGTGCGCTCGACGACGTCCAGCCGCCGCGCTCGCGCCTCGAGCTCCCCGAGCAGGTTCACTGCGAGTGCCTGCTGCTCGGCCACCCGCTGCGCCTCCGCCTTCAGCTCCTCGAGGTGCGACTGCAGTCGAACTCGCAGCACGTCGGGAGACTCGAAGAGCGGCAGGAGCTCAGCGATCGCCGGGATGCCGCAGCCCGCGTCGCGCAGCATCCGCACCCGTCCTGCATCTTGAAGTTGCCCGGGTGCGTAGCGTCGGTACCCGCTGAACTCGTCGATTTCGGCTGGTGCCAGCACTCCTCGATCCGCGTAGTGCCGCAGCATCCGCACGCTCAGGCCTGAGTAGCGCGAGAACTCGCCGATGCTCATCAGGGTTCCGGGAAGCTCACGGTTCATGCGCCAAGTCTGGCATCGGGTTCCGTCTGCCGCCGATCACTGTCCAACATCAGTGCGATATCTGGCGCTCGGCCCGGTTTCTGCCCCGGATGGGCCAAATCTGCACTCATGTTGGACACGGATCGCGGGTAGTCGCACCCGCTGCCGCCCAGGAAGAGTTCGCCACCGCCGCACCAGCGTCCGTAGCCCTCGCCCTTCGGCCGACATCCGTGACGAACGCCCCGCGGACGTGGCTTTCGGGGCTGGAAGCGCCCATCCATCACGCGAATTGGTCAGGCTCCCGCCGCCCCTGGGGGCGACGATCTCGCCGCGCGGCTGCGACGCGCTGCCGACGTGCGTCCTACTTCCGGGCGGTCTGCGCGGCCCGGGCCGCCTCGCGCCTGAGGTCGCGCGCGGCGTCGGCCGCTGCGGCCTCCTCAGGTGTTGGCGCGGTACCGCCCAGCACGCGCGGCTGCCACCACTTGCCGGTGCCGTCTTCGGGGTAGCTCGCCTGCAGCTCCCCGAGCAGCTCCTCCATGGTCGACTTCAACGCAGCTGTGGCGGTCGCGGGGTCGTCGTCAGGGGCCACGTGGATGGGGGCGCCGAAGGAGTAGTGGACGGGGATGCCGAAGCGCTCCCTCATCCTGATCTTGCGGTTCTTGGTGAGCAGCCGGTGCCCGCCCCACACGGCCACCGGGATGACCGGCACTCCGGCCTGCGCCGCGAGGCGCACCGCCCCGGTCTTGAAATCGCGGATCGTGAACGACGCGCTGACGCCCGCTTCCGGGAACACTCCGATCAGCTCTCCGTCGCGCAGTGCGTCAGCGGCCTCGGCGAAGGCGTCGGCACCCGCCTTCATGTTCACGGGGATGTGCCGCATGCTGCGCATGAGCCGGCCGACGATTGGCTTCTGGAAGACGCTCTGCTTCGCCATGAAGCGGATGCGGCGGCGGTTGTGCAGCCATGTCGCGCATTCGACGAGTGCGAACTCGAGGTAGCCGAAGTGGGTCATCGCGATGACCGCGCCGCCCGTGTCGGGGATGTGCTGCCCGCCGCGAACGGTGTGGCGAACGCGGAGCGCTGCGAACACTGTTCGACCGACCCCGATGGCAAATGAGTAGACGGGTTCGCGAGTCATGGGGGCTCCCTGGTCCAGGTGTGGGATGCCACCTTATTCGCGGCACCTGGGACGATTTCTGCACGCGCGCGGGGCCGGATCCGCTCCCCGCATCCGGCCCTTGCCAGTTGCTCTGCGCGGGTGCGATACTTGCCTCACTGCACGTTCGTACGATTCATAGTGCAACTTTGTGCATTTATCCGCTAGGAGCAACTGACAATGGCTGTCCCCATCCCTGTACGGAGCCCGTTTCTCATCGTCAACCCGAAGGCTTACCTGACGGGCAGCGAGCTCATGAGATTGGCCCACCTCACCGACGAGCTGGCCGGAGACTTCGACATCGACGTCGTCTTCACCGCGCAGCACATCGACCTTCGGTCAGTCGTGGCCGAGACGACGAATCTCTGCGTCACGGCGCAGCACGTCGACCCGATCGTGCCAGGCCGCGGCATGGGGCACATCCTCGCCGAAGGCCTCGCGGAGGCCGGAGTCAAGGCCGTCGTGCTCAACCACGCCGAGCATCCCCTCACCTTGGCCGACCTCGACCGGGCGATGCGCCGTTGCGAAGAGGTCGGTCTTGCAACCATCGTCTGCGCCGACTCCGACCTCCAGTGCCGGGCCGTCGCCGACCTCGACCCGTCCGGCATGATCTGCGAGCCCACCGCCAACATCGGCACAGGGCAGATGGATGCGGGCGACTACATCGAGCGCACGACCCAGATCGTGAAGAACGTCGACCCGGCGATCCTCGTCGTGCAGGCAGCCGGCGTCAGCCGCGGCGCCGACATCACGCGAGTCCTGCAACAGGGCGCGGACTGCTCCGGCGGAACGAGCGGCATCATCAAGCACCCCGACTGGCGCGAGATCCTCACCGAGATGTTCCAGGCGCTCGCCGACCACCGAGACGCTCAGGCGACGGGTACCGCCGCATCCACAACCGCCCCGGCCAACTAACGCCCGCTCCCTCAGAGAAGAGACCCGCACATGCTCATCGGACTCGACGAAGCGCTCCGCTACGCACAGAAGAACAACATCGCCATCGCGGCGGTCAACACCCCCTACTTCGAGGGGCTGCTCGGCACGATCGCCGCCGCCGAGAAGGCCGGAGTTCCCGTCATCCTGCAGCACGCGCAGGTGCACGAGAGCACCCTCTCCATCGACGACATCGGCCCGGCCATGTTGGCCCTCGCGACCCGCAGCGAGGCGCCGTTCGTGCTGCACGTCGACCACGGCGAGGACATCGACTACATCGCGCGTGGCCTCGACATCGGGTTCAACTCGGTCATGATCGACGGATCCACCCTCCCCTACGAGGAGAACGTCACCCGCACGACCGAAGTCGTGAAGCTCGCGAAGGCGCGCGGCGTCGGCGTCGAGGGCGAGCTCGGCGTCATGACCGGCAACGAGAACGGCGACCCCAGCCAGGGCATCGCCGACGAGACCCTCTACACCGAGCCAGCGCAGGCGAAGGAGTTCGTCGAGCGCACCGGCGTGACCGCGCTCGCCGCCTCATTCGGCACGGTGCACGGCATGTACCACCAGGAGCCGAAGCTCAACTACGCGCTCATCGAGCAGCTGCGCGACGCGACAGGCGTGCCCATCGTCATGCACGGCGGCTCCGGCCTCAGCCTCGACGAGTACCACCAGTCCATCACCCGCGGCGTCCGCAAGATCAACTACTACACGTACGCGGCGAAGGCAGCACTGGATGCGGCACTCCGGGCCGCCGAGCAGCCCAACACGATGCTGTTCCCCAAGGTCGCGAAAGCCGTCTCGGCGCAGGTCGAAGGCGACGTCGCCGAGTTCATCCAGGCGCTCCGACCCGGCGCCTGAGCGTCGGCAGCCGATTCCCCCGGCCAACTCCCCACTGACACCCGTCCGTGCGCCGAAGCACGCGCATCCACGACCACGAAGGAACACCGATGACCGTCACCCAGACCACCCTCCAGCTGCAGTCGCACGGGGGCACCCCCAGCTACATCGACGTCACGGCAGAGGTGAAGGAGGCGATCACCGCGAGCGGCATCACGGCCGGCACGGTCACCGTCATCTCGCCCCATACGACGTGCGCCGTGTTCTTCGAGGAGTTCGTGCACGACCGCCTCGAGGACGGCACGGAGTTCCTGCAGGCCGACCTCGATGATGTCCTCGAGCGCATCGCCCCAAACCAGACCGCTGTGCCGCCCGAGGGCGAGTACCGGTACCCGGGGCCGGAGCACTACGCCGACGTGGAGTCGTGGCCGGATGCCGAGGTGTACCTGCCCGGTGGCGACAAGACGGCGCTACTCAACGCGGAAGCGCACATCAAGGCAACGATCCTCGGGTCGAGCGAGGTGTTCGCGGTCATCGACGGCAAGTTGGGCGTCGGCGTCACCGGCTACATCTACTTCGTCGACTTCGACCGCACCCGCGCCCGCGCCCGCAAGTGCCAGGTCGTCGTCATGGGCGAGTAGGTCGCCGGCTTCCTCGATCCTGAACGCCGCCAACGCCGTCGGCGCACCGACACCGCCGGTCGGCCGTGACGCTGATCCCCCATCAGCGTCGCGGCCGGCCGGCGGTGTTCTACGTCCTGGGCTTTTGGCTCTGGCCTCTGGGCTCCGCCACGAGTCCCGACTCCGCACGACTGCGCCGACTGCGCAGCCTGCGCGTTGAACGCGGCCAGCCAAATGGCCCGAAAGCTCGCGCGAGAAGGGCCACATCACTGGCAGTGATGACAGCCACGCCGCAGCAAAGGGCCATTTGCCTGGCAGCGTTCGCACCGAGCCCGGGACCGCAACCACCAGCATTGATCGACCCGGCGGCAGCGGCAGTGGCAGCAGCGGCAGCGCAGCAGCAGCGGCAGCGGCGGCAGCGCAGCAGCAGCGGCAGCGGCGGCAGCGCAGCAGCAGCGGCAGCGCAGCAGCGGCGGCACCGCGCGGCGGCGGGTCGGCTAGACGAGGTCCACGAGGGCGCGGGCGAGATCTTCGTCGAGGATGACGCTGTCGAGGGCACCCGTGTGCAGCGAGCCCGCGACCCCTGGGGCCTTCTCGGCGCCGGCCGCGAAGCCGACGACTTCGGGAATGGCGGCGAGCTGCTCGAGGGTGATGCCGATGACGCGCTCGGAGACGGGCGATCCGAGGGCGCGGCCGGATGCGTCGAAGAAGCGACCGCAGATGTCGCCGACCGGCTGCTGCGCGTCGAGGTCGGCGCGCTCGTCGTCGCTGAGGCGCATAGCGGAGACGATGTGCCGCGACGCGTGGAGGCCGTACGAGCCGATGCCGACGAACGCGAGCTGCACATCCGTCGCGCGCTTGATGGCGGACGAGATCGACGACTCGCGGGTGAGTGCGGCCCAGGTCTGCGGCGACTCGACGACGGCGGGCGATTCGAAGCGGAACGCCTTCGCACCCGATTTCTGCGACAGGCGCTCGAGGGCGGTGTTCCCGGCGGGCCCGGAGTCGAAGGGCATGCCGCCGACCAGCGGGCAGAGAGTCAGCGCGCGCCCCGTGGACTCGACGTGGATCTGCTCGACGAACGCGTCGATCGACTTGCCCCAGCTGAGCCCCACGGAGCCGACGGATGGCACTCGTTCCGCGAAGTAGTCGGCCGCCGCACCCGCCACCACGTCGAGCGGATGCCGTCCCGGGAGGTTCGCGACGACGACGGCGGCGGCGACGCCGAACGCATCCACGATCTGCTGCTCGAGCTCGCTCACGCGGCCGACGACGTGCGGGTCGTGGATGCGGATCTCGACGATGCCCTGGTCCCGGGCCGCCGAGAGGATGCGGGAGACGCTCGCGCGGGAGACGCCGAGGGCGCTCGCGACGTCGCTCTGGGAGAGCCCGTCGAGGTAGTAGAGGCGCGCTGCTCGGACGAGGGTCTCGGCGTTGCGAGGTGCTGGCATCCCGTCTGCTCCTTCGTCGTGGTGCGGCGGCGGCGGTGGATGTTGCGTGCGGGCGAGGCCCTGGACGACCGCGGCTCCCGAACCGTGCGTCCGCACTGCTCGGGAGCCGTTCCGGTACCGCACGCGAGGCGCGGCACCGGTGGTCCGGTTCACATGATCCTACCGAGCGGCAACCGCGCGGCAGGATGAGGAGGCCCTCAGACGCCGATGACTCCGGCGGCGACGAGCGAGTCCTGCAGGCGGCGCATGGCGATGAGCGGGCGGGTCTCGTCGAGCTCGACGTCGTCGTAGGAGACGATCTCGCCCGCCTTGATGTCGCGCTTCAGGATGCCGCCGGAGATGAGGCCGATCGGGATGGAGTTGTTGGCGCGAGCCTCGTCGGCGTCGACGGCCCAGCCGTGCACGTGGTGCCCACCCATGCCCTCGAGCTTCGTGCCGGCGGCGAGGTCGAACTTCGCCTTGGAGGCGACCTCGGTGCGCCAGGTGATGGTCTGGAAGTCGGCGCGGCGTTCGAGCACGGCCTCGCTGATCGAGAGGATCGCCTCGACGGATGCGAGGTGGTAGGGCCGGTAGAGGGCGTAGTAGGGCCCCTTGCCGAGCTTCAGGTAGTCGAGCTCGTGCGTGACCACGTCGTCTTCCGACTTCACGACGACGAAGACGCCTGGTGCGACGTCACCCTCGACGGTGTACTCGACGGCCGGGGTGGAGGTGAGCACGCCGCCGTCCTCGACGGGGATGAGGGTCGTCGCGAGGGTCGCGATGTCGGCGGCGGGGCCGTGCATGCCCGGCTTGTTGACGGGGAAGCCGGTGGCGTTCGACAGCGACGCCATCTCGATCTGCGTCTTGGTGCCGTCGGTGAACTCGCACAGGATGCGCGGGTTCATGTTCTTCGCCTTCGCCTCTTCCATGACGTCTTCCGGCACGTCGGTGGGGCGGTTGGGGTTGTTCTTGCCCTTGCCCGCTGCGACGACGGTGAGGCCGAGGTCGGTGGCGTGCTCGACGAGCTTGAGCGCTTCGACGGGCTCGTCGCCGCGGCAGATCGTGTAGACCTGCTCGCCGGCGTTGGCGATGCTCGCGAGGAACAGGCCGACGGTCACGTCGGCCTCGACGGTCATGAGGGCGACGTCCTTCTTGCCGAGGAGCGACGCGTAGGCGACCTGCGCGGCGATCTCGGTGACGCCGGACACCTCGAGGACCACGTCCACTGGCAGCTTCGGGATGAGGAGGCCGTCGTTGATGACGACGGGGCGGCGGGCCTCGATGTGCTCGGCGACGACGGCGAGGTCGTTCTCGACCTGCACATCGGTGCGACCGGCCCGGGTGTACGCATCCACTCCGCGCTCGACGGCGATGTCCGCGACGACGGCGACTTCCATGCCCTTGGCGCGTTCGATCTGGGCGATGAGGCCTGAGCCCATCTGACCTGCCCCCACCACGCCGACGCGGATGGGTCGGCCGAGTTCGGCTTCGCGCTGGATGAGGCGCTGCGTGTAGTTCATGTGCGTTCCTTTTGTGCGTGGTTCGTGGGCCTGGTGGCTGGTGCGGGCTAGTTGCTGACGCGGGAGAGACCGGCGAATTGCTTCGGCGCCGCACCCTTGATGGCGGTGGGCTGACCGCGCTTGGCCTTGCCCTTCGCGGGCGGCAGCGGGACCTGCGCGCGCACCTGGTGGGGCAGCATGCTGATCGCCTGGCGCACGGCGGTTCCGAGGTGCTTGTGGCGGGCGGCCGCGCGGTCGAAGACCGTCTTCAGTGGCCCCTCGAGGTCGGGGGCTGGCTTCAGGCGACCGAAGACGCTGAAGCCGACGAGCGCGCGAGCCTCGACGACCTCGAGGGTCGTGGGGTCGACGAGCAGGACGACGATCGCGCCGCGGAAGGCGCCCTTGCCGCGTCCGCTCACGAGGTTGAGGTTCTTGCCCGCGTTGGCCTTCGCGATCTCGTTGACCTGGCGCATGTAGGCACGCATCTGCACGACCGACATGAGCATGCTCAAGACGAGTGCGAGCACGAGGACGGCGGGGAATCTCCAGTCCATGATCTAGGCCTCGTTCCGGCGCACGCTGACGGATGCGCCCTCGGTGGGGGTGGAGAGGGAGCCGGACGCCTGGATGGCGCCGGGGAGGAGCGCGGTGTCTTCCGCGTTCAGATAGAGCACAACGTGGCCGAGCTCCTGCAGGTTCGGGTTGGCGAGGTCGCCGACCGCGGTGACGGTCACGGCGTCGTCGCCGATCACGAACTCGTCACCCGCCTGAACGGGCACGAACTCTCCCGTGTGCCCCTTGTGCACGAGGCTGACCTCGGCGAGGGCGTCCGGCACGGGTTCTCCGAAGAGGATGTAGACGCCACCCTCGAACATGTCGTTCGCGTCGGGTCCGATGCGGGCGATTTCTGACTGCCAGATGGTCGTGGACACGTTGTGGTCCCTTTCTTGGTTCAGGTTCAGTGGATGCGCGGGCGGGCCGGCGTGCGGCCCGCCCGGCAGCACCTAGACGAGGAGGAAGGAGGCGAAGTAGGCGAGCACGACCGCGAGGGGTGACGTGATCTGCCTGGAGAAGAGCACGGCGGGAACACCGACCGCGACCGTCTCCGGCTCCGCCTCGCCGAGGGAGAGACCGACGGGGATGAAGTCGCAGCCGACCTGGCCGTTGACCGCGAAGAGCGTCGGCAGCGCGTACTGCACCGGCAGCGCACCGGCGGCGATCTGCGTGCCCATGAGCACGCCGACGACCTGTGCGATCGCGGCACCTGGGCCGAGGATCGGCGACAGGAACGGGAGGCCCGTGATGACGCCGAGAAGGATCAGGCCGATCGGGTTCGACGCGAGCGGCGACACCGCGTTGGCGATGAAGTCCGAAGCTCCCGTGTACGTGACGACTCCGATGAGGAGCGACACGTACGCCATGAACGGCAGGATCGTGTTGAGCGTCAGCTTGATCGCCTGGCGGCCCGAGGAGAGCAGCGTGTTGATGAAGTAGCCGATCGCGTTGCCGAACTTCACGACGAAGCCCGTGAATCCGCTTCCCTGAGCTGCGACCCTGGCGCGCGCATCCGCCTTGGCCTTCGCCGCGATCTCCTCGGGGCTCTGCGCCGGCTTCTCCTGCGCGGCGGCAGCGCCGGCCGCCGCGGTGGCGTCGGCGTCGAGCGAGATCACGTCGCGTGGCGCGACGTCGGAGACGAAGATGTCCTCGGTGATGAACTGGGCGAGCGGGCCGCCTGGTTCACCGGGGTACACGTCGACGGTCGGGATGCGCTTCTTCGGGTACACGCCGATGCGCGCGGTGCCGCCGCAGTTGATGACCGCGCAGAGCACGTTCGCGTCGGGAACGTTGTTCTTGAAGCCGTCGACCGCCTCGGCGCCCGTGAGCTCGGCGATCTTCTGCGCGACGGGGTGGATGCCGCCGCCCGTGACCGAGAGGACGATGTTCTTCTCGGCGTTCGGCACCAGGGTCAGGCCGTCGCCCCAGCCGCCGCGACCGCGGTTGACCTTGACGCCCTTGTAGTCGGCCGTGCCTGCTCCGCCGTTGTCGGCCGTGCCTGCGTTCGTGTTGTCAGCGTCTGTGCTCACAGGACACCACCTTCGGTCTTGGAGCCCTGGAGGTGGCCCTCGGCGTACATCTCGTCGAAGCGAGCGAACGTCGCCTCGTGGCCGCCGCGCTTGATGAGCACCTTCGTGATCCACTGCGTGGTTATGCCGCGGATGAAGATGACGACGATGCCGACCATGAAGTAGAGGGCGGCGAGGGTCGCGTACTTGTCGGGCGCGATGGAGAGGACTCCTGCGGAGATGCCGGTCCAGACGAACAGCTCACCCGCGTTGGCGTGCGGGAGGAACGCTGTGACGGGGTGCACGAAGGACACGGCGGAGTCGTAGAAGGCCGGCTTGTAGCGCTCCGGGAGGAAGCGGCCGAACGTGTACGCCATGGGGTTGGTCAGCATGATCACGGCGATGATCGGCATGACCGTGTAGCGCGTGATGGCGTACTTGCCTGCCCAGCGAACGGCGCGCGTGACGCGCTCTTCACCGATCCACGTGGTGACGGCGTACATTGCCGTGAGCAGCACGAGGAGCAGAGGGAGGATGCCGGTGATGAGACCCATGAGGCTCTCGGCGGAGGCATTGAAGAGGCCGATGAAGTTCTCGGCGATCCAGGTGATTACTTCCATGCCGGCTTCCCTCCCGACGTGTTCGCCGAGCTGTGCTCGGCGGTGCTGGCCGCGAGGGCGGCGAGCGGCGACTTAGACCGCATGTTCTGACTCCTTTGTCGGGGTGTGCACGAAGTTGCAAATAGATCTGATCGTTTGTGCACCTGCCGAAAGTGTAGGCACGAGTGCCCCCTCGCGCAAGAGGAGATTTGCGGCTGTTCGAAACGACTTCGATTCAGCTGACGGGCACTGACAGAACCTGTCTCTCACCGGTCGCTCGGCGTAGCGTTTCGGCATGAGTACCACGAACCTGACCCTCAACAACGGCGTCGAACTGCCCACCATCGGATTCGGCGTGTACCAGTCAGCACCAGAGGAGACGGCGGCCGCAGTCGCCGAAGCCCTGCGCGTCGGCTACCGGCACATCGACACGGCGGCCGCCTACGGGAACGAGCGGGAAGTGCGGCAGGCGATCGCCGCATCCGGGCTCCCCCGCGACGAGATCTTCATCGAGACCAAGATCTGGATCAGCGACTACGGCTTCGACGAGACCCTTCACGGCTTCGAGAAGTCTGCCGCCAAGCTCGGCGTCGAGCAGATCGACCTCCTGATCCTCCACCAGCCACTCCCGACCGCCTGGGAGAAGACGATCGGCGCCTACCGTGCCCTCGAGCGCCTCCTAGCCGTCGGCAAGGTGCGCGCGATCGGCGTGAGCAACTTCATGCCGGACCACCTTGCGGCGCTGCTGGAGGCGACCGACGTCGTGCCAGCCCTCAACCAGATCGAGCTGCACCCCTACTTCCAGCAGCGAGACGTGCAGGACGCGGATGCGCGCCACGGCATCCTCGACCAGGCCTGGTCGCCCATCGGCGGCATCACGTTCTACCGCGACGGCGACGGCGGGAGCACCCTCGAGGACTCGACCATCGGCGCCATCGCCGAAGCCCACGGCAAGAGCCCGGCGCAGGTCATGCTGCGCTGGCACGTGCAGGAGGGGCGCTCGGTGATCCCCAAGTCAGTCAAGCCGCACCGCATCGCCGAGAACTTCGACATCTTCGACTTCGAGCTCACCGCCGACGAGGTCGCCCAGATCGATGCGCTCGACAAGGCGGTGCGCCGCGGGCCCGAGCCCGAGTCGCTGACGCTCGAGGCCTACGGCATGCCCATCCCGGAGGCCTGATCGGCGGCGGGGCCGGCTCAGGCCGAGCTTCAGCTCCGCTCCTGTCCAACTTCAGTGCAGAATCGGCCCTTCCCGCCGCTTTCAGCGAGTTTCAGCCGGAATCTGCACTGATGTTGGACGGCCCGCCAGTCGCGGCCCAGGTCGGACCCCGCACCACTGAGTGCGCGGTCCCACCGTCCCGCTGCAAACTTCGGTGACTATTGACTGGTTCGCGTGAGCTTCGCACACTTCCGCGCGAAGAGTCACCGAAGTTCTCCGCGTTGCGAGAGACCACCGGACTGAGGGCGCGGCGGTCTGGGCAGGTACTCGCGGGGCCTCCCTCACTCGGGCCTGCGGGCGTAGCTTGGACGCATGAACGATGTGCGCGAGCAGGTGAAGGAGTTCCTCAGCTCCCGCCGGGCGAAGATCACCCCGGAGCAGGCTGGCCTGCCGGCGTACGGTGGGAATCGCCGAGTCGCGGGGCTGCGTCGCGAGGAGGTCGCGATGCTCGCGGGCGTCTCGGTCGACTACTACGTGCGGCTCGAGCGCGGCAACCTTTCCGGTGCGTCCGAGAGCGTGCTCGACGCGATCGCCTCGACCCTGCAGCTCGACGAGGCCGAGCGTGAGCACCTGTTCAACCTCGCCAGGGCGAGCGCACCGTCGCGTCGCGCGTCGAACAAGCAGCGCGGTGGCGAGCTGCGTCCGGCTGTGCGCCAGATGCTCGACGCTTTCTCCGAGGCTCCCGCGTGGGTGCGCAACGACCGGCACGACGTGCTCGCGGCCAACCGTCTCGGTCGGGCACTGTACTCCCCTGTCTTCGACGACCCGCGCCGCCCGGTGAACACGACGAGGTACATCTACCTGAACCCCGCCGCCCGTGACTTCTGGGTGGACTTCGACCGCATCGCCGCGGACGCCGCATCCATGTTGCGTATGGAGGCGGGCCGCAACCCGCACGACCCCAAGCTGCACCAGCTCATCGGCGAGCTGTCGACGCAGAGCGAGCTCTTCCGCGAGATGTGGGCTGCGAAGGACGTGAAGTTCCATCGCAGCGGCGTGAAGCGCCTGAACCACCCGGTCGTCGGCCTGCTCGAGTTGAACTTCGAGTCGCTGCCGCTGCCGAGCGAGCCCGGCCTCACGATGAACGTCTACACGGCCGCGGAGGGCAGCCCGAGCGCCGACGGGTTGCGCATGCTCGCGTCCTGGGCTGCCACGGAGCTCCCCGCAGGTGCGTCGCTGACCCACCAGCAGCAGTAGCGCGAGCACGTCGCGGCGCGCCTCCTGCCCGGCGCCCCCCTCTCAGGCAAGAAGAGTGCGCCAGAAGCATCCGGAGTCGTTGCTTCCGGATGCGTCTGGCTCACTTTTGCGAGGCGAAGTCCGGCGAACAGAGCATCGGCGCCAGCGGCATCCCCCCTCGTCGCTGCTCCTGAGCCGCTAGGGCTGCGGGTACTCCTCCGGCGTCAGCAGCTCGCCCCAGACCGTCTCGGGCTCGTCGGAGTCAGCCCCGGGTGCCTCCCAGAGGGCGGTGGCACATGAAGTTGTCGGCGGACGCGCCGTGCCAGTGCCACTCGCCGGCCGGTGTGTACACGGTGTCGCCGGGCCGCAGCTCGATGAGCTCCTCGCCCCGCGACTGCACGTAACCGTAGCCCTCGGTGACGTGCAGCGTCTGGCCGACCGCGTGGCGGTGCCAGGCCGTGTGCGAACCCGGTGTGAAGCGCACCAGGTTGAGGCGGGTGCGCGACGGCTCGGTGCCCGCGTAGTAGGCGTTGAAGTAGACGTCACCGGTGAACCACTCGGCTGGTCCCTTGTTGGTCGGGCTCTTCGGCTGAAGTTCTGTGCTCATGAGGGGGTTCCTTTCTCGGGTTGTGGTGCGCACGGCCGCGGCCGGCTACATCTGGACGAGCACCTTGAGGGCTTCGCGCGCGTCCATCGCGGCGTAGCCCGCGGGCACCTCATCGATGCCGATCGTGCGGTCGAAGACGCGACCCGGATTGATGTCGCCGGTCAGGACCTGTTGGATCGCGGGTTCCATGTAGGCACGCACGGGGGCCGGCCCGCCGGTGAGGGTGACGTTCTTCCCGAAGAGGGAGCCGAAGCCGATGGGTGCGTCCTCGTACTGGGGCACGCCGACGCGCGAGATGACGCCGCCGGGACGGACGATGCCGTAGGCCTGCTCGTAAGCGGGCATGTGGCCGACGGCCTCGAGGACGACGTGGCTGCCCTCGCCGTTCGTGAGGTCCATGACCTTCCCGATGCCGTCGTCACCGCGCTCGGCGACGACGTCGGTTGCGCCGAAGTCAACGCCGAGGTCGGTGCGCGAGGTGTGACGCCCCATGAGGATGATGCGCTCGGCACCGAGCTGCTTGGCGGCGAGCACGGCGGAGAGCCCGACGGCGCCGTCACCGATGACGGTGACGGTCTTGCCCGCCTCGACACGGCCCATGTGGGCTGCGTGGTAGCCGGTGAGGTACACGTCGGAGAGCGTGAGGAGGCTCGCGGCGAGCTGTGCGTTCTCCCCGCGGCTGAGAGCGGCGGCGTCGACGCCGGGCACGACGACCAGGCTTCCGTCGGCCTGCGGGATGCGGGCGAGCTCGGCTTGCAGGCCGCCGATCTCTGGGCTGCCGTAGAAGCCGCCGTGGATGCACGACGTCTGCACGCCCTCGCGGCAGAACACGCACGTGTTGTCCTGGAACGCGAAGGGGGCGATGACGAAGTCGCCGACCTTGAGGGTTGAGACGGCGGCGCCGATCTCCTCGACGATGCCGATGAGCTCGTGCCCCATCGGGGAGCCTTGCTCGCTGGCCTGCATCGAGTGGTAGGGATGCAGGTCCGAGCCGCAGATGCACGCCTGCGTGACGCGGACGATCGCGTCGGTCGGCTGCCTGATGGTCGGGTCGGCGACGGTCTCGACTCGGACGTCGCCTGCTGCGTACATGAACGTGGCCTTCATGGGTGCCTCTCGTTGCGGTTCCGGGAACTGTGGCGGGCCACGCCGCCCTCTCGAGAGCGCCGGCCGCCGCCGTTCCTCCATTGGATGGCTTCCAGCCTGCGCCCGGGAGGGGCGGTCGTGCCAGGTACTGGCATGCCCTGCCTGGGACGGTGGGCCGACGACACGTGTCCAACATGAGTGCAGAATCGGGCTCCGGGCGACGTTTTCGCGACTCAGGGGCCGATATTGCACTGATGTTGGACAGGCAGTGCGAGGCACGGCGCTGCGCGCCGGCGTCGGCGCCGGCGTCGGCGTCGGCGTGGGCGTGGGCGTGGGCGTGGGCGACTGTGGCCAGCTTCCATGTTGATGCGAGCTCGCCGGGCGCGAAGGGCGCATCCGGGGCCGTCTCATCCGGGAAGGTGGCCAGCAGAGGCTGGCGGACGCGGCGACTCGGGCCAGGGCAGCACCCTGCACGCCACGCCTATGCCTCGCCGGTGAGTCCTTCGTGGATGCGGCGGAGGTCTTCGATGAGCGAGCCGATGAGCACCCAGCTGCCGCCCTTCGGTGCTGAGACGACGAGCGGCGCGGTGAGTGCTGGAGGTTCGAGGATGGACGACTGCGGCTCCCCCGGTTCGCTTGGGATCAGGATGCGCGTGTCGTGAGCTGCCCGCCGCAGCTGCTCGGCGATGGCGATGGCCTGCGGCTCTTCGGCGAGGGTCGGCTCCCAGTGCTCGGCGACGGCGCGGGTCATGCCGGTGAGCTGCGTGACGATGGGGCGGAAGCGGTCGAGCAGCTCTTGGCATTCGACGAGTTCTTCGTGATGCCTGGACTTGCGCGGGTTGAAGGTGAGCGATTCGAGCCCGTCGGCGATGGAGTTCTCGGCAGCACCCGCCATGGGTCTGAGAAGGCGCGCCTTGAGGAGCAGCTCGGTGAGGCTCGCGGGGGTCTGCGGCTGCTCGATGGCGTCGGCGAGCCGTTCGAGCGACGCGGCGATCTCGTTGCCGAGCATCGCCGTGTCGCGCTGGGCCGGGGCGACGAGCACGGGCGGCAGGATGACGGCGTTGATGAGGAGACCGAAGGCGGCGCCGATGAGGGTCTCGAGGATGCGGTCGAGCGCGTACTCGGGGGTGGATGCGCCGAGCGCCAGCACGAGCATCGCGCTGATCGCGACCTGGTTGCTGGTCGTGGAGGTCATGCGCAGCAGCCACGCGACGAGCATCGCGACGACGATCGCGAGGAGGATCACCCACGACTGCGGGCCGAGGACGAGCGAGATGGCGCTCGCGACGGCGACGCCGATGACCACTCCGGCGCTGCGCTCGAGGGCTTTCGCGAACGACTGGTTGACGCTCGGCTGCACGACGAGCAGCGCGGCGACGGCCGCGAACACGGGCAGGGGACCTGGGATGAGCCAGCCGGCCAGCAGCCATGCTCCGACGGCGGCGATGGCGGTCTTCGCGACTTGCAGTGCGGGCACGCGCTTGCTCGCCTGAATCCGGTCGAGGCCGGTGAGACGGGTGAGGGAGCGCACGAGTTCAGCGTAGGACGCCGGGCGGCGGCCACGCCCAGGCGTCGCCCAGCGGCACGGCTACCTCGGCGAGGCACCGGCCCGGCCGGCCACCAGCGCCCCGTGGCGGGTCAGCCCATGACCGCCGTGAAGACCACGAACGCCAGCACGGTGATGAGGATGATCACGAGGACGAAGACGGCACCGGCGATCAGCAGCGCGAAGGCGATGGGATGCGCCTGCCACCAGGGCACGAGGCGCGGGTCGCGGGCGCGCAGCTGCGGAGGGGTGATCGGCTCGGGGACGGAGATCCACGGCACCCCGCGGCTCGCGAGGTCGTGCATGATGGCCGACAGCTGCTGGGTGGTCCACATCTGCCCCACGAGGATCAGCAGACGACGGTCGCGACCAGTGACGATGAGGTGGTGCGTCGGAGCGCCCGAGAAGCCGCCGAACGACATGCGGTCGACCGTGACGACGCTCGTGGCCTCGGCCGCGGCGAACCGGCGGGTGCGGAACATCCACTTGTGCTCGATCCAGCCGTCGCCGAACCGGATGTAGGTCTCCCGCATCGCCCAGCGCGCGAGCCAGATCGACAACGGCAGCGACCCGCCCACGAGCACGACGACGAGCACCCCGTAGCCGAAACCGAGCCAGAAGTCCTGGAGCGAGAAGATCACGACGAGCGCCAGGAGGATCGGCGCGAGGAAGGCGAGGCTGATCCAGGCTTGCCGCGCGTTCAGTGCGACGGCGCGGCGCTGGGTTTCCTCGGAGAGGCGTAGCTCGTGCATCAGATGAGCCTAGGGCGTGTGCCCGTATCGTGGGCAGATGCCGAGACGCTCGCTGACCGCACCGCACGGGGTGGATGCGACGAACTCCGCCGTTGCCGGACCGCACGGCCGGGTTCCGGTGCGGACCTATGCCCCCGCCGACGGCTGTGCTGCGCGCTCAGCGCGTCGCCCTGTCGTCTGGCTGCACGGCGGCGGATTCTACTCCGGCGGCCTCGACCAGCCGGAGACGCACGAGGTCGCTCTTGCCTTGGCGCGGGCGGGATTCGAGGTGACGACCGTCGACTACCGGCTCGTGCCCCTGGGCGGCAGGGTCCGGGCAGAACGCACGGGCGCGCCGGGTCCGAGCTGCGCCGGCGCCGGCCGTCAGCTCCGGCCGGAGGTCCGCTTCCCGATCCCGCTCGACGACGCGATGGCGGTGATCGACAGAGTCAGTGCTCGGAGCGACGATGGGGTCGTGCTCGGCGGAGCGAGCGCCGGGGCGTGCCTCGCGGCGGCCGCGGCGTTCCGCTACGAGCGCGCTGGGGCGTCTCCCCTGCGCGGGCTCTTCCTCGCCTACGGCACGTTCCACGCTGAGCTGCCGGAGCGTTCGCCCGAGCTGATGAGTCGTCTGCGTGGCAGCCGCCGCTACGTCCACACGCCGTGGCTGATCGGCGCGATGAATCTCAACTATGCGGGCAGCGCGGACGTCCTGCCGCTTCCCGACGCGTTCCCAGGCGGGCACGATCTCACCGGGTTGCCGCCGTCGCTGGTCGTGGACGCGGACCGCGACGCGATGCGCGCATCCGGTTCCCTGTTCGCGAGGGAGCTCGCTGCGGCGGGCGTCGACACCGAGTACCGCGTGCTGCCCGGCAGTACGCACGCTTTCCTGAACCGGCGCCGCGACCCCGCGTTCACGCGCGGCGTCGACCTGATCGCCGAATGGATGCGCGGGCTGGGCTGAGCAGACGTCGCTTGGGTTGAACAGCCTCGCGGCTTTCCGCAGCAGCAGCCGCAACCGCAGCTGCAACCGCCGGTGCGGGTCAGCGTCGAGGCGCGCGCGGCGGGTTCGGGTCCCTGGGCACGCCGACCCGCGTGACGAAGAGCGGCACGTCGCGGCGCGAGAGCCCGAGTCGGTAGCGCAGCTCGCCCTGCGCGAGCGACGAGTCGATGATCTCGGAGGCTGGCGCGAACGCCGCCCCGCGCGCCGTGGCCAGCAGCCACAGCCGCATGAGCGCCTGGCCTGCCTCGAGCACCCGCTCCGGGGGCAGCCCGAGCGGGGAGTTGAGCACGCGGGTCACCTCCGCACCCGATCCGATGTCGAGCAGCTTCGTGTCGGCGACCAGGGCGAAGGCCGTCGCCGCGGCGGGCGCGTCCTCACCCGCCGCCGAGACCGGCACCTCGAGCAGCGCGCGGCGCCACAGCTCCCCGACGGGGGTCACGACGCGCACCGCAGCTTCCCGGAGGCGGCGGTTCCGCGTGAACGCCGACGCGAACCGCGAGGCGACCGCGGGAACCCCGAGCACGCGGTCGTTGAGCCCGTCGACGTCGTACCGCGGATGCGAGGGGTGCAGTCGCAGCCAGTGCGCCAGCTCGCGCGCAACGCCGGGTTCGCGCACAGTGTCGGCGGTGCCGAGCGACGAGAAGTGCCGCAGGTCGTCCGCGTCGACCGGCACCAACCGCAGCCAGTCGGGCAGCGAACTGGCGAGCTCGATCACGAGCCCCTTCGCGGGCTCGAGTCCACTGCGCACGGTCTTCCGCGATGCCAGCAGGTGTCGGTCGGGATCCGGGCCGCCTGACGACGCAGGTGACGCGGCGCCAGCAGGCGCGAGTCGGCTGCCGGGCGCGTCTGTCGAGCCGTCGTGCCGGTCGGCGGCGGTGGTGCGCACGTTCGGGGTGCCACCCCCTGCGCCGCCGCCCGTGCCGTCGTCCGTGCCGCCGCCTGTGCCGCCGCCTGTGCTCTCTCTGCCTTGGTGCAGCTGGATGCGGAGCACGGGGTCGTCGCTCCTCGCGTGCACGATCGCCTCCGGGTCTGCGAGCGCGGGCAGGAGCTCGACATCGAAGTCCACCCGGTGCACGGCCGCACTGACGCTGAACGCCTCGAGCCAGGCGCCCAACCCGAGCAGGGTGTCACGCCCGGTCGGGTCCGAGGCCGGCAGGGTCCGCTTGCGCGCGACCCGGAGCTCGACCGCCGCCCCGTCGCCGATCATCCGCGGCGACCAGGGCTGGGTGTTGTGGGCCGACGGCGCCGACGCCGCGTCGGCGATGATCCGGTTCAGCGTGTGGATGCTGGTCATCGTTGCTCCCCCTCGTTGCTTGGGCGCGGGCTGGGCATGCCGCCGACTCGCTTCCGGTAGAGCACCGTGTGGTGCAGCGTGTCGCCGCCCATCCGGCTGAGCTGCCGCGCCGACGCTGGGTTGTCGTGTCCGATGTAGGTGGAGCGCAGCGCCGTGTACCCGCCCTCGATGAGCGCCTCCCCGACCGTTCGACCGAGCAGCGTGCTGATGCCCCGGCCCCGCGCTTCGGGGACGGTGCCCTGGATGGTGAGCACGGCTTCTCTCGGCTGCCGCTTCTGCCGCCAGATCTCGAGCAGCTGTCGTGGCCCGATGCGACCGGAGGAGCGTTGCACGATGCGCGTGACGTCGGGGACACAGAGCAGGAACCCGAGCGGCTTCCGGGTCTTCGCGTCGACCGCGAACACCCAGATGCTGGGATCGATGATGGCGACGAGCCCGCTGGTCGCCTCGCGCATCTGGGCCGGGGAGATCTGCGTGTAGTAGGGCAGCTCGGCGAACGCGGCGTTGACCAGCTCCCGCTGGCGTGCGACGGCGCGCGGGAACCGCAGCCGCGACGCCCGCTCGATGACGACGCCGGCGGCTGCGAGCTCCCCATCGGTGGGCGCGGTGAAGGCGTCGCTCTCGATCTGCCCGAGGTGACCTTGTTCGAGGCGTGCGATCCAGGTCGCCGACTCGTTCCAGGTCGTGAAGCCGAGCCCTTCGTAGGCGGCGGGCACCCAGTCGGGGTTCCAGGCTCCCTCCACGAAGCCCCGCTCGTTGAAGCCGCTCGTGATCACGCCGCCCACCTGGTTCGGGAGCAGCGTGACGGGGCCGAGCAGTTCCCGCCGCCCGGTCTTCCCAGCGCGTTCCTCGACGGCGGCGATGATCGCGCCGAGCGACTCCGCGTCGGCGGCCGCGACGGCTCCGAACAGCTGCAGACTCGAGTCGAGCTTCGCCTCCAGCGCGACGCTCGTGTGCGCGACCGCGCGGGCCACCGGCTCCCCGCCTCGGTAGGCGATGAGCAGCTCGACCCTGGACTCGTGCGCCCCTTTGCCCTTCCACCAGGAACGGAGCGTGGACTCGAGCACTGGCACCTCGCGGCTCGGGTCGGACACGCGTCCCGGCAGCTCGACGAACTCCAGGAATTCGAGTTCCGACTCCACGCGCTTCACCTCGATGCCGGGATGGGGACCGGACCGGGCGGCCCCGCCCGTCACGACGCTGTTCCGGCGATCGGCCGCGTCCACCCGACCGTCACCGCCAGCGGCGCCGTCACCGCCAGCGGCGCCGACGCCAACGCCGTCGCCATCGCCGCTGTTTGCGCGCGCGCCAGAACCCACCCCCTCAGCCGCCTGCGTCGCGCCACCCTCGACGCTCGCCAGTTCCTCCTCGCTGGCGAAGAGGCGGATGAAGCCGGCGTTGGCGTTCTTCGTGTCCTTCACGATCCACTGCATGAGGTGGCGGTGCTCGGGCATCCTGGCGAAGCGGATGAGGGCGTCGCGCGTCGAGAAGTTCGCGAGGGTCCCGAGCGTCCACGGTGCTTCCCAGTAGATGCCGTGCCAGCAGTAGTCGGGCATCCGTCGCATCTTGCCGGTCATCTGCCCCCAGATGCGCCCCGTGACGGCCCATGCGAGGGGGGTCGTGTAGCGGGTCGCACCGACGAACATCGATGCAGTGTCGAAGATCGTGTGCGACGCCGGCGGGATGGGGGTGGTCAGCTTCTTCGGCTTGCGCGTGGGCTCGGCGACGAGCGGCGGAGTGCGACCCTGTTCCCGTTCCTTTGTGCCGGGCGCGAAGTGCGGGTTGTGTGCCATCTCGCCGGGTGGCGGTTCCGGATCGGCCCGCCAGATGCCGTTCGAGTAGCCGCGGGTCTCGGCGAGCAGCAGCTTCGTGCGTCCGGGATGCGCGCCAGCAACTTCTCGCGCTCGCCCGACGCTCTCGAAGAGCAGGAGCTCGCCGACGACTCGTCGGTCGCGGAAGCGGTGCCGCCAGATCGCGTCCTCGCTGTCGGTGCTGCGCCCCTCGACGATGACCAGCGCCTCGGCCTGTCCTTGGATTGGCGCCTTCGAGAAGTCCGTGGTGAACACGGCCTACTCGGCGTTCTTGACGACGTAGACGTTCTTGATCTTCGCGTTGCCCCCGGTGAACGGCCCCGTTCCGAACGGGTGCACCTCGATGCGGAGGTCTCCCGTCGATGGGTCCTCGTCGAGCGACTGCGCGAAGTCGCGCGAGACGGTGGCCAGGTGCTCGACGATGCCGAGCCGGGTCGTCTCGCTGAGCGTCGCGATCTCCTCGTCCGTCAGCGTCGCTCCGTCGCGCAGCTGGAGGTGCACGACTGGCCGCTGCTCGTGCCCGTCGAGCTCGAGCAGACCGAGCTTGAACGATTCGATGTCGGCGGCGTGCCGGTTGTCACGGTAGAGCCCGTTCTCGATGTCGATCGGGTACAGGTTGGCGCCCATGTAGGAGATGGTCGAGTCCTTCCGGCCGAAGAGCAGGAGGAAGGGCAGCTTCATCCGCTGCACCGCGAACGCCCGGTGGAACGCCCTCGACAGGGCCGGGTCGAGCTCGGCGATCGTCTCGCGCACCTCGGGGAACGAGACGATCTTCGCCTCGTCGCCGATGTTGTAGCGCAGCTTCGGGCTCAGCACGGCAGACGAGTTCAGCGTCACGACGAGCTCGTTGTCGTCGTTCGTCTCGAGGTAGGTCTCGAGCGGGTTGTACTGGAAGACCATCGGGATGCGCGACTCATCCTCGCCGAGGAGGGTCCGCCGCAGACGCTCGTCGGCGAACATCGCGCGGCGAAGCCAGACGCACGCGTCCGACTCGCCTGCCATGCCGATCGTGAGGTCGGACGCCCCGTAGCCCGAGTAGACGCGCCCGAAGCGCTCTTCCAGGTAGTCGCGCAGCCCCTCCGTCATCGCCTCGCCGCCGACGAAGCCGTTGAGTCGGTGCTTCGACCAGTCGAACCACTCCTCGCCGTCGAGCCGGTCCCGCAGGTGCTTGAGGAACGGCGGGTACGCGCTGACGAGGTACTGGTACCTCGGCCCGAAGTGGCGGATGGTGTCGACGATCTTGTCGATGTCGGGTCCCGTGTTCTTGACCATGGAGATCTTGGACAGCGCGTGCCCGGTGTTGGTGCCGGTCGCCCACGCCCCCATCGAGAAGGCGTTGATGCCGAAGAGCTTCTTGGTGCCGAACAGCAGCGTGATGTACCCGGCCACGTTGTTGTGGATGGTCTTCAGCTCGTGCCGCCCGCGGATCCAGTTGAAGGGCGAGCCGCTCGACCCGCTCGATTCGTCGACCACGGTGCCCACGGTGTCGATCTCACCGCCCCAGCAGCGCTCGTCTTCCGTGTAGCGCTTGACGTAGTCGTCCTTGCTCGTCTCCGGGTAGCTCGACAGCTGCCACCAGCGGAACCTGAAGTCGTTCTCGTGCAGCCAGCGCTGGTAGGCGGGCACGTCGAGGTTCGCGCGCTGACAGATCATCCACGCGTTGAACTTCGCGAAATCGCCCATGGCCGGCACGTAGTGACGCGCGGTCCAGCGCCAGATGGCCGGATGCAGGTGGTAGAGGTCGTAGGTCTTCGTGAGTGCACCCGACCCCAGGCGCAACAGCGACTGCCGAAGCTTGGATGCGCGCTGAAGGCCAGCGGGCCCCGGGCCCGCCGCGACGCCTGTTCCTGACCCCTGACCGCCGAACTGCTGAGTCACGTCGCCGCCCCGCCTCTCGCCTTCGCTGAAGTGTGCGCCTAGCTAAGCACGAGCCACGGACATCCCGCCTGGGACATCGACGGTGTTGCGTTCCATGGAACATAATTCCGTGGAATGTGGTTGTATCGGCTCATGACCGCATCGAAGGCCCCATACTCCGACTTCCTGCAAGCGCTCGTGAGCGCTGAGATCCAACTCTGGAATGACGCCGACGCGGCCCTGAAGCCCATGGGAATCCCCCTCTCGCACCTCTACGCCCTCAACGCGATCGCCGAAGCTGGCACCCTTCGCGCGAGCGACCTCGCCGCAGCCATCGGCATCACCGCCGGGGCAGCGAGCAAACTCATCGACCGCCTCGAGCGTGATGGTCACTGCAGTCGCAGAGCGAACCCCGACGACCGCCGTTCGGCTCTTGTCGAGCTGACCGCCGCTGGCACACGCACGCAGCTCGACGGGTCAGTCGCCCTCGAGGAACACCTGTCCTCGCGCCTCGGCCCCACGCTGACCAGCGAGGCGCGGGACGGACTCGCCCTGCACCTGCGCTCGATCGCGACCCCGACCACAACCCCCTCAACACAGGGAAAGGCCAGCAGATGACCGATCTGATGCGCGCCGTCGTCATCCGCGAGTTCGGCGGACCCGAGAAGCTCGAACTCGCCACGATCGAACGACCACGCCCTCGTCCCGGCGAGGTCCTCATCCGCGTCCATGCGTTCGGCCTCAATCGCTCCGAGTACCACTTCCGTTCCGGTGTCGCTGAGTCAGGCGTGCTCCCCCGCGTACCTGGCATCGAAGCGACGGGCATCGTCGAGGACGCCCCGGGCACCGACTTCAGACCCGGCCAGCAGGTCGTGACCATGATGGGCGGCATGGGCCGATCCTTCGACGGCGGCTACGCGGAATACGTGACGGTCCCGCATGCCCAGGTCATCCCGTTCCGAAGCGCGCTCGAATGGTCGACACTCGGCGCGATTCCCGAAATGCTCCAGACCGCCTGGGGCTCGCTCTCCACAGGCGTCCAGGCCAACGAGGGCGACAGCATCCTCATCAGAGGAGGAACGTCGTCGGTCGGACTCGCGATCGCCGCCCTCGCCGTGATTCGCGGGATGCGGGTGTTCTCGACAACCCGCAACCCCGATCGCTTCCAGCACCTGCGCGACCTCGGCGTCGAGCATCCGCTGCTCGAGAACGGCGAGGTCGCAGCACAGGTGCGCGAGATCGCCCCCGACGGCGTCGACGGGGCGGTCGAGCTCGTCGGAGCGACGACCCTGCGCGACACGCTCCGCGCGGTCCGCACCGGCGGAACGGCATGCTTCACGGGCATGCTCGCCGACGACTGGATCATCCCCGAGTTTTACCCCATCGCCTGGCTCCCCAACGGTGTCAGACTCACGGCCTACTCAGGCGAGGCCAACGACCTGCCCCAGAACGTGCTCCAGGACTTCATCGACGCCGTCGAGCGGGGAGACGCGCGCGTGCCGATCGGGCACGTGTACCAGATGGACGAGATCGCCCAGGCACACACCGACATGGAGTCCGGACGCTACGTCGGAAAGCTCGTGACCGTGCCGTGGAGCGGATCTGACCTCTCATAGGCAACCCGTAGCGCCGCCATAGGCGCCTGACTGGCGGTCGACTCATGCTTGCTCTCGTTCCACACCGCAGAGCAGGAGAGCCGACATGATCAAGATCCCCGAACCCGACATCACGCCAGAGGGCCCCGCGTACGAGGGCAGGCTCCTCGACCGCGCTGACGAGGAAGTCGTCGACCAGGGCGTCTCATTCGACATCGGCACGCTCATGTCGCGCCGTGGCCTGCTGAGCATCTTCGGCGTCGGAGTCGGGACGGTCGCACTCGCCGCCTGCACCCCCGCAGGGTCGGGCGCAGGCAGCACGGCCGCCGCGACGGCAGCAGCCACCGCGAGCGCCTCCCCGACCGCGAGCGCGACGGCCGGCATCCTGCCCGCCAGCGAGATCCCAGACGAGACAGCCGGCCCCTACCCGGGTGACGGGTCGAACGGCGCGGATGTGCTCGAGCAGTCTGGCGTCGTGCGCAGCGACATCCGCACGAGCATCGGCAGCAGCACTGCCGCAGCAGGTGTGCCCATGACGCTCACCCTCACCGTCCTCGACATGGTGAACGGCGACAGGCCGTTCGAAAACGTCGCCGTCTACGTCTGGCACTGCGATGCCACGGGCGGCTACTCCATGTACTCGGAGGGCATCGAGAACGAGACCTACCTGCGCGGGGTGCAGGTCGCCGATGGCGCTGGCAGCGTCACCTTCACTTCCATCTTCCCCGCCTGCTACACGGGCAGGTGGCCCCACATCCACTTCGAGGTGTACCCGACGATCGACGACATCACCGACTCCACGAAGGCCATCTCGACCTCCCAGGTGGCGCTGCCCGAATACGCCGCGACCGCGGTCTACACGCTCGGCGGCTACGAGGGCTCGGCGTCGAACATGGCGCAGGTCAGCCTCGACTCGGACAACGTCTTCGGCGACGACGGCGGCGCGCTGCAACTCGCGACGGTCACGGGCGACGCGACAAGCGGCTACGACGTCGCGCTCACCGTGCGCGTCGACACGACGACCACACCGACCGCGGGATCCGCGCCATCAGGCGGCGGCGCCGGTGGCCCCGGCGGTGCTGGCGGCCCGGGCGGCCCAGGCAACTGACCCCGGCGCAACCCGCCAGACGGAACTCTCCAACGACTATCCCGCAGACCCCACGACGAAAGGCCACCATCATGCTCGCGAACCTCACGGGCTGGCACGGCATCGCCGTGCTCGCCATCATCGTGCTCATCTTCGGCGCCTCGAAGCTGCCTGCCCTCGCGAAGAGCGTCGGGCAGTCGATGCGCATCCTCAAGACGGAGGTCCGGGAACTCGACGCGGAGCTGACGCCAGAGGCCGGCAGCGCCACCCTCACACCCCGATCGCCGAGAGCCGCTCCACCGCGGCCTTGAGGTACGCGGACGTTGCACTGCCCTCCACCGCGGCGACCTCCTGCGGGGTGCCCTGCGCGACGATCTCGCCACCCTCATCCCCTGCGCCAGGGCCCATGTCCACGACCCAGTCGGCCCCCGCGACGACTCGCATGTCGTGCTCGACGAGGATGACGGTGTTGCCCAGGTCGACGAGGTCGTGCAGGTGCCCGAGCAGGCGATCGGAGTCGGCGGGGTGGAGCCCGGACGTCGGCTCGTCGAGCAGGTAGAGGGTGTCCCCCTGCTGCGCGCGACGCAGCTCCGCGGCGAGCTTCACCCGCTGCGCCTCCCCTCCCGACAGCTCGGGCGCAGGCTGGCCGAGCGACACGTAGCCGAGGCCCACATCCGCGAGCGCGTCCAGGTGCTGGAGCACGTCGGCGCGACCGGCGAACTTCTCCCGCGCGGCGGTGACGCTCATGTCCAGCACGTCGGCGATCGAGGACCCCTCGAACTCGACCTCCAGCGTCTCGGCGTTGTAGCGCCTGCCGCCGCACGTCGAACATGGCGCCTGCACCGTGGGCAGGAAGAGCAGCTCGACCTCCATCGTGCCCTCGCCCTTGCACGTCGGGCACCTGCCGCTCGGCAGATTGAACGAGAAGCGGCTGGCGCTGTAGCGGCGTCGCCTCGCCTCGTCCGTCGACGCGAACAGCGAGCGGATGCGGTCGAACAGTCCCGTGTACGTCGCGACGTTCGAGCGGGAGGTGCGACCGATGGGGGCCTGGCTGACCTGCACGATCCGCTTGAGGCGGTCGGCTGGCCCGACGGCCCGGCCCTGTGTCGCCGCCGCTTCGACGGCGAGCATCGGGTCGCCCCGCTCCGGCTCGTCGGCGGCGGTCGTCTCCCCGACCTCGCTCGAGAGACTCGCGCGCAGCAGGTCGGGGAGCGCCTGGTTGACGAGCGTGGTCTTGCCCGAACCCGAGACGCCCGTGACCGCGGTCAGGCAGCCGAGCGGGAACTCCACCGAGAGGCCCCGGATGTTGTTGCGCACGACCCCGTCGAGGGCGACCCGCTGCTCACGCGGCCGCGGCGCGCGGGTCGTCGGCCGCGGGGAGTCGGGGCTGTCGAACAGGTAGCGACGGGTCACCGATCCCTCGGCGCCCTTCAGCCCGTCGAGGTCACCGGAGTAGACGATGCGGCCACCCGAGGCACCAGCCCCGGGGCCGATGTCGACGATCCAGTCGGCCTCGCGGATGACGTCGAGCGAATGCTCGACGTAGAAGACGGTGTTGCCGCGGTCCCTGAGACCGCGCAGGATCCCCAGGAGCGCCTCGGTGTCCGCGGGATGCAGGCCGGCCGAGGGCTCATCGAGCACGAACACGACGCCGAACAGGCCGGCGAGGAGCTGGTTCGCGAGGCGCAGCCGCTGGAGCTCGCCGCCGGACAGCGTGCCGGTCTGCCGGTCGAGTGAGAGGTAGCCCAGCCCCAGATCCGACAGGGGCGCGAGGCGCGCGCCGAGCTCACCGGCGAGACGGCGGGCCGCGAGCACCTGCTCGGGGGCCAGCGCTGCTCCCCGCGAGCGCTCCCACTGGGGCCCGAGCACCGTGTTCATGAGCGTCGCGAGCTCGCGCAGCGGCATCGCCGCGATCTGGGTGATGTCGTGCCCCTCGAACGTCACCGCGAGCGCATCCGGCTTCAGCCTCGTCCCGCGACAGTCGGGGCAGACCACGCTCTCCATGAACGCGGCTGCCTTCTCACGCATCCGCTCGCTCTTCGAGTTCGCGAACGTATCGAGCACGTACCGCTTCACGCCGACGAACGTGCTCATGTACGAGGGCTCGTCGCCCGCCGCGACAGCCGCACGAACCTGCGCCGGCGTCCTGCCCGCGTACACCGGCACCTGCGGCTTCTCGGTCGTGTGCAGCAGCCAGGAGCGCTGTTCGGCGGGGACCTCACGCCACGGGATGTCGATGTCGTAGCCGAGCGAGACCAGGCTGTCGCGCAGCTGCTTGCCGTGCCAGGCCGTCGGCCAGGCGGCGATCGCCCCATCCCGGATGCTCAGGGAGGCATCCGGGACCATGAGCGACTCCGGCACCTCGTACACGCGGCCGAGACCATGGCAGTTCGGGCAGGCACCCTGCACGGTATTCGCCGAGAAGTCCTCCGCGAGCAGCATGGGCGCGCCAGCCGGGTACTCGCCCACCCTCGAGAACAGCATCCGCACGACGTTGGCGATCGTGGAGGTGCTCCCCACCGTCGAGCGCGCACTGCCACCGCCGCGCTGCTGCGGGAGCGCCACCGCAGGGGGCAGCCCCTCGACCGAGTCGACGTCGGGCGGCGAGACCTGGTTCATGAGGCGGCGCGCGTATGGCGCAACCGACTCGAAGTAGCGGCGCTGCGCCTCGGCGTACAGCGTGCCGAACGCAAGCGAGCTCTTCCCCGAACCGGAGACGCCCGTGAACGCGACCAGGGCGTTCCTCGGGATGTCCACGTCCACACCGCGGAGATTGTGCTCGCGGGCACCCCGCACGACCACTCGATCCGGTGCCCCAGCTGACGTCTGTCCCTCGGCGAAAACCATCGACCCAGCATGACGGCCGTGCGTGCGTCGAAACTGGGCGCCTTCAGGTAACGCAAGGTTACGCAGAGCTACGACGTGGGCGGACAGAGTAGAAATGTCTCGTTGTCCGAACATATGACAGCTCCAACCTGGACAAAGGAGTTCCCATGACCGACCAGACCGCCACCAGCCCCCGCACCATCGGAGTCGGCCTCATCAGCGTCGGCTGGATGGGCCGCCTCCACTCGCGCGCCTACCGCGCCGTGCCAGACCACTTCCCCGAGCTGGGCATCAAGACGCGGCTCGTGGTCGCCGCCGACCCCGTGCCGGAGGCGCGCGCGCAAGCAGAGGAGCGCCTCGGCTTCGAGCGCACCGTCGCCGACTACCACGAGGTGCTCGCCGACCCCGAGGTCAACGTCGTCTCGATCTGCTCGCCCAACTTCCTCCACGCCGAGATGGCCATCGCGGCAGCCGAGGCCGGCAAGCCCTTCTGGATCGAGAAGCCCATGGGGCGCTACGCGTCCGACTCGCGGCGCATCGCATCCGCTGTGGATGCAGCCGGCATCGTGACCGCCGTCGGGTTCAACTACCGCAACGCCCCCGCGATCGCGCACATGAGGCAGCTCATCGAAGAGGGCGCGATCGGCCGGGTCACGAACGTGCGCGGCGCACTGCTCGCCGACTACTCATCCGACGCCCTCGCCCCGCTCACGTGGCGCTTCGAACGCGAACGCGCCGGATCCGGCGTGCTCGGCGACCTGCTCTCGCACGGCCTCGACCTCGCCCAGCACGTCGTCGGCCGCATCGGCAGCGTCTCGGCGACGGCGGAGACGTTCATCACCGAGCGCCCCGCGCCGGGCACGGGCATCGTCGACCGATCGGCGCCGGGCACCGGCGAGCTGAAGCTCGTCGAGAACGAGGACTACGCGGCCCTCCTCATGCGCTTCGACAACGGCGCCATCGGCATCATGGACTCGAGCCGCATCATGCGCGGGCCGCGCGCCGAATACGCCCTCGAGGTGTACGGCACGAGCGGCTCGCTGCGGTGGGACTTCCAGCGCCTCAACGAGCTCGAGGTCTGCCTCGACTCGTCGACCCCGTACGGCTACACGACCGTCTACATGTCCCCCGGCCACGGCGAGTTCCACCGCTTCCAGCCGGGCGGAGGAACCGGCATGGGCTTCGACGACCTCAAGACCATCGAGGCCGCCCGCTTCCTGGAGAGCGTCGTCACCGGCAAGCAGGTCGCGCCGTCGGTCGCCGACGGGCTCGTCGCCGCGCAGATCGTCGAGGCCGCAGAGGCCTCCATCGAAGACGGCCGCTGGCACGACGTCCCCGCCCGCGCGTAACTGCGGCGGCACTCATCCGACGAGTCTCGGGATGGGTTGCGCGCTTCGGGATGGATTGAAACCCATCTGCATGCGTGCAACCCACCCCGAAATCCCGCGGCACTCCCGCGCCGCCGCTAGAAGGTCGTCGCGTCGATCACGAAGCGGTAGCGGACGTCCGACTTCAGGACGCGCTCGTAGGCCTCGTTGATCTGGGCGGCCTCGATGAGCTCGACCTCGGGTGCGATGTCGTGCTCGGCGCAGAAGTCGAGCATCTCCTGCGTCTCGCGGATGCTGCCGATCGTCGACCCCGCGAACGAGCGGCGGTTGTTGAACAGCGTGAACGCGGTCACGGGGATGGGCTGGGCCGGCGCGCCGACGTAGACCATGGTGCCGTCGAGCGTCAGCAGGTTCAGGTACTGGTCGATGTCGAGGTTCGCGCTGACCGTGTTGATGATGAGGTCGAACGTGTTGCGCAGCTCGGTGAACGTGGCCTCGTCGCTCGTCGCGTAGTAGTGCTTCGCACCGAAGCGCAGCCCGTCTTCCTGCTTGCTGAGGGTCTGCGAGAGCACGGTCACCTCCGCGCCCATGGCGACGGCGATCTTCACAGCCATGTGGCCGAGGCCGCCCATGCCGACGACGGCGACCTTCTTGCCTGGGCCCGCCTGCCAGTGCGCGAGGGGCGAGTAGGTGGTGACGCCGGCGCAGAGCAGCGGGGCGGCCTTCTCGTAGGGGATGCTCTCGGGCACGCTGAGCACGAAGTCGGCGTCGACGACCACGTTGGTGGCGTAGCCGCCCTGCGTGATGCTGCCGTCGCGGTCCTTGCCGCCGTAGGTCATGACGTTTCCGTTGGTGCAGTACTGCTCGGATCCTGCCTTGCAGTTGTCGCACTCGCGGCACGAGTTGACCATGCAGCCGACGCCGACGCGGTCGCCGACCTTGTGCTTGGTGACGCCGCTTCCGACCTCGGCGACGGTTCCCACGATCTCGTGGCCGGGGGCGAGCGGATATGGCACCTCGCCCCATTCGCCGCGCACCGTGTGGATGTCGGAGTGGCAGATGCCGGAGTAGGCGATGTCGATGAGCACGTCGTTCTCGCCGACGGCGCGGCGCTCGATGGTGGTGGGCTCGAGCGGCTCGGTTGCTGAGGGGGCGGCGTATGCCTTCGCGGTCGTCATTCGTGCTCCTTCGGGTTGTGCTTGGAGGTCGTTCGCTCGCCTGCTCCGGTTCTCAGAGCGCGGCGGGACCGAGGAGACTCTATGCCTCGCCTCCGACAGTCATTCCCCGCGGGCGTTCAGGTCGCCCCGCTTGAGGGCGACGTTGGGATGCAGAGGCGTGGGAGGGGCGGCGGCCCCGACGTCCGCCTGCCCCGCATCCACGACTTCATCGACCGACACGATGCGCAGCATGCCCGTCTCGAGGCCGACGGCGACCTCGTCCGGGATCATGTAGAGCGCGCGCGTCTCCGGGCCTGCGCTTGCGGTGCCGCGGAACTGCCGCTTCGACATGACCATCGCCTCCGGCGTCGCGGTGCGGCGGCGACGGCGGGTCCTGAACTGGCGGGCGAGGAAGCGGCCGAGGGTGACGCCGCCGGCGATTCCGATGCCGATGGAACCTGCCTGCACGAGTCGCAGCACGCCGTCGTCGGAGGTGTCGCTCGAGGTGATGTCGAGCATGCCCTGGTAGATGGCGAGGCCCGGCAGGAGCGGCACGGTGCCGCAGACCGTCGTGATGGTGGCGGGGATGTGCAGCTTGCGGGAGAGGCCTTCTCCCAGGATGCCGATGATCAGCGCCGGCACGGCGGTCGCGACGAGCGGCTCGGTGCCTGCGGTGACGAGCACGTCGTAGCCGAGGTAGGCGATGCCGCCGAAGATCATGACGACGAAGGCGGTGCGCATGGTCGCGTAGGAGGCGAGCGCCCAGGCGGCGGCCGCGATGGCGGCGCCGATGACCTGCACGGCCGACGGCCACGGCTGCACGGATCGTTCGACGAGGCGCAGGTCGATGCCGAGTCCGCGGGCCACGTCGAGCACGATGGCGATGCCGACGATGAGGCCGAGCGTGAGCAGCACCACTTCGAGGAGCCTGCCCATGGCGGTGATGGGGAATCCGTTGATGGCATCGTCGGCGGCGCCGACGAACGACATCCCGGCGAGCAGCACGACCAGGCCGGATGCGACGACCAGCGCGGGCGGGAGGGCGGCGAACTCGACGGGGAGCACGGGGAGCGCCGCGAGGAGGCCGACGGCGACGCCGGTGGCGATCGCGGCGCCGGCGATCTGGAGGAAGAAGGCGGGCAGGCCCCAGCGTCCGAGGGCCTGCAGAACGAGGTCCACGACCACGGTCGTGGCGGCGGAGAGGAGGCAGACGAGGGGTCCGCCGCCGAGGAGGAAGCCGACGCCTCCCGCCATGAGGGCGAGCCAGAGCGTCACCATGGAGCGGCGGAAGCGCTGCGGGGCGACGAGGATCTCGTCGAGGCGCTGGTGGAACGACTCGAGCTGGTTGAGTGCTTCCTCGAGCTTGGCCGGGTCGTCGATCGTCTCGGCGACGTCGATGTCGTTCGGGTCGGCGGCGATTTCGCGCGACAGCTCCATGACGCGCGTGAGGCGGTCGTAGTCGGGGAGGCGGCTGTTGACGACGCGCAGCAGGCTGATGCCGGCCCCGTCGTTGACGCCGTCGTGGACCACGAGAATCGACGTGAACGTGAGGTCGATCTGGCAGTCGACGCCGAAGGCCTTCGTGGTTCGGCGGATGGCGTCGGTCACGTCGGTCGCCGACGCGCCGAGGGCGAGCATCGTCTCGCCGACGCGCACGGCCAGTTCGAGGACTTCGCGGATGCTGCGCTCGGCCAGGAGGGCACGCTGCGCGCGGCGCCCCACAGTCGTCGACGGGGTCTTGCCGCCGACCTTTCTGGCCAGGTTGTCGAAGAAGTTCTTACCGCGCACGGCGGGAGTCTAGTTGCGGGATAGGGTCCGCGTCAGCGCCCTGTGACGATGTGCACGAGGCCTCTCAGCGCCTCACCCAGGTGCTCGACTTCCTCGGCGGTGTTGTGGACGTGGAAGGAGAGTCGCAAGTTACCGGCGCGGTTCGCGGCCATGACGTCGAGCCGCTCGAGCGTGTCTCTGATCTCGCCCACCGCCCCCTCGACGGGGGCGAGGGCGAGGATCGCGGAGCGTGCATCCGGGAGCCCAGCCGCAGACGCGAACGCGGCGCTCACTTCGAGCGCGTGCGCCTCCAGTTCGGGGGCCCCGATACCGAGCAGGAAGTCGAGCGAGGCCTCCGTGCCCACCCACGCTTGCCAGGCAGGCGAGACGTCGAAGCGGCGTGCGTCTGCGGCGAGCCGGAGCGGCAGCCCGTAGATGCTCGACCAGGGGTCTTCTCCCGCGTACCAGTTCGCGGCGAGGGGGCGGATGCGCTCGTGCAGTTCCGGGTCGAGCGTCAGAAACGCGGTGCCGCGCGGGCACAGCAGCCACTTGTAGGCGGCGCACACGGTCGCATCGAACCGGCTCGCGTCGACGTCCTTCCACCCGGCGGACTGCGTGAGGTCGATGAGGGTGCGTGCGCCGTGCCGCTTGGCGGCGGCTTCGATGGCGTCGAGGTCGGCGGCGACGCCGTTGCGGGACTGCACGGCCGACACGACAACCCACGCCGTCTCCGGTCCGATTTCCTCCGCGATGCGGTGCATGGGCACCTCGCGCAGGCGCAGCCCCCGGTCGGCGTGGGCCGCGAACGGGAAGCTGATGCTCGTGAAGTCGTTCTCAGCGAAGAGCACCTCGGCGCCATCGGGTACGGATGCGGCGATGAGCCCGACGAGGGGTGAGACCTGGTTGCCGATCGCCACCCACGGGGCGGGCGCGTGCACGAGCTCCGCGTAGAGCTGCCGCGACCGGCTGACGGTGCCGTCGTAGTCGTTCGCCTGCCTGCGCCCCGCAGCCCAGCCGACCAGTTCACGCGTCAAGGCGTCCGTCGTCGCCTGCGGCGGCAGACCCATCGACGCGGTGTTCAGGTAGAGGGGTTCCGCCGAGAAGGCGGCCGAGTGGATCCAGGACATGCCGCCAGGCTAGCGACCTGAGCGTTGCAGCGGCAGTTGACAGTGCTTCCTTCGTCCGCGCACGACCAATACATTGATGCCCTGACCATCCCCTTGCGGAATGAACGGGAAACTGCGCTCGCGAGAGCGGCCGGCGCAACGCTCGCGTGCCTTGCGCTGCTCACCGGATGCGCCGCCAACGCGGCCGTGAAGCTGCCACTTCCGACCCCCTCGAGGGCCTCCCTCTAACGGCGACGTACGAGCTGGAGCCCGTCGCTCCACGCTTGGCGACTGAGACGGAGCGGGAGGACGCGCAAAGCCTGTGGGCGGAGGGCTATGAGACGGAGCGCGAGCAACTGGGGATCCCGCACAGGGCGGTTTTCCTCGACGAAGGCGGCACGATGTTCCGTATCATCCGGATCAGCTCCCCCGACCTCCAGTGCGGGACTGCCCCGCTCACCTTGGAAGTCGTCGGTGACGCGGCGATGCGCATCACCATTGGCACAGCGCCGGGCGGTGGCGGCAATTGCTTGGCCATTGGCCACACGGTCGTCGACGAGCTGGAGCTCCCCCGCGAAGTCACGGGCCGACCGATTTCTGTGGAGCTGGTCGAGAGCGTTCCTTCGCCCGGGCTCTACCTGATGGCGGAGTGAGCTTCCCAGAGCGTGACCGAACTCTCCACGTGAGATCGTGGACGCATGAAACTCGCCGAAGCGCTCCTGGAGCGCGCCGACCTGCAGAAGCGCATCGAGTCACTGCAGGCTCGCATCATCGCGAACGCCTCCTACCAGGAGGGTGAGCAGCCGACCGAAGACGCCGCCGAGCTCCTCGACGAGTGCGCGACGCGCCTGCTGCAGCTCGAGCGACTCGTCACGTCGATCAACAGCACGAACGCCACCGCGTCAACGGAGGACGGGCGCACGATAACGGCCCTTCTCGCTGCCCGCGAGACGCTGCGCAGCCAGCACAGCATCCTGGTTCGGGCGGCGGATGCGGCGGCAGGGTCGTGGGGGCAGCGGCAGATGCGCAGCGAGCTGCGGCAGATGTCGGCCCTGCCCGTGCGCGACGTGCGAGCCAAGGCGGACGGGGTCGCCCAGGCGCTGCGGGAGCTGGACGTCGTCATCCAACGCACGAACTGGGAGGTCGAGCTGCTGGAGGCCTGAGGCCAGAGGAGCAGCGAGCAGACGAAGACGCGGTGAGTCGGTAGGCGATCGGCGCGAGCACACCGAGGGCTGGCGGTTTCCAGTCCACCTGTCGACGCGGTGGGCAGCGTCACGGCTTCGGCCGTCACACCTCAGCCCAGCACCCCTCACCGGGAACCGCGCACACAGGACACCTCATCACCATGTGCTGGCCGGGCGTCGAGGGCGGGATCGGGGACCTCACCGCGACGGGCCGGAGCGACGGCGCTTCAGACCTGCTGGCCCGACTGCACGGAGACAGCGAACCACTGCCCGTATCCGTCTTGGGCGAAGGTGAGCGTGGAGCCTCGCTCGACGACCGTCGTGTCGTGCGTCCCGCACATGGACACGTCCTGCGTGTCGTAGGGCACCCCTGGACGCACCTTGCCGTCGATGACCGGCAGCAGGGCGATCGGGCCGTCGGTGTTGAGCCCGGGCAGGTGGCGGTCGCCGATGCGGAACCGGTTGCGGTCGATGCCGGAGTTCGCGGCGAGCGCGTCCACGTCGCTGTACGGGCAGCCGAGCACGAACGCGGATGCGTCGTCGGGGAGCAGCTCGTCGATCTCCATCGTGGCCGAGAGCTCGTTCACCGAGAGGTGGTCGAGCAGCCGCACGGGCTCGGGCGTCGCGCACGCCGAGAGCGAGGTCGCGGCGAGCACGCTGAGGGCGGCGAAGGCGACGGATCGACGGGGGTGCACGTCTTCGACCCTAGGTGTTGGACCGGGTCGAACGCGTCATCCGAAGTGGTGAACTTGGTCATCCCGGAGATGGATGCGGCGCGGACGGGCAGCGTGCGTGCGCGTTCATGCCCCGGGGGACTGCGCTGGGTCGCTCGCGATCGCGCGTGAGATGGGTTCGGGGAAGAGGGCGCGTGCTTCGAGCAGCTCGGCCCGGTGCGCCCCGCAGGTTGCGCATTCGCTGTAGATCACCGTGCCGAGCGAGGTCGAGTGGCGCGATGCCGTCGTCCAGCCGTGCTCGACGCAGCCCGTGGCGGATGCGCGGGAGTCCTGGTGAAGGCGGGAGTCCTGGTGGCCGCGGCGGGCCGCGTTCGGGAGCCGGATGGGGCGTGTTGCGGAGTCGCCTGCGGGGGTCAGCTTCTTCATGCCCTCGAGCCTGGTGTAATAGCCTTATGCATCTCAACCCTTACGGCGAATACGCGGTCGAGCTCGCCGCATCCCTCGCCAACGACTGGCCAGCAGACCGCCCCGCCCTGCTCGCCCGAACGCGCGAACATGGCATGACGATGCCGTTCCCGCCGGAGGCCGACGACCACACGCGCACACGCGCTGTGATCGATGACTGGCTTAGGGTCGTGGATGCGCCCACCGACGAGCAGCGCGCTGACGTGCTGAACACCCTCATGGCGTCAGCCACGGCCTATCCGCGCCTCACGAACCACGACAACGAGGGGTGGCACCTCCACTACCGGGACTGGGACATGTCGCTGCCGGACATCCTGCTCGCAGTGATCACGGTGGGCACGGCCCTGCACCTCACCACGCGGGGGATGCACCGCCTGAGCAGGTGCGCGGCCGGGCTCGACGCCAGCGACGAGTGCAGGAACGTGGTCGTCGACACGACCCGCAACGGGCGCCAGCGGTACTGCTCGGTGCGATGCGCGAACCGGGCAGCCGTTCGCCGGCACCGGGCCCGCGAGCGTGCGTGATGGGTTTCGGTGAACGGTGATGGCGAAAAACCCATCAGCGTCACCAAAACCCATCACATGCTTCGCCGAAACCCATCAAGGACGCAGAAACGCCGCAAACTCACCTGGATGGGGCAACCGGTGCGACCGGCTGGCGGGATGCGCGCGCCCGGTTACGCCTTGGTCGCCTCGAGTCCCCGCTCGAGGTCGGTGAGGATGTCGTCGATCCCCTCGATGCCGATCGACAGGCGGATGAGCCCTGGCGTCACCCCGGCCTCGTCGCGCTGCTCCTGCGAAGAGCGCTTGAAGATCGTCGACTGCATGTGGAGCGCCAGCGTCCGCACGTCGCCGATGTGCGTCATGTGGCTGACCAGCTCGAGGGCCTCCACGAACTTCCGCGCCGCTTCCGGCCCGCCGGGCAGGTCGAAGGAGACCACCGAGCCTGCCCCATCCGGGAGGTACTTCTGCGCCAGCTCGTAGTAGGCGTTCGATGGCAGGCCCGAGTAGTCGACCGAGTCGACCTCGGGACGTGCCTCGAGCCACTCCGCAACGCGTTGCGCGTTCTCGACGTGCCGTTCCATCCGCAGCGACAGCGTCTCGATGCCGTGCAGCAGCAGGAACGTGCTCGTCGGCGGCACCGTGGGGCCGTAGTCGAGCACCGTCACCGACTTCACGTAGCTGATGAACGTGTCGGCGCCGTAGCGCTCGATGAACGACGGCGCCCCCTCGAAGGAGCCCTTCGTGAAGTGCGGGAACCGTTCCGAGTTCGCCGCCCAGTCGAACTTGCCGGCGTCGATGATGACGCCGCCGATGACCGAGCCGTGGCCCGACAACCACTTCGACGTCGAGTGGATCACGATGTCCGCGCCCCACTCGATGGGCCGACACAGGTAGGGCGTCGCGACCGTGTTGTCGACGATGAGCGGAACGCCAGCCTTCGCCGCGACGCGGCCGAGGAGCTCGAGGTCGACGACGTCGTTCTTCGGGTTGGGGATCGACTCCGTGTAGACGGCGCGCGTCTCCGGACGCACCCGGGCGAGCCAGTCCTCCTCGGTCGCCTCGGCCGTGAGGAACTCGAAGTTCAGACCCTGCCGAGTGAGGCTGCCATCGAAGAGCTGACGCGTGCCGCCATACAGGCTGGCCGTGGAGAGGATGTGGTCACCGGATGCGGCAAGCGAGAAGAGCGTCATCGCGATGGCCGCCTGCCCGCTCGAGACGACGAGCCCGTTGCGCCCACCCTCGAGGTTCGCGATGCGCTTCCCCGCGACGACGTTCGTCGGGTTGTCGCCGCGCGAGTACGCCCGTCCGACGCTCTCACCGGAGAAGCGCGCCTCAGCCTCGTCGTAGGACGGGAAGACGTACCCCGCGCTCTGGTAGATCGGGGTCACGCGCGCGCCGACGTCACTGTCGACGACCGCGCCGGCGTGGATCTGCCTGGTCGCAAAGGTCTGTTCGTTTCGCTCTTCAATGGCCACACGGTCAACGTACGGAAGTCGGGTCCGCTTGTGGAGCCGCGGCGAAACCTTTGGAAATACGCGGAGGGCCCCACGCGTTCACGTGGCTACGCTTCCCCCATGCCCTCGCCCATCAGCAAGACCGAGTCCACATCACGCTTCGACGCGATCACCCGCGACGAGCTCGACCGCCCCGACAGCCGAAAGTGGAGCCTCAACGAGGGCACGATCGGCGCGTGGGTCGCGGAGATGGATTTCGGGACGGCCTCGAACGTGCGCGAGGCGATCCTCGGCGCCGTCGCCAAGGACGAGCTCGGCTACCTCGCCCCACCAACGTGGGCGCGGACCACGGCGGCGGCATCCGCCTTCTTCGAACGGCGCTACGGGTGGGCGGTCGACCCCGAGCGCATCCACCACATCGCCGACGTCATGGGCGCCTTCGACGTGTTCGTGCGCCACTTCACGGCGCCGGGCTCCCCCATCATCGTGCCGACGCCCGCCTACATGCCGTTCCTCGTGACCGAGGCACTGCAGGGGCGTGAAACCATCGAAGTGCCCGGAGTCATCGAGGACACCCGGTGGACACTCGACTTCGACGGCATCGAGCGCGCCTTCGCGAACGGGCCCGCGAACGTCGTCCTCGTCAACCCGCACAACCCGACCGGCGCGATCTACACACGCGAGGAGCTGCTCCGTCTTGCCGACATCGTCGAACGCGGCGGCGGCCGCGTCTTCGCCGACGAGATCTGGGCACCCCTCACCCTCGACGGGCCGCCGCACATCCCCTACGCATCCATCTCCGCCGAAGCCGCGCGTCACTCCGTCACGTCCACGGCGGCGTCGAAGGCCTGGAACGTCGCCGGCCTCAAATCCGCCCAGATCATCTTCACGAACGACGACGACCTCGAGCACTACCGAACGTTCGGATTCGGCGTCGTCTGGGGGTCCTCGATCCTCGGCGCCTTCGCGGCCGAAGCCGCGTACAGCAGCAGCGACGAGTGGCTCGACGACGTCAACGGGGCGCTCATCGAGAACCGGGAGCTCCTCTTCGCGCTCATCGCCGAGCACCTCCCCGGCGTCCGAGCGGTCGTGCCGGAGTCGACCTACGTGGCATGGCTCGACGTGTCAGCGCTCGCGATCGACGGCCCGCCGGCCAAGTTCTTCCTCGACAACGCCGGCGTCACCCTCACGGCCGGCGCCTCCTGTGGGGCCGGCTTCGAGCAGTACGTGCGCATCGTCTTCGCGACGCCCAAGCCGGTGCTGGAGGAGATCATCCGACGAATGGCGGACGCGCTCGCCGCCCGCTAGAAGCGGGCACAAGCGACACCTCTACCGCTAGCCCTGCTCCGCGATGCGCTCGTGGTGGCGGATCACCTCGGCGATGATGAAGTTGATGAAGGTCTCCGCGAACTCGGGGTCCAGGTGCGACTCCTCCGCGAGCTGACGCAATCGGAGGATCTGACGGCGCTCCCGGTCGGGGTCGGCGGGAGGGAGGCCGTATTCAGCCTTCAGCTCACCCACCAGCGTGGTGAACTTGAAGCGCTCCGCGAGCATGTGCACCAGCGCGGCGTCGATGTTGTCGATGCTTCCCCGGATCGAGGTCAGGCGACGCAGCGCCGCGTCATCCGCCGCGTGCTCTGCGTGGGTGGGGGCGTCGGTCGAAGAAGGCATGGGACGAGCCTAGCGGGGGTCGCCAGACGACGAGAAGTCGCCGACCCCCAAGATTGTCAACAATCGACATTCGAACTACCCTGGGCACATGCCAAGCCCCCACGAGCCAGACGACGCCACCCCCCAGGGCGACCACCCGTCGGAGCACGACCACGCGGGCGGGGAGGCCTTCAGCCCCGCGCATCCGTGTGTCGACCGCGCACACGAGGGTGACGACGGGCACGGCCACAGCCACGGCCTCGGCGACCACACCACGGCGACGGGCAAGCACCGCAAGAAGCTCGTCATCGTGCTCGCAATCACTGCAAGCGTGTTCCTTGTGCAGGTGATCGGCGCCTTCGCCTCGAACTCGCTCTCCCTCCTCGCCGACGCCGGACACATGCTGACCGATGCGGCCGGCGTCACCGTCGCGCTGCTCGCGAGCTACGTCGCCACGCTGCCCGCATCCTCGCGCCGGACCTTCGGTTTCCAGCGCGCCGAGGTGCTCGCCGCGCTCACCAATGGCCTCATCCTCGGCGTCATCGCCGTGACGATCTTCATCGAGGCCATCCGACGCTTCGGGCAGGAGGTCGAGATCGAGTCAGGCATCATGCTGGCCGCCGCCGTCATCGGCGCCCTCGCGAACCTCGTGTCGCTGCTGGTGCTTCGCTCTGGACAGAAGGAGAGCCTCAACGTGCGCGGCGCGTACCTCGAGGTGCTCGGCGACCTGCTGGGTTCAGTCGCCGTCATCATCGCCGCCATCGTCATCTGGGTGACGGGGTGGATGGTCGCCGATCAGATCGCCTCCATCCTCATCGCCGTCCTCATCTTCCCCAGGGCGATCAGCCTCCTCCGCGAAGTCGTCGACGTGCTCATGGAGGCAACACCCAAGAACGTCGACCTCGACGCCACCCGCGAGCACCTCCGGTCCGTGCCGGGGGTCGTGGATGTGCACGACGTCCACGCGTGGACCATCACCTCCGGAGTCCCCATGTTCTCGGCCCACGTCGTCGTAGCACCGGAGGCCCTCGACGAGCGGGGACTCGACGCCGTGCTCTGCGAACTCGACGCCTGCTTGAAAGGACACTTCGAGACGAGCCACAGCACGTTCCAGGTGGAACCGGCCGCCCACGTCGGACACGAGGCACACTCGGGGCAGCTGCACTCATGACGTCCACCGGACTGCAGAGCCAGCCGACCTCGGCGATCATCGCCGAGCATCTCCGCGAACGCGTCGTCGATGGCACCTACGCGCCGGGCGCCCAGATGAACGAGGCGCGCCTCGCCGGCGACTTCCAGGTATCCAGAGGCCCGGTCCGCGAAGCCCTGCAGCGGCTCGTGCAGGAGGGCCTCCTCGAGAGCAGACGTAACCGCGGGGTGTTCGTCCGCGAGCTGACCGACGATGACGCGGCGGAGATCTTCGCGGCCCGCGAGGTGCTCGAATGCGCCGCGGCAGCCGTGATCGCTGCCAAGCCCGCGGGCGAACGCGCACGCATCGCAACCGCGCTCTCCTCCATCGCAGCCGAGCTCAACGCCGCCATCCGAGCGAACCAGGAGGCGCGCACCTTGCGCCTCGACCACGAGTTCCACAGCCGCTTCGTGGACAGCGCGGGCAACTCCCGACTCTCCCGCGCGTACGCGACGATCGCCACCGAATCGCTGATCTGCTCATCGCACGGTGTCGGCGCGCATCCGCCACTCGGCGACTTCAGCACACACCACGAAGCCCTCGTCCAACTCACGGAGCGGGGTGACATCGAGGGTATCCACGCGGCAGTGCACCGACACCTGACCCGCGCCTGAAGCTCCTGAAGTGCCCGCACGAGAGCACGACGGCGCACGGTTTCCGGGACACGTCGGCATTCTCGTGCGTAGTCATGGACCGGGCCAAATCCTGCCCGAATCCTTGTAGGGTCGATCGTGCTACTCATACGTAGCATTTTCGAACCGGGGGGAACATGAAACGAAAAGTTGCAGCCGCCGCGCTGGCCGGGCTCATGGGCATCGCCATCATGAGCGCCGCGCCCGCACAGGCAGAACAGGCAGGGGAGACACCGAGCGAATCGGAGTCGCAGGAGGCCATCGAGGAGGTCACGCCGGAGGTCTTCGACAACCTCCACGAGGACATCGTCGCCAGCGACTCCGAAGCGACCGCGGAGATCGACCCTGGAGGCGACCAGACAGAGCGAATGACCGTGTCCTTGGAAGCCAGCTCGAGCTCCATCGAGGTGGACCCGGCCGACGGCGTCGCCGTCACGATGTCCCTCGTGCAGGCGACGGGGGCAGAGACGCCAGCCGACATCACGAACGACGGGACGCTCTTCGCGGATCACGCGAGTGGCATCAGCTCCACCGCGGTGGTCAAGGAAGACGGTTCGGTGCAGGTGGTCTCCACCATCGCGGAAGGGACGATGACCGAGGAGATCCCCTACGAGTTCGACGCAGCCGGACTCTCGTACATCCAGGAAGCCGACGACGGCGCCCTGTTCTTGCGAGCCGCCGACGGCTCCCTGCTCGGCGGAGTGGCACCGGCCTGGGCCAAGGACGCGAACGGCGTCGAGGTTCCAACGCACTACGAAGTCACAGGCACCCAGGTTGTCCAGGTCGTGGAGCATCTGGCCGGCGACTTCCAGTACCCGGTTGTCGCCGACCCGTTCTGGGGCACCAACCTGTTCGACTACGTCAGGTGGATCAACGGCGTGCATGTCCTGAAGCCATCCGGCTGGAATCGCGCGATCCGCATGGGGGCGGTGAACACGCCCCAGGCCCCCAACATCGGCTTGTCCATCATCATGGCCGACGGATGGAATGAGTTCGCGAACAGGTCGCCCGGTCGATACAACATCAACCACTCGACCCGGCAGCAGTATTACTGCCACGCGGTCTACGGCATCGATGTGCTGACGAACCCGACCTGGGACCTGGAGCCGTATCGCCCATCGCTCCCTAGGGAGAACTGGCACGAGGTCTTCCGGCACCAGTGCAACTGGTCGAAGTCAAGCGGCGACAAGTGAGAAAGGTGTAAGCATGAAGCGCTGGTCTTTCGCAGCCGTGCTCATTGCAACCGCCGTCTTGCTGACCGGCTGCCGGACCGCACATGACGTCGAACTCAGGTACGTGTGGGACACGGAAGCCGCGGAAGAGCTGACGAACCAGAGAGATGTTACAGAGACCGTCTGCGGTGCGCAGTTCGATTGCGTAGAAGCATGGCAAGCCGATCAGGGGCTCTTCTTGAAGTTCGCTTCGAAGCAGGATGCAGACGCGGCGCTCCTTGAGGGTGACGTACTGATTCGCGAGATCTTCATCATTCGCTGGAAACAAGATGTTCCCTCAGAGGACAAGGAGTACGTCGAGTACATGCTTCGGAACTCAGGGACCTCCGAGTAAGGGCACCGCGAGAAGCCCTGGGTCGATCACCGATCCAGGGCTCCTCGCGGACCACGGCACCTAGCATCGACAAGCAGCGGGAGGTCGCCAATGAATTGCTGGTCTCACACTTCGGTTCCTTCTCTCTCGACCCTCGCCTTGACCGCATGTGCCACGGTGCATGACGTGGAACTCAGATACGCGGGGGACACGGATGCCGCAGCAGAGCTGACGAACCAGAGAGATGTCACGGAGTCCCCCTGCGGTGCGATGTTCAACCGCGTGAAAGCGTGGCACGCCGATCAGGGGCTTATTCTAAACTTTCCATCGGGAGTTTCAGTTGCCGTGGGGAAGCAGCCGAACGACGAACTCGTCCGAGAGATCTTCCTCCCGCGCTGGCCGGAAGGGGCATCCGCCGCAGACAAGGAATCTGTGACCTTCCTACTCGAAAACGCGCTCCAGTCAGGGAAAGAACCTCGAGAGGCCGTCAGCATGCACGATAGTCTCGAAACAGTTCACCCCAGGGGTCGGCGTATCGGGTCACTCACAACGGGATTACAGCAAAAAATGCTCCTCATGGAATGCAAGACACTGAAGAGAATCTCATGTGCGGTTTTGGCCGCTGCGCTTTGTGTGCCCTTGGCTGGGTGTGACTACCTCAGGCATGACGTAACTCTCGCGGGGGTCTGGGATACAGAAGCCGCGACGATCCTGACGTCACAGGAGGACGTGACAGCGCAGGCCTGTGAAGGTGCAGACGCGTGCGTAGAGGCGTTCAGCTCAGACCAGGCGGATGCGTTCAAGTTCTCTTCGAAAGAGGACGCGGACGCAGCCCGAATTGAGGGTGACGTGCAGATTCGCGACATCTTCATCATTCGCTGGAAGCAGGATATTCCCTCAGAGGATAAGGAGTACGTCGAGTACATGCTTCGAAACTCCGGGACCTCCGAATAGGCGTCCGCGCCTGCACGTCGCAGAATGAGCGCCACGCATGCGGAACGCGCGTCACCCGAAAGGGCGACGCGCGTTTCGCGTTCGAACGTGCGAGCGCCTAGGCGGGCAGGCCGTCGAGGACGGCTGCCGTGCCGGACAGTCCGAGGCGCGACGCACCTGCCTCGACCATGGCAAGCGCATCAGCCGTCGAGCGGATGCCGCCAGACGCCTTCACGCCGAGCCGCTCGCCGACCGTATTCCTCATGAGCGCGACGGCGTGGGTGGATGCTCCCCCGGCCGCCGAGAAACCAGTCGACGTCTTCACGTAGTCGGCACCGGCCGCCTCGGAGGCTTCGCAGGCCGCGACGATCTCGTCGTCGGTGAGGGCCGCGGACTCGATGATGACCTTGAGCAGCGCATGCGGCGCCGCCACGCGCACTGCAGCCACGTCGGCCTGCACGAGGTCGGCACGGCCCGCCTTGAGCATGCCGATGTCGATCACCATGTCGAGCTCGTCGGCCCCGTCCGCGACAGCTCTCGCCGCCTCTGCAGCCTTGATCGCCGAGTGGTGCTTCCCGGAAGGGAAACCGATGACGGTCGCGATCTTCACGTCTCCGGCTTCACCCTGCACGGGCAGCATGTTGGGGGAGACGCAGATCGAGAACGCCTTGAGCGCCTTGGCCTCAGCGAGGAGAGCGACAACCTGGTCCGGCGTCGCGTCCGTCTTCAGCAGCGTGTGGTCCACGATGCTGGCCAGTTCGGCCCTCGTGACCTGGTCGGCAGAGCCGGCCTGTCCGTTGAACTCGGTCATCAGCTGACGACGTTGATCTGCACGTCGACGTTGCCGCGAGTAGCGTGCGAGTACGGGCAGATGTCCTCGTGCGCGACGCGAGCGACCTCAGCGGTCTCCTCGGCGGAGAGGTTCGGCGCGTACACGTCGTGGACGACCGAGAGCTCGAAGCCCGTGGGCTCGCGCTTGCCGATCCCCACGGAGGTCGAGACCGCCGCATCCTTCGTGTCCTTCTCGAGCTGCTTTCCTGCCGCATGGAACGCGCCGAGGAAGCAGGCCGAGTAGCCGGCGGCGAAGAGCTGCTCTGGGTTGGTGCCCTCGCCGCTGCCACCCATCTCCTTGGGGGGACGCGTGTCGAGGTCGATGCGGTCGTCTTCAGATCGCACGTGGCCGTCGCGGCCACCACCGGAAGCGTGGGCAATTGCGGTGTACACAGGAGTCGTCATGAGTCCATGGAACCACGACTCGTGATGGAAACGCTCAGTGCCCGCACTCGACGCGCGCCAGAACGCTCTGGCGAACGCTTGGCCACTCCGACTCGATGATCGGGAAGCGAACCGTGTCTCGCCAGCTCCCATCTGCACGGGGGCTGATGCCGACGCAGGACGAGGTCCATCGGAGTTCCGCCCACCCCGCACTGTCAGCAGGCTGGGGCACGACGTGTCGACCTCGGAGCAGCTTCTGGGGATCACGTTGCAGAGGTCAAGAGAACACGAATCCGCCGCCGTGATTCGCCGAATCATCCTCAGCGACACGGATCCACCGCTCAATACCTGAGGCCTCAGCTACGGCGAGGGCGATCCGGGTGGAACTCCCCTGGTCACATGGGAATTTCGCGTGCCCGACCAACCAGGCGGCGCGCGGACGATATCCATGGACTAAATGCGCCTATTCGGACCCCCAGAGAGTGCATTCGCGGCCACTTGTCGTGTTAGTTTCCTTCCAGTGATGAGCGAGACAAGCTCAATCCGAGCCGCTTCACGAAAGCGAAGCTGGATTCGGAAGTACCGACATCACCTCCCCCGATCTCGAGTCTCGGCTCGAGAACCACAACGGAACAGAGAGCAACCAAATACTCCCCGCGCCGGCGCGTAACGCCGGGTTTGAGGAATTGCGGGCCCCAATCGACACCGGGGCGGGCGTCATCGGGGGACGACGCCCAACTGCATCACTCGCCACGGCGACCGCGGCAGGGGACGATGGGCACCAACTTCGGGGGAGGTTGGTGCCCATCACTACTTTCACGAGGCAATCGCGCGCATGCGTCTCTGCCTCGTGAGAGTCCAAGGCATCCGACGTCGAACCTCAGGTTCTCCAGGAAGACGGCCTACGGCTCGTTCCCGCTGTCTGGAGCACGGCGAGGTCGCTGCCCCGGGCCCAGCAGCTTCGCTCTCGGCCGCGGTCAGGACGCGCGGTACCGCCCCGGGCGGTGGTTGAGCATGATGATGCTGCTCAGAACACCGGCGCCCAGCGCAGAGACCAGCACGAGGACGGGCGCGAGGACCGTGAACGACGCGAGCACGACGCACAGGTCGAGGGCGAGCAGCACGTACCCGGCCCGGAATCCGAATCGGTCTTGCACGACGAGCGCGACCACCGTGAAGCCCCCAAGGCTCGAGTTGTGTCGGAAGAGGATCAGCAGCCCGACCCCGCAGAGCACGTTGCCGAGGATCGCCGCGTACACGGGGTGCAGCTCCAGCGGCCCGACCGCGGAGGCGTGCAGTGAGGTGAGCAGCGAAACGAGCATGATGGAGACGAGACTCCGCGCGACGAATCGCCAGCCTTTTCCTCTCGCGGCGAGCGCGAAGAACGGCAGGTTGACGACGACGAAGATGACGCCGAAGGGGATGGGCAGCACGTAGCCGAGGAGCAGCGAGAGGCCTGCAGTACCTCCCGTGACGAGCCCACCAGCTTTGAGCAGGAACAGCCCGAAGGAGATGACGAGGGCACCGACCGCGAGGCCGGCGATGTCGTCGATGGCTCGGTGCCGCGGGGGCTCGACGAGTTCAGGCACACGGACAGCTGCTTCGGTCATGCGCGAAGCTTCACCCCCCGAAGGTAGTCTGCGCAAGACAAGATGCCGAGGTTGAGCATTCTGCCCAGGAGACCGTTCATGAGGGAGAAATATGACCACCCAGCGCGGCTTCGACGCCTTGGATGCGCGGATCATCCGCGCGCTCGACCACCAGCCGGGAGCCTCCGTGCTGGCCCTCGCCCGCGAGCTGGGTGTCGCACGCAACACGGTGCACGCCAGGCTCGCTCGCCTCGAGCGGGAGGGGATGCTCGCCCCTGAGAGCCGCCGCCTCGACGCGACCTCGCTGGGATACCCCCTCACCGCGTTCGTCGCCCTCTCCCTCAGCCAGAACGCCGCCGACGAGGCCTACACGCGGCTCGGCGAGATGGCTCAGGTGGTGGAAGTGCACTCCACGACCGGTGACGCCGATCTGCTCGTGCGCGTCGTGGCGAAGGACACCAGCGACCTGCACCGGGTGACGCGGGCCATGCTCGAGCTGCCCGGCGTCACCCGGACCAGCACCACGGTTTCGCTCTCCGAGGTGGTGCCCTACCGGTTGACGCGCATCCTCGACGACATCGCCGAGGGCGCACCCGCGTCCGCGCCTGCCTGACTCACCCACTCACGCAGAAGAGTGCGGCAGATGCAGGCTCCCATCCTCGGGAGCATGCATCTGCCGCACTCTTGTCGCTGGACAGGGGCTGCTTAGTCCTGCTTCGTGGAGAAGGCCGAGTCGAACGCCGCCTCGGACGGGCGGTACGTGGAGAGCTTGCGCACGAACCCCAACGCTTCCGGCGCGCCGACAAGGCGGTCCATGCCCGCGTCCTCCCACTCCACCGACAACGGACCCTCGTAGCCGATCGCGTTCAGCATGCGGAAGCAGTCCTCCCACGGCACATCCCCGTGCCCGGTCGAGATGAAGTCCCAGCCCCGGCGCGGATCCGCCCACGGCAGGTGCGACGACAAGCGACCATTCCGACCGTTCGACAGGCGCTTCTTCGTGTCCTTGCAATGCACGTGATAGATGCGGTCCTGGAAGTCCCACAAGAACCCCACCGGGTCGATGTCCTGCCACACCATGTGCGACGGATCCCAATTCAACCCGAACGACTCCCGATGCCCGATCGCCTCCAACGCGCGCTTCGTGGTCCAGTAGTCGTACGCGATCTCCGACGGATGCACCTCATGCGCGAACCGCACCCCGACCTCCTCGAACACGTCCAGGATCGGGTTCCACCGGTCCGCGAAATCCTGATATCCCGCATCCACCATCGCCTCCGTGGCGGGCGGGAACATCGCCACATACTTCCAGATCGACGACCCAGTGAAGCCGGTCACCGTCTTCACGCCGAGCGCTGCCGCCAACCGGGCCGTGTTCTTCAGCTCCTCCGCCGCCCGCTGACGCACCCCCTCCGGCTCCCCGTCACCCCACACCCGGTCAGACACGATGTCCCGATGCCGCTGATCGATCGGGTCATCGCACACCACCTGCCCCTTCAAATGGTTCGAGATCGTCCACACCTTCAGACCATTGCGCTCCAGGATGTCGAGACGCCCCTGGACGTACTCGGCGTCATCCCACCGCCACGGATCCAGGTGATCACCCCAGCAGGCGACCTCCAAACCGTCATACCCCCACTCCCCCGCAAGACGAGCAACCTCCTCGAACGGCAGATCGGCCCACTGACCGGTGAACAACGTGACAGGACGAGACATGCGCTAGCTCCTCTGGAGTTCTGGTTCGACGGGTGTCGGTGCTGAGGTGGCAGACACGGGGATCGCGACCCACGAGCTGCCGCTCGCCGAGCTCTCCTCGACGGCCGCGAGCACTCGCTGCACGGCGAGGCCGTCCGCGAATGAAGGCGTTGGGGCCCGGTTGGCAGCGATGTCCTCGACGAGCTCGACAGCCTGGTGCGTGAAGGCGTGCTCGTAGCCAAGGCCGTGGCCGGCGGGCCACCAGGCCTTGATGAAGGGATGGTGGTCTGGTTCGGTGACGATGATGCGCGTGTAGCCGGCGGTTGTCTGGTCGCCGGTCGCGTCGAAGTACTCGAGGACGTTCATGTCCTCGAAGTCGAAGGCGAGCGAGCCCTTGGTGCCGTTGATCTCGAGGCGGATGGCGTTCTTCCGTCCGTACGCGAAGCGCGTCGCCTCGAACACGGCGATCGCTCCGCCCTGCAGGCGTCCGAAGAAGACCGCGGCGTCGTCGACGGTGACCGGCCCCCGCTCGCTGCCGCCGGTTCCGGAGAGTCCCGCGAACTCGTCGGCGATGGGCCGCTCGTTCACGAACGTCTCCACGAGCCCGGAGACGCCGCTGAGCTGCTGCCCCGTGATGAAGTGGGTGAGGTCGACGATGTGCGCGCCGATATCGCCCAGGGCTCCGGAACCGGCCTTCTCCTTGTCGAGGCGCCACGACAGCGGCGCGTTCTCGTCGGCGAGCCAGTCCTGCAGGTACTGCGCCCGCACCTGCCGGATGTCACCGATGCGGCCGTCCGCGACGAGCTGCTGTGCGAGGCGGATCGCCGGCACTCGGCGGTACGTGAAGCCGACCATGGCACGCACGCCGCGTGCCTCCGCGGCGATGGCTGCGGCGTTCATCCGCTCAGCCTCCTCGACCGTGTTGGCGAGCGGCTTCTCGCACAGCACGTGCTTGCCTGCTTCGAGGGCTGCGATCGCGATCTCGGCGTGCGTGTCGCCGGGCGAGCAGATGTCGATGATCTGCACATCGTCGCGTGTCAGCAGCTCACGCCAGTCGGTGGTGCTCGACGCCCAGCCGAGCTTGTCGGCTGCCTTGGCCGCTTTCTCGGCGTTGCGGCCCGCGACGACACGCATGCGGGGTGCGAGCGGCAGGTCGAAGAACCGGGGAGCGTTGCGCCACGCCTGCGAGTGTGCGGCGCCCATGAAGGCGTAGCCGACCATCCCGATGCCCAGTTCCGGCTGTGCGTCTTGACTCATTGTTCACTCTTTCGTTCAGGAGGCCGACGCGGGGTGGAGTCAGAGAGGAGGAGAGCTCCACCCCGCGTGGACAGTGTGGGCGTCTGGTTACGACTCGAACGCCGCGTCGATGTACTGGTCGACGTTGTCGCTCGTCACGACGGGCGCGTAGAGCTGCACGAGACGCGGAACGCTCTGCGACGTGAGGTCGCCGAGCGAGCGGTCGTGTGCGATGAGGCGGGCCAGCTTGATGCCGTCGGCTGCCTGCGTCGACGGGTAGATGACGGTCGCCTTGACAACGCTGTCGCCCTCCTGGATCTCACGCATCACGTTCGCCGAACCCGCGCCGCCGACGAGGAAGAACTCGTCGCGGTTGGCGTTCTCGATGGCGGAGAGGACACCGACACCCTGGTCGTCGTCGTGGTTCCACATCGCGTCGATCTGCGGAGCGGCCTGGAGGAGGTTCGTGGCCGCCTGCTCGCCGCCCTGGACGGTGAAGTCAGCTGCGACACGGTTCGAGACTTCGAGCCCGCAGTCGCCGAGAGCGTCCGCGAAGCCCTGGCTGCGCTCCTGGGTGAGCGGCAGGGAGTCGATGCCCGCGATCTCGGCGACAACGGCATCCGGCTTGTCTGCGAGCTGCTCGCACATGTACGTGCCGGCGCTGACGCCCATGCCGTAGTTGTCGCCGAGCACCGTGGTGCGGGCGGCGAAGGGGCTCGTGAACTCGCGGTCGACGTTGATGACCGGGATGCCGGCCTCCATCGCCTTGGTCGCGACCTCGGTGAGGGCGGCGCCGTCGAAGGGCAGCAGCACGATGGCGTCGACGCCGTCGTTGATGAAGCCCTCGATCTGGCTGATCTGCAGGTTCACGTCGTTGGTGCCCTCTGCGACGCGCAACTCGACGTCTTCGTACTTCGCCGCCTCGGCCTCAGCGGCCGAGGTGATGGCGCCCATCCAGCCGTGGTCGGCCGCGGGGGCCGAGAAGCCGATGACCAGCGGTTCGCCCGCCGCGTCGTTGTCCGACGCCGTGGCGTTGCCGCCAGCTGGGGCCTCGCCCTCCGCCGCCGGCGGGGTGTTCGAGAGGCAGCCGGTGAGCAGCAGCAGCGCCGAGGCGGCCGTTGCGCCTGCTGCGAGGATCCGGCGCTTTCGGGAAGCTGTCTTCCTGAAGGAACTCGTGGACATGGGGATCTCCTTTGATGCTGCCCTGGTGATGGGGATTGGGTCTGGTGAGGTTCGGTGGCATTCGGGATGCAGGGCTCGCGCCCGCCGCGCAGGCTAGGACGTCTTGGCCCGCGACGAGAAGCGCTGCTGGAGCAGGACCGCGATCACGATGATCGCGCCCTTGGCGATGGCCTGGACTGAGCTGTCAAGGTTCGCCTGGATGAAGATGTTCGTGAGGGTGGCGAAGATGAGGACGCCGAGGACGGTGCCGACGATCGTGCCGCGGCCGCCGACGAGGAGGGTGCCGCCGACGACGACCGCCGCGATCGCGTCCAGCTCGTAGAGCATGCCGTTGGTGGAGGAGCCCGCCGTCGTGCGGGCGAGCATCATGATCGACGCGATGCCGGCAGTGAGGCCGACCAGCGCGTAGAGGTACATCGTGTGTCGCTTCACCTTGATGCCGGCGAGGCGCGCAGCCTCGGGGTTGCCGCCCACCGCGACCGTCCGGCGGCCGAAGGTGGTGCGGTTCAGGAGGAACCATCCGCCGATGGCGACGAGCACGAAGATCCACACGATGACGGGGATCCCGAGGAGGTCGCCGCGGAACGTCTCGAGGAACGAGTCGACGTTGACGATCTGCGTGCGGCGGCCGGCGATGAGCTCCGCGAACCCGCGGGCGGCGACCATCATGGCGAGCGTGGCGATGAACGCGACGACCTTGCCGTAGGCGATGAGGACGCCGTTGACGACGCCGGCGCCGAGGCCGACGAGCAGCGAGGTGAGCACGATGACCCACCATCCCCAGGCTTCTGCGTAGGCCTGCGTGGAGAGCGTCGTCGCCCACACCGATGCGAGTCCGAGCACCGAGCCCACCGACAGGTCGATGCCGCCTGCCGTGATGACGAAGGTCATGCCGATGGAGAGGACGCCGATGATGGAGGCCTGGCTCAGCACGACCATGAGGTTGTCGACGCTCGCGAAGCGCTCCCCCGCCGAGACCGTGCCCGCGATGCAGAGCACGACGAGTGCCAGGATGAGTCCGAAGTTGCGGGCCGAGCTGCCGCGGAAGAAGCCGCCGCGCTTGGCGTTGTCGCTCGCGACCTCGTGCTCGACGCGGAGACTCTCGTCGGCGGCCGGGGCAGTGATCGCTGCGTCGTCGTACGGGGAGCCGCCGTTCGGGGCAGAGGACTGGGGAGTCTGAGTGCTCATGCTGCGCTGCTTTCCATAACCATGTCGAGTACTGCGTGCTCATCGAGAGCGGATGCTGGGCCCTGGTGGACGACCTGTCCTTCGGAGACGACGAGCACCCGGTCGGCGAGGCCGAGGACTTCCGGGATCTCGCTGGAGACGACGACAACGGCCGCCCCTTCGTCGGCGAGCTTGCGGATGAGGGCGTAGATCTCAGCCCTGGCTCCCACGTCGACGCCTCGCGTGGGCTCGTCGAGCAGCAGCACGCGGCAGCCGTGCACGAGCCAGCGGGCGAGCATCGCCTTCTGCTGGTTGCCGCCGGACAGCGTGCGAATGTCGCGTTCGACGCCCGCGGGTCGCAGGTCGAGGTATTCGGCCTGCTCCTTCGCCGCCCGGCGCTCGTCGCTCTCCTTCAGCCACGAGAACGAGGCGAAGCGCTGGAAGGTCGAGAGGGTGATGTTGCGGTAGACGGGCTCGTCGAGCAGGAGCCCCTGGCTCTTGCGCTCTTCGGGCGCGAGGCCGATGCCCGCGTTCACCGCGGCGGTGACGGAGCCCGGCTTGAGGGTCTTCCCCTCCACCGTGACCGTGCCGCCTGTCGCTTTGCGAGCCCCGTAGATGGTCTCCATGATCTCGCTGCGGCCGGCCCCGACGAGCCCCGCGAAGCCCACGATCTCGCCGGCCGACACCGTGAAGGAGACGTCCGAGAACGTGTCTGCGAGTGCGAGGTCCCGCACGTCGAGCAGCACGGGGGCATCCGCCGGCAGCTCAGGCGACTCCGGGAACAGGTACTCGACCTTCCGGCCGGTCATGAGGGTGATGAGCTCGGAGGTCGGCGTCTCGCTGACCGGAAGGTTCTGCGCAACCGTGCGGCCGTCCTTGAGCACCGTGATGCGGTCGCCGATCGTGCGGATCTCCTCCAGACGGTGCGAGATGTAGATGATCGCGACGCCCGCCTTCGTGAGCTCCTCGACGACTCGGAAGAGGTTCGCGACCTCCTCGGAGTCGAGGACCGCGGAAGGCTCGTCCATGACGATGATGCGCGCGTCGTGCGAGAGCGCCCGGGCCATGGAGACGATCTGCTTCCCGGCGGCGGACAGCTCGCCGACCTCGGTCGACGGTGAGATCTCCGAGTGGCCGAGGCGCGCCAGGATCTCCTTCGTCCGCTGCTTGGCCTCGGCCCGCCTCGAGACGCCAGCCGTGTCGAGCTCGTGCCCGAGGTAGACGTTCTCCGCGACCGTCAGGCCGTCGACGACGTCGAGTTCCTGGTACATCGTCGCGATGCCGAGACCGAGGGCCGCGACGGGGTTCGGGATGGTGATGGGCTCGCCGTCGAGGAGCAGCTGCCCCTCGGTGGGCTGGTGGGCGCCGGCGAGCACCTTGATGAGCGTCGACTTGCCCGCGCCGTTCTGGCCGAGGAGGCAGTGCACTTCGCCGGGAAGCACGTCGAGGTCGACACCGTCGAGCGCCCGGGCACCGGGAAACTGCTTGACGATGCCGCGCATCTGCAGCAGGGGGGATGGACCCGAGTTGGGGTCTTCGTTGACCATGTGTCGAAAGCTACGCGCACTTTTGTCGACGGTCAAGCAAAAGTCTCATGTCTGTTGCACAATTGAGATACGCCGCCACACAGAAGCGTCGCAGTCGCCGTCGACTCGCCGCGGGGTAACGTGGCGAAGTCGGTTCGGTTCCCGCCGACCACCGACCGCCGACTCGAGAAGGGAGACGCCGATGGTCATCGAGCAGCTGCCAAAGCCGGTGTCGCGCCAGCCAGGACCTGGGGAGCTCTTCCAGATGCTGCGGGACGGGGCACCGCGCACACGCGCGGAGCTCGCATCCGTCACCGGACAAGCCCGTTCCACGGTTGCCACTCGCATCGACATGCTCATGACGGCGGGCCTCATCGTGACAGTCGGCGAGGCGCACTCGACAGGCGGCAGGCCGCCTGCGGTCTTCGCCTTCTCCCCCGAGAGCAGGGTTGTCCTCGCCATCGACCTCGGCGCCACCCACGCGCGCATGGCGCTCACCGACCTGGCCTCGAACATCATCGCCGACTCGGAGGACAAGCTGCCCATCGACCTCGGTCCGGACAAGGTGCTCGCTTGGGTCTGCGAGAAGGGTGACGAGATGCTCGCCGCTTCCGGGCGTGGGCGACGTGAGCTCGTGAGCGTCGGCGTCGGCCTCCCCGGGCCAGTGGAGTTCAGCTCGGGTCGCCCCATCAACCCGCCCATCATGCCCGGGTGGGACGACGCCGACGTCGCGGGACGCCTCGGCGCCCACTTCGACGCGCCCGTGCTCGTCGACAACGACGTCAACATCATGGCCCTCGGCGAGCACCGCAGCGAGTGGCCGGACGTCTCCGACCTGCTCTTCGTGAAGGTCGCGACCGGCATCGGATCCGGCATCATCGCCGACGGCTCCCTCCGACGCGGAGCGAGAGGAGCCGCGGGTGACATCGGCCACATCGCGGTGCCAGGAGCAGAGGACACCCCCTGCCGGTGCGGCAACCTCGGCTGCCTCGAGGCGGTCGCCGGCAGCGACGCCATCGCCCGCCGGCTTCGCAAGGAGGGCGTCGAGGTGTCCGGCAGTGCCCAGATCGTGGCGCTCGTTCGCTCGGGCGACCTCGACGCGGCGCGCGCGCTGCGTCAGGCCGGTCGCGACGTCGGCACGGTCCTCGCGGCCTGCGTCAGCATGCTCAACCCGTCCATGATCGTCATCGGCGGCAGCATCGCCGAAGCCGGTGAGCAGCTCATGGCGGGCATCCGCGAGGTCGTCTACTCGCGCTCGCTCCCGCTCGCCACGCAGCACCTGCGAGTCGTCGCATCCCGCGCCAGAGGCGAGGCCGCCATCCTGGGGGCCAGTGCCCTCGCCATCGACCACGTGCTCTCGGCGGAGGCCATCGACGCCGCGCTCGCCTAGCGTCCCGACTCGTCGCGCCTGCTAGGGAACAAGCCGTGCGCTGGCCCAGTGGCCCGAGCGCCGCGAGTGCAGGCAGCGCGCGTGCTCGACGCCGGACAGGTCGATGGCGTCGAGGGTGTCAACCGTGATGCGGATCCAAGCGAAACGCTCGAACGCGGCATCCTCGCCCGCACCCAGGCCGTCGGAGACGACCTCGGCGAGAGACGTGGCAGGCGCCTGCGACCTGTCGTACAGCCGCTTCGACCCCTCCCCGAGCCCGTCCCAGGCCGCACGCCGCGTGTCCGCATCTCGGACGATCTCGCCGGTCCCCTCGAGACGGAGCTGCACATCGCGATCGGGGTCGTAGAAGGTGATGGCGACTCGCGGATCCCTCGCCAGCTCCTGCACCTTCGCGGTGCGCGCGTCCGTCGCGAACGCCACCGTGCCCACCCGCCCATCGACCTCGCGCAGGATCACGGCACGGACACGGGGCTCCCCCGCCGCCCCGACCGTGCCGAGGTAGCCGAGTGTGAACGGGGTCCGCGTCTCGGTCGCAGCCTCGAGAGCACCCCACAGGGCCTCGAGCTCCCCGATGTCGACGCTCACGGAAGGATCGAATCCACGTAGCCGCCATCGGCGCGCAACGCCCCGCCCGTCGTCGCCGACGCGAACGGCGAGGCCAGGTAGGTGACCAGATGCGCGATCTCCTCAGGCTCGATGAGGCGCTCCAGCAGCGACTGCGGACGGTGACGACGCATGAACTCACGCTGCGCCTCATCCCAGGGGAGCTCATCCCCGACCATCTCGGCGACGAAGCCCTCGACTCCCCCCGTGTGCGTGGGTCCGGCGATGACGGCGTTGACCGTCACGCCGGTGCCCTTCACCGCCTTCGCGTACCCGCGCGACACCGCCAGCAGCGCGGTCTTGCTCATGCCGTAGTGGATCATCTCCTCGGGAATCACCACCGCCGAATCGCTCGCGATGGAGATGACCCGACCCCAGCCACGAGCGGTCATGCCCGGCAGGTACTCGCGCATGAGGCGCGCCGCCGACAGCACGTTCACCTCGAAGGAGCGACGCCATTCGTCATCGCTGATCTCCAGGGCCGGCGTGCTGCCGAAGACGCCCAGATTGTTGACGAGGATGTCGATGTCGGGAAACGCCGCCCTGACGGTGGACGCGCCTTCCGCCGTCGCGAGGTCCGCGGCCACCCCCTCGATGGTCGCGTCCGGCAGGCGCCCCCGAAGCTCGGCGGCCGCAGCCGCCACCCTGTCCGCACCGCGCCCGTTCACGACGACGGTGGCGCCGGCCGCGGCGAGATCCGCGGCTATCGCCAGTCCGATGCCCTGCGTTGAGCCGGTGACGAGGGCTGTGCGATTCGACAGATCGATGTTCATGGCAGCGATCCTGGCACCACCGCCTGACCGTGTCGTGCAGCTCAGGTCACGTTGTCGAGCGCGTCGCGAGCGGTGTCGAGGTCCTCGCCCCGGCGACGCCGGACGCGCTCGCGCACCTCCTCGAGGACGGCGACCGTTTCCGCGCCGGTGCCACCGTGCTCACGTTCGTGATCGGCGTCGAGGTTCTGGATGATGACGGCGAGCTCCGCGTCGAGCATCGCGGCATCCTGGAGCTCGCCGAACGCCTGCGCGAGGCGCTTCCACTCCTTGCGCTGCTTCTTCGCCTTCGCATCCGGGAGCTCGTCGATGGCCTCGTACCCGTAGCGAACCGACTTCGCCGCCTTGCGGACGTCATGCCACCGCTCGAGCTTCCTCGGCTTCTTCCGCGCCCGCTCCGCACGCTGCTCGACCGTGACGATCGCCGTGCGGGTCAACCGCCGCATCGCGCCGAGGGCGCGTCGATCGGCGTCGTCCGTGAACGGCGGAGCCGTGATGAACGAGACCAGACGATCGTGGAGGGAATCCCAGCGGTCCGAGTCGACCTCGGCCCCGAACGACGCGAGGGCGGCGGCGTGGCGCTCCTCGAGCACCTGCTCGATTCGAGTTCGAACGCGCTGGACGGCCTCGGGCCCCGCGTCGAGCTCATCGTCCGCGTCGAGCTCCGCCAGGACCAGCTCACGAAGCACCTCGGCGTCGCGGGGAGCTCCGAGAACTCCGCCAGCCCATTTCAGCTCGGCGGCAAGGAGCTTGACCTCGTCAGCCTCGAAGAGCGAACCGAAGACCTTCAGCAGGCTGCGCAGCCGACGCAACGCGACCCGCGCCTGGTGGACCGCATCCGGGGCATCTCGCCGCCCACCGTCCTCGTGGGCCTGGAACTCCCCGAAACGCGCCGCGATCGCGAAGACCACGGCCTCCCCCGCCGTCGCCTGCCCCGTCGGTGCCTGCGCGGCCTCGACTCCGTCGAGCGTGCGCACGAGCTTCGACAAGTGCACGGACGGCGTCAGCCCGGCATCGAAGAGCACCGCCTCGATCTCGTCGAAGACCCGGGTCGAGGCGCCATCGGCCAGCTCGACCTCGAACTCCCGCCACTCCAGCGTCCGCTCATCGCCGATGCGAAGGACTCGGGCACGCACGACGTCCTCGCAGATGAGGGCGGCAAGCGCGTCGTCGTCAGCTCGGGCGCCTCCGGCGGACCACGCGCCGCCGCCGAGCACCTCGGTGGTCGTGCGAATCGTCGTCAGCTCGACAAGTGGCAGCACGGGGCGCTCGCCGATGAGCTCAGCGAACTCGACGCGGAGCTCAGGTGGGATGCGCCGCGGGGCGCCGACGGGTGCGTGGACCTCGATGCGCTCGTCTCCGCTGCGTGGTCGCTTCAGATGCCAGCCCTCGTCGTCCCCGCCGGTCCGGCGCCGCAGCACACAGCGCGCGTCGAGGATGGCGAGCTCGGGGGTGTCGACGTACTCGGCGACGAGCGTCTCGGTAGTGGCCCGGCCGGCGCGGAGACCAGCGCCGAGCTTCGAGAGCTCAGGTTCGCCAGCCCCCTCGGGGATGTCGTACTTCCGCTCGATCTCCCGCTGCTCGGAGGGCGTTCTGACCCGCTCGCTCTGCGCTTCGATGCTCATCTGAAAAGGCTAGCGCGCCCAACTTGCGATGAGTCGGACTCGAGCGCGTCAGCGCAGCGCGGCCTTGATCAGCGGAACCTGCAGCGGGAGGCGCGCGATGGACAGGACGAACGCGGCGACGGACCGCGCATCCCTCTTCCGGAGCGCACGACGCCCGAGGTCGACGCTCATCTGCGCGTTCGCTGGCCAGACCGCGAGCAGCACGGCCGCGCTCGAGAGCCCGGCGAGGGGTCGCGTCGAAGGATGCAGGAGTCCGGCGGCGCAGGCGAGCTCGGCGACCCCCGACGCGACGACGAGCTCGCGTCCGCGTGCTCGAAGCGGCTTGGGGATGATCGGCTCGAAGACCCGAGGCCTCGCGAGATGGATGACACCGGAGACGGCAAACGGCAGGACGACGATCCACGGGATCGACCCGTCGGGCTTGGCGGTGCGACGCTTGAGTGACGTGGGCGACATGTCCGCATCCTGCCCGTCGCGGCCGAGAGGCATCCAGACGTCGTGCGACGCCGTCAGCTACGTTCCGCGGAGGGCGGTCAGTCCGCTTCTGCGAGGAAGGCGAGGGCAGCCGCCCGGAAGTCACGCGAGCCGGGTGCGTTGAAGTGGTGACGCTCGGGGATCTCGAAGAAGCGAGCCTGCGGCGTCGCGGCGGAGAGCGCCTTCGAGCCTTCGATGATCCCGTCGAGCGACCCGGTCGCGAACAGGACCGGCTGCTGCGGGACGCGGCCGAGGTCCGGGTCGGCTTTGCCGGAGGCGCGCATTCCCTCGGCGATCGCGAGCAGCGCACGGAGGTCGTTGCCACCGACCCGCTCCGTCAGGGCGAGGTAGTTCTGCGTCACCGGGTCCTGCACGGGGGTGCCGTTGTCGATCAGCTCGCGCACCTGGCCGATGTCGAGGCGACCGAGCGGAACGCCATCGGGGACCCCGCCGAGGACGACCCGCGGGATGCGGTCGGCGAAATCCTGGGCGACCTCCCAGCCGACGCGGGCACCGAGCGAGTAGCCGACGTACAGGGCGGTGTCGACGAGGTAGGCGTCGAGCACGGCTTCGACGTCGGAGGCGAGCGTGCGGATGTCGTAGTCGCGACCCTCGTGTGGCTTGTCGCTCTGCCCGTGCCCGCGCTGGTCGAGGCCGAGCACCCGGTAGCCGGCGCGCAGCAGGTCTCGGACCCAGCCCGTCGCCACCCAGTTGTCCTTCGTGCTGGATGCGAAGCCGTGGACGACGATCACGGTCGGCGCATCCGTTTCACCCCACGTGTAGGTGGCGATGCGGTGGCCGTCGCCGACCATCACGAACTGGGGGTCGGGAAGCACAGTCAGGGCGGCTGGAACGTCATTCACGCATCGATTGTCTCAGGCCGAGAGGGCCCGCTCGTGCGCCTGCGAAAAGCTGCGAACCGCCGCCCACGCACCGAGCCCGGACGCTCCCCTCAGTTTGGGGTCCGTCCGGGCTCAGTGCTGCCAGCTGAGGTCAATCGATGAGGTCGTGGATCTGGATGATCTCGTCGCGCTTCGGGCCGACGCCGATGGCGGAGATGCGGGCGCCGGAGAGACGCTCGAGCGCGTGCACGTACAGCTGAGCGTTCTCGGGCAGCTCGTCGAAGGTGCGGCAGCCGGAGAGGTCTTCGGTCCAGCCGTCGAAGTACTCGTAGATGGGCTTCGCGTGGTGGATGTCCGACTGCGAGACGGGCATCTCGTCGAAGCGGACACCGTCGACGTCGTAGGCGACGCAGACGGGGATGCGCTCGATGCCGCTGAGCACGTCGAGCTTCGTCATCACGAGGTCGGTGACGCCGTTGATGCGTGCCGTGTAGCGGGCGACGGGCACGTCGTACCAGCCGGTCCGGCGCGGGCGGCCCGTGGTGGTGCCGAATTCGCCACCGCGCGTGCGGAGCAGCTCGCCCCACTCGTCGAAGAGCTCGGTCGGGAAGGGGCCAGCGCCGACGCGCGTGATGTACGCCTTGACGATGCCGATGATGCGGTTGATCTGGGTCGGGCCGACGCCTGCGCCCGTGGACGCGCCTCCCGCGGTCGACGAGGACGACGTCACGTACGGGTACGTGCCGTGGTCGACGTCGAGCATCGTGGCCTGGCCACCCTCGAAGACCACGTTGCGACCCGCGTTGAGGGCGTCGTACAGCTCGAGCGATGTGTCGCCGACCATGGGGCGGAGGCGCTCGGCGTGGACGAGGAGCGCGTCCACGATCTCGTTGACCGTGATCGCGCGGCGGTTGTAGACCTTGACGAGGAGGTGGTTCTTGCCGAAGAGCGCGGCTTCGACCTTCTGGCGGAGGATGTTCTCGTCGAAGAGGTCCTGCACGCGGATGCCGATGCGGTTGATCTTGTCGGCGTAGGCCGGGCCGATGCCGCGGCCGGTCGTGCCGATCTGGCGCTTGCCGAGGAACCGCTCGGTGACCTTGTCGAGGGTTGTGTGGTACCCCGTGATGAGGTGGGCGTTCGCGGAGACTCGCAGCTTCGAGGTGTCGACACCTCGTGCTTCGAGGTGGTCGATCTCGTGGAAGAGCACGTCGAGGTCGATGACGACGCCGTTACCGATGACCGGGGTCACGCCTGGCGTGAGGATGCCAGAGGGCAGCAGGTGCAGCGCGTACTTCTCGTTGCCGATCACGACCGTGTGGCCGGCGTTGTTGCCGCCGTTGAACTTCACGACGTAGTCGATGCGGTCGCCGAGGAGGTCGGTCGCCTTGCCCTTGCCCTCGTCGCCCCACTGGCCGCCGATAATCGCTACGCCTGGCATGTGTGCCCCTGTTCTCTGTCGGATCGGCGCAGCTCGCGCCTGTCGTGTGCGTGGCGTGAGCCGCGCGGTCAGGATGACCGGCTCGACGGCCCCGCCCTGTTCCCTGCTGGTGTTGCCGTGACTCGAGCCGTCACACCGGCGGGCGCCTAGCTGGCGGCGTGCATCCGCTCGATCTCGGTGATCGCCTGAGGGTCGGCGTCATGCAGCAGGTCGGCGAGCCGCTCTGGCTCGCCTTCCTCGCCGATCTCTGCGGCGCTTCGTCTGAGGGCGTAGAACGCGCGGAGGACTCCCCGGTTGGGCTCATGCGACCACGGCACGGGGCCCTGCCCACGCCAGCCGGCCTTTCGGAGGGCGTCGAGGCCGCGGTGGTAGCCGACCCGTGCATACGCGTACGAGCCGATGGTGTTGCCGTCGGCGTGCGCCGCATCGGCCAGCGTCGCCCATGCCAGCGATGAGGCCGGGTGCTTCTCGACGATGGCCGCGAGCGCGGCCTGGTCGTGAGGCAGGTTCGAGAGGTCGTCGACGACCTCTGGCTCAGCAGCGAGGCGTGTCTCGGGGATGCCGAGGAGATTCGTTCCGGTCACGGACCCGATTCTATCCTGCGGATGTTTCGGAGCGCGGTCGGGGCGGATTGCTGTGGAGAGCACCCTTCATTCGCCCCGTGGATCGCCACGCCTCAGCCCACCGGGAAGATCGCGCAGGTGCTTGTCGCGGTCGCGAGGAGCACGTCCGACGAGTCTCGGAGCTCCGCCTCGACGAACGCCGCGCGTGCTCCGGACTTCACGACCCGACCGCGGACGCGGACGGGGCCGGTCTCGGCCGTCATGGGCCGGAGGAAGCTGACCTTGATCTCGAGCGACGTGTAGGCCTGGCCTGGTCGGAGAGTCGTGTGGACAGCTGTGCCGCAGGCCGAGTCGAGCAGGGTGGCGGCGAAGCCTCCGTGCACGGTCCCGATCGGGTTGTAGTGCGTCCGGTCAGGCAGCCCCTCGAAGACGACCTCGCCCTTGGCGAAGCTCACGACGGTCATGCCGAAGTGCTGAGCGATGGGGGCGATCTCCGCACCGCTGGCGAGGTGCGCCTGCAGCTGCTCGAGTCCTGTCAACGTTCTCGGGTCGGTCATGTCGCTCCTTTGCGCCACCGCACCCAGGCGGATGCACAGAGGGAGCCTCGCACCGATCCTTCAGTCGAACCAGCCAGTTGTGGCGAACATCCAAGCGGTCGGGTGCGCACTCGCGACGGTCCTGAGCGCGGCTACCAGGGCATGAAGGCGAAGAAGGACACGGCAACGCCGATCGAGATCGTGGCGCCGACGAAGCAGAGAGCGAGAAGCTCACCTGGCATCACGGTGCGCTGGTAGACATCCCAGTAGCGGTCCTCGGCGCGTCGTCGAGCGTCGGCTACTGCGGTGCGGTTGAGCCTTCGTCGTTGTCCGAGCATGTATGTAGCTTATTTAACTAAATAATCCGTACCCAGGTGTTGACTCCGGCCCGCGCGACGAGTATGCCGCGAGGAGACTAGGAGCGATGCACCACCTTGACGGGTTCCGTATCCGTCACGCCGCCAGCCTTCTGCGCATCGTGAGGGGCGGGCGCTTCCACCGAGCCGACCATGCCCGAGAGGAACTTGGCAACCCCGTCGAGTTCCTCGGTACTGAGGGAATCGACGACCGCGATCATCCGCTGATGCATGACCCCCAGGGTCTCGCGGACCTCCCGATCCGACTCGACCGTGGGAGCGATGATCGACGCACGACGGTCCGTGGGGTGCGGGCGACGCTCGACGTGCCCGCTCTTCACGAGTCGGTCCACGAGACCGGTCACCGACGCCGAGGAGATGTTGAGGCGCTCCCCCAGGTCCTTCTGCACCACGACCTTGCCGTGGCGCTGCTGCTGGAGCAGGAAACGCAGAGCCAGGAGGTCGTTTTCGTTCATGCGCATCGACGAGCGTGTGCGCGCACGCATCTTCGCCTCAGCCTCACGGTATTCGCGAAGAAGGTTTAGCACGTCGACCGACGTCGCGTGCTGCCCTCCCGTCGGGTACCAGTATCCGGACGAGTCCTCGGCCGGCTTCTGCGCCATGATCCTCCTCGTGCTGGCGCACCGAACGCCAGGAAGCTAGTTCATCAAACTAGCAAAGACGGATGCGTGACCGGGAACAAAACAGCGCTTGACCCGAACATCGCTGTTCTCGTGGGGCACCACCGTCAGTCGATGCATGGGCCCTCATGATCGAAGTTGGCCCCGCGCAACTGGCACGACGCCGCCTCCTGGTCGACGCGGTCGATGCCCGTCTTGCCGGTGAAGTCCATGACGATGAAGTGCGACTGCGCTCCGTCGGAGAGCCCCTCCGCGAACTCGGTCGCCCGGTCACGGGTCGCGAAGCGGTAGTAGTCGGCCTGATCCGTGGACCAGGCTTCGACGCAGTCGACCTCGTCCCCGCAGGCCGACTCCGTGACCTCCACGGGATTGCTCGCGTAGTCCGGGCCCGAGTACTGCGCGTCGACGACCGCCTGCCTGATCGTGAGCCCGTACTGTGGGATGAGGATCGAGCATCCGCTCATCGCGAGCAGGGCGCCAACGCCGAGGCACACGACCCCGACAGATCTCCCGCTGGCCGCCACCGCGTTCATGCGCCGTCCGGCCGTTGCTGGTCGGGCTGCTCCGACTCCGATGGCATGCTCGTCGCTCCTGGCGGGTCGACGTCGCCCGAAGCGGGAACGCCGGCGGTCCAGCCGAAGTCGGAATGGACGCCGAGCGGAACGTACGACGTCGAGTATCGGGCCGGCCCCGTGCCCTCGAACAGGGCCGCCCGCGCCTGCACGGCCGCGCCCGGCATCCCACCTTCGTCGTCACTGCGGTCGCCGCTCTCGTCAGGCTCGCTGCCGTCGCCGAGGAGCCGACGCGTGAGGGCGGACTGCGCCGACATGAGCTCATCGAGTTCGTGAAGCAGGATGTCGTCGTCGACCTGGAGACCGTTCCTCGCCGCGGTGAGCACTGCTCGCCGGACGAGCTCCCTGGAGAACGAGCCGGTGGTCTGCTCGGCCCGCCGCGCCGCCTCAGCCAGCGCCGTCTCGCTGAACGGCAGCCCGGACGCGTACTTCTCGAGCAGGCGGAAGCGCTCCGGCTCACCGGGCAGCGCGATCTCGACGGCGAGGTCGACGCGACCGGGCCGGGAGACGAGGGCACGCTCGAGCACCTGCACGCGGTTCGTCGTCATGATGAACGCGACGTCGGCGTCGCCATCTAGGCCGTCGAGCGCGTCGAGCACTTCGAACAGCAGCGGCTGCGGCGAGGCGTGGCGTTCCATGGCGACCAGGTCGATGTCCTCGAGCACGACGATCGACGGCTGCAGGGTGCGGGCCAGCTCCGCAGCCGCGCCGATGTGCTGGATGCTCGACCCCGTCAGCAGCACGGCGGTGACGCCCTCCGTCCGGCTGAGGAGGTGCCTCACGGTGAGCGTCTTGCCGGTTCCGGGCGGGCCGTACAGCAGGATGCCGCGCTTCAGGTGCTGGCCAGCGGCGAGCAGGACCTCGCGCTGGCGTCCGATCTCGATGACGTGCGCGACGACGGACTCGAGCACGCCGAACGGCAGGATGACGTCGCCCTCTGCGACGTTCGGCCGCTCCAGGAACGACGCGCCCGCATCCATCCGGTAGTCGCTGCTCTCGAACGCCAGCACCTTCCCGCGGAGAACGCTGCGCTCCACCATGAGCGAGCGCACCTCGCCGAGAAGCTCGGAGACGAGCGACGGCGGCGCGGACGTGAGCACCTCGAGCTGGCTCTGGGGACGCCCCATGTCGGGTCGGGCTGCGCGCTGCATGATCACGACTCGCTCCCCTCGGTAGGAGAGGAGCCGCGCGCCGAAGCTCACGACCTGCCTTGTGGTGTTCGGCCCGGTCGCCTTCTCGGCGAACTCGGCCGGCCCGGTCTTGAATGGCATGTGGGGACTCGAGATGAGCTCGGCGAGTCCGGCGTGCGCGTGGGCTGAGCCGCCCGCGACTCCGACGAGGCGCGATTCCGCGCGGCCGGCGAGCTCCTCGAGGGCGATGTCGGCGTCGACGATGCGGTAGCTCGCGAACTCCTCGACAACCACGGGGAGCGCTTCGGCGTCCGCGCCGAGGAAGTCGCTCAGCTCCTCGCCGAACGGCGTGCGCTGCGCCCTCGCGTCTGGCGGCGTCTCGTTGACATGCTCGAGGAACCGCTTGAAGGAACGGTAGAACTGCTCGTCGGCGACCTGCGTCTCGCTCATGCCATCCCCTCGCCGGCGGGCGTGTCCCGCCGATCGAGAGCCTAGGACGACGCCGCTGGAAAGGCGCTCTCGGCACCGCTTCTCGGCGCTGATCATCCCATGCCTCGTAAATGAACGAGATTCAGTTAATTCGGCGGGAACCCTGGGTTTCCAAGGCCGCATCTCCTAGGCTTCACCCAATCGCGCGATGCTGCGCGCACGCATCCAATGTCTGGAGTGAGTTTGAGCACCTACGTAGTTGTGAACCCAGCGACCGGCGAGCAGGGAGAGGAATTCCCGCTCGTCACCGAGGACGGCATCGAGACGGCGCTGCAGAGCCTCGATGACGCGTACCGCACGTGGTCGAAGCCCAGCACCGTCGCCGAGCGGGCCGCCCTCATGCGCCGCGCCGCCGAGCTGCACCGCGAGCGCCGCGAGGAGCTGGCACAGATCATCACCCGCGAGATGGGCAAGCCCATGGAGCAGTCGTACGGCGAGGTCGACTTCAGCGCCGACATCCTGCAGTACTACGCAGACAACGCGGAGAACTTCCTGAAGGACGCTCCGATCGAGCTGCTCGGCGGCGAAGGCACCGCCCTCATCCGCCGCTCGGCGATCGGCCCCCTCCTCGGCATCATGCCGTGGAACTTCCCGTACTACCAGGTCGCCCGCTTCGCCGGCCCGAACCTCGTGCTCGGCAACCCGATCCTGCTGAAGCACGCCGGCCAGTGCCCCGAGTCGGCGACCGCGCTCGAGCAGATCTTCGCGGATGCGGGCTTCCCGCAGGGCGCATACGTCAACATCTTCGCCACCAACGAGCAGATCGCCGACATCATCGCCGACGACCGCATCCACGGCGTCTCGCTGACCGGCTCCGAGCGCGCCGGTGCCGCCGTCGCCGAGATCGCCGGCCGGAACCTCAAGAAGGTCGTGCTCGAGCTGGGAGGGTCCGACCCGTTCATCCTGCTCAGCACCGACAGCGTCGACGAGGCGGTCGAGGCCGCGGTCGCAGCGCGCCTCGACAACTCCGGACAGGCCTGCAACGGAGCCAAGCGCATGATCGTCATCGACTCGCTCTACGACGAGTTCGCCGAGAAGTTCACGGCCGCGATGACGTCGGTGGCCCCCGTCGACCCGACCAAGGACGACGCCGAGCTCGGCCCGCTCTCCTCGGCGCCAGCCACGAAGAACCTCGCAGAGCAGGTCGAGCGCGCGGTCGCGCAGGGGGCGCAGCTGCTCGGCGGCGGCGGCCACGACGGCAACTTCTTCGAGTCGACGGTGCTCGCCGGTGTCACGCCCGACAACGACGCCTACACCGAGGAGTTCTTCGGCCCCGTCGCGGCGCTCTACAAGGTCAGCAGCGAGGAGGAGGCGATCGAGCTCGCCAACGCGACCCCGTTCGGTCTCGGCTCGTACCTCTTCACGACCGACCAGGAGCAGGCGCAGCGCGTCGCCGACGCCATCGAAGCCGGCATGGTCTACATCAACGGCGTCGGCCTCGACAGCCCGGAGCTGCCCTTCGGCGGGGTGAAGCGCTCGGGCTTCGGCCGTGAGCTCGGCTCGCTCGGCATCGAGGAGTTCGTGAACAAGAAGCTCATCCGCCAGGTCAAGTAGCCCGGCCGAATCCAGCGACGCCAGTCGACAGACAAGCGCGGCACCACTTCCCCCGAAGTGGTGCCGCGCTTCCCCTTATATGCACTTCTGCGTCCCCCCGGACGCTAGCCACTCTGCCGCGATGCCGCTCGGTGGTGCACTCCCCCACCCAACCATTCGCCAGCCGCGCCCACCATCCCCCATGCGGGGGATTCGCGAACGAAAGCGAATCAGAACGGGCGTACACTCTGACCGTGTCCCCAGCACTCCCTCTCCGCATTCGACTGGGTATCGTCGACGACCACGAAGTCGTTCGGCACGGACTCAGCGTGCACTTCGCGGTTCATTCGCGTATCAGGATCCAGGCCGCGAGCCCAGTGGCAAGTGGACTCCACGGTGAGCTCCTCGACGTCGTCCTGCTCGACTTGAGACTGGGCGACGGCAGCAGCGTTCAAGACAACGTCGCCGCCATCGCCCGCACAGGGGCGACGACGATCGCGTACACCTCAGGCGAGAACCCCGACCACCTCCGTGCTGCGGCTCGAGCCAATGTCGCCGGGATGGTCCGGAAGTCCGAGTCGCTCGCCGCACTGGAGCAGGCGATCCTCATGGTGCACGCCGGTGAGACGCTCGGCACACCCGATTGGGCATCCGCTATCTCGAGCGACCCTGACCTGCCGAGTGCGAGACTCTCCCGTCGCGAGATCCAGGTGCTGGAGCTCTATGCCGCCGGCCTTCCAGCATCCGATGTCGCCGCGACGCTCTTCATCTCCCCCCAGACGGTGGCGGACCACGTGAAGGGCATTCGCCGAAAATACCGAACCGCGGGACGAGGAGCCTCAACGAAGCTCGAGCTCTTCCACCGCGCCGTCGAGGACGGCTATGTCACCCCTCCGACAGCCCGGAGCGACTGACCCGTGTCCGACATGAGCTCCAGATCCTCCGCGTTCCTCACGAGGTTGGCGAACATCGCCTCCCTCGCGCTGGCGGCCCTGCTGGCATTGAGCGTGCCAGGCACACTCACCCAGACACCGCTCTGGCTGAATCTGCTGCTGGCGACGGTCACCGTCAGCGCTGCGGCTTCCTTCGCTCTGCCGTCGAGCACGCGAGCACCGGCGCTCCGGGACTCGCTGCTCCTCCTGCTGTGCCTCCTCCAGCATGGCCTCTGGCTGGCGCTGGCTCCCCACGAATTCGCGCTGGTGCTGCCGTGGAGCTGGGCCGTGTGGCTGAGCGGTTGCGTCATCGTGACCGTCAGACACGGCAGATGGCCGGGCGTCGCCTTCGCCTCGGTTGGCATCCTCAGCTACCCGGCTTCGCTGGCCCTCCTCGGCGAGGACCTCGCCGCCTCGAGCCCGGCGGTCCTCATCGCCCCACTGTTCCTGGCTCCCGTCCCGCTCCTGGTGGAGCAGGGGAAACGGAAGCTCGATGCGTTCCGTGCGGCAGCGCTCTCCGGAGCGCGGGCGAGCGCGAGCGCGAGCCACGCATCTGCGCGGATGCGGTCCCAGCTGCAGACGAAGCAGGACTTCGCGGCCTTCGTGCACGACAACGTGCTCGGCGCTCTCGTAGCCGCCGCCCACTCCAATGGGCAGGTGAGCGACAAGCTCCGCGAGCTCTGTCGGACCGCACTCAGCGGCCTGAGCGCGCCGGCACTGACGGACGACGACGGCCCGCCGATCAGTCTGCGCGAGTTCTCCGAGACCATCGCGGCGATCGCCGAGCGGTCACATGCACGTTGGATGGCTTCGCTGCCGCGCACGGCGATGCCCGTCGTGCCGACACGAATCGCCCACGACTTCGAGCATGCGTTCAGACAGGCCGCGGAGAACTCGGTCGCCCATGCCGGTTCGGGCGCCGCTGGACGAGCGTCGCGCTTCGCGACGTTCACCGCCACGGACAGGTCCCTCGAGCTTCGCTACCGCGACGATGGAGCCGGATTCGTCCTGGCGGACGTACCCGGGCACCGACTCGGCCTGCGAGGCAGCATCCTGCACCGGATCGAGCAGCATCCAGGTGCCACAGCCCTGGTCGACTCCGCTCCCGGAGCTGGGACGACGGTGACACTCCGGTGGGATCCGGCCGCCGACCGGAGGGAGGGGACCGCAGTCGAATCGCTCGCGTCTCGTGCCAGTGGGGGTGGCGGCGCCCTGGTCGCGTACTGGTCGATCAGTGCCGCGACCAGCTTCCTCACCGTTGGGATGCAGACACACCCCTCCTGGACTCTCGTCGCCAACGCCATCGTCGGCGCGGCCATGATGTGCCTCGCATTCGGCATGCGGTTGACGCCGGTGCTCGTCTGGAGCATCGCGTGCCTCCCGCTGCTGACCTCACTCCTTGTTCTTCCCCAGGCGACGCCGTCCATGCCGAGGTGGCAGTTCACCCTCGAGATGGCGACGTTGCTGTGCGCGTACCTGATCGTGCAGGGCCGCTTGGTTCCCGGGCTGCTCGGGTTCGCGAGCATGGCCGTCGTCGGCCTCGGATGGGCGTGGTCGTACGGCGGATTCCACATGCTGCAGAGCACCCGTTGGCTGGCCACGATCCTCATCGGCGTCGCTGTCGTCTGCTGGTGGCACCTGCGGCGCGAGAGCCAGGCGCTGTCCGCGCTCAGGCAACACGAGCAAGCAGCCCTCCAGCAGATGGACGACGCCTTAATCGCACTCGACGGCGTCGATCAGCAGCGGCAGTGGATCGACAGCGTCGCCCGTCAGACACTCGAGGACATCGTTCGATACCCCACCCTCGACTCGCAGCATCGAGATCGCGCCCGTCGCGTGGAAGCGCGGGTGCGCGACAGGATGCGCTCTCCTGCGCTCTCCGTCGGCGCTCTCGAGTGCGCGGCCGACGCGGCTCGTTCTCGCGGCGTGACGGTCTCGGTCCTGGATGATGCCGCCTCGGCAGGTGGCCTGCCATCCTCGGTTCTCGAGGAGGTCATCACGCATCTCTCGGCAGCGGAGTCCGGGAACATCGTGACCGTGCGTCGCACGGCAGCGCCCATCGACGACGCGAGTGAGACACCCGCGCTGGAACATCGAGTGTCAGTCTTCATCGGGAGCGCCGACGCCCCCGGCACGCTGCGCTACGTCGTCGGCACAGAGGTTCCGAGGCCAGCTGTCATCCCCACGTCGAAGGTCGAGCACACCGCGAGAATGTCGATGGCACCGCCTACCGTGTAGGCATGCTCGAACTCCTCGCCATCGAGAACTACCGGTCCATCAAGAGCGTCACGGTAGGGCTCGAACGCCTCAACGTCATCACCGGCGCGAACGGCACCGGCAAGTCGAACCTGTACCGGGCCCTGCGACTGCTGCACGACATCATCCGAGAGGGCGCCCTGTCGTCGCTGGCGATGGAAGGCGGCCTGCGGGCAGCGCTGCACGCGGGCAAGCGCTCCCGTGGCACGCCCGTCACCCTCAAGCTCGGCCTCCGCACCTCGGCCGCCTCCTACGCGGCCGACCTGGGCATCCCCATCATCTCCGACTTTCCGTTCGATCCGGTCGTGAAGAGCGAGCTCGTCTGGTCGAGTGAGCTTCTGCGGCCTTCGACGACACTCGTCGAACGGCGCGGAAATCTGGTCAAGGTGCGTGACGCCAACTTCAAGCTGGTGCATGCCGAGTGGAGCGTGCGCGAGGCCGAGTCGATGCTCGCCACCCTCGCCGACCCGTCGACGGCGCCCGAGCTCTACGCGCTCCGCGAGTCCGCGCGCGGCTGGCGCTTCCTCGACTACCTGCGCACCGACGCGGCGGCACCGGCGAGACTGCCGAGCCCTGCGACCTTCACCCCTGTGCTGCCGGATGATGGCTCGCGACTGCCCGCGGCACTCGCGACGGTGCAGCGGGTCGGCAACGCGAGGGCGTTCCACGCCGCCATCGATGCCGCCTTCCCCGGGTCCCGGGTGGGGGTCGAGGAAGACGCCTCCGGCATGGCCCGGCTCGTCATGTCGCAGCCCGGCCTCGAGAGGCCGCTCGATGCCCGGGAGCTGTCCGACGGCACGCTGCGGATGATCCTTCTCGCCACCGCCCTGCTGTCGCCCCGCATGCCGGAGCTGCTGGTGCTCAACGAGCCAGAGGCGAGCCTCCACCCGAGCCTCCTCCCGACGCTCGCGGGCCTCATCCGCAGCGCATCCGAGCAGACGCAGGTCATCGTCGTCACGCACTCGCAGCCGCTCGTCGAGGGCCTGCGCGACGACGCGAACGTCATCGAGCTCGAGAAGGAGGCGGGCTCGACGAGCATCCGCGGCCAGCTGCCGTTCGAGGGGCCGCAGTGGGTGTGGCCGAAGCGCTAGGGTGGCACCTCCGCTGAGCTACTTCGCCTCGCCGTAGCTGTCGACGACGTGCGCCACCACGGGGAACGTGACCTGGCTGCCCGAGAACAGGAGTCGTCCGGCTTCCGCGGCCGCCGCGACGACCTCAGCCGCCGCACGGTCCGCCAGCTCTGCAGGCGCGTGCACCACCACCTCGTCGTGCAGGAAGTACGCCAGGTGCGGGCTGCGCTCGAGCGGCGCATCCACAACCGATCCAGCTCCGAGCCGAGCCAGCCGCTGCCGGATGCCCGCCATCCACGTGAGCGCCCACTCGGCGGCCGTGCCCTGCACGATGAAGTTGCGGGTGAAGCGTCCGAAGTCGCGCGGCGAGAACTCGGCGGGCGGCCACGGCGACGTTCGCCCGAGCCAGGTGTGCACCTGCTGCCCCCGTTCCCCAGAGCGGGCTGCCGAGGCGACGAGCGCCATCGCATGCGGGTAGGCGCGCTCGAGGCCAGGCAACAGGATCGCGCTCTGCCCGCTCGTCGCGCCGTACATCGCGCCCAGCATCGCGACCTTCGCACTGTCGCGGTCCGGTACGACGCCACGATCGACGAACGCGGTGTACATGTCGCGCTGCGCGCCGGCTCTCGCCATGGCCTCATCACCGGACATGGCGGCAAGGATGCGCGGCTCGAGCTGCGCCGCATCGGCAACGACGAGCTTCCAACCCGGGTCGGCCACGACCGCGCTGCGGATCTCCTTGGGGAGCTGCATCGCCCCGCCGCCGCTCGTCGCCCAGCGTCCCGTCACGACGCCGCCCGGAACGTAGTCGGGTCGGAAACGTCCGCCACGGATCCACTCGTCCCGCCAGGTCCATCCGTTCGCCGTGAACAGTCGATGCAGACGCTTGTAGTGCAGGAGCGCCTCGACGACCGGATGGTCCTTCCCCCACAGCTCCCACTTGCTGGTGCTGGCCACGTCGAGCCCGGCCCGCCGCAGAGCCGCGAGCAGGTCCTTCGGCGAGTCGACGTTGAGGGTCGGCTCATCCAGCGCGGAACGCACCGCCGAAGCAGCAGCCTCGAGCTTCGCGGGCCTGCCGCCAGCACCTCGCGGCCCCAGCGCCTCCACGAGGACACGCTCGTGGCGCTCGACGCTGAACGGCATGCCAGCAGCCCGGAGCTCCGCCGCGACCAGAGCTCCCGCGCTCTCGACCCCGACGAGGAACGCGAGCGCTCCCTTCCGGGATCCCCCGTGATTCGCGGCCTCCAGGGCCGCGAGCTGCGCCTCGAAGAGCTCACGGGTCGCGGCTGGCGTGCCCGGGTTCTCCGCGTCGAGGTCGAAGAGGCCCTCACCGGGGTGAGACCCGCCTCGCGCGTCCGCTACATCGAAGCTCGCATCGAGGTAGCCGGCCGTGATGAGGATGCGGCCCGCAAGCCGAAGGTCGTGGCACCGGCCGACCCGCACCCCGTGCGCGAGCAGCCGTGGCACGATGTCCTGGCCGTTCCACACCCAGCGAATCGGGTCGCCTGCTGGGGCCGACCGCTCGCACTCGGACACCAGCTGCGCGAGCCCGATGGCGTCCGGGACAAGCCGCACGCGAGGGGCGTTCGAGGAAGCGGCGTCGGCGGCGGGTGCAGCGTCGCGTCGGTCTTCGAGCGCGAAGCCGCGCTCAAGCGACGTGACCAGGATATGCATCCGTTCATTGTGCGGCAGACCACGGACAGGATCCGCCTCGAAGCCAAGCCGTTGCGGACGCGGCGCCCGTTCCAGGTTGCGTGAGGCTCGCCCGTGCGCAATTCCCCGGGTCTGCGCCATTCCACAACAAGGCCAGGCACGCTGATCACATGGAAACGAAACCGGTGTCCCCCGCCGGAGCGTCGACTGAGAGCCTGGAGAACGTCACGCGCAGCGTCGCGCGAGACGGCACGAGCTACGTCGTCACGCTCGAGCGCACCTTCCCGAACTCGCCCGAAGCCGTGTGGACGTCGTGCACAACACCAGAAGGCCTCTCGCGCTGGTTCGAACCCGTCGACGGCGAGCTCGCCCAGGGCGGGAGGTACCGGCTGACCGCCAGCTGTACATCCGGCACCATCGAGCACTGCCAGCCGCACACGGAGCTCCGAGTGACGTGGGAGTACGACGGCGACGTCAGCCGAGTCCGCTTGACACTCGACCCCGCCGGAGCGGGCACCCGCCTGACGCTGCACCACACGGTGCCGGACAACGAGCACTGGGCGCAGTACGGCCCAGCCGCCACCGGCATCGGCTGGGACGGCGCCCTCCTCGCCCTCGCGCTCGCCCTCGGCGACGAAGGCACCGACGTGCAGGCGGCCATGTCTGCCTTCAACGACGCTGAAGAAGGCAAGCGCTTCGTCGAGTCCGCAGCCGACCGCTGGTGCATCGCCCACCTCAGCGCCGGCGCCGACCCCGACGACGCACACGAGTCCGCGACCCGCACCGCCTCCTTCTACCTCGGCGACGAATAGCCACACGGGCAGCGCACGACACGCGACCGCACGCCGGTGGGAACACCTGACGGGGCTCGTCGGTTGCATCCAAGGTGACTGTTCCTCTCTCAATCCTTGACCTCGCCCCCATCGCCCCTGGCCAGACCGTCCGGGAGAGCTTCCAGGCGAGCGTCGAGCTCGCCCAGGCCGCCGAGCGATCCGGGTACCGCCGCGTCTGGTACGCCGAGCATCACAACATGCCCACGATCGCATCGAGCGCGACGAGCGTCCTCATCGGGCATATCGCATCGCAGACCTCCACGATCCGACTCGGGGCCGGCGGCGTCATGCTCCCCAATCACTCACCGCTGGTCATCGCCGAGCAGTTCGGCACCCTCGCGACCCTGTACCCGGACCGCATCGACCTCGGCCTCGGACGCGCACCGGGCAGCGACCAGGCGACGTTCCGCGCCCTGCGCCGGTCACCGGCATCCGCGAACGAGTTCCCCCAGGATGTCCTCGAACTGCAGGCATTCCTGCGCGGCGAATCCACGATCCCAGGCGTGCAGGCAGTGCCAGGTGGAGGCACGAACGTGCCCCTCTACATCCTCGGTTCCAGCCTCTTCGGCGCACAGCTCGCGGCGCAGCTCGGGCTCCCGTACGCGTTCGCGTCGCACTTCGCGCCAGACCAGCTCTTCCAGGCCGTCTCCCTGTACCGAGAGCGGTTCCAGCCGTCCGAGCAGCTCGAGGCGCCCCACCTGATCGTGGGCGTCAACGTCGTCGCGGCACCCGACGCGGCTGAAGCGCAGGAGCAGTTCACGCGATCCCGCAGGTCCCGCCTCCGCAGCGTTCTGCTCCGAGGCCCCAACTCCGACTTCACGGACGAGCAGATGGACCAGATCCTGGCGAGCCCCCAGGGGCAGCAGATCGCGAACATGATGCGCTACACGGCCGTCGGCACCGGACCGGAGGTGCGTGACTACCTCACCGAGTTCGCTGAGACGACCGGCGCCGACGAGCTGATCATCGGGCACGGCGCGCTGCAGAGCGCCGACCGCGTCCGGTCGCTCGAGATCACCGCCGAGGCGATGCGCGCATCCCAACCGCTCGAGAACGCCGACGAGTAGCGCGACCAGGTAGCGCGACCACTGGTGCGAGGCGGCCGCGCGGGGCGGTAGCGTCGAGCCATGGATCTCCTCGGGCATGCCTTCACCACCACCGATTGGGCCTCGCTGGAGCCGACCATCCACACCGGCACCACGGGCGAGGCGCGGTGGCGGACTCAGCAGATCGGTGAGACTCGCATCCGGATGGTCGACTACACGCCCGGCTACCTCGCCGACCACTGGTGCTCACGCGGGCACGTGCTGTTCGTGCTCGACGGCACGCTCGAGACCGAGCTCGACGACGGCCGCCTGGTCACGCTGAGCGCCGGACAGAGCTACCAGGTCGGAACCGACATGGAGGCCCACCGCTCGCGCACAGAGGCCGGCGCCCGGTTGTTCATCGTCGACTGATCGGAGAGGGCCGGGTCTGGACGGTCCGACCCGTCAAGCCCCGGCTCGGCGTGCGCCGCCAGTGCCACCGGTGCCGTCATCGTCGGGGTCAGACGGCAACGTCCCGTCGGCGGTCGCGGTCGCGGACGAGACGTCGGAGAGCTTCCCGAACGCGAAGACGTTCGCGAGCTTGCCAGCAGCCCCGAGCACGTCGCCTCTCTCCCCAGCCGGTTCCGCCCCCGACTTCTCCTCGCTCGCAGTCAGGTCCGCGGGGTCACCGATCGGATCGCCCGGGATCGAGTCCCCGAGTCGCTCATCGCTGTGCTGGTTGTCCTTCATGGCTGCTCCCGCCGTTGGCTTCCGTCAGCCACCAGGCAAGCACGTCATCCTCCGCGAACCTGACAAGGCGGCGCATCCGCGAGCGCCTCCGCACGTTCCGGGAGGGCCCCGTGTGACGATGGGGCATGCCCGTCGTCGAGTCCCGCTGCGTTGTCCCCGTCGACCCTGCGACAGCGTTCGCCGTGTCCCAGACCACCGGCGACGTGCGGCTTCGATGGGACCCGTTCATCCGCCGCCAGCGCTTCCTCGACGGAGCCGAACGGCCGGCGAAAGGGGTGCGCACCTTCACGGTGCACCGTCTCGGGTTCCGCATGGTCAGCGAGTACGTCTCATACAAGCCGCCGTCGAACGTCGGCATGAAGATGACAGAAGGGTCCTGGTTCTTCGAACGTCTCGGCGGCGGCTGGCGCTTCAGCCCCGCAGAGGACGAGTCCGGCGACGGCAGACCCGCGACGCTCGCCGTCTGGCGGTACAACTTCACCTGCAGGCCGAAATGGCTTGCCCCGCTCGCCGAGCGCATCGGCGGGGCGATCCTGCAACGCGACATCGATCGCCGCATCCGCGGATTCGCCCGAGGATGCGAGGACCCGGTGGTGCTCGCGGCGGTCGCAGCTGATCGCTGACGTGGGCAGCCCGTGAGGCGTCAGACGGATGCCCGTAGGGCCAGGCGTGCGGCGTCGGACACGGTCGCGGCCGTCCGCGCGAGCGCCTGCGTGTGCAGCTGCCACTGCTGCCAGAACAGGGGCACGTCGACCCAGCCCCGCGGGTCGATCCGCACCAGCGAAGGTTCGTCGTCGAGCTGCGGCTCCGGGACGAGCCCCCACCCGAAGCCGAGGCGGATCGCCGCGACGAAGTCGGCGGACGATGGCACGTAATGGCAGGGTGGGCTTCCTGGGTCGACCCCCACGGCCTGCAGGTAGCGGTCCTGCAGCGTGTCGGCTCGGTCGAAGACCACGACCGGTGCGTGTTGGAGGGCATCCGTCAGCGTCTCCCCTGGAACCTCGAACCAGCGCGCGGCGAAGCCGGGAGATGCCATGGGCACGTAGCGTATGGCCCCGAGCAGCACCGAGGTGCAGCCTTGGACTGGGGCCGGGTCGGCGGTGATGGCGGCCGTCACCGTTCCTCTCCGCAGCAGTTCCGTGGTCTGCGTCTCGTCGGCTCGGTGCAGCTCGAACGCGATCTCGTCGGCGAGCGGTGCGATCGCGGGAAGCAGCCACGTGGCGAGGGAGTCGGCGTTGACGGCGATGGGGAGGCGCTCGAGGGCGGGTCTTGCGTGGTCAGCGACCGCGCCGCTTCCGGAACCTGCACCGACACGACCGAGGATGCTGGATGCTTCCCGTCCGAGCGCGTCCAGCTGGCGGGCGAGGCGCAGCAGCACTTCACCGGACTCGGTCGGCGCGACGGGTTTGCTGCGCTGCAGCAGCACCCGGCCCGTCTCGTTCTCGAGCGCCTTGATGCGCTGGCTGATCGCGGACGGGGTCACGCGCAGTTCGCGGGCCGCGGCCTCGAAGGTGCCCGTCTCGACGGCGGAGCGGAGCGCGGCGAGACGCTGGGGGTCGAACCCGGACGTCGTGGCTGACATGAAGCCATGCTAATGATTGGCAAGGAACGTGAGCTGGACCCGGCAATGCGGTGCGCCATATCGTCGCGGCATGACCTTGGACCTGCTCACCCCTCTCGCCGGCTTCGGCTTCGGCCTGTCGCTCATCGTCGCGATCGGCGCGCAGAACGCGTTCGTGCTTCGGCAGGGGCTCTTGCGAAAGCACGTGCTCGCCGTCGTCGCCGTCTGCGCGCTCTCCGACGCGCTCCTGATCCTGCTCGGCGTGGGCGGAGCCGGCATCGTCTTCACCGCGCTCCCCTGGCTGACCACCGTCGTGCGCATCGCTGGGGCAGCATTCCTGCTCGGCTACGCGGTGCTCGCGGCCCGCCGGGCGATGACACCGAAGGCGATGGATGCGGACAGCCCCGCGGCATCCTCTGCCGCGCTCCCGACCGTGCTCACGTGCCTCGCGCTCACGTGGCTGAACCCGCACGTGTACCTCGACACGGTCGTGCTGCTCGGGTCGGTCGCGAACACGCACGGCGAGGCGCGTTGGCTGTTCGGTGCGGGCGCGGCTGTCGGAAGCGTCGTCTGGTTCGCCGCCCTCGGCTACGGGGCGCGCCTCCTGCAGCCGGTGTTCGCGAAGCCCGTCGCGTGGCGCGTCCTCGACGCCATCATCGCCGTCGTCATGGTCGGCATCGCGGCGTCGCTGCTGCTCGGACTGTGAGGAACGTCTGGGTCGCCTCGCCCAAGCGGATCCGGAAAACCCTTCAGCGTCGACCGCTATCGTCGCTCCAAGTCACTGCAGACCCCGAACGGAAGGCCAACGATGAGCGACCAGAAGATCTCCCACGACAGCGACGGCGACGAGAAGCCGAACGGCCTCGGCGAGGACGGCACGATCCCCGACTCCGACGACGGGGTCGCGGTCGGATACGACCCGGACGCCTCCACGTTCGAGCCTGAAGAGGACTGACCCCCGAGCCACGCAGCTGCGCGAGGGCCGGGCACGCCGCACGACGTCCCGGCCCTTCCGTCTGGGCGGAGTGCGCGGGACCGGCATCGGTCGCCGAGCGGACGGGCGTCAGTCGCGCTTCCAGACGGGACGGACCTTCCAAGCCACGAACGCGCTCGCCGCGAAAATCGCGCCGAGCATCGGCGGCACCCACGTCGCCACCGTGGAGTCCGGGCCGAGCGCGTGCGGCAGGACGAGGATGAGCGCGGCGCCCGACAGGACGACGACGGCGAAGAAGGCGAGGAACCGAGGGAGGGAGCGGCGCATGGCGCGACCCTACCCCGGGCCGCGTCGCGACTCACGGCCTCCGCACACGCACAATTGCGCGCGCACCCAGGACGAGACCGCAAGCTCGCACGATGAGCCATCAGATGCACGACAGCGAAGACAGCCTCCCCGAGAGCGACCAGCTCGAGAAGGACACCAGCTACTCCCCCGGCAGCGAGACGGAGACGCAGGAGAAGCAGGAGACGAGCACGGAGCGCGTGGATGAGGTCGACGGTGGCGTCGACCACGACATCGACGCCGACCAGGTGAACGTGCGCCCCGGCACGGGCGGCCCCGACGACGTGGGTGACATCGATGTCGACGTGGATGACATCAACTTCCCAAGCGCCGAGGAGGCGAGCAGGGCAGCCCCTACGGACGACTCGGCGACGAACTAGGCGGCGTCGTCCGGCTGGAGCACGAGCCGGTATCCCATGCCGGCCTCGGTCAGCAGGTGCCGCGGCGACGACGGCACCGGCTCGAGCTTCCTGCGCAGCTGCGACAGGTACAGCCTCAGATAGCCGGTGTCGTTGACATGCTCCGACCCCCAGATGCTGGTGAGCAGCATCTGCCGGGTCACGAGCCGCCCGGCGTTGCGCACGAGCAGCTCGAGCACCTGCCATTCCGTCGGCGTGAGGCGCACGTGCGTCGAATCCCCGCCGACGGTGCGAACGACGCTCTTCGCCGCCAGGTCGACCGACACGTCGCCGAACACGACGACCGGCTCACCGCCAGCCTGCGGGACTCGGCGCGACAATGCTCGGATGCGCGCGAGAAGCTCGTCGATGGAGAACGGCTTCGTGACGTAGTCGTCGGCTCCGGCGTCGAGCGCATCCACCTTGTCACCGGCCCCGCTGCGCCCCGAGACGACGAGGATCGGCGCCTCCGACCAACCCCGGATGGCCTCGATGACCTCGAGCCCGTCGAGCTCCGGCATGCCGAGGTCGAGGAGGTACAGGTCCGGGCGATGGTCGATCGCGACCGAGATGGCTTCCGCCCCGTTGCGGGCGATCAGCACCTTGTATCCCTTGGCGGTGAGGGTGATGCGCAGGGCGCGAAGCAGCTGCGGGTCGTCGTCTGCGACGAGGATCCTCATGCGCTCCCTCCATCCTTCGGCTGCGGCCCGGCGAGCGCCGCCGCCTCGATCGGCAGCGTCACGACCATCGTGACCCCGCCCCCGGGCGTGTCTTCGGGAACCAGTGTGCCGCGCATCCCCTCCACGAACCCCTTCGAGATGGCGAGACCCAGCCCGAGGCCGGTCGTGTTGTCGGTGTCGCCGAGGCGCTGGAACGGCTCGAAGACCTCACCGCGGCGCTCGGCGGGGATCCCTGGCCCGTGATCGACGACCCGGATCTGCACGTCGCCCCCGAACTGGCTGGTCGCGAGCCGGACCGGCCGACCCGGCGGCGAGTGGCGGACCGCGTTGGCGAGGAGATTGACCAGCACCCGCTGCAGCAGGGCCGGGTCGGCGGCGACGGAGGCGACGACGGGGTCGAGCGCGAGCTCAACGTCGGCCGGTCCGAGCCCCAGCTCGTCCAGCGACGGGAGGATCGCATCGGCCGGGTCGATGCTCATGACGGAGACGGCGAGCGCCCCCGACTGGAGGCGGCTCACGTCGAGGAGATCGGTCACGAGCGCGGCGAGCGTGCCGAGGCTCTCGTCCGCAGTCTCCAGGAGCTCGTCACGGTCGTGGTCGTCGAGTTCGTCGCCCGCGACGCGAAGGCCGGTGACCGCAGCTGTCGCGGATGCCAGGGGACGCCGGAGGTCGTGACTGAGCGCGGACAGCAGCGCCCGCCTGACCTTGTCAGAGGCGGCGAGCGGGGCGACCTCGTCGGCCGCCTCCCGCAGCTCTCGGTGCTCGACGGCCGCGCCGAGCTGCGCGACGATGACGGTCAGCAGCCGGCGCTCCGAGGCGTCGAGCTCGCGGCCGTGCAGCTCAAGGGCGACTCCCGACCCACCGGATGGCGCCGAGGTGACCGGAATCGAGGTGTGCCGGTCCCCACGCAGCGGCTCACCGCAGCTCGCGAGCACGCGCGGTTCGGTCTCGTCGCCCCGCGCATCCACGCCCCGCGCATCCTCGCCCCGCGCATCCACGAGCCGCACGCCCGCGAGGCCGAACGCCTCGCGCGTCCGCTCGACGAGGGCCTGCATCGCGTTCTGCCCACGGAGCACGCTGCCGGCGACGGTCTGCAGCAGCTGTGACTCCGCGGCCGCCCGACGGGCTTCGCGCGCCCTTCTCGCCGCCCGGTCGACGACGAAGCTCACGAGGGCTGCGATGACGAGATAGAGCACGATCGCGGTGACATGGCTCGGGTCGGTGATGAGGACGGTGCCGAACGGGGCGACGAAGAAGAAGTCGAGGGTGACGCCAGACAGCACGGCAGCGAAGAGCGCCGGCCAGAGGCCGCCGACCAGGGCGACGGCCACGACCAGCACCTGGTAGCTGAGGGCGTGCGTCGTGAACGAGTCGACGCTGCCGAGGGACGCGAGCAGCCAGGTGAGCAGCGGACCCGCGCCGAGGGCCAGCACGAAGCCGGCGATCCGGCGACGCGGGGTCAGCGCCCCGCCGAGCCTCGGCAGCCTGAGCCGGCCGCCAGCATCCGCATGGTTGACGATGTGCACGTCGATGGTGCCGGCGTCCCGAGTGACGGCGCTGCCCACGCTCGCGCCGGTGAGCAGCGCGGCGAGCCGATTGCGACGACTCACCCCGATGACGAGCTGCGTCGCGTTCACGGACCTCGCGAACTCGATGAGCGCCGCCGGGACGTCCTCGCCGACCACCTGGTGGTAGGTGCCGCCCAGCTGCTCGGCGAGCGCCCGCTGCCGCGCGAGATGCGCAGGATCCCCGACCCGCAAGCCGTCCTGGCTCGTCACGTGGAGCGCCAGCAGCTCGCCGCTGCCGGACCTCGCGGCGATACGGGCGCCGCGCCGCAGCAGCGTCTCTCCCTCCGCTCCCCCGGTCAGCGCGACGACGACCCGCTCGCGCGCCTCCCACGTCTCGTCGATGCCGTGCTCATCCCGGTAGCGCTTGAGCGACTGATCGACGTCGTCGGCGAGCCACAGCAGCGCCAGCTCTCGCAGTGCCGTGAGGTTGCCGAGGCGGAAGTAGTTGGAGAGCGCCGCGTCGATGCGTTCAGCCGGGTACACGAGCCCGCCGGCGAGGCGGTCCCGGAGCGCCTGCGGGGACAGGTCGACGACCTCGACCTGGTCGGCTCGCCGCAGCACGTCGTCAGGGATCGTCTCGCGCTGCGGAACCCCCGTGATCTGCTCGACCACGTCGTTCAGCGATTCGATGTGCTGGATGTTCACGGTCGAGATCACGTCGGTGCCGGCGGCGAGCAGCTCCTCGACGTCCTCCCAGCGCTTCCGGTTGCGGGCACCGGGGGCGTTCGTGTGCGCGAGCTCGTCGACCAGCGCGACCTCAGCACGCCGCCCGATCACCGCATCGAGGTCCATGTCCGTGAGCTCGACGCCGCGGTGGAGGTACGTCGCGCGTCCCACCACCTCGAGCCCGGCGGCCGCCTCGGCCGTCGCAGCCCGGCCGTGGGTCTCGACGACCGCGACGACCACGTCCGTGCCCGCCTCGCGCATCCTCGTGCCCTCGTGGAGCATCGCGAACGTCTTCCCGACGCCCGGGGCGGCGCCGAGCAGCACCCGCAGCCGTCCCCGCTTCGCCATGGGTCAGAGCTCCTTGCTTTCCTGGGTGGAGGGAGGGGTGGACGTTGAGAGGGACGCCGAGGGGTTCGCCTGCACGTCCTCGAGCGCCAGGTTGAGCTCCAGCACGTTGACGGTGGGCTCCCCGAGGAACCCGAGCGGAGGGGCGACGGTGTGCGCTGCGACCAGCGTACGGACCTGGGCGGCGTCGAGCGCGCGCGTCGCCGCGACTCGCTGCACCTGCAGGTCCGCGTACGCGGGGCTGATGTGCGGGTCGAGTCCCGACGCCGACGCCGTCACCGCATCCACCGGCACCGCGTCAGGCGCAACCCCGTTGAACTCGGCGACCTGCGCTCGGCGGTCCTCGATGGCGGTCACGAGATCCGGGTTCTCCGGCCCGAGGTTCGAGCCGGAGGAGGCGCCGGAGTCGTAGCCGTCCCCCGCCGCCGATGGGCGTGACTGGAAGTACTCGGGCAGCGGGTTGCCGTCGGCGTCGACGAACGACTGCCCGATGAGGCTCGAGCCGGCGACCGCGCCCGTGCCATCCCGCACCGCGGAGCCGTTGGCCTGCGCGCCGAATGCCGCCTGGCCGAGGCCGGTGATGACCAGCGTGTACCCGACGCCGAGGACGATGGTGAAGAGGAGCATCGCGCGGACGGCGACCCAGGCGGTGCGCGCCGCGGCGCGGGTTGCGGAGTTCATGGTGGGTGTCCCTTTCTGGGGCAGGTGTCGGGTCGGGGTTCAGAAGCCTGGGATGAGGCGGACGACGAGGTCGATGAGCCAGATCCCCACGAAGGGGGCGACGATGCCGCCCAGTCCATAGACCAGGAGGTTGCGGCCGAGCGTGCTCGAGGCGTTCGCGGGCCGGTACTTCACGCCCCGGAGTGCGAGCGGGACGAGCAGCACGATGACGACGGCGTTGAAGACGATCGCCGACAGCACCGCAGACGCCGGGGAGTGCAACCCCATGATGTTGAGGACGCCGAGCCCCGGGAAGACGCCCATGAACATGGCCGGGATGATCGCGAAGTACTTGGCGATGTCGTTCGAGATGGAGAACGTGGTCAGCGCACCCCTCGTGATGAGGAGCTGCTTGCCGATGCGCACCACGTCGATGAGCTTCGTCGGGTCGGAGTCGAGGTCGACCATGTTGCCCGCCTCCTTCGCCGCCGACGTGCCCGTGTTCATGGCGACACCCACGTCGGCCTGCGCGAGCGCCGGAGCGTCGTTGGTGCCATCCCCCGTCATCGCGACGAGGTTGCCGCCCTCCTGCTCGCGGCGGATGTAGGCGAGCTTCTGTTCCGGCGTCGCCTCGGCGAGGAAGTCGTCGACCCCGGCCTCCCTCGCGATCGCGGCGGCCGTGAGCGGGTTGTCGCCCGTCACCATGACGGTGCGGATGCCCATGGCGCGCAGCTCGGCGAACCGGTCGCTGAGGCCCTCCTTGACGACGTCCTTGAGGTGCACGACCCCGAGCACGCGGCCCGCCTGCCGTCCCTGCTCGCGGTCGGGCGCGTCCATCACCGCCACGACGAGCGGGGTGCCGCCGCTCTGCGAGACGCGGCTCGTCGCCTCCTCCAGCTCGGCGAGCTGGGCGGGACTCACGGGTGCCCCCTGCTCGCCGAGCCAGGCGGTGACCGCCGAGCCTGCCCCCTTGCGGATGCGTGCACCGTCCGGCAGGTCGAGCCCGGACATGCGGGTCTGCGCCGTGAACGGCACGATCTCGCCGCGCGTCGAGTCGGCTGCCTGCGCTTCGGCGTCGACGCCCTCGAGACGCGCGAGCTCGACGATCGAGACCCCCTCTGGAGTCGGGTCGGCAAGCGACGACAGTGCGGCAGCACGGACCAGGTCCTGGTCGCGCACCCCGGCCATCCGCACGAACTCGGACGCCCGACGGTTGCCGTACGTGATGGTGCCGGTCTTGTCGAGCAGCAGCGTCGTCACGTCACCGGCGGCCTCGACCGCGCGACCGGACATGGCGAGCACGTTGTGCTGCACGAGGCGGTCCATGCCCGCGATGCCGATGGCCGACAGCAGCGCCCCGATGGTGGTCGGGATGAGGCACACGAGCAGCGCGATGAGCACGGTGATGCTGACCGGCTTCGCCGCGTACGACGCGATCGGGTTGAGGGTGAGCGCGACCACGACGAACACGATCGAGAGCGACGCGAGGAGGATCGAGAGCGCGATCTCATTCGGCGTCTTCTGCCTCGACGCCCCCTCGACGAGCGCGATCATCCGGTCGACGAACGTCTCCCCGGGCTTCGAGGTGATGCGCACGACGATGCGATCGGAGAGCACGCGCGTGCCGCCCGTGACGGCGCTGCGGTCGCCGCCGGACTCGCGGATGACGGGGGCTGATTCGCCGGTGATGGCCGACTCGTCGACGGAGGCGATACCCGAGACGATGTCACCGTCGCCGGGGATGAGCTCGCCAGCCGCCACCGTGACGACGTCGCCGAGGGTCAGGTCGGCCGAGGAGACGTCGGTGGTGCCGACGCGCTCGGCCGCGGGGTCGGTCCCGGCGTCGTAGGCGTCGACGCGGTGCGCGACCGTGCTCGTGCGCGTCTGGCGGAGCGTCTCCGCCTGCGCCTTCCCGCGGCCCTCGGCGACTGCCTCTGCGAGGTTCGCGAACAGCACCGTCAGCCAGAGCCAGACCGCGATGGCCCACGTGAAGGAGGCGGGGATGACCGTGCCGCCGGAATCGGCGGGCCCGCCGAGGAACGGCTCGGCGATGGCAAGCGCGGTCGTGAACGCCGCGCCGACCCACACGATGAACATGACGGGGTTCCGCCACTGCTGACGCGGGTCGAGCTTGCGGATCGCGCCGGTCATCGAGGCTGGGAATGGGATGCTCTGCATGGTCAGGAGAGTCCTTCTGCGAGGGGGCCCAGTGCGAGCACGGGGAAGTAGGTGAGCGCGGTGATGAGCACGCTGACGCCGGCGAGGAGCGCCACGAACTGCGGCCGGTGGGTGGGGAGCGTGCCGACCGTCGACGGCACCTTGTCCTGGGCTGCGAGCGATCCGGCGAGAGCCAGCACGAGCACGATGGGGACGAATCTGCCGAGCAGCATGGCGAACCCGAGCGAGGTGTTCAGCCACGGCGTGTTCGCGGTGAGTCCGGCGAACGCCGAGCCGTTGTTGTTCGCGGCGGAGGTGAAGGCGTAGAGCACTTCGGAGAGGCCGTGCACGCCCGGGTTCCAGATGGAGGTCGCCTCCAGCTCGTCGCGGACGCCGGGGATCGCGAAGCTGAGGGCGACTCCCGTGAGCACGAGCGCCGGGGTGACGAGGATGAAGAGGCTGGCGAGCTTGATCTCCCGCGGCCCGATCTTCTTTCCCAGGTACTCGGGGGTGCGCCCGATGAGGAGGCCCGCGATGAAGACGGTGATGATCGCGAGCACCAGCATGGCGTACAGGCCGGAGCCGACCCCGCCCGGGGTGATCTCGCCGAGCATCATGTTGAGCATCGGCAGGAGCCCGCTGAGCGCGGTGTACGAGTCGTGCATGGAGTTGACGGCGCCGGTGGACGTGCCGGTGCTCGTCGTCGCGAAGAGCGTGGACCCGACGATGCCGAAGCGCTGCTCCTTGCCTTCCATGGCGCCGCCCGCCGCATCCGGTGCCGAGCCCATGCCGGCGGACTCGACGGCGGTGAGGATGGCGAACGACACCGTGAAGAGCGTCGCCATGACGGAGAGCACCGCGTAGCCCTGGCGGCGGTCTCCCACCATGACCCCGAAGGCGCGGGGCAGAGAGAACGGGATCGCCAGCATGAGGATGACCTCGAGCAGGTTCGTGACGGCGCTGGGGTTCTCGAAGGGGTGCGCGGAGTTCGTGTTGAAGAAGCCGCCGCCGTTGGTGCCGACGAGTTTGATCGCCTCCTGCGAGGCGACGGGCCCGCCCGGTATCGACTGCGTCGCCCCGGCGAGGGTGCTCACCTCGGTGAAGCCGTTGAAGTTCTGGATGACGCCGCCCGCGAGGAGCGCGATGGCCGCGATCGTGGAGAGGGGCAGCAGCAGGCGGAGGGTGCCTCTCGTGAGGTCGACCCAGAAGTTGCCGAGCGTGCCCGAGCGGCGGGCTGCGAGGCCCCGCACGAGGGCGATCGCGACGGCGAGCCCCACCGCCGCGGAGACGAAATTCTGGACCGTGAGCGCCGACAGCTGGACGGCGTACCCGAGGGTCACCTCTGGCGAGTAGGACTGCCAGTTGGTGTTCGCGACGAACGAGGCGGCCGTGTTGAACGAGAGGTGCTCCGATGGGGCCGGGAGTCCGAGCGAGTACGGCAGCCACTGCTGCGTGCGCTGCAGGAGGTAGACGAGCAGCACCCCGACGGCGGAGAACACGAGCACTCCGCGCAGGTAGGCCTGCCACGTCTGCGCAGACGACGGGTCGACGCCGATGAGCCGGTAGGCGCCCCGTTCGATCTTCCAGTCATCGGTGGATGAGTAGACACGAGCGATCCAGTCGCCGAGCGGGCGGTGGAGGGCGGCGAGGATGAGCGCGACCGTGAGGAACGCGAGGCTGGCGTGGAGCATGGTGGGGGCGTCCATCAGAATCGCTCGCCCCATCAGAAGCGATCAGGATTCACGAGGGCCACCACGAGGTAGGCGATCGCGGCGACGCCGAGGGCGACGGCGATGAACTCGAAGACGATCACAGCTTGTCGACCGCCTTTCCGAGAAGGCCGATGGCGGTGAAGAGGGCGATGGCGCCCGCGACGAAGACGAGGTCAAGCACTGAGACTCCGTTCGGAGGTGTGCAGCCAGCGGTGAGCGTGGCTGCGCGCCGTTCAGGCGCAGTCCCCGATACAACTCCTCGCGGGGCGCCTCTGTGCTCGCCCTAACGGAACCCATACGGGCGGCGTGCGAGTCCTCACGGAACGCGAACGATCGAGGCCACGGGTCGGGCCGGAGCGATCGCCGCTGCCGACAGTGCGGCCGCGATCCCGAACACCGGTCCCGGTGTCCCAGCGCCGAGCCCCCACCCCGCCAGCGCGGCCCCGAGCCCCTGCCCGAGCACCAGGACGACGAAGAGCATCGCGGTGCCAGCGGATGCGCGCTGCTCGTCGATCTCGGAGGTCCAGGTGATGAGGGCCCCCGTGGCGGCCGTGTACCCCCAGCCGAACGCGACGCACGCGAGGAGAGCGAGGGGACGCACGCCCGGGAAGAGGCCGATCAGTGCCGTGGACGCTGCGACGACGAGCGCGGTGAGCATCCACGCCCGCGTGGACCCGAGACGGCGAAGGGCGGCGGAGAGCGGAAGCACCAGGGCCCCGCCGAGCCCCAGGCACATCCATGCGAGCGCGGAGAAGTCGTCGGAGGCTCCCCCATCCACGAGCACCGTGCGCCCGAACGTCCACACGGCCGCCGAGCCAGCTCCGAGGAGCAGCGCGGCGCAGATCACCCGCATGTGCTGACCGAACCAGGCCCGCGGAGGAACGGCTGCCGACGCGCCATGGCGCTGCACTCGACCGTTCGAAGACCTCGCGGTCGAGATGAGCACGGCGACCGCGGAGAGGACTGTGAGGATCGCCGCGGCCGCCCATGCCAGTCGCCAGTCGGGCAGCAGGAGCAGGGCGAGTGCTCCGGCGAGCACGAGGCCCGGCCCGGTGCCCGCGTTGACGACGACCTGGAAGCGCTGCCCGCGGTCACCGCTCACGGCCCGCCTGAGGAGCTCGACCAGGGCAGGGGAGGCGAGGCCGGCCCCCGCTGAGCTGACGATGGCGAAGGCGGCGAAGCCCTCGACCTGTGACGCGACTGCCATGCCGAGGGCGCCGCCACCGGCCGTCGATGCCGCGCCCGCCACGAGGGTGCGCGGAATTCGGCCCGCCAGGAAGAACCCCACGATCGCGGCGACGCAGTACATCGCAGACGCTCCGCCCGAGACCACACCAGCCATCGAGGGGTCGAGGCCGAGTTCGGCCTCGATGTCCGGCAGGTAGAGCCCGTAGGCGAGGCGGACCAAGCCGTAGCAGGCGGCGATGAGGCCGACGCCGCCCACCACGAGGAGCCGCTGGACTCCATCACCAAACGAAAACGTACGTTTCATATTTGGAGCTTAGGGTGTGTACATGAGCATCCGCACATCGAGCGCGACGAAGCTCCTCGATGCCGCCGAGGAGCTCTTCTTCACGCAGGGCATCCACTCGACCCCGGTGGATGCCGTCATCGAGCGCGCGGGGGTCTCAGCGGCGACGATGTACCGCGGGTATGCGAGCAAGGAGGCACTCCTCGCGGCCACACTGACTCGTCGGCACACGGAGTGGCTCGCGACCTGGGATGCGGCCATCGCCCGCCAGGACTCGAGGGACGGACGCATCCTCGCCGTGTTCGACGCTCTCGACGCGTTCCGCGAGCATCCGGTGCGCGCCCAATGGTGCGCGTTCCTGGGCTCCGCCGCCGAGTACGCGGACGCGCCGGCCGAGGTTCGCGAGGCCATCGACACGGACACGACCACGCTCCGACGGAGACTCACTGCATCCATCGCCGGCGACGCGATGAACGCGACCACCCGCGACCGAGAGCTCGCCGACGAGCTGCTGCTGGTCGTCTCCGGCGATCTCGCGATGCGACTCCGCGACCCGAGACACACAACCGCATCAGCCCGGCGCATCGCGGCCGCCCTGCTGCGCGAGCACGCGAAGCACCCCACTGGCGCCTAGCGCTCAGCGCTCAGCGCTTGAGCAGCTTCCAGGCGGAGGGCAGCAGGGCACTGACGGCCGCGACCTTGATGGCGTCGCCAAGGAGGAACGGCAGGACCCCGAGCGCGAGCGCGGTGCCGAGGTCGACGCCAAGCGAGACCGCGAGCCAGGGGACGCCGGCCGCGTAGACGAGGAGCGTGCCGAGCACCGATGCACCGACCGTGGAAGCGACGTGGCGGTCGGCTCGGCGACGCGCGAGCGCGCCGACCGCGATCGCGGCGAGCACGTATCCGACGATGTAGCCGAACGACGGGAAGAGGACCCCGGATGCGCCGTCGGCGAAGATTGGCGCACCCAGCGCGCCGCCGGCCAGGTACAGGCCGGCGCTCGCGGCGGCGCGGACCGGGCCGAGGGAAGCACCGGTCAGCAGCACCGCGAAGGTCGCCAGCGAGACGGGCACGGGCGTGAACGGCAACGGGATGACGATGAAGCCCGCGGCGACGAGGAAGAGGGTGCCGCCGAGCACGAGCGCGATGTTCAGCAGGGCTTCCTTTCGTCCTCGGGCACGGGAACCGGTACTCACACCGGCACCAGCACCAGCACCAGCCCCTGCCACGAGGTCGGCGAGGACGCGAGGCACGGCGCCGCTGGCGGGACGCCCGACGGGGTTGATCGATTCGACACTCATAGGGGTGGGACCTTTCTCTCAGATCTCCTGAACGGTGTTCAGTGAACAGTGTTCAGTAGATTAGCCCCATGACACCCCGCGGTCCAGCCGGAGGCTCCGGCCTCGAGAAGCTCAGCCGTTCGGAGATCGTCACCACCGCTCTCGAGGTGCTGGATGAGCACGGCCTGCCGAACCTCTCGATGCGACGCATCAGCGACTACCTCGAGGTGCAGCCGAGCGCGCTCTACTGGCACTTCCCCAACAAGCAGTCACTGCTCGCTGCCGTGAGCGACCGCATCCTGCATCCCCTCACCGCCGAGACGTGGCTCTTCCCGCGAGCAGGGGGCGAGCCAGGCACGCAGCAGACGCGCACCCTTGCGATACAGCTCCGCACAGCGCTCCTCTCCCGCAGGGATGGCGCTGAACTCGTCTCGAGCTCCTTCGCCCTCGACCTGCTGACGGTCGACCTCCTGCGGATGATCGCCGGTGCCGCCCGCAGCGACTTCGACCTCGGCGGCGCAGGCAGCCGCACCTGCGCGGACGCGGTCGTGCACTACACGATCGGGCAGGTGTTCCACGAGCAGCAGCAGGCCCACGCCGCCGCGGTCGGCGCCGTCCAAGCCAGCACCCCTCACCCGCTCGGCCCGCAGGATCCGACGGATCGCTTCACCGCAGGCCTGGAGCTGATCCTCGCCGGCGCCGCGGGGCTGGCGACGGACGAGCCGAGCACCGCCCCCTAGGCGAAGTCGACGTGCTGCAGCACCCAGGTGTGCATCGCGACAGCCGCCGCAGCTGAGGCGTTGATCGAGCGGGTCGAGCCGAACTGCGAGATCTCGAGCACCGCATCCGAGACCTCGACCGCCTCCTCCGAGACCCCGGGACCCTCCTGCCCGAACAGCAGCACGCACCGCTCCGGCAGCTCGTACGTCTCGATGGGAACGCAGCCAGGCACGTTGTCGATGGCGAGGACCGGCATCTCCTCACTCCTCGCCCAGTCGATGAACGCGGCGACACTCTCGTGGTGCACGACGTGCTGATACCGATCGGTGACCATCGCGCCGCGCTTGTTCCAGCGGCGCTTGCCGACGATGTGCACGGTGTCCGCCGCGAACGCATTGGCGCTGCGCACGATCGAACCGATGTTCATGTCGTGCTGCCAGTTCTCGATGGCGACGTGGAACGCGTGGCGCTTCGTGTCGAGATCGGCGACGATCGCGGCCATCGACCAGTACCGGTAGCGGTCGATCACGTTGCGCCGGTCGCCGTGCTCGAGCAGCTCCGCGTCATACCAGGGCCCTTCCGGCCACTCCTCGCGGCCGCCGGGCCAGGGGCCGACCCCGTGCGGGGCGTCGTCTTCGCTGCCGAACTGCTGCTGATCGCTCACCGCCACAGCCTAGGCGCGCGTGGCGTACACTGCACTTAGAGTCGAACTGACTCTAAGTCAGAGAAGAGGTGAAGGATGCCACCCACCAACGCGGCCCTCGCCGTCTCCACGGTGATCTTCGCGCTGCGCCCGTCACCTCCCTCATCGCACCGCGCCTCCACGCCCACGATCTGGGTGCCGCTCGTCCGGCGGCAGCGACAGCCGTTCATCGACCTCCTCGCCCTGCCAGGAGGGCCGCTCGGCGACGAGGACCTCGCCGCCGCCGCATCGCGCACCCTCTTCGAGACGATGCGCCTCGCCCCCAAGTACCTTGAGCAGCTCTACGCCTTCGGCGACGCCGACCGCGTCTTCGGTGCCGACCCGCGGGTCGTGTCCGTCGTCTACTGGGCGCTCGTCGGCAACGACGAGGCGAGCTCGGCCCGCCTCGGCGACAACGTGCGCTGGCACCCCGTCGACGACCTCCCTCCCCTCGCCTTCGACCACCGACGCATCATCGACTACGCCCTCTGGCGACTCCGCAACAAGGTGGAGTACAGCTCCATCGCGCACAGCTTCCTCGGCGAATCCTTCACCATCGCCCAGCTGCGGGAAGTCTACGAAGCCGTCCTCGACCGTCCCATCGACGCCGCCAACTTCCGCCGCGACATGCTCGCCTCGAACTCGCTCGCCGAGACCGGCGAGACCCTCGCCGGCACCAGGCACCGACCCCCGAAGCTCTACAGGTACATCGAGGCACCCGCCCCGTCCGAGCAGAGCCCCCTCCTCAAAACCTCCCCCGCCGCGAAGGGCAGACCCCATGACCACAACCGCCTCAGTGCACACCACGATCACGCGCATCCAGAGCGGCAAGCAGACCGGCGAGAGCTGCTCACCGGAGCTCGTGAAGTCGCCGTGGGCGTTCGACCTGCAAGCGCCGTCCTACGGGCCTGGGGCGTCAATGGCCGACCGGCTGCCACCGACGGCACCAAGGCAGGAGCTGCTGCCCGAGGAGTACCGGACCGCGAGTGACGCGGAGATCCACGCCCGCATCCTCACCGCCAAGGCGACCCTCGGCGACCGCGTCGTGACCCTCGGCCACTTCTACCAACGCGACGAGGTCGTGCAGTACGCCGACTTCATCGGCGACTCCTTCCAGCTCGCCAATGCCGCGCAAGCCAAGCCGGAGGCAGAGGCCATCGTGTTCTGCGGCGTGCACTTCATGGCCGAGACGGCAGACATCGTGTCGGCGCCGGAGCAGGTCGTGATCCTCCCGAACCTCGCGGCCGGATGCTCCATGGCAGACATGGCCGACAGCGACTCCGTCGAAGAGTGCTGGGAGCAGCTCGCCGACCTCTACGGGACGCAGCCGGGCGCCGATGGCCGCGTGCCCGTCATCCCCGTCACCTACATGAACTCCTCCGCCGAGCTGAAGGCCTTCTGCGGCCGCAACGGCGGCATCGTCTGCACGTCATCGAACGCCGAGACCGTGCTGCAGTGGGCGTTCGAGCGCGGGCAGCGGGTGCTGTTCTTCCCCGACCAGCACCTCGGCCGCAACACCGCGAAGGCCATGGGCGTGCCGCTCGAGGAGATGCCGCTCTGGAACTCGCGCCGCCCCCTCGGCGGGCAGACCCCCGAGACGCTCGACGCCGCCAAGGTGATCCTCTGGAACGGCTTCTGCTCGGTGCACAAGCGCTTCACCGTCGCCCAGATCGAGAAGGCCCGCGCAGAGTACCCCGAGGTGCGCGTCATCGTGCACCCCGAGTGCCCCATGGCGATCGTCGACGCGGCCGACGAGTACGGCTCCACCGACTACATCACGAAGGCCATCGCGGCCGCCCCCGACGGCTCTGTCTTCGCGATCGGCACCGAGATCAACCTCGTGCAGCGCCTCGCCGCCGAGTACCCGCAGCACACGATCTTCTGCCTCGATCCGGTCGTGTGCCCGTGCTCGACGATGTACCGCATCCACCCCAGCTACATCGCCTGGGTGCTCGAGGGGCTCGTGGCCGGCGAGGTGCGCAACCAGATCAGCGTGCCAGCGAGCGTCGCCGAGCCGGCCAGGGTCGCGGTCGAGCGGATGCTCGCGGCCCGGCCCGACACGACGATGGCGTCCTGACGTGGGTGCGGGCGCTGACGCTCGGCTGCGGGTGCTTGTCGTTGGCACCGGCATCGCGGGTCTGACCGTGGCGCTGGCGGCGGCCGCCGACGGGCACGACGTGGTGGTCGCCACGAAGTCGACGCTCGGCGACACGGCCACCTCCCATGCGCAGGGCGGGATCGCGGCAGTACTCGCGGCTGGTGCTCATGCGAGCGCTGGTGACAGCGTCGAGTCGCACGTGCGCGACACGCTCGCAGCCGGCGCGGGGCTCGGCGACCGGCGAGCGATCGACGTGCTCTGCGGTTCGGCGGATGCGCGCATCCGCGACCTGGTCGCCCTCGGCACGCGCTTCGACCGGGTTTACGTCGCTGAGGCCGCCGCCGCCGCGAGCGACAGCGCAGAACCGCCTTCCTCGCCCGCATGGACGAGTCGCTCTGAAGGGCCGTCCCCCGTCCCAGACGGCGACCATCTGCGGCAGCTCGCGCGCGGGCTCGAGGCCGCGCACTCGCATCCGCGCATCCTGCACGCCTTCGGCGACGGCACCGGGCGCGAGATCCAGCGAGCGTTGAGCGATGCCGTCCGCGCGGCGGCCGAACGCGGCGAGCTCCAGCTGCTGGAGCACACCTTCCTCGTGGACCTCGCCGTGAGCACCGCAGCAGACGACGTCGATCCAGCAGCCACGCGTGTGGTCGGCGCGTGGCTGCTCGGCCCGGATGACAGAACACCCGGCTTCTTCGAGGCCGACGCGGTTGTGCTCGCGACGGGCGGCGCCGGCCAGCTCTTCGCGCACACGAGCAACCCCGAGGTCGCGACGGGCGACGGCATCGCAGCCGCCGCCCGTGCCGGAGCTGAGATCGCTGACCTGGAGTTCGTGCAGTTCCACCCGACCGTGCTCGCCGGATCCGGGGGCGCGCTCATCTCGGAGGCCGTGCGCGGAGAAGGCGCTGTGCTGCTCAACGATGCGGGCGAACGGTTTCTGGTCGGCGTGCACCCCGATGCCGAGCTCGCACCGCGAGACGTCGTTGCGCGCGGCATTGCCGACGAGATGGCGAAGCAAGGCGGACGCCCAGTGCGGCTCGACGCGACGCATCTGGGCCGGGAGTTCCTCGAGCGCCGCTTCCCGAGCATCACGGCGCGCATCGACGGGGCCGGGCTGGACTGGTCGCTCGAGACGGTGCCGGTCACGCCCGCGGCGCACTACCTGATGGGCGGTGTCGTCACCGACCTGTTCGGGCGGACGAGCATCCCGGGCCTCTACGCGGCGGGCGAGACGGCCCGCACGGGCGTGCACGGCGCGAACCGTCTCGCATCGAATTCACTCCTCGAGGGCGCCGTCTTCGGGCACCGCGTCGCGGAGGCGCTGCCGGGCCAGGCCCGTCCCGGCCGCGTCTCGGACGCCGCGGACTCCCCGTTCCCTGACCAACTTCAGTGCAAAAACACCTCGATTCGAGAGCTCCGGGCGAATTCCGGCCAGAATCGCACTGATGTTGGACAGCGGACGGCCAGCGATGCAGCTCCTGCCTTCTCGCGGGCCGCGCTGCAGACGCTCATGTGGGCGAACTCGGGCCTGCACCGCAGCGGCGCCGCACTCGAAGATGCCAAGCGGGTCATCGCCGCCTGGGCGGACGACCGAGACGCCGCCGGACCGGACTCGTCGCTCGCCGACCGTGAGGACACCAACCTGCTCCTGCTCGCTCGCCTCACGGTGGCGGCCGCACTGACCCGTCGGGAGTCAGCCGGCGCGCACTTCCGGGCAGACCACCCCTCCGCCAGCGAGCCACACACTCACACCCACACCCAAACCCAAACCCAAACCCAAACCCAAACCCATCTTCCCCATCTAGAGAGAGCCATGGCGCGCTGATGCTCACCCCTGCCCACATCGTGACGACCGTGAGCGCCGCTCTGCTCGAGGACGCCCCCTGGGGTGACGTCACGGCCTCGGCGCTCATCCCGCACGACGCCACCGCGAGTGCCACCCTCGTCGCACGCGAGGCCGGCGTGCTCTCGGGGATCGAGGTGTTCGCGTCGTCCTTCCGGCTCACGGATGCGCGCATCCAGGTCGATCTGCACGCCGACGACGGTGACGAGTTCGCCGCAGGGGACGTGCTGGCGACCGTCGCGGGCCCGGCGCGTTCGGTGCTCACGGCGGAGCGGGTGGCGTTGAATTTCGCGCAGCGCATGAGCGGCGTCGCGACGCTCACCCGCAGCTACGTCGACGCGGTCGCGCACACGTCAGCGCGCATCACGGACACGCGCAAGACGACCCCCGGGCTGCGCGCCTTCGAACGGCATGCCGTGGCGAGCGGTGGCGGCCGGAACCACCGCTTCTCGCTGTCTGACGCGGTCATGGCGAAGGACAATCACCTCGCCGTGCTCCTGCAGCAGTCGGGCCTCGGGCTGACGGAAGCGCTGCTCGCGGCGAAGGACAAGCTGGGCCACACGACGCACTTCGAGGTGGAGGTCGACCGGCTCGACCAGGTCGGCCCGGTCCTCGCGGCCGGCGTGGACACGATCATGCTCGACAACTTCTCGCTGGCCGAGCTGCGTGAGGGCGTCGCGCTCATCAACGGGCAGGCGGTCGTCGAGGCGAGTGGCGGAGTGAACCTCGACACGGTCGCGTCGATCGCGGAGACGGGTGTCGACGTCATCTCGGTCGGCGCCCTCACTCACAGCGCGCGAGCCATCGACCTGGGCCTCGACATGGCACTCGAGGCCGCGGCCGAGCCTAGACCAGCCAGGCGCTGACATGCTTCACCTCGATGCCGCCGCGACGTCTCCGGTCCGGGAGGAGGCGCTCGCCGCGGCGTGGCCCTTCCTGACCGCGTCGTTCGGCAATCCGTCGAGCACGCACGGGCTCGGCGAGCAGGCCTCCGCCGCCCTTGCCGATGCCCGCAAGGCAGTGGCGGCTGTCCTCGGCTGCCGGTCGTCCGAGGTGGTCTTCACCTCGGGAGGCACCGAGGCGAACAACCTCGCGATCAAGGGCATCGCTCTCGGGAATCCGCGCGGGCGGCACCTCGTGACGAGCCGCGTCGAGCACGAGTCGGTGCTCGCATCCGCCGACTACCTCGCGCGTCTCCACGGCTTCGAGGTGACGTTCGTCGACGTGGATGCGGCTGGCTTGGTCAGCGAGGAGTCCCTGGCCGCGGCCCTCCGTGAGGACACGACCCTGGTGTCGCTCGCGACGGCGAACAACGAGGTCGGCACGGTGCAGGACATCCCGGCGCTGGTCGCCGTCGCCCAGGCCAGCGGGGTGCCGTTCCACACCGACGCGATCCAAGCGGCCGGCTCGCTCGACGTCTCGATGACTGCGACGGGGGTGGATGCGGTGAGCCTGTCGGGTCACAAGCTGGGCGCTCCGAAGGGTGTCGGGGTGCTCGCGGTGCGCTCGCGGCTTCCGCTGGAGCCCCTCATCCATGGCGGCGGGCAGGAGCGAGGGCGCCGGTCCGGTACGGAGAATGTGGCGTTCGCGGTGGCGTTCGCGGTCGCGCTGCGGCTCGCGGATGCTGACCGGCGCGCGGAAGCTGAGCATCGGCCGCCTTCGAGCATCGGTGACCTGCCCGCGAGCCCACGCGACGTGTTCGTCGCCGACGTGCTCTCGCGCATCCCGGCTGCGCGGCTCACGGGCCACGCGTCGGCTCGCCTCCCCCGCCACGCGTCGTTTGTGCTTCCGGGGGTGAACGGGGAGACGGTGCTGCTGGAGCTCGAGCGGCGAGGCGTGCTCGCGTCTGCGGGGGCGGCCTGCGCGGCCGGCCACGACGAGCCGTCGCACGTGCTGCTCGCGTTGGGGATCCCCGAGGACGACGCCCGCACCGCCCTGCGGTTCACGTGGGGAGCATCCACGACCTCCCTCGACCTCGGCGGCGTCGCTGAAACCCTCGCTGCCGTGTTCGAGACGGTCACCGCCCTGAGCCGCTCTTCCACCCTGCACTAGGGTGTGGCGTTGCAGCATTCGGCCGACCACGGAGGAACGACATGACCTACGGACACGCTCCGGCCGGCCAGCCGGCTCTTCACCAGCCGTACTCCGGGGCTCCGTTCCCCGAGGCGATCGTTCGCTTCGTGAAGAAGAGGTTCGTCTACCGCGGCCGTGCGAGCCGCAGCGAGGCACCGGGCCAGTACAACGCACCGAACCGGTACCCGTCAGCGCCGCAGTCTGACCCGTACTCAGCTCCGGATGCCTGGAACGGCCCGTCCTCGACGGACGCCGGCCAGACACGCTAGCCCCGCAAACCGGGCCAAACTGCCAGCCTCAGCGGCTCAGCGACTCAGCGACTTCGCTTGGCCCGCTTGGGTGCGGCCGACAGCAGGCGCGAGCCGTCTTTCGTGAGCTTGCGGTACTCGACGCGCTCTGGGCCGAGGCGTGTGCGCATCGTGCGGAGCGCATCCACTGAGGCGTCGACGGTCACGACTCGGCGGCCGCACTCCCGGGCGACGGCTGCCGTCGTGCCGGATCCGCCGAAGAAGTCGGCCACCCAGTCGCCCTCGCGGCTGGATGCTCGGATCATGCGCCGCAGCAGCCCGGCCGGTTTCTGTGTGGCGTAGCCGGTGCGCTCCTTGCCGGTCGGCGACACGATGGTGTGCCACCACACGTCGGTGGGCAGCTTGCCGCGCTCACGCTTCGCCTCGGTCACGAGGCCGGGTGCCATGTAGGGTTCCCGGTCGACCTCGGCTGCGTCGAAGTGGTACCGCTTCGGGTTCTTCACGTAGACGAGGATCGTGTCGTGCTTCGCGGGCCAGCGCTTCGAGGTGCGCGCCCCGTAGTCGTAGGCCCAGATGATCTCGTTGAGGAACTTGTCGCGCCCGACGAGCGCGTCGAGCACGACCTTCGCGTAGTGCGACTCCCGGAAGTCGAGGTGCAGGTAGAGGGTGCCGGTCTCGTCGAGGAGCCGCCATGCCTCCACGAGGCGCGGTTCGAGGAAGCCCCAGTAGTCGGCGAACTCGTCGTTGAACGCCGACAGCTCGCCGAGGGTGTGCTCGTAGCTGCGCCCCTGGAATCCGGTGCGGGTCAGCGGGGTGGATGCTGGGGCCTCGTCGTGTGCGAGCGCCTCGCCGAGTTCGGCGGCCTCGACGGCCTCCTCAGCCGGGGACTGCCGCTTCACCTTGATGGACTGGCGCTTCTGCTGTTTGCCGGTGTTGAAGGGCGGGTCGAGGTAGATGACCTGGAAGGCGCCGTCGGGGAGGCGGCGCATGGCGTCGAGGTTGTCGCCGTGCACCACGAGGTCGGGGCCGGCGGCGTTCCACAGCGAGGTCACCTGTCGAGATTAACGTCATTCGTTGCGCTGAGCGCGCACGCTAGTGTTCTCGCCATGATGGTGAACCTCGACGACGGCCGCACGATGAAGCAGCGGATGCTCGCAGGCGAGCTGTACCACGCGGACGACCCGGAGCTGGCAGCGGGTGCGGAACGCGCCACCCGGCTGCAGGCGGAGTACAACGCGACGTTCCCGGTCGACGGGGAGCGCGCGTCCGCGATCCTGGCGGAGCTCATCGGCAGTCTCGGCGAGGGGGTCGCCGTGAAGGCGCCCCTGTACGTCGACTACGGCTCGAACATCACGATCGGCGATGGCACGTTCGTGAACGTGGGTCTCGTCGCCCTCGATGTGACACCGATCACGATCGGAGCGCACTGCCAGATCGGGCCGAACGTGCAGCTGCTGACGCCGACGCATCCGCTCGACCCTGAGCCTCGACGCGAGGGCTTTGAGGCCGGCGCGCCGATCACGCTGGGTGACAACGTGTGGCTCGGCGGGGGCGTCATCGTCTGCCCGGGTGTCACGATCGGCGAGAACACGGTCGTGGGTGCAGGAGCCGTCGTGACGAAGGATCTGCCGCCGAACGTCGTCGCCGTCGGGAACCCGGCCCGGGTCATCCGCACCCTCGACTAGCACGGAGCATCCCCCACATGGCTTCACGCAGCTACGCACGCGGCACCATCGAGTTCGACCGAGGGCTGACCTTCTTCGACGCCATCTACGCGGTCGCGATCACCCTGTTGATCGTCGACATCAAGCCGCCGACGGCGGAGCATTGGGCGAGCTGGGATGCGTTCGCGGGCTCCGGTGTGCTCGATCAGCTGCTGGCGTTCACGATCAGCTTCTTCGTGATCGCGAACTTCTGGAAGGTCAACCACCGCCTCATGGGGCAGGTGGATGCGCTCGACGGCGCGGTGCTGAACGCCAACATCGTTGCCATGTTCTTCATCGTGGTGCTGCCGTTCACGACGGCGTCGATGAGCGAGTCGACGGTGGACTCGCAGCCGCTGCCGGTCGTGGTCTACGCCGTGAGCATCATCTGCGCGTCCCTCGCGCAGCACGTGATCTGGGTCATCGCCGTGCGCCGCGGTTTGACGGAGGACACTGCGGCGGCGCGCCGCCGCTCGGCCTTCACGTTCGTGGTGCCGGCCGTGTTCGCTTTGTCCATCCCGGTCGCGTTCCTCTTCGGCCCCGACCCGGCCCGCTACACGTGGCTGCTGCTGCTCCTGACCGGCCCCGTCACGTCCGCCATCCAGAAGCGGATGGCCGAGCGCGACGGGGAGCCGAGGGGGGAAGGCTAGGCCCAGCCCCAGGCCCCGTCGGGCCGGATGTCCAGGCGCCGGTGCCACACCGTGGTGTCGGACGCCCGCAGCGCCTCCTCGTCGATCGTCACACCCCAGCCGGGCCGGTCGTCCCGCAGCTCGATGTGGCCGCCCTCCGGGATGTACGGGTCCGGGCACCAGGTGGTCTCGTCGAACTTGTACTCGAGGGTCAGGAAGTTGCTGCAGGCCGCGGCGAAGTGCACGTTGTGCGCGGTCGCCAGCGGACCCATGGGGTTGTGCGGGGCGAGCATGACGTTGTGCAGCTCCGCGACCGTCGCGATGCGCCGCATCTGGGAGAGGCCGCCGACCACAGCGATGTCGGGTTGCGCGATGTCGACCCCGCCCGCGTTGAACAGGGAGAGGAACTCGTGCGCCGAGTAGAGGCTCTCCCCTGTCGCGAGCGGAACGTCGAGTCGGCTTCTGAGGTGCCCCCAGGAGGCGAAGTGCTCTGGCCGCAGGGGCTCCTCGAGGAACATGGGCTGGTATGGCGCGAGGGCGTTGCCCAGCTCGATCGCCTTGTACGGCTCGAAGACCTGCGCGTGCGCGTCGAATCCGAACTCCCAGCGCGGGTCCGCGTGCTCGCGGATGGCACCGAAGTAGGACGCGACCTCGTTGACGACGAGCCCCCACCTGCGGTCGTGGATGTTCGAGCGCCACGGGCTGAGCTTGAACGACGTGAACCCGTAGGTCTCGTTGAGCTCCGCGGTGCGGTCGCGCACGTCCTCGGGGTCGGGAGCGGAGTACAGCCCGCAGTAGACGCCGACTCTGTCCCTCACCCTTCCCCCGAGGAGCCGGTAGACGGGCACCCCGAGCGAGACGGCGCTGATCTCCCACAGCGCGTGGTCGAGCGCCGCGATCGCGGCGAGCCCGATGGCGCCCGGTGGGAATCGAGCGAGGCGCAGCATCTTCTGCGTGACGTGCTCCACCCGAGTCGGGTCCTCGTCTCGTATCTGCTCGAGCAGGAACTGGAAGATGGGGAAGAGCGCCTCGTCTGGCCCGTGGTTGTAGGCCTCACCCCAGCCGGAGATGCCTTCGTCCGTGTCGACGCGCACCAGCACGCGCGGACGGTCGCCGACTCTGGCGAGGAACGCCTCCAGTCCGACGATCTTCATGCGCTCGCCGCGAGGTCTGCGCTGGCGTGCAGTTCGTGGTTCGCGGCCCAGGCCGTGAGGATGCGCGACACGTGGGCTGCCGTCGTGGCGTCCACTTCCGCGCTCGGCGGGCGGACGGCCCGTGAGCTGACGCCGAGCTGGAAGAGCGCCTCCTTGATGACGCTCACGTTGTTGGCGTTGGAGTCCAGGGCTCGGAGCTCCTCGAACTCGCGGATCGATTCCGTGAGCTCCCGCGCGGTCGCCGTGTCGCCTGCCTGCAGGGCGCTCAGGAGGTCGAGGGAGAGGGCTGGGTTCACGCAGACGAGGCCGGAGGTGAAGCCGGTCGCGCCGTGCGCGAAGTACGAGAGCGCGTAGGGCTCCGCGAGGCCGGCGATCCAGGCCAGTCGCGGGGCGGCGCTGCGCACTCGAGCGAACATGACCGGGTCTGCGATGGCGTACTTGACGCCGACGACGTTCGGGCACCGCTCGGTGAGCTCCGCGATCATCGCACCGTCCACCCACGGGTTCCTGACGTAGAGCACGACCCCCATCTTCGGGAGCGCGTCCGCGATCGTCGCGTGGTAGTCGATCCAGCCGGCACGAGATATGTAGGGGTGCACGGGCTGGTGGATCATGACCATCTCGGCGCCGACCGCCGCCGCCGCGAGCCCATCGGCGATGGCGGTGTCGGTGTCGAAGCCGATGCCCGCGACGATGAGGGCCCTGCCGTTCGCGTGGGTCGCGACGGTGCGCACGACGTCGAGGCGCTCGTCGGGGCGGAGGGCGTAGAACTCACCGGTGTTCCCGTTGGGGGTGAGCACCCGGACCCCGGCGTCGAGCATTCGGTCGAGCACGGACCTCAGCGTGGCGAGGTCGATGGCGCCATCGGTGAACGGCGTCACCGGGATCGCCACGACGTCCGAGAGGCGGGCGGCTTGCTCATGCATGGTGTTCCTCCAGGAGGGTGAGGGCGTGTTCGGTGAAGCGTCGGATGTGGAGGTCGACAAGTCGCTTCGACTCCTCGGCGTCGCCTCGCGCGGCTGCCTCGAGGATCGCGACGTGCTCGTGCGCCTCGTGGACCCAGGTGATGCCGTTCTGCCAGGCCGTCACGCTGATGAGCGCCGTCTGGTCGCGGAGGTCGTCGAGCATGGACAGCAGGAGGGGGTTGCCGCAGCTCGCGTAGGTGAGACGGTGGAAGTCACGGTTGGCGATGCTTCGCTCGGCACTGTCCTTCGCGGCTTCGGAGCGCTCGAGCGCGTGCTGGGCGGCCGTCAGGTCGATGCCGTTGCCGACGGCGAGCCTGACGGCTTCCGGCTCCAGCAGGCAGCGCACCTCGAAGACGGCGCGGGCCATCTCGTAGTCGACGGAGCGAACCACGGCACCGCGGTACTCCATCATCGTGACCAGTCCGAGTCCCGCGAGCGTCTTGAGCGCTTCGCGCACCGGCGTCTTCGATACTCCGAAGCTCGCCGCGAGTTCCGACTCGACCAGGGGCTGACCTGCTCGAAGTGCTCCAGAGAGGATCGATTTCCTCAACGATTCGACTACATGCCCAGTGCGCGACAACGGCGTCGCCATCGGGGCCAGGGGTTCAAAGCTCATGTGGCCCTCCTTCGAGATGGACACTAGCACGATCTGATCGAGCATGTATGGTGTCTAGTATATGATCGACCGCATCGTCGCTCGACGGCGCAGAGGCAACGAGGCCACGAAAGGAATCGCAATGACGCGTTCTCACATCCGGAGACGGAAGCTCACCACCGCAGCACTTGCCGGTGCACTCACCGCGACGCTCGCGCTGACAGCCTGCGCTGGCGGAGGCGACGTCGCGGAGGACGGCGTCGTCACACTCCAGCTGTGGGACACGGACACCAGGCCAGAGCGCACGGAGAGCCTCCAAGAGCTCATCTCGATGTTCGAGGCCGAGAACCCGGACATCAAGATCGAGTACCTCGGCCTCCCGACCGACTCCTACATGCAGAAGATCGGCACCGCGATCGCCACCAACTCGACCCCGGACCTCGTGACCCCGAAAGCCTCCGACCTCTCCGGCCTGGTGGCGCAGGGCGCGCTCGCCCCCATCGACGACCTCATCGAGGCCGGCGGCTGGGAGGAGCAGCTCGACGCGGGGCTGGTGGACAGCACACGCAAGGCCGTCCCGGACGGGGCCCTGTACATGACCCCGGCCACGGCAATTGCCGACACCATCTACTACCGAGCAGACTGGCTCTCGGATGCCGGACTCGGCGTGCCTGAGAACTGGGAGGAGTTCGACGCGGCCGCGGCGGCACTCACCGACCAGTCCTCCGGACAGTTCGGGTACACGATCCGCGGCGGCAACGGCTTCTTCCCGCAGTTCATGCAGATGGTCTACACGCGAGCCGGCATCGCCGAGATCTTCGACGAGAGCGGCAAGGCCACCCTCGACGACCCGGCCGTCATCGAGGCGGCGCAGAAGTACGTCGACCTCTACAAGACGACAACCGCCGAGAGCGATCTGACGGCCGACTTCAAGGTGATGATCGCGCAGTTCACGGGTGGCGGCGCCGGGATGCTCAGCCACTCGATCGGCTCGTACCCGACCATGCTGCAGACCCTCGAGCCGGAGCAGATCGCCGTCAACACCCCATACGAGGCCGACAACGGCGTCGAGGTGATCGGCCGCCTCACCACCGGGTTCGCGATGTTCGAGCAGAGCGAGAAGAAGGAGGCGGCCTCGAAGTTCCTCGAGTTCACCATGGGCCAGGAGGGCAACAGCTTCTGGGCCGAAGCCTCCGGCTACATCCCGGGCAACACCGCGGTGTTCGAGGACCAGTGGGTGCAGGACAACCCGGCCATCTCCGCCGCCATCGAGTCGAGCCAGAACCCCGACGCGGTGTCCATGAACGTGCCCTACTACCTGCCCGAGTGGACGTCCATCACCGGCACCGACATGCTTCCCGACTGGCAGCGCGTCCTGCAGGGCCAGATGACCGTCACGGAGTTCTGCACCAAGTGGGCGGACTCCCTCACCGAGGCCAACGAACGGTACCAAGAACTCACATCTTGATCCTCCGATCAAGCCGCGCCGTGGCGGGAGCTCTCTCTCCCGCCACGGCGGAAAGGAAATGATGACGAAAACGGTCCCCCAGACGAAGCCGCCGAGGCCGAGGATGAACCGCACGAAGTGGTACCCATATGCACTGATCGCCCCGGCCGCCGCGCTGGTCCTGATCTTCCTCGTCTACCCCGTCGGCAGCGTCTTCTACTACAGCCTGCAGCAGTACAACCCGACGTTCCCGATCTACAACGGCTTCGTGGGGCTCGGCAACTTCGCCGACATCGCGGCCGATGAGAAGTTCTGGCGCAGCCTCGGCTTCACGTTCCAATGGGTCATCGTCGAGGTCGGCCTGCAGTTCATCTTCGGGATGATCCTGGCTCTCCTCATCAACCAGGCGTTCAAGGGGCGGGGCATCGTCCGGTCGCTGGTCTTCACGCCCTGGGCTGTCGCCGGCATCCTCACCACCACGATCTGGCTGCTCATCTACAACCCGACGACGGGTCTCGGCCGTTACCTGGCCGACATGGGCCTCGTCCAGTACGGCACCTCACTGCTGTCCGGTGAGGGGACGGCGTTCTGGGCGGCGGTCCTGGCCGAGCTCTGGAAGGGCGCGCCCTTCTTCGCGATCCTCATCCTCGCTGACCTGCAGTCGGTTCCCCAGGACCTCTACGAATCCGCCGAGATGGATGGGGCCGGCCGCATCCGCAAGTTCGTGTCGATCACCTGGCCGCACGTGCGCCAGGCCGTGGTCATCGCGACCCTGCTCAGGGCGGTGTGGGAGTTCAACAACGTCGACCTCCTCTTCACGCTGACGGGCGGTGGGCCTGCAGGCTCGACGACCACGCTGCCGCTCTACGTCGCCCAGACCGCGATCTTCGACCGCGAGTTCGGCTACGGCTCGGCGCTGACCGTCATCGCCTTCATCATCCTCATCGTGTTCACCGTGATCTATCTCCGAGCCAACCGCTTCGGACGGGAGAACTGACATGTCCCTCACCACACTCGCACAGCCGCAGGGCCTTCCGGCGCCCACCGAACCCGAGACGCCCACGAGCAAGAAGGAGGCCCCGCTCAACAAGCCGCGGCCGAAGTCGCTGCTCGATCGGCTCCTGCTCGCCGTTCCGCTGACGATCGCGCTCATCTTCACGCTCGTCCCGTTCTACTGGATGCTGCTGTTCGCCTTCCGCCCCGCGGGTTCCACCTCGCTGGTGCCGTGGCCGATCACGTTCGACCACTTCATCAAGGTGTGGAACGGGAACGGCTTCGGCGTCTTCTTCCTCAACAGCCTGTACGTGGCCGGGGTGAGCCTCATCATCTCGACCGTCATCGGCCTCCTCGGCGGCTACGCGCTCGCCCGATTCGCGTTCAAGGGCAAGTCGGCGTTCGTGCTGATCATGCTCTGCACGCAGTTCATCCCGGGTGCGATGCTGCTGATCCCGCTGTTCCAGGTCTTCAACGGGCTCGGCCTGACGAACTCGCTCTGGGCGCTCATCATCTCCGACACGGTCTTCCAGCTGCCCCTCTCTCTGGTCTTGATGGCGGGCTTCATACGCAACGTGCCGATCGACCTGGAGGAACAGGCGTGGGTCGACGGTTGCTCGCGGTTCCGGGCCTTCATCACCGTCGTCCTGCCGCTGCTCAAGCCGGGCATCGTCGCGGTCGGCTCGTTCGCGTTCATCAGCGCGTGGAACAACTTCCTCTTCGCGATCATGTTCATCACCTCCCAGGACCAGTTCACGATCCCGGTCGGGCTGAGCTACCTGCTCGGTGAGTTCGGGACGGACTTCGGCGCGCTCGCAGCCGGCGGTGTCGTCGCTGTCGTGCCCGTCGTCGCGGTCTTCGCCTACGTGCAGAAGTACTTGGTGCAAGGCCTCAGCGCCGGGGCGGTCAAGGGGTGAGCAGCGACGCCTGGACTCTCCTCCGGAGCACTGAACGCGGCGTTCGCGCCCGCGGGCTCCGCGCCGCGGCGGCCGCCCTTCGGGATGATGCCCAGCAGCTGATCGCGATCGCGGCCGCCGAGACGAACCTCAGCGCGGCCCGGCTCGGCGGGGAGATCGAACGCACGGCCTCGCAGGCCGAGCTGTTCGCAGACCTCATCGAGGAGGGAAGCCACCTCGACGCGGCGATCGACCACGAAGCGCCGGGTGCGCCCGAGCTCCGGCGGATGCGTGTGCCGATCGGACCGATCGCGGTCTTCGCGGCGGGCAACTTCCCATTCGCCTTCGGCGTCTTCGGCGGGGACACGGTCTCCGCCCTCGCCGCGGGTTGCCCGGTGGTCGTGAAGACGCACCCCGACCTCCCGGGGACGAGCAGGGCAACGCACCTCGTGATTCGCGACGCGCTCGAGTCGAACGGCTTCCCCGTCGGCGCGCTCCGGATCGTGACCGAACGAGATGCGGGCCGCGCGCTCGTCGAGGACCCGTCCGTGGCGGGCGTCGGCTTCACGGGTTCGGTGGCGGGTGGTCGTGCGCTCTTCGACTTCGCTGCGGCGCGGGAGACTCCGATCCCGGTGTTCGCCGAGATGAGCAGCACCAATCCGACGGTCGTCGCGCCAGAGGCCGCCGAGACCGACGTCGCTGGCCTCTCGGAGGAGCTGGCCTCCGCCACGACCGCGAGCGCGGGGCAGCTCTGCACGAAACCTGGCCTGATCTTCGTCCCAGAATCGGCGACGGCGCTCATCGATGCCGTCTCCGAGCGCATCGCCGAGGTTGTGCCGCAAGCGCTCCTCTCGCCCGGCATCACGGATCGATACGAGCACCGTCTCGACGACTGGCGGCGAGCTGGGGTGCAGGCCCTCGTCGGCGGCCGGTCGACGGCGCAGGGCCAGACGGCGACACTCGGGATCACCTCGCTGGGCGAGCTCACCGGCACGCTGGAGGAGGAGGTCTTCGGCCCCGCGACGCTGCTTGTCACCTACGCGTCCCTCGACGAGGTGACAGGAACGCTGCTGGCGCTCGGAGGTCAGCTCACGACAACCGTGCGCGCCACTGGCCGGGACCTCGACGCGATCGACGAGCTGCTCGACGCGGCGGCGTCCACGAGCGGCCGGGTCATCGTCAACGGCATGCCGACCGGTGTCCGCGTGGCCTGGGCGACGACACACGGAGGCCCCTACCCGGCATCGACGAACGGGTCCAGCACCTCCGTCGGGGCGTCCGCCATCGACCGATGGATGCGACCCGTCAGCTGGCAGAGCACGCCGGATCGGTTCCTGCCGGACGAGCTCAGGGAGCACCCGAGATCGCGCGTGCCCCGCCGGATCGACGGCGTGTGGGAGCGGGCGGACGCGTGAGCACGACGCAGATCGCCAACGCCTGAAATCATGGGGTGGTGCTGCCCGAGCGGCGGCTCGACTTCAAACGTCAGCATCGGGCCCGCGTCGCCGAACGGCACCAGGACCGGGAGCAGCGCCTCTCCTAGCCCTGCGGCACGTACGCGTTCGTGAAGGCGTCGCCCTCGAGGGGCTTCTCGAGCAGGTCCTGTTCGCTCATGAACGTCGCCATCGTCGCCCACACCTCGGCGTCGTTCGTGAAGAGCGGCTGCCCGTCCTGCGCGGACAGGAACGGGATGGTGGCCTCGAGCGTCGCGAGCGCGTCGCTCTTCGCCTCGTCCGTGTAGAGGGTTGGGATGTACTCGGCGGCGATGTCGATGGACTCGTCCGGGTTGTCGATCACGTACTGCGTCGCCAGGGCCAGCGCCTCGAGCACGGGCGTGATCATCGCGTCGTCGCCCTCGATGATCGAGTCGGCGACTCCGAGCGACGGGCCGACGAGGGTGGGCGCGTCGGCGGGCGCGATCTCGATCGTGCGCACCGGGAAGCCTGCCTTCTCGAACTGCACCGCGTCGTTGTTGACGTAGCCCATGACCCCGTCGACGGCGCCGGTCGTGAGCGCCGCCTGCTGCGTGTAGCCGATGTGCTCGATCTTCACATCGTCCGCTGTCAGCCCGTTGCTCTGCAGCAGTGACAGCAGCGCGAAGTACGTCTGCCCGTAGGGGCCGGGCGTGCCGATCGTCTTCCCGCGCGCATCCGCGGCCGTCTTGATGTCGGAGTCCTCCGGCACGATGAGCGTCGCCGGGTACGTGTTGTAGAGCGTCGCGACAGAGGTGACCGGGATGTCGGCGGCCCGTGCCTGCGTGATCTCGTCGCCGCCCGCGTACACGAAGTCCTCGGTGCCGTTCGCGAGAGCCCCGAAGAGGTCCTCGCCTTCACCGTGATGGCGCAGCTCGACATCGACGCCCTCATCCTCGAAGAAGCCCTTCGCCTCGGCCACGTAGAACGGCACGAACTGGATGTTCGGGGTGTAGGTGAGCCCGATGGTGGCGGCCCCCGCGGGCTCGGCCGTCGCGTTCGCGGCGTTGCCATCGGCCGATGGCGAGCATCCGGCGAGCACGGCCACGGCCGCCACAGCGCCGGCAGCGACCAGGGAGCGCAGTACCCGAGGGCCGCGAGCAGCGCGGCCCGGGGTGGTGAGGTGAAGGTTCATGAGCGTCTCCTGGTCGAGATGGGCGGGGTCAGGCGGGCCGGGGTCAGGCTGGGAGGGGTTCGTCGGCGAGCACGCGGGCGCGGCGCTTCGCCTTGGGCTCGTCGTCGTTCCAGGTGACGGCGTTCTGGAACAGGCGCATGAGGATGTACAGGGCGACGGCGAGGACCACGAGCATGAGGAGCGTGGAGAAGATGCCAGGGATGTCGTTGGCGTCGCGGTTGAGCGTGAGGAGCATCCCGAGGCCCCGGCCGCCCATCGTGAACTCGCCGACGACGGCGCCCGTGATCGAGAGCGTCACACCGGCGCGGATGCCGGCGAGCACGCTGGGCAGCGCGAGCGGGCCCTCGACCCACCACAGCAGCTGGTACCAGTTGGCGCCGTCGATGCGTCCGGCCTCGATGACATCCTGCGGCAGCTGCCGCACCCCGAGCACCGTGGTGACGATCATGGGGAAGAACGACATGATGGCGCACAGCACGACCGTGGGCGCGAGGCCGTAGCCGATCCACAGCACGAGGAGCGGGGCCAGCGCGATGGCCGGCACGGCCTGCGACGCGGCGACGTAGGGGGTGATCGCGACGTCGACCCAGGGCAGGCGAGCGATGAGGTAGCCGAGCGGGACAGCGACGAGGATCGCGAGGAGGCTGCCCAGCAGGGCCGCGGACAGCGTCACCCAGGCGTGGGAGAGCATGGGCCCCTGCGTCACGTCGAGCCAGAAGCGCTCGGCGAGCTGGCCCGGCGCGGGGAGGAACTGCGGCGAGATGAGACCGGCGGCCGTGACGGCCCACCACACAGCGAGCACCGCGACCGCCACCGAGATCGGTGCGGAGATGCGTGCTGACGTCGTGTTCATCTACCCGGCTTTCGTGGAAAGCTCCGGGGATGACGAGGCGCGTGGGTTCGCCGAACGGGTCAGCGGATTCCACGAGCTGACGGTACGCCGAGGCGTGCCGTCACGTGCGCCTCCCTTCCGGACTTTCACCGTCGGTTCCGGAATTTCACCAGATCAGCCACTCCCTTGCGGGAGCAGGTCGCGGACTATAACCGCCGGCTCGGAATTACACCGACCCCGGAGCACGTGGACTCTGCTGTCAGAGTACGACAGGTCTCCGAGAAGTGCGACATCATGACGCTCCGCGACGAGCGAACAGCAGGGTCAGGCTTCAGTGGAGTGGTCGCCCCGCGCCACCTTGATGGCGTAGTCGACGGGGCTGTCCGGCGCGTCGACGCCCTCAGCGGAGTCCGGCTTGTCGTCGATGACCGTGTCCGAGTCGACCGCGTCCGGCTCTGCTGGCTTGGGGTCGTTTCGGTCAGGCATCGTGCTCGGGTTCGAGAACTCGCCGGTGTCGCTCATGATTCCTCCGTCTCGGCTGTGGTCGTTCAGCGGTTGATGTCGTCGTCGAGGCCCGCGTCCTCGATGGCCTGCTCCTCAGGGTCGGGCGGCGGCGAGACGTCGGGCTGCTGCGCTGGAGACTCGGCTCCGGCGGCACCTGGCGCACCTGGGCCGGGCTCGAAGGCAGCGGGCACCTCGCGCTGTTCGTGGGGGCGGGGGATGAATGGTTCTGCCATGGACATGCGTCCATCGTGGGCAGATGACGCGCGGCCCTTCAAGGGTCTTCAGCGGAGGCTCACCGGGCTATCCGCTCCCGCCCAGCTTCCCGCACGCGCTACTGCGCGGCCTGCGCCTCTGCGCTCTTCTTCGCGTTGCGGAGCTCGCTGGCGATGGCGGCCGCGGCGATGGGCTTCGCGAGGCCGAGGCGTTCGGCGATGCCACCGGCGTCGAACTCGGCGTCCACGGTCACGCGGGTGCTCGCTGGGGTGATCGCCTCGGTGCGCACCTCGGCGGCGAACGACGCGCGCCCCTCGACCGACTCCCAGCGCAGGCGCTCGCCCGGCTCGTTGACGACGACCTTCGCGTCGATGGACCGGCGCTGGCCGACGAGCTCAACATCCCAGCGGATGAGGTCGGGGCCGAGCACTTCGACGTGCTTCACGATGCTGAGCACGCTGGGGAGCGACTCCGGCTCCGCGTACAGGCTGAAGAGCACGTCGACGGGCACGTCGATGTCGATGGATTCACTCACGAAGGTCATGCGATCAGGGTAGTCGTCGCGCCCTGGGCTGCCGCCGGACTACTGGCTCGCGGCGAGAGAACCGGTGGTGGAGGCCCCGGGCGTGGCCGCGAAGCAGCGGTAGGTGCGCTGTCCAGCGTCCCAGTCGTCCTGGCTCAGCGGGTAGCTGGCCTCGATGATGAGTCCGGGGACGGCTGCCGCGGCGGTCGTGTCGAGGACTTCCTTGGACTGGCAGGTGATCTGGGCGCGATCGCGCAGCGCGTCCTCACCCGGGTACTCGTCGCTCTCGGAGAGCGGCGTCGCCTCGACTTCGGCGAGCAGCTGACCGGAGTGCTCGAGGGCGCAGTCGACGACCTCGAAGCGAGGCTCCCACGCCGACACGAAGTCCTGGATGCACTGGCCCGGCTCCAACAAGGAGGCATCGACGCCGGCGAGCGGAACCGTCGTCGTGGGCGGGCCGGCGGTCTCTTCCGGCGGCACGGTCCCGTCGCCGAACGGCTGGAGCCAGACGCCGAGCGCGACCCCGCCGAGGACGAGCACGCCGAGCAGCGCCGCCAGCACGCCCCGGTTGCGGCGCCCAGCAGCTCCGCGGATGTTGGTCACGCGTGAGCGCCTAGGCGAGGCCCAGGTCCTCGAGGCCGATGGCGGCGCGGTACGGGTAGCCCGCGGCCTCGATGATGCCCTGCGCTTCCGTGGCGCGGTCGACGATGACGGCGACGCCGACGACGTTCGCGCCGACCTTCTCGAGCGCCTCGATGGCTTTCAGCGGCGAGCCGCCGGTCGTGGAGGTGTCCTCGAGCACGACGACCCGCTTGCCCTGGAGGTCGGGGCCCTCGACCTGGCGGCCGCGGCCGTGGTCCTTCGGCTCCTTGCGCACGACGAACGCGTCGACGACCTTGCCCTGCGCGAGCCCCTGGTGCATGACGGCGCTCGCGAGCGGGTCGGCGCCCATCGTGAGGCCACCCACAGCGTCCACGGGCCCGAACTCCTCGATGAGGTCGAGCAGCACGCGGCCCATGAGCGGAGACGCGCGGTGGTCGAGGCTCAGCTTGCGGAGGTCGATGTAGTACGTCGCCTTCTTCCCGCTCGTGAGGGTGAAGTCACCGTGGAACACGGCTTCGTCGCGGATGAGTTCGATGAGGGCGTCGCGGTCTGTCGTCACGGGGCCAAGCCTAATCGCCCGCCGCGCCCGTCAGTGCGCGGCGATGGCGTCCGCGATCGTGGCCCTCGGATGCGCGCGGCGCCACTCCCGCAGGGCGGCCCCCGTCGGCAGGCCGTGGGCGTCGCGGCTCGGGGCCGAGCCGCCATCGTGCGCGGCGGCGGGCCGGGTCTCGTCGGCGCCGCTCGACGTCGTCGAGTCGAGCTCCTTGGTCTCCATCACGCTGTTCGTCTTCATCACGCCTCCTCCGGCCGGCGCCTGCCTGGCCTTTGTCGTCTCGGGATGCTTCGGTTCTGCGGGTCGATCTGCCCCAAGATCATCAAGGCGGTCGTCATCCTGTCAACTTGGGGCCGGTGGCATGGGGACCCGATCGTGAGCTCCGCGATTCTCAGCGAACTCTGCGTCGCTTGGAACGGCGGGGATCTGGGCGCCTCCGCGCTGGGCGCACGCTGGCCAGCTGTGAGCTCCCGCACAAGTCCGGTCATCCCTGCTCGCTGGCCGTCAGGGGACACGCGAGACCCGCCCGCCAGAAGGTGGCGAGCGGGTCTCGGGGTCGGCACGGGGGCGGGTCAGCGGCTGAGGAACTCCAGCACGACCCGATTCCACTCCTCGGCGTGACTGACGTTGACGCCGTGGGGCGCATCCGCCACGACGTACAGCTCAGAGCCAGCGATGACTTCGTTGGTGCGGGCCCCGGAGCCCTCGAACGGCACGGTCGCGTCGCTGTCTCCGTGGATGACCAACGTCGGCACCTTCACCGCCTGCAGGTCGTCGCGGAAGTCGGTGTTCGCGAACGCAGCCATGGCCTGCAGTGCGGCTGGCTTGAACGCCTGCTTCGTGAGGTCGATGGCGGCCTGCCGTTCGGCTTCCGACACGACGAGCGTGCCGTCGACCGAGTAGAACGTGGTGATGAAGTCGTCGTAGAACGACTCCTGGTTCGCGGTGAGCGCCGCCGTCATCTTCGCGGCTTCCCCCGCTTCGAGGGGGCCGTCGGGATTGGCGGGCGTCTTCAGCAGGTACGGCGGCACTGCGGATGCGAAGACGACGCTGTGCACGCGCTCGTCACCGAACCTGGCGAGGTAGCGTGCCACCTCGCCGCCTCCCATGGAGAACCCGACGAGCGTCACGTCGCGCAGGTCGAGGGCCTCGAGGACGGCCTGAAGGTCGTCCGCGAAGTCGTCGTAGCTGTATCCGGTCAGCGGCTTGTCGCTGCGGCCGAAGCCGCGACGGTCGTAGGTCACGACGCGGTGGCCTGCCGCTTCGAATGCCGGCACCTGGTGGTTCCAGGCCTCTCCCGAGAGGGGCCAGCCGTGGATGAGGACAACAGGGCGGCCCGTTCCGCCGGTGTCGTCGACGTGGAGCTTCGTGTCGGTGAGCAGGCCGTGGTGAGCGAGTATCTCAGTCATTGGTTGCCTTCCCGCGCCGCACCCTGCGACGCTTCCACCATCATTCGGAACCGACCTCCGCATCGGATCGGTGGCTCCTGGGCAACGTCCAGACTCGCGCGGGGCGGCTCGCTACGTCACACGTCGATCGAGAACGCGAGCAGCTGGAACGGCGCGCGGCCGTCACCCGGATCGACGGTGCGCACGCGCGACTCGAGGATCGAGAACCCGAGGCGCTCGTACAGCCGGTGAGCGCGCACCATCTGCGGTCCGCTGTTCATGACGACGCGACGGAGTCCGCGCAGCCGTGCGAGCTCGATCACGAGCGTCGTGAGCGCGGCCCCGACACCGCGCCCGCGGGCACCCGGGTCGACCGCGAGCAGCCGGAAGTCGAGCTCGTCATCACTCTGCGGCAGCGAGGTGAGGTGTTCGCCCGGCTTCGGCGTAGCGACGGATCCGAGCAGCTCACCGCTCTGCGCATCCACCGCCACCCACACCTGGTGGGCCGCCGCCCGCTCGCCGACGGAGATGATGTCGTCGCGGTAGTTGCCGGAGATGGTGTACTCGAGCTCGTAGGCGCGCAACGACAGCTCGGCGACGGCGTCGACCTCGCTGGGTCGCACGAGCCGCGCGACGACGCCAGGGGCGGGTTGCAGCTGCAGCCGGTAGTCGACGTGAGGGATGTGTCCCTCGCTCGCGACACCGGGCTCGCCGGGCTGGCTGGGCTCGTTGGTGCGCCGGTACCCGAGGCCCTCGTAGAGCGCCTGCGCCGCGAAGTTGCGGTCTCCCGTGTCGAGCACAAGCGCGGATGCACCCCAGCCGAGGGCGGTCTCGCTCGCCGCGAGCATGAGGCGCCTCGCGACGCCGAGCCGCTGGGCGGTGGGTGAGACGGCGAGGAGCCGAACCTCGGCCTCGTCGGCGACCGCGAGCCGCGATGGGCCGGTGCCCGCCCGCGCGATGCTGAGCGTGCCGAGGATCTCGCTGGCCTGCTCTGCTCGACGCTCAGTCAGACGCTCTGCCACGAGCACGCTGCCCGCCGCGGCCCGGCCTTCGACGTCGCGAACGAAGCGCTGTCGCTCCTCGCTGACGGGCAGGTGGCCGTACGGCCCGGCCGCGAAGGCGGCCTCGCTGACCCTGACGACCTCTGGCCAGTCCGCTGGCTGCGCTTCGCGAACCCGCAGCGGGGCGGGTGACGTGGCGCGTGCATCCTGGGCCGCGACGGGTGCGGTCTGCGTCATGCGTCGGGCTCACTCCCCGCGTCGTCGCCGGCCTTGGACAGCGGCGTCTTCTCGCCAGCCTCGATGCCCACCGGCAGCCGGTTCTCGGCGGGAGGCAGCGGGCACGTCGCGAAGACCGTGTACGCGCACGGCAGGTTCACGGCGCGGTTGAAGTCGACCGTGACGCGGCCGTCCGCATCCGGAGCCGAGACCGAGAGGGCGCGGTTCGCGGCGTACGTCGTGGTCCCGCTCGTCGCATCCGTGAACAGCACGAGCAGTGAGCCCGCCTCGTGGCCGTTGAAGGCCGTGAGCGAGAACCGCTCCCCGCGAAGCTCGAAGGTGACCTTGCCCGGAGAGGAGTACACGTGCTCGAGCCCCTCGACGGCCGCGCCGACCGTGACGTCGCGGGGCTCGTCGAACGCCTCGAAGATGCCCTCGGCGCGCCAGCGCAGGTTGGGCAGGTAGGTGGGGGTGCCCGAGTAGGAGGCCAGATAGCCGTAGTCGGGGTCGCGGGGGCGCACGATCGTGAAGCCGCCGCGCTTGGCGATCTCGATGAGCACCTTCCCGGCTCGGGCGCTGACCCCGTCGCGCTCGGCGATGCACGGGAAGCGGTGAAGACGCGGCCCCTGCAGGAGCAGCCCGTCGGCCTCCAGAGTCTCGCCGTCCGCGAGGTCGACAACCGCCTGACCGTCCTCGAGCGACCAGGCACCTGGGATGCCCACGATGGCCTGCGGCTCCTCCGAGAGGAACGTGAGGCTCGTCACCGCGAGGAAGCCGTGCCCGTCGGTGCGCCGCTTCTCGTGCTCGACGTGCCACGCCTCCCAGTCTCGGTTGAACTGGGCGCGATCGACGGATGCGTCTTGGACGAGGGAGGCCGAGGTGCTCATGCGGGGATGGTAGGCAGACCCCGCCCGCAACCGTAAGACGGCGACTACGCCGGACTACTCAGGGCGTCACATTGCGCAAGGCGAGACCGCAGTTCGTGCGACACCGCGGAAACACGCCGGACACGAACTTCATTCGTTCGCGTAACACCACGGTCGCACAGGCGAAACAGCCTGAGCGCAAGCTGAGTGCACCCCGACGCCCACGGCGTCCCTTGCAGAGAGGTCTACACCGATGGATCAAGGAAATACCGCATTCATCCTCTTCGCGGCGGCGCTCGTGCTGCTGATGACACCTGGACTCGCCTTCTTCTACGGCGGCCTCGTGAAGGCGAAGAGCGTGATCAGCATGATGATGATGAGCTTCGGCGCGATCGGCCTGATCGGCGTGCTGTGGGTGCTCTACGGCTACTCGATCGCCTTCCCGGCGGCTGACGGCCTGAGCCCGCTCTTCGCGATCGACCCGTCCGCGATGGGGCTCTCCAGCCTCCTCGAGGTTCCGGAAGACGCCGCCTACCCGCCGCTCGCATTCGCCGCCTTCCAGGCGACCTTCGCGATCATCACCGTCGCCCTCGTGTCCGGCGCCATCGCCGACCGCGCGAAGTTCGGCTCGTGGATGATCTTCGCCGGGATCTGGGCGACCGTCGTCTACTTCCCCGTCGCCAGCTGGGTCTTCAACTTCGGCCTCGCCGACGACGGAAGCTTCGCCTACGGCGGCTGGATCACCTACGGCCTGCAGGAGACCTTCGGCGTCGGCGTCATCGACTTCGCCGGTGGCACCGCAGTGCACATCTGCGCCGGTGCGGCGGCCCTCGCTCTCGCCCTCGTCCTCGGGCGTCGCGTCGGCTTCGGCAAGGGAGCGCACGTCCCCCACAACCCGCCCTTCGTGCTCCTGGGCGCAGGCCTCCTCTGGTTCGGCTGGTTCGGCTTCAACGCCGGCTCCGAGCTCGCCGCCGACGGCGTCGCCGCCCTCGCCGTCGTCAACACCATCGCAGCCCCCGCCGCGGCGCTCCTCGCCTGGCTCGTCGTCGAGAAGATCCGCGACGGCAAGCCCACCTCGGTCGGTGCCGCATCCGGTGCCGTCGCAGGCCTCGTCGCCATCACCCCGGCATGCGCCTCGCTCGACCCGGTGTGGGCGATCCTCCTCGGCGCCATCGCCGGTGCGGTCTGCGCCATCGCGATCGACCTCAAGTTCAAGCTGGGCCTCGACGACTCGCTCGACGTCGTCGGCATCCACCTCGTCGGCGGCCTCATCGGAACCCTCTACCTGGGCTTCTTCGCCAACGGCACCGGCCTGTTCCTCGGTGGCGACGGCACGCAGCTCCTCGTGCAGGCCATCGCAGCCTTCGCGGTCATGGCCTACTCCTTCGTCGGAGCCCTCGTCATCGGATTCATCATCCACAAGACGATCGGCTTCCGCGTCAAGGACGAGGACGAGATCGCTGGCCTCGACACCGTCTCGCACGGTGAGGCCGGCTACGTGCTCGAGGATGCCCGCGTCTAGCATCCGCCCCGCACGACGAGCATCCGCTCACTGACCATGAAGGTGGCGGCACAGTCTGCAGACTGGCCGCCACCTTCTGGCCTCTCCCCCTGACAACGGGTTCCCAAGCACCTGAGCTTCGTAGATTGGATGCCGTTCGATGAAGATCGTCACGCCGCAGTCGCTGCCACGGGAACGGCTCGGCACCGACCTTCGCTCCGGAAGCGTGCACGAGATCTGGCGCGACCCAGACGACGAGGTCGACCCGCGGTGGAGCCTGTCCCTCGTCGACGTGAAGCGCAACGTGAAATCCCTGCACCGGCCAGAGGGAACCGTCGACCACTGGCTCGGCATCAGCGGCCCGCAGCTGCGGCTCGTGGACGGCACCCGGCAGGAGAAGGTGCGGGCCGACCACCAGATCGTCGTCGAGTCGACATCGCCACTCCTCCTCCTGCGCAGCTCAATCGGGCGCGCGAAGAGCACCAGGCTGCTGCGGGTGACCCGCAAGTCGGAGATGCAGCCCATCATCCTCGGCCGGGTCTTCGTGAGCGACCCCATCGAGTTCGACCCCGACGTTCGCGCCATCTACCTCATCAGCGGCCGCCTGAGCCTCGGCGGCACCGAGCTCGCCGAGGGCGAGGCCGCGATCTTCGACGAGACAGCCCCTCCGGTCATGCACTCAGACGGCGCGTTCGTCGCGACCATGGCGATCCCCCGCGCCGAAGCGGAGACCGGCTAGGGCAAACTCCATGACTTGTCAAGAGATTCAGCTCTAACTGCCAGGTTCAATAGCGTCGTCTGGCGCGCCAATGCTCATCGCATGCCGCGCCAGACACACTATGGGCACCTTCATCTATGACAACACGCCAGCCGAGTTCGACGACCGGGTACTCGCGCACATCGAGGCCGTCGTCGCCGCGAAGCTCAGACGAGGAGAACCCTTCCTCCTGACCTGGCGCAACGACGCCCTCACCGGCGGCGGCCGCGACACGGTGTGGATGAGCGCGAACGTCCCCGTCCTGTTCAACTACCGGGGCAAGCGTCCCAGCGACCTCGACCGGCGCGTCGTCGAGCGTCTCCTGCGCATGGCGAACAGCCCCGGCGGGGTCGTCGCGCCCAGCCCCGAGGAGCTGTAGGCGTCACTCCCCGTTCGGAGGCGTACCGCCGCCACCCGTTGCCCCACCCCCGCCCATGCCGGTGGACGCGGCCTGGGCGACGCTGTTCGCGTAGTCGTTGGTCGGGTCGCGGTAGATGGTGTGCACGTGGCCCCACCCGCTCGTCACGACGCCGCTCACGTCCGCGTCCGCCGAGCCCTGCTGGCTCGCGAATTCGACGTACGCCTTCGGCCCGGAGATCTGGAAGGAGATGCCGTCGCCCTGCGTCATGTCGTACACCGTCGCACCGGACCAGTTGATGTACGTGTCATCGAGGGTCGCCTCGATGTCCGCGAGCGCATCCGCCGTGGTCTCCTCGTCGGCGAGGCCGACCCAGTTCGCGATGACGTCGAGGAGCAGCTGCTTCTGCTCATCCGTCAGCTCAGAGCCCGCCAGCCCGGTGCCGGTCGGATAGTCGCAGGTCGAGCCCGGCGCGCACACCATGCTCGCGACCTCCTCGCCCTGGTACAGCGCGGCCTGCTGCTCGGCCGTCAGGCTGTCGTAGAACGCGAACGCGCTCTCGTAGATGGCGGAGAAGGGCTGCACCTCGGTGCCATTCTGATCGGTGTAGACCGCGGGCTGCACGCCGAGGTGCGTCGGAGCGAAGGTGATGGCATCCGCGGCACCGTCGAGGGTCGCGTTGATACCGAGGTGGTGCCCTCCGAACTGCACCTCCCACGCGCTCGAGTCCGAGGCGTCGCCGAAGAAGGCGATGTAGTACTGGCCGAGCGACTGCTCCGTGCTGCTGCTGTTGTCGAGGAGGTACTGGTCGCCGTTCATGATGCCCGTGACTGTCGCGTAGCTCTCACCGCTGAGGAGCGACTCGAGCACCTTGAGGGCCGCCGTCTGCTGCACTTCGGTGAGGTCTGTGAGGTTGAGGCCGGCACGCTCGACGAACGTGACGGGGAAGTTCGACCACGACGTCGACTTCGTCTCATCGTCGTAGGCGTACGTGAGCTGCTCGAGCTGCTCGGCCGAGAGGGTCGCCATGAACGCCTCGGCGGCTGCGGTCGTGTCGGCGATCGTCTTGGCGGTCGTTCCGGCAGTCGCGGAGCTCGCGGCGGTGGCGCTCTCCGCCGTCGAGCTCGTCGTCGAGCTCGTCGTCGAGGAAGCGGCTGTGGCCGCGGTGTCGATGGCGGCGCACCCCGACAGCGCCAGGCTGCCGGCGAGCAGCACCGAGGCGATCCAGGCAGTCCGCTTGCGGCCCGAGCCGTGCTTCGTGTTCGTGTTCGTGTCTGTGAGCCTCATGTTGTCCATGGCCTTCCCGTTGTCCATGGGCATGACGCTACGAACCGGCACTATCGCTTTCCTACGCGATTCCTATGAAGTTCCTACGATGCGTACAGCTCGGCGTACCCTGCGACCTCTCGCGCGTACTCGGCGGGGAGGTTGTAGGCGGAGATGGCGGCGTTCCACCCGTCGTCGGTCGTGAGCGCACCGCCCCGCTCGCACAGGTAGGCGGCGGCCGTCTGCACGGCGTCGTCGATGTGATGCGGGTCGGCAACCCCGTCGAAGTTCGCGTCCTGACCGTGCTTCGCCCACGTCTCCGGGATGAACTGCATGGGGCCGACCGCCCGATCCCAGTCCGTGTCATCGTCGAGGGCGCCGCCGTCGGTGTCAGGGATCGCGAGGAACCCCTCGCTGCCGTCCAACGGCACCCCGATGATGGGCGGCTCGACCTTGCCGGAGTCCAGCACCTGCGACCCGCCGTAGGTGCCGTGCTTGGACTCGACCGCGCCGATGCCGGCGAGCGTGTTCCAGCCGATGCCGCACTCCGGGCGCGTCTCCGAGACGCGGATCGCGGCCCCCGCGTACGCCGAGAGGGCGCGCACAGGGATGCCGGTCGCCTCGGACGTCGCCTGCACCCAGGCGGGCGAAGCGAGCTCCGCGACCGGCACATCCCAGATGCCGAACCCGGCCGACTCGGGCAGCTGCTGCGGCGGCGCCACCGGGTAGCCCTCAGCGGCAGGGTCGAGGTAGGGCTCGGTCTGCACCTGCGGCTCCTGCACCCCGCTGCCCACCTCGTCCTCGCCGTACGCGGGCGAGAAGAACGACCCGGCGCATCCCGTCAGCAACGAGGCCGACGCGACACCGGCGCCGAGGGTCGCGAGGAGACGGGTGCGAGCGGGGGAGCTTGCAGACGAGACGATGATGCGGGCCCTTCCTGGGTCGGCGGGTGGGTTCCGCGGGTGGGAACGCCTGAGTCCGAAGACCACAGCGTACGTGCGACACCAGACACTCCACTGCATGCGCGCCGAGGGCCGCCACGATCACGGTTCACGACTCCGGTCGACGGCGCAGTCATCAAACTTCGGTGACAAGGGGCCGTTCGCGTCCGTTGAGCGTCCGTCAGGCGCGAGCTGTCACCGAAGTTTGCTGCGCAGCCTGGCTCGGTTGAGCGCGGCCCAGGTCAGAGCGTCGGAGGCCCCGCTGGCTCGACGGATTCCTCTTTTTTCTTGTCTGGCACGAGCTTCAGCCCGATGACGGCGAGGATGATGCCGGAGATGAAGACGGCCTTCCACGGGGAGAACGCTTCGTCACCCGTCGCCATCGCGTAGATGACGGTGAGGGCCGCCCCGATGCCGACCCAGACGGCGTAGGCGGTGCCGATCGGGATGCGCGCCGCCGCCCAGCCGAGCCCGAGCATGCTGAGCACGACCCCGACGAAGAAGACGATCGTGGGGATGGGCTGCGTGAATCCCTCCGACTGGCCGAGGGCTGTGGCCCAGACGGCCTCGAGGATGCCGCTGACGACGAGCGCGATCCAAGCCATGGTCAGCTCACCACCTTGAGGCCGATGACCGAGCCGACGAGCAGCACAAGCAGCAGGACCCGTGCGACGGAGACCCGCTCCTGCTTGGTGAACATCGCCCAGACGACGGTGAGCGTCGCCCCGATGCCGACCCAGACGGCGTACGCGGTGCCGGTCGGCAGCTGCGTCATCGCCCACGCGAGGCCGGCCATGCTGATGGTGAGCGACACCAGGAACACGACGACGGGGACGGGCTTCTTGAAGCCCTTCGAGGCGGATAGGGCTGAGGCCCAGACCGCCTCCAGCATCCCAGACAGAATCAACACGAACCAAGCCACGACGGCTCCTTCTGAGTCAGTCTTGTCGTGGTGCGGGTACTGCTCCCTCGTCCGCAAGCCCGATTCCGGGGCTTCGAGGTCCTACGGTAGCAACAGGCCCACCCATTGGCCAGGCCGGAGTCGCGTGCACTGCGGATGCACAGGGCGGCGGATGCTCTGGCGGCGGCTGCACGCCCGGCGCGGTTGCATACGGTGGCGCACCTGACAAGGGCGAGGACTGCCCGGCGGATGCGGGCAACAATCGGGGCATGTCCCCCACACCTTCCCCGTCGTCGACCCCGGCCCTCAAACGCGACGTCACTGGGCTCCTCCTGTTCGTGTTCATCCTCGGCGACGTGCTCGGGGCTGGCATCTACGCTCTCGTCGGCACCATCTCCGGCGAAGTGGGCGGCGTCACCTGGCTGCCCCTGCTGGTCGCGCTCGGCATGGCGCTGCTGACGGCCGCGTCCTACGCCGAGCTCGTCACGAAGTACCCCAAGGCAGGCGGTTCGGCGGTGTTCGCGCAGCGCGCGTACCGTTCCGAGTTCGTGTCGTTCATGGTGGGATTCTGCATGCTCGCGGCGGGGGTCGTCAGCGCGGCGAGCCTCGCTCTCGCGTTCAGCGGCGACTACCTCGCCACGTTCATCGACCTGCCGCCGGTCGTCGGCGCATCCCTGCTGCTCGTGCTCATCGCGCTCGTCAACCTGCGCGGCATCAAGGAGTCCCTCCGCTCGAACATCGTCATGACCTGCATCGAGCTGACGGGCCTCGTCCTCGTGGTTGTGCTCGTCGGGGTGCTCGTCGGCAACGGCGGCGGCGACATCAGCCGGGCAGTGTCGTTCGGCGACGACATCAACCCGTTCCCCGCCGTGCTCGGCGCGGCCCTCCTCGCCTACTACTCCTACGTCGGCTTCGAGACTTCCGCGAACCTCATCGAGGAGGTGCGTGAGCCCTCAAAGGTCTACCCGAAGGCGCTGTTCTTCTCGCTCCTCACGGCCGGCGTCATGTACATGCTCGTGGGAACCGCCGCCTCGATCGCCGTCCCCTCCGACGAGCTCGCCGAGTCCACCGGTCCGCTGCTCAACGTCATCGAGGCGACCGGCGCGCCAGTGCCGGCCTGGCTGTTCAGCGCGATCGCCCTCATCGCGGTCGCCAACGGCGCCCTGCTCACCATGATCATGGCGAGCCGCCTCACCTACGGCATGGCGGAACAGGGCCTCCTCCCTCGAGCCCTCGGACGTGTCCTCCCCGGACGCCGGACCCCGTGGGTCGCGATCATCGCCACGACGGTGTTCGCGATCGTCCTCACCGCGACGGGCGGCATCGCCGTGCTCGCGGAGACCGTCGTGATCCTGCTGCTCATCGTGTTCCTCAGCACGAACCTCGCCGTGCTCGTGCTGCGCCGAGACAAGGTCGAGCACGCCCACTTCAAAGCCTGGACCGTGCTGCCCGTGCTCGCGATCGTCTCCTGCATCGTGCTCCTCACCCAGCAGAGCGGCGAGGTGTGGCTGCGCGGCGGCATCATCGTCGCCGTCGGCGTCGCCACGTACTTCGTGCTGCGCGTCACCCGCCGCTCGAAGTCCTAGCGCGAGGTGACGCCCGCAGAATAGGCGGTTTCGCGCGTTCTACACCTTCAGCCCCGGTTCGCGGTACCCCTCTTGAAAACACAGTCGCGGTTGATGGTCTCTCGATACCGGCGCATCCGCGTCGAACCGGAACGATGACGAGGAGACTCCCCCCATGTACTTCCACGCACAGACCTGGATCAACGACATCGCCGACGGGGAGCCAGACCCCGCAGCCGCGAACGCCCTGCAGGAGGGGCTCGGCGGGCAGTTCGGTGAGATGCGCACCATGATGCAGTACCTCTTCCAGGCGATGAACTTCCGCGGCCCGACGGCGAAGCCGTACCGCGACCTCATCCAGGGCATCGGCACCGAGGAGATCAGCCACGTCGAGCTGATCGGCACGACCATCTCGCGGCTCCTCGACGGGTCACCCGAGTACACGGGCAAGCTCACCGACCCGCTCGACAAGCCGGGTGCCGGCGGCGCGACGCCCTTGAAGATCGCCCTCGACACGAGCAACATCCACCACTACCTGGTCGGCGCGCAGGGCGCTCTGCCCGTGGATGCGGCGGGCAACCCGTGGAGCGGCAGCTACGTCTACAACTCCGGCAACCTGCCCCTCGACCTGCTCTACAACCTCATGCTCGAGTCGACGGGGCGCCTCCAGAAGTGCCGCATCTACGAGATGACCGACAACCCGACGGCGCGCGGAACGATCGCCTACCTCATCGTGCGCGACCAGGCACACGAGAACGCGTACGCGAAAGCCCTCGAGACGCTCGGCGTGAACTGGAAGTCGCTGCTGCCCATCCCGAAGACGAACGCCGAGTCGTTCCCCGAGGTGAAGGAGCTCCTCGACCTGGGCCTACAGAGCAAGCAGTACTCGTTCGACCTCGACGGCAAGTCGGAAGCTGGGAAGATCTTCCAGGGCGACTCACCCTCGAAGGACGGCACGACGCTGGACGCTTCAGAGCAGGCCCCCGCCGGAGCTCCGTCGTTCATCGCCCACGAACGCCTGGAGGAGTTCGCGCCCGGCCTCGACACCGACCTGCTCGCCCTCATCCAGGCGACCGCCGAGCTCGAGCTCTCCGAGATCAACGGGTTCTACGGGCCGACGACGACGTAAGTCCAGGGCAGAGGCCGGGCAGGGCAGAGGCCGGGCAAAGCAGACCAGCTGCAGAAGCTGGGGCAGACCAGCCCCCTCCTCAGCCCGGACAGGGGCTGGGGCTGACCAGCCCACTCCTCAGCGCAGCCCCTCCACTGCAGCTCCGCAGCTCTGTGGCTTCTCCGCTCTGCAGCTCCTCGGCCCTGCAGCTTCTCCGCTCCGCAGCTCCTTGTCGCCGCACCGCGCGGCGGCGACAAGGAACGGCGGCGGGGAGCTGCGGGCGTTCACGGGAGTCGGGGAACGAATCGGAGCCGATCAGAAGGGCGGAGGGTCGAGGCCCGGCATGTCTCCCGGCTCGTCGCCGGCCCCCGATCCAAGCCCTGGCCCCGGCGGCTGCACCCGGTAGGCAGCTCCTCCGATCTCGAGGCCCGGTTCGCCGGGCGGGGAGGGCCCGAAGGTGACACCCCTCGGCTCGGGAACATCCTTCAGCAGGATGCCAGTGGGCGACATCCATTCCATGACCCCGCCGGGCAGCTGGCAGACCTCCCAACCGGTGTTGCCTTTGACCGTGTGGTTCCAGCGACAGAGATCAGCGAGGTTCACGAGGCTCGTCGGCCCGCCCTCAGACGCCGGGATCGTGTGGTCGAGGTCGCAGCGCTCTGCAGGGAGCCGGCATCCCGGGAACCTGCAGTGCACATCCCGCGCCCGCAGCCACGCGCGCATCGCCTCCGTCGGCCGGTAGCGGTCGACCTCGACGACCGTTCCAGTGATCGGGTGGGTCAGGATGCGCTCGAAGGCCGGCGCGTTGGCGGCGAGCGCCTTCGCGACGCTCATCGGGATGGGCGTGACGCCGTCGAGGAGCGCGGGCGACGTATCGAGCGCGCGGCCGTCGCTGGCGCCGTCGCCATCGCCGTCGCCGTGCTGAGCGTGGAGCATCGCGAGCACCGGCATGGTGATGGACACCTTCGCGCTGATGCCCGCCGCTTCCGGACAGGTCGTCAGCCTGCCCGTGAGCAGCAGCTCGGCGAACACGTCAGCCCGCACCTGATGGAAGGTGCGCGGGTCGTCGGAATCAGAGCCCCGCGCCGCGATGATGGCCTTCGCGATCTCGGACAACCGCCCGTCGATCGCCGTGAGCACCGGCAGGGAATGCCGCGCACCGAGTGCGCCCATGCCATCCGCCTCACTCGAGACGAGCACGGCCCGGGACTGCATCGACTGCTCGTAGCGTTCCTCGAGCGACGACGCCGTCAGCCGTTCCGCCTGCTTGATCGCGAAGTCCCTCAACCTGCCCGGTGACGTCGAACGCGCCTTCTCGAGCGCAAGCTGCACGAACAGTTCGCGACGCGCGGCCTGTTCCGCGGGGTCCTCGTGCACGACGATCGTTCCCGCCTCGCACACGATGCGGGCATGCGCCATCGACACCTCCCCCGCCGCGAGCGCGGCATGAACGAGCGGGAAGTCCTCAGTGAGGACCGCCGAGCGGCCCATGATGCCAGACACCGCCTGCCTCGAAGTCCTCGTGACCGCGGCGATCTCTGCCTTCCACGAGCGAAGCGCCCACTCCTGCTCGAGTGTGCCCTCGCGTTCGTCCTCTGCGAGGGCCGTCCGAGCCGCGAGTGCGTAGACGCGCGCCTGCTCAGCCTGAGCACGGGCGAGATCAGCGTCGGCATCGGCGATCGACCGGACCACCAGGAAGCGCTCGAGCATTCGCACGCGCTCCACCAGCGAATCGGGTGGCCTCCACCCCGCCGGGATTCTCGTCGCGAGCGCTTCATCGATCATGCGGTCAGCTTCCACCCGACCACCGACATTCTTGGTCCGGTCCGAGAGACCCCCGAGGAATCCATGCGAACAAGCGCGCGGGAACTTCGCACGGACCTGCCACCCAGCTCCCCGCATCCGCTGATGCTCGCGCGATACAACAGGTCGATGCAGACGTTCCTCCCCTACGCAGACTTCGGCGAGTCCGCGCGGGTGCTCGACCGGCAGCGCCTCGGCAAGCAGCGCGTCGAGACCCTGCAGGTCATGAAGGCGCTGACCGTGCCCGGCTACGGGTGGCAGCAGCATCCCGTCGTGAAGATGTGGATCGGCTACGAACGAGCCCTCCTCGACTACCAGGGCGCGTTCTGCGCGGAATGGGTGGGACGCGGCTACGCCGACACCTGCGCCGAGAAGACGCTTGCCGTCTTCGAGGAGGCGGCGGCCAGCAGAGGGCCGGACTTCAGGGTGTCCGACCCTCCACCTTGGCTGGGTGACGAGGCACTCCACGAGTCGCACCGCTCGAAGCTCATCGCCAAGGACGAGGAGTTCTACGGCGCCGTGTTCCCCGACGCGGAACGCGGCCTCGACTACGTGTGGCCCGGCGTCACCTCGAGCCCGAGCTCGAACCCACGCTCCGACCCGCAGTCGAGCCATCGCTCGCAGGACTGACCCCGACGGCCCGCTGACCGCGCGGCAGGTCGGACGGCCGCGCCCCGGAACGCGATCGCCGACGAGCGAGCAGCCCGACCGTGACGTCGACGGCCAGGAAGACGATCAGGCTCACCCCCATCAGCGGCAGGAACATGCCGAGCGCCACGGCCGCGGCGAGCGCGATCAGCACACCCCACCACGGGGCGCGCCGGAGCGCTCCGCGAGGAGGAGCGGCGCCGACGAGCCGCGACGGGTCGCGCCTCGGCCGACGCTGCCACCACATCGCGTAGCCCCACACGACCATCGCCGCGATACCCACCGCCACCGCGAAGAGCGCCAGCTGGTTGACGAGGCCGAATAGCGAGCCCATGTGCAGGTCGATGCCCCAGCGGCTGAGCTTCGCGACCAGCCCGAACTCGGCGAAGTCGACCCGGTCGACCACCTGCATCGTCCTGCCGTCGACCGCGACCGCATCCACCTCCGTCGGGAAGCTGCGCTGTATCTCCTGCACGACCCAGGCCGCACCGGGCTGCGCCGGGGGCCGGATCTCGACGAGCCCGGTGTCGACGTTCACCTCGCGGGCGACAGACAGCACCGAATCGTAGGCGCCCGGGCTCAGCTCGCCGACTCTGGCGCTCGGCGCCCCACTCCCGTGGCCGTGGCCAGCGTGCTCTGCGTGCTCATCTGCGGCCGCCTCGCTCGCTCCGTCGAGGCTCGTGCTCAGCGAGGGCGTCGACCATCCCACGGCCGCGCGCAGCTCAGTGAAGTTCGCGCCCCCGTATTGAGACCAGGTGATGCCCGTCGCGGAGAGGAAGAGCGCCCCGGCCAGCACCCAGACGCCGGTGGATGCGTGCAGGCTTCGGGTGCGTGCCAACCCCGCTGCTTTGAGGTCGGGTCGCAGCAGGTCGCGTCGCTGCGAGGCGCGTCTCGCCCGACGCGCGCGCCGATACCTGGTCGCCCAGAGTCCGGCCCCGGCGAGCGCGACGACCCAAAGCCAGGACGCCGCGAGCTCACCGTAGAGACGGCCCGCGTCGCCGAGGTGAAGGCTGCGGTGCAGGTCCGAGATCCAGGTTCGCAGCGGCAGCGAACCCGAGGTGCCGTACACGGGCAGGTCCCCGCGGATCTCCGCCGTCGCGGGATCGACGAAGACCGCCCGCGTCGTGCTCTCCCCGAGCGATGCATCCGCATACATGACCCGCGTCGTGTCACCCGGATTCGGGGCCGGACGGACGGCGACGATCGTCTCGCCCTGCCCGACGTGGGCATCGGCCGCCTCGATCTGCCCCGCCAGCGGCAGAGAGCTCGCGGCTACGGGCGCATGCAGCTCGTGGTCGTAGACGAGCTGCTCGAGTTGCGGGGTCAGCGCGTAGAGCGCGCCGCTCAGCGCCGCCACGAGGATGAACGGGCCGACGAAGACGCCCGCGAGGAAGTGGAGGCGCATCAGCAGCTGCCCGAGCCACCCCGTGCTCGAGACGCGGCGGGCGCGCGGTCGTGGTCCGCTCATCCGAGGATCCCCTCGCCGACGTAACCGCCTTCCGCGCATCCGGGCGGCACGACGAACACCGCGGACCCGATCGGGGTCGTCCACTCGTTGAGCAGGTCGAGCTCGTCGAGGCGCTGCTGGATGGGCACGAACTGCGCGTCCACGTCCGCCTGGAAGGCGATGAAGAGCAGCCCCGAGTTCGAGATCTGTTCCCCGCTCGGCGCGTCATCGTAGTTGTAGGCGCGGCGGAAGAACCGCTCCGACGTGTTCTCCGAGCGTGCCCGCCGCAGGTGCGAGAACTCCGCGATGACGGGAAACCCGGCCGCGTTCTTCGCCGCGAAGTCGGGCTCGTCGCGCTCCTCGGCGCCCGTCAGCGGGGCACCGTTCGCGAGGGTGCGGCCAACCGACTGCTCGCGTCCGCTGCGGTCGAGCCTGTCCCACTTGTCGAGGTCCATGCGGATGCGCCGCACGACCATGCCCGTCCCGCCCGCGAACGCGCCCTCGCGAATCCACACGAGCTGCTCGAAGTCGAGCGTCGGAGGCGCCGGGTTGACGGTGCCATCGACCTGCCCGAACAGGTTCCGCATCGTGGTGCCCGGGGCCTCCGATCCGCGCGCACGCCGGAACCCGGGCTGCGTCCACCGCACCGTCGCGAAGCTGCGCGTGTCCTTCAGCAGCATCCGCAACGCGTGGGCGACCGTGAACGGGTCGTCGGCCGCGACCTGGAGCAGCAGGTCGCCGTCGCTCCACGCCGCCTCCAGCCGGTCGATGCCGAACGCCGGCAATGGGCGCAGCCACGTGGGCGCCTGCGCTGCAGCGGTGGATGCGCGCCGCACGAACTCGGGACCGAACGCGAACGTCACCGTCAGGTTGGCCGGAACGTGCGCGAGTTCGGGTTCGGAGTCGGCCAGCGCCGGCTCACCACGGGTGAGGCGCGCCGCATCGTCGGTCAGGAGCTGCATGAGTCGCCGCAGTCCGTCACGGTCGATGCCGTCGCGCAGATCGAGGGCGACGAGCGTCGCGTGCGCCTGCGGCAGCGTCGCGATGCCCGCCTGGTGCGGCCCGTAGAACGGGACGACGCCTGAACCGGTCAGCTCACCGTCACCGGCCGGGCTCGCGTCGGCAGCCGCATCCACCGCTCCCGCTGGCCCCGGGCGTCCCGCGAGGCGGATCGCCTGGTCGGCGCCGACGGCCGCAGCCGCGCCGAACCCGGCGACAGCACCCCCGAAGAGGAGCTGTCGCCGAGTCGGACGGGGGCGACCAGGGCTCTGGTCGGCGGGCACTAGCTGTTGTCCGCATCGTCACCGTGCTCGGCGTGGTCCATCTCGGAGTGGTCCATCTCCATGTCGCCGTCTTCGTAGTTCTCGTTGGCGCCGGCGTAGTCCTTCACCGGAGCCGTGAAGTCGAGCGTCGACTCGTCCGAGAACATGAGCGTGAAGCTCAGCTCGTCCCCCGCGACAACGGGCTCGCGCAGGTCCATGAGCATGATGTGGTTGCCCCCTGGTTCGAGCGTCAGCGTCTCACCGGGGGCGATCGTGAACCCGCCGCCCTTCTCACGCATCGTCATCTCGCCCGTCTCGTTCTCGACGGTCTCGTGCAATTCCAGGGCAGTGGATGCTGGACTCGCGACCGACACGATCGTCACGTCCCCCGCGCCCGTGTTCTCGATCTCGCCGAACGCCGCGGACATGCCGGAGTCGGCGGCCTTGACCCAGGCGTTCTCGACGGTGACGGAGTCGGCGGCGAGCCCCGCCGAGGCGGCGTCGGGGGTGGCCGTCGAGCCCGCGGCCGCGCATCCGGTGAGGGCGAGCGCCGCAGCAGCGAGGAAGGCTGCAGCCGCGAGGGGCCGATGGAGGTTCGTGGTGGTGCGGGTCATGAGCGTGGTTCCTTTGCGGAGAGAGAAGAGAGGAGGAGTGGCGGCGGTGTCAGCGCGCATCGGTATCGGCCTCAGCCGATTCGGGCTGCGGCTGACCGCCCTTGCGTGCCAGGACGATCAGCCAGGCGACGCCGAGCGCGACGATCGCGCCGAGCCCGCCGATGAGCAGCATCCGCGGCACGTCGAACGCGTCTTGGGAGGTGACCTCGGCCGTCGGCTGGGTCGTCGCCCCCGAGGGCGACCCGGACGCGGAGGGTGCCTCCACGGTGGCGGCCGGGTCCGAGGGTGCCGGCGCCGCGGACGCATCCGCTTCCGTTGGGTCGCCGACCGTGAACTGGATCGTGCCCGTGATCGGGTGCCCATCCGAGGAGACGACCCGCCAGTTGACGGTGTACGCGCCGTCGGGCAGGGCATCGTCGATGGTGCTCGTGACCGTCGTCCCGTCGATGACGGGCTCGCCGGTCGCCCAGTCGCGGCCCGCGGCGTCCTGGAGCACGATCATCGGGCCGATCTCCATGATGTTCGCGGAGTAGCTGAGCGTGATGTCAGGCGGTGACGTGCCGAGCGACGCGTCCGGCGATGGCGAGCTCGCGATGAGCTGGTCGTGGGCCTGCGCGGGCGCGGCGCCCGCGCAGCCCAGGAAGCAGGCCATCAGCAGAACGATCACCGCTGAGGCTGCGGCCCCGGGACCGCGCCACGGGGCCGTGGTGCGGTGCAGCCGGATGGGCGACGTTGTAGTGGGTGGCGTGGGGTGTGCTGTCGTGAGAGGTGAGGTTGTAGATGTTGGTGCTGAGTCGAAAGACATCTCGAGTGTTCCTCGGGTCTGTCCGCCCGCGAACGAAGACGGCGCGCGGAAGGCGCGCGAGCGTCGCGGACGAAGAATGATCGACGCCGACCGGCACCAGACAGCGGCTCAGCAGGGAAGCTGAGCAGAGAGCTGCGGCGCTAGTTCGAGGTCGCGAATGCTGGGAGCATCGCGACCGCGGGCGGGCCTCGGCGCCGCATGATGCGCTCAGCGCGCACTGGCAGCGCGGGCACCCAGGGCAAGTCGAGCGGCGCCGAATCGATCACCGCGGCGGGGCGCACGGCGCGAACGAGGAACAGGGAGATGCTGCGAACGAGCGGCCGCAGCAGCTCGACGGCGGCGCGGCTCACGCTCGCGAGGCTCGCGAGGAGGGCCTCCCCGAAGTACAGGGCAAGCGCCGTGAGCACCGCGGCGAACGCGTGCATCGCCCACATGAGCGGGCCGTCGTGTCCCAGGTGCAGCGCGGAGGTCGAGGAGCCGACGCCAGCGCCCGCCGCGAAGTCCGCCATCGCCGAGGAGGCGGCGAGCTGGCCGTGACCGGCGTGCCCGACGTGCGCATCCGCAGCGCTGGCCGAACCGCCGGCAGCTGGCGGCGTGCCGAGCACGAACAGCGTGTGGAAGAGGAACTGGCTCGCGCCGACTGACAGCGCGAGGCGGAGCGAGTCGGTGCGGATGCGCGCCAGCAGCAGGCAGGCGAGCACGGCCAGCGCAAACGGCAGAGCCACACCGAGCGGGCCAGGCATGCCGCCGCCGGCGAAGACGTGCGACGCCAACGCGATGAAGGTGGAGACCGAAGCCGCGACGAATGCGAGCCGAACGCGGCGCACCCGCGCGGCGTCTCGAGGCCGCGCATCGACCGGCGCCGCGAGGCCGGGGTCCCTGTCGAGGTCGAGGTCGAGGTCGAGCGGGTCCACTTCCCCCACGGCGGGGGTCAGCAGGCCGGCGGAGGTCACCCCAGAAGTCTACGCACGTCTTCTACTGCTCGTAGACGCGGCAGATGGGTCACGCCTCGTAGGCGCGGCCCTTCCACGCGACGCGGCGGCGCCCCGCCAACGCGTACACGGGCAGCACCAGCAGCGGGCTGAGCGGGCCGAGCAGCCCCTCGGCCAGGTCCAGAGGGCGTCGCCGTCCCACGATGAGGTTCGAAACCGTGCGATCGAGCAGGCCCACGATGCGCACGAGCCGCAGGATGCGCCCGGTCGTGCTGGACTCCCCCGCGCCGGGCCAGACCCGCAGCAGCCACGGCAGCGTGTAGACGCAGACCGTCAGGAGGCTTGTCGCCAACATCAGGGCCCGCGACCCGTGATGGAGGCCGAGGAGCGACTTCGCGAAGCCACGCACCGAGCTCCGGTACCCGTCGTACATGCGCACCCCGATCGCGTTCCCACCCCGGGCCGCCACAACTCGGCCGCCAGCGGCGCGCATCCGTTCGGCGAGGCGCATGTCCTCGACGAGCTCACCGCTCACCGCCGCGTGCCCACCGATGCGGGCGTAGGCGGCGCGAGTGAACGCCATGACCTGGCCGTTCGCGACGACCGGTGCACGGCGCCCGTGTAGGGCCATCGGCACCGAGCCGAGCACGACCGCGTCATTCAAGGGCGTGATGAGTCGCTCGCCGAGGGTCCGCGTCTCCTGGCGTGGGAAGACCGTGAGGAGGTCAGCCCGGGATGCACGCATGGTCGCCAGCAGCGCATCCAACGCACCGGGGTTCCAGCGAACGTCTGCGTCCGTGAAGACGAGCACATCGTCGGGGCGCGGCTGCTCGGGCGGTTCGGCGATCCCGGACGGCTCTGCGAGCGCGGGCGTCTCTAGCGTCTCTGGCGTCTCGGACACTCCTGGCGTCTCGGACACTCCTGGCGTCTCTGACACTCCTGGCCTCGGGTGGGCCCCGGGCGACCCTGACCAACTTGAGTGCAATTCTGCCCGTTTCTGGGCCCAAAGCCTCGGTAAGGGCTCGATGTGCACTGATGTTGGACACCGATCGGCGGACTCGGGGTGTCGAGCGGCGGCGGCGAGCTGCGCGCACGCCCAGTTCTTGCCCGTCCACCCCTCGGGACGCGGCGTACCCCGAAGCACGCGGGCGCCCGCGGCCTCGGCGACCGCCCGGGTCGAGTCGGCCGAGTCGTCGTCGAGCACCACCACCTCGTCGGCTCCCTGACCCAGGAATCCGGGCAGCGTCTCCCGCAGCGTCGATTCCTCGTCGCGGGCGGGAATCAGCAGCAGGACCCGCGGCGCGGATACACGGCCCGAGCGCTCAGCCGAAGCAGGCGAGACCGACGATCCACGCCCGGCCCCAGCACGGGCACGGGCACGGGCACGGGCACGGGCACGGGCACGGGCACGGGCAGTCTCGGTTGCCGTCCCGGCCGCCGCCCGCATGCTCGGCTGCGTCAGCGAGTTCGCGAGGAGCACGACAGCCCTCGCTCCGAGGTACGCGGCCGAGATTCCCGCGACGGCACTGCTCAGGACCGACCGGTTCACTCGCCGCCCCGCTCGCCCGGATACGCCCGGCGACCCCGTCGAGCCCCGCCGCTCCGGGGCTTCATCCCCAAGCCCGCCGGTCTCGCTCGGAAGCCCTCCGGCCTGGTCAGGAACGCGAGCATCCGCCCGGCGAAGCCGACTCTGTCGCGACGGAATCGCTGCGCGTCGAACACGATGCGGTACCCCGGCAGGGGTCGTGCGGGATCGGCGGCGTCGAGGGCCCTGTCGAGCTCCTCGAGCATCGACCCGAGCGCGACCGCGAGCTGCTCGTGGCGCACGGGAGCGCCGAAGCGGATGAACGCCTCGGGCTTGGCCGCCCCGCGCATGACGACCCGGATGGCGACGGGGACAAGCGGAACCTCGGCGCGCGCCGCGACCCACTCGGCTCCCGGACGCAGCGCCGCGAGCCCGCGGCCCGCCCGCAGCTCGCCTTCCGGGAAGATCAAGGCCCAGTCGCCGGAGCGTGCACGGTCGGCGAGCGTGCGCACCGCCCGCGGGGGCACTGCCCCGACGAGCCGCAGGAACGGGAAGCGGCGCAGCTGCTCATCGCCCATCATGACGGCCACGTCGAACCCGGTGCTCCTGGCGTAGAGCCCGATGAGATAGGCGTCCCACCACGAGCCGTGGTTGGCGGCGAGCACCGCTCCGCCGCCCGGCGGCTGACCGGTGACGGCGATCGACAGGAGCCCCGTCCGCACGTCGCGCACGGCGCTGCGCACGAGCAGCGCGCGAGCCAGGCGAAGCATCATGGTGTGCTCGACGCTATCGCAGCGCGCGATGCGACGAGCCGGGAAGCGGGTCGCTCACCAGCCGCGGAGGGCGGCCGCGACGACGCCGCCCACGACGATCACGAAGACCAGCAGGTCGGTCCAGGTCGCGACGAGCTCGTTGCTGCTCTTGCCGCGCTTCGCGAGGTGCCTGATGCCCGCGAGGCCCAGGTAGATCGCGCCGGGCAGCGCGCCGATGAGTCCCCAGCCGGGGACGAGTGAGGAGACCAGCGCGACGGCGCCCAGGCTGAGGTTCGCGAGCCCGAGCTCCTGCACGACCTGCGCGGTCGCAGTGCCGGTCTCGGTGAGCGTCTGCGGGCCTGCCCCGACCGCGTGCTCCTCGGGCTCGTCGCGCTGCTCGCCTGCGGCCCCGAGGATGGTCTGCGTGGTGCGGAGCGGGTTCGTGAGCTGGCTGATGCCCGCGACGATGAGACGCGACCCGACACCCCAGAACGCGAACCAGATCCCGAAGACGAGCGCGGGGTTGCCGCCCGCGACGCCCAGGTGCACACCCCCGAAGAGCAACGGGAGCACCACCGTCTGGAGGATCACGAGGAGGGCGTACATGTCTGGGCCGTTCGGCGTCGGGATGCTCGCAGGAACGCCACCGATCTGGGCGGTCGGTGCTGCGTCGGCGCATCGGGGAGGGGGTGATCTGCAACATATTGCATTCCCAGGCTCGCGGACAACACGGCGGTGTGCGTCTGCATGGAACGCGTACTGGAAGAATGGCCGCGTGAGCATCCCCCGCAGTGTCACGCCGAAGAAGCCCTGGTACCGCCGCAAGAGCAGGACGGTGCCCCTCGGCGTGCTGTCGGCCGGTCTCGTCGGCGCGATCATCTGGGTGTCGACGCCCTGGCCGGCCGCCATGGTGATCCGTGCGCTCTTCGAGCTGGACGCGAAGCGCACCGTGACCGAGATGGAGGCCTTCGCGCCAACCGCTGACAGCCTGCAGTCGCAGCTCGACGTGCCGTACGGCGATGGCGGTTCGGACACGACCTTCGACCTCTACTCGCCTGCGGGCACGACGGAGCCGCTGCCGACCGTGGTGTGGATTCACGGGGGCGCGTGGATCTCGGGTGGCAAGCAGAACGTCGACCCCTACGTGCAGATCCTCGCCGCGGAGGGATTCACGACGGTCGCCGTCAACTACACGGTGGCGCCGGAGGCGACGTACCCGACGGCGCTCACGCAGCTCAACGATGCGCTCGCGCACCTCACGGAACACGCCGCGGAGTACAACATCGACCCGAACCGCATCATCCTCGCCGGCGATTCCGCGGGCGCGCAGCTCGCGAGCCAGCTCGCGACGATGGCCACCAACCCCGCCTACGCGGACCTCGTCGGCATCACGCCAGCGCTCGCCCCAGACCAGCTCGCCGGGATGGTGCTGAACTGCGGCATCTACGACGTGAGCGGCATCCCGAACGCGCCCGGCCTCGGCGGCTACGGCTTCCGGATCGCACTGTGGGCCTACCAGGGCGACAAGGACTGGTCGGACACTCCCGCCGGGCAGGAGATGTCGACCCTCGACTCGGTGACCGCCGACTTCCCGCAGACGTGGATCTCGGGCGGCAACGACGACCCTCTGACCGCGAACCAGTCGCAGCCGTTCGCCGCGAAGCTGCAGGGCCTCGGCGTGCCGGTCACGACGGTCTTCTACCCGGAGGATCACGAGCCGGCGCTGCAGCACGAGTACCAGTTCAAGCTCGAGGGGACGGATGCGCAGAACGCGCTCGCGTCGACCATCGACTTCCTGAAGTCGGTCACGTCTCCCGAGTGATCGCGGAACACCGCCGCGCCCTCGGGCTTCGAGGGCACGACGGGTTCCGTCACTGACGAGTGGCAGATGGCTACTCCTCGCGCGGGAGACCCGCCGGGTTCACCTCGGAGGCGTCGATGCGCTCGTCCTGCAGGCCCCAGCGGTCGAGGATGGCGTCGTACTGGCCGTTCTCGATGGCATGGTCGAGGACGATCTCGACGGCTTCGATGAGACCGTTGCCCTTCGCGGTTCCTGCGGCGATCTGCGCGTTCGCGGGGAAGCCGCCGTTGATGGTGCCGACGAGCTTCGTCTCGCCGTCGCTCGCCGCCTTGAACGCAGCGGTCGCGTTGGGGCCGAAGGTCGCATCCACCCGACCCGACTGCAGCGCGAGGGTGCCCGCAGCGTCGTCCTCGTAGTACTGGAAGTCGACCGGCTCGAGCCCGGCGGCCTTGTTCTCCTCATCCCAGGCGACGAGGATCTTCTCCTGGTTCGTCCCTGCGCCGACGATGACCGAGAGACCCGCGACGTCCTTGGCCTCGGTGATCGACTCGATCTCGCTGTCGGCCTTCACGTAGAAGCCCAGCACGTCCTCGCGATACGTGGCGAAGTCGAAGAGGTCCTTGCGCTCCTCCGTGACGGTGACGTTCGACGTGATCAGGTCGTACTTGCCGGACTGCACGCCGAGCGGCCAGTCGGCCCACGCCGCGACCTCGCCCTTGAGCTCGAGGCCGAGCCCGTCGGCGATGAGCTGCGCGAAGTCGGCCTCGCTGCCCAGGCGCGTCACGTTGTCGTCCTCGGCGAGGAAGCTGAGCGGCGGGATGTACGCGCTGCCGACGACCGTGAGCTTGCCGGCCTCCGCGGGCTGCCAGCCGGACGCCTCGAGCGCGGCGATGGCCTCGGGCACCGGGTCGATCTGCGGGCGGCCGTCGACGTTGGCGCTGGTCAGGTCGAACTCGATGAGTCCGCTTGCCGGCTGGGCCCCGTCGGGCTCGGCTGCCGTGACCGGGGCCGACTGGCCATTGACGATGAGGGTCGTGGCGACGACGCCGATGACGGCGAGTGCCGCCACACCGCCGGCGATGACGCCGACCTTCTTCTTGTTGAGCTTTGCCATGAGAGGCACCTTTCGGGGTGGATGCGTTGCTGAAGTTCTGAAGAGGAATGAGAGAAGAGGCGCGCCCGCTGCGAGCTAGAGCACCTTGCGGATGAAGTCCTGCGTCCGGGGGTGCCGCGGGTTCGTGAGCACCTGATCCGGCGTGCCCTGCTCGATGATGCGACCGGCGTCGAGGAACACGATGCGGTCGGCGACCTCGCGTGCGAAGCCGATCTCGTGCGTCACGATGACGAGCGTCGTGCCGCCGTGGGCGAGCTCGCGGATCACGTCGAGCACCTCGCCGACCAGTTCCGGGTCGAGCGCGCTCGTCGGCTCGTCGAAGAGGAGCACGTCAGGCTTGAGGGCAAGCGCCCTCGCGATCGCGACGCGCTGCTGCTGCCCGCCGGAGAGCTGACGCGGGTAGTGGTGCTCCTTGCCCTCGAGCCCCACCCGCTTGAGCAGTGCCCGTGCCTGCGTATCCGCATCCGTCTTCGACGCCCGCTGCAGCGCGACCGGGGCCGCCGTGATGTTCTGCAGGGCCGTGAGGTGCGGGAACAGGTTGAAGTTCTGGAAGACCATGCCAACCCTCGTACGGCGGCGAAGCGTTTCTGCTTCGCGCAGCTCGAAGAGGCGGTCTCCCTTCCTGACGTAGCCGATGTACTCGCCATCGATGAGGATCGATCCGCCGTCGACGGACTCGAGGTGGTTGATGGTGCGCAGCAGCGTCGACTTGCCCGAGCCCGAGGGGCCGAGGAGGGCGACGACTTCGCCAGGCTCGATCTCGAGATCGATGTCGTGCAGCACCTCATGGGTGCCGTACGACTTGCTCACGCCGCACACGCTGACCTGCCCTGATGCTGCGCTGCTGCGCTCGAGTTCGGCTTCGACGTTCCGGTTGATGGTTGCCTGGCTCATGCTTCGCTCACGTCCTTCTTGATCTCCGCGGTCCGCACGTTCCCGTCCGGCTTCTCCGGGTCCTCGCGCTGTTTCTCTCTGCCTCCGCTTTGCTCACCGTCGTCGAGCAGCGCCCACTTCTCGGAGATCCAGGCCCTCGCCTTCTGGATGGGTGTCGGCGGCAGCTCTCGGTGCGCGCCTTTCGAGAAGTGGCGCTCGATGTAGTACTGCGCGATCGAGAGGAGCGTGGTGATGATGGCGTACCAGACGACCGCGACGAGCAGCAGCGGGATGATGCGCTGGTTGCGGTTGTAGATGACCTGCACCGTGTAGAACAGCTCGGGCAGCGCGACGACGAACACCACCGAGGTGCCCTTCACGAGCCCGATGATCTCGTTGAACGCGTTCGGCGTGATGGCGCGTGCCGCCTGCGGCAGGATGATGCGGAAGAAGCGGTACCGGCGGGGGAGGCCGAGCGCGGCGGATGCTTCGAGCTGGCCCTGGTCGACCGACAGGATGCCGGCGCGGATGATCTCCGCCGAGTAGGCCGCCTGGTGCAGGGAGAGGCCGAGCGTCGCGGCGGCGAACGAGGAGATGAGCTGCACTGTCGGGAACTCGACGAGCCAGAAGTCGGTCGTGAACGGCGTCCCAAGCCCGAGCGTCGGGTACAGGTAGCCGAGGTTGTACCAGACGACGAGCTGCACGACGAGCGGCACGGAGCGGAAGAACCAGATGAAGCTCCACGAGAGGGAGTTCAGCAGCGGCGACTTCGAGAGGCGTGCGACGGCGAGGAGGGCGCCGAGGATGAACCCGATCGCGCCGGAGAGCACCGTCAGCTGCAGGGTCAGGATGAGCGCGTTGACGACGATCGGGCTGAAGAAGTACTCACCGAAGACGTTCCACTCGTAGCGCTGGTTCGTGACGAGCGACCACGCGAACTGGGCGACCGCGAACACGGCGACGGCGGAGAGGATCCACAGCACCCAGTGCTTCGGGTGCACGACCTTGAGGTGCTCACCGGGCCCGAGCGTCTGCATCCGGCGGCTCGCCAAGGGTGTGGCGTCGTCCGGCGGTGTCGACGGCGGATTGTCGGTGGTCGGTGCGGTGTCGATCTGTGACATCGCGTTCTCCTCTCGGCGGACCCTCCGGGCGGAGGGGCTGGCCCTCGGATTCGAGGGCATGTCGAGAAGGTATTGGCGCGCGGATGCCCGTCAGTAGCGGCCGGTACGCGGGAGTTCCGAGAGGGTCGCGCGGCGCAGTGCTGCGTCACACGCGGTCACGCCGTCGCCAGGTGGGCGGTCAGCGAGCAGGCGCCTCACGGGAGCTAGGGGCTCGCGACCTGGATGCTCCAGGGCAGGGGTGTGCCGTCGATCTTGTTCGCCTCGACGACCTCGATGACGAAGGGGCCTGCCGGCCAGGTCCTCGCCTGGACCTCCGGGATCTCCGCGGTGATGTAGTCGAACTCCGAGCCGTGCACGGTCATCGCGAAGTTGCCGTAGTCGCTCGATGTGATCGATGCCTCTCCGCCAGCACCCGTGTAGAGGTAGAGCCCCGGGCCGACCCCGTCGAGCGCCACGTCGAACGGGGGGAGCACCGAGACCGGCAGGATCTCGGCCGTCCACTCCCCCTCGCTCATGATCGTGATGCGGTCGACGACCAGCGACGTCGGATCGTCGCCGAGCGACTGCTCGAAGGCTGCCTGGGTGTTGATGAGCCATTGCGCCGTGCCGCCGGTCGCCCCCTCCAGGTACTGGAACTCGACAACCTGATCGCCGCTGTGCATGGAGGCGCTGAGCCCACCGACCTTGTCGTCGACCTGCAGCACAGCCAGCTGTCCGGAGCCCTCCGGCAGCACGACATCGAGGTTGGCTTCGCCGAATCCTCCGACGGGGCTCCCGGCCTGCAAGGTGAACTCGGGGAGGGTGCCCGACTCGATGGGGTCGCCCTCCAACCCGACCGGTGTCGACTCGGTGACGGCCTCGGTCTCGTCGGTGCCTGAGGCGCCAGGAAGCACCTGCAGGATCTGGACACCGGCGCCCGCCGCCAGCAGCAGGATGGCGAGGACCGACACCGCGATGCCCTTCGCCCCGGACGTGAAGCCGCGCTTGATGGGCCCCGCGGAGAACATGATCGCGATGACCACCGGGATCCAGTACCCGAGGAACGCCGAGACGACAGCCGCGAGCCCGGCGAACACTGCGAACCCGGGCCCGAGGCCCGGCTGCCCCAGATGGGCGGCGTTCTTCGCGGCCGGCCCCTTGGCAGCGCGGCTCTTGGGCACGGCGGGCGTCGGGTGCACACCCGGTGTGGCCTGCTGCGGAGCGGGAGGGGGAACTGGCGCCTGGCCTGCGCTGGGGGCCCGGCGTGGATGCGGAGTCGGGGCCGACGACGGTGCCTGCGTCGGCGGCTGCGCGCGCCGGCGGAGCAGCGCATCGTTCGCTGAGCCGTGCGAATAGGCGAGGCCACGCTGCGCGCCTTCTCCGCTGCGGTCGAGGTCGTAGGAGGCACGCGCGGCGGTGCTCGTCGCTGCCCGACCCTCGTCGCGCGCGAGCTGCTCGGCCGCGCGCTGTGCATCCCGAGCAACCTGACCGGCGGCCCGCTGCGCGTCCTGCGAGCTCTGCTCGAGCGCGCGCTGCCCGTCCTGGGCGCGCTGAGCGGCGTCGCGCTCGCCGTCTCTCGTGCGCTGCTCGCGCTCCTGCTCGATGCGATCGGCACCCCGGGTCGCGGAGTCCGACCACTGCCGCACGAAGTCGGGTGCCCGGTAGTCCGCGGGCGGCGTATACCCGTTCCTGCCTTCAACCACGGTCGCACCCCTTGTTTCCTGTCTGCGCTCATTCAACACCACACCTCCGACACTCGAGCCGTTGCCGCCCGACCACCCCTGACCTACCCTTGTCCTGTCATTAGAACCAGCCGTCGGTGCAACAGAGAGAGCCCCATGAGCGCATCCACCCCATCTCGCATCGGCGTCGTCGGATACGGGGCCGGAGGCCACCGCTTCCACGTGCCCTACATCCAGGCCGTCGAGGGCTGGGAGCTTGCCGGAGTCGTCACCCGCTCGCCCCAGCGGCGCGCGATCCTCACGGCCGAGGCTCCGGAAGTTCCGGCGTTCGACTCCCTGGATGCCCTCCTCGACGCCGAAGTGGACGCGGTTGTCATCACCACGCCTCCAGATACACGCCGCGCGCTCGTGCTCGACGCCCTCGAGCGGGGCGTCCACGTCGTCGCCGACAAGCCCTTCGCTCCGACGGCCGAAGGCGCACGCGAGCTGCAGGCCGCCGCCGAGCACAGCGGGCGCATCCTCACCGCCTACCAGAACCGCCGCTGGGACACCGACCTCGTCACGCTCAAGCGGATCATCGACGCGGGCAGCCTCGGCGAGATCTGGCGCGTCTCCTCGCGCATGGACCAGGACGACTCGGGCACCCTCGAGACCGGGCCGGCCCACGGCCTCCTGCGGGACCTCGGCAGCCACCTCGTCGACCAGATGGCGTTCCTCTTCGGACGCGTCGAGCGCGTGAGCGCCCACCTCGACACCGCGACGGTCGACGGCGTCGACGTCGACTGCGGCTTCGACGTCGCCCTGCACCACGAGAACGGCGTCTTCTCCCGTGTCGCGTCCAGCAAGATCAACCACCTCGAAGGCCGCGAGCTCATCGCCTACGGCGACCTCGGCTCGTACGAGTCGCGCATGGACGACGTGCAGACCGCGCAGATCGACGCCGGCCTGCGCCCCGCATCCGCCGCGGCCGCCACGGACTGGGGCATCGAAGCGGAGGAGCGCTGGGGCATCCTGCACACCGCGGCCGGCAGCACCGCCGTGCCCTCCGCGCGCGGCCACTACTCGGAGTTCTACCGCCAGTTCCTCGCCGCAGTCCGAGGAGAGGGCCCTGCGCCGGTGCCACTCGAGCAGGCCGTGCACACGGTCGAGATCCTGGATGCGGCCCGCGAGAGCGCCCGGACAGGACGCACCGTCACCCTCTGAGCGGCACCCGAGCCCTCCCGCCCCGGCTACCATCGAGGCACGGGGTGCGACGGCGGGCCAATGAGGGCCCGCCTGTAAAGGGGTAGGGCATGATCCACGGAACTGAATTCACCGGACTGCGGGAAGCGCTCGACGACGTCGAGCCGAGCATCCGCGCAGGCCTCGAACGACTGATCGACGACGTCGATGCCGACGACATCGCGACTCGCGAGCCGCGCGACATCGTCGGAGCCGCCGCCACCATGCGACGACTCGCCTCGCGCCGGCGCAGCGACGAGACCCTCATCGCCGTCTTCACGCCCACCCTCAAGGAGGACGGCTGGAGCTCGCGGCGCACGATCGTCGACATCTGCACGGCCGACGCCCCCTTCCTCGTCGACTCCGTCACGGCCGCCGTCGCGCGGCAGGGCCTCGCCGTTCACCTCCTCGCGCATCCCGTCGTCTCCGTGCGCCGCGACGACGACGGCGAGCTGCTCGAGATGCACACGCACGGCGGCGAGCTCGAGTCGTGGATCCACCTCGAAGTCGACCGCGTCGCCACAGACGAAGGCCGCGAGGAGCTCGCCGACCGGCTTCGCAACGTGCTCGCCGACGTGCACGCCGCCGTCGCCGACTGGCGCCCCATGCGCCGCGCCTGCCTCGACCTCGTCACCGACCTGCGCACCGAACCGCCCACGAGCGTCACGCAGGAGGAGATCGCCTCCGCCGTCGAGTTCCTGACCTGGCTCGCCGAAGACAACTTCACGTTCCTCGGCTACCGCGAATACGCCCTCGAGACGGACGAGGAAGGCCAGGAGGTGCTGCGCCCGCTCCCCCACACCGGGCTCGGCATCCTGCGCAGGCCGTCCACCGCCAGCACTCGCCTCACCCCCGAAGCGCAGCGCACCGCGCGGGAACCACGCCTCCTCACGATCACGAAGGCCAACTCGCGAGCCACCGTGCACCGCGACGTGTACCTCGACTACATCGGCATCCGCAGCTTCGACGATGCGGGCAACGTCACGGGCGAGCTGCGCTTCCTCGGGATGTTCACGTCGGTCGCCTACGCGGCGTCCGTCCTCACGCTGCCGATCGTCGGCGCGAAGGTGCGGGCCGTGCTGCAGGCATCCGGCCACGCCCCGAACTCGCACTCCGGCAAAGACCTGCTGCAGACCCTCGAGCAGTACCCGCGCGACGAGCTCTTCCAGGACAGCGTCGAGCACCTCCACGCCGTGGCCTCCGAAGTGAGCCGCCTGCGCGAACGGCGACGCTACCGCATCTTCCTGCGCCGCGACGAGTTCGGCCGCTTCGCCTCAGCCCTCATCTACCTGCCACGCGACCGCTACAACACGACGGTTCGCCTCCGCATCGAAGAGCTTCTGCGCACGACCTTCGACGCCAGCCAGGTCGACCACGCAACGAGGGTCGGCGAATCCCCGCTCGCCCAGCTGCACTTCGTGGTGCGCGCGCCGAAGGGCGTCCCGCTGCCCGAGGTCAGCGAGCAGGACCTGCAGCCGCGCATCGAGCGCGCCATCCGCGGCTGGGATGAGGAGCTCGTGGACGGCCTGCACCGCATCTACGACGAGGAGCGTGCGGCGGAGATCCTCGGCCGGTACGCGTCCGCGTTCCCCGAGGGGTACAAGGAGAACATCCCACCCGAGGATGCGGTGCACGACATCGCGCTGCTCGAGCAGCTCGACGAGGAGACGCCCTTCGCCGTGCACCTCTACGCCCCCGAACTCGACGAACCCGGGAAGCGCTACTTCACGTTCGCGTCCCACCACGTGTACCCCATCACGAGAGTCCTCCCCGCGCTCACCGACCTCGGGGTCGACGTCGTCGACGAGCATCCGTACGTCATCACCCTGCCGGACGGCACGAACCTGCACATCTCGGACTTCGGCCTCACCGCGCCAGCCGCGGAGGTCTGGAACGACGCCGACTGGGGCGCCGAACTCGAGTCGGTGTTCAGCGCCGTCTGGTCGGGAGAATCCGAGACCGACCGGCTGAACTCGCTCGTGCTGCTGGGTGGGCTCCGCTGGCGCCAGATCGTGATCCTCCGCGCCATCAGCATGTACCTGCGCCAGATCGGCGCGACCTTCTCCGTCGAGTACATCGAGCAGGCGCTCACCGGGAACCCCGCCATCGCCGCCGACATCGTGCGGCTCTTCGAGACGAAGTTCGACCCTCAGCTGGGCGGCGACCGAGACACCCAGCTCGGCGCTGTGGCGGCACGGCTCGAGGCCGCGCTCGACGACGTCGCGAGCCTGGACCAGGACCGCATCCTGCGCTCGATGATCGGCATCGTCGATGCCACGTGGCGCACGAACTTCTACCAGGTGGATGCGGAGGGCAAGCCGAAGCACTGGGTCTCCATGAAGCTCGACTGCACACGCGTCCCCGGGCTCCCGAAGCCGCATCCGATGGCCGAGATCTGGGTGTACTCGCCCGAGGTCGAGGGCGTGCACCTGCGCTTCGGCCGCGTCGCACGAGGCGGGTTGCGCTGGAGCGACCGACGCGAGGACTTCCGCACCGAGGTGCTCGGCCTCGTGAAGGCGCAGATGGTGAAGAACGCCGTCATCGTCCCGACCGGGTCGAAGGGCGGCTTCTTCGCGAAGCAGCTGCCATCGCCAAGCGACCGGGGCGCGTGGCTCGAGGCCGGCAAGTCGGCCTACCGCACCTTCATCCGCGGCCTCCTCGACATCACCGACAACCGCGTCGGCACCGACATCGTGCCGCCGAGCGACGTCGTCCGCCACGACGGCGACGACCCGTACCTCGTCGTCGCCGCCGACAAGGGCACCGCCTCGTTCTCTGACATCGCCAACGGCATCTCCGAGAGCTACGACTTCTGGCTGGCCGATGCGTTCGCGTCCGGCGGTTCGGCCGGGTACGACCACAAGGGCATGGGCATCACCGCGCGCGGCGCGTGGGAGTCGGTCAAGCGTCACTTCCGGGAGATGGGGCACGACACGCAGACCCAGGACTTCACGGTCGTCGGCGTCGGCGACATGTCGGGCGACGTCTTCGGCAACGGAATGCTGCGCTCCGAGCACATCCGCCTCGTCGCGGCGTTCGACCACCGGCACGTGTTCATCGACCCGAACCCGGATGCAGCGGCCACGTTCGTCGAGCGCCAGCGGCTCTTCGACCTCCCCGGCTCCTCCTGGGACGACTTCGACCGAAGCGTCATGTCAGAGGGCGGAGGGGTCTTCCCGCTCACGCAGAAATCCATCCCCGTGACCCCGCAGATGCGGGAGGCGCTCGGCCTCGAGGCCGACGTGCAGCGCGTCACCCCGCTCGAGCTGAAGAAGGCCGTGCTCCTGGCACCCGTCGACCTGCTCTGGAACGGTGCCATCGGCACCTACATCAAGGCGAGCGATGAGACGAATGCGGATATCGGCGACCGCGGCAACGACGCGATCCGCGTCGACGGCCGCGAGCTGCGACTCCGGGTCGTGGGCGAAGGCGGCAACCTCGGAGTCAGCCAGCGCGGCCGCATCGAAGCCGCCATGGCCGGGGTCAGCCTGAACACCGACGCCATCGACAACTCCGCGGGTGTCGGCACCTCCGACCGCGAGGTGAACATCAAGATCCTCCTCGGCGCCGTCGAACGCGACGGCCGCCTCGACCGGGAGGCGCGCAACGAGGTGCTGCGGGCGATGACGGATGAGGTCGCAGCCCAGGTGCTGCGCGACAACTATGAGCAGAACGTGCTGCTCGGCAACTCGCGCTCGAACGCCGCATCCATGCTGCCCTCGCACAAGCGCCTCATCACGTGGCTGGAGGAACGCGACGAGCTCGACCGCGAGCTCGAGTTCCTGCCCAGCAACGCCGAGATCAAGCGCCGCATCGAGGATGGCCGCGGCCTGACGCGACCCGAGTTCTCCGTGCTCGTCGCCTACGCCAAGCTCGCCCTCAAGAGCGACCTCGCCGTCACCGAGCTCGCCGACGACCCCTGGTTCTCGAACACTCTCGCCGAGTACTTCCCTGCCGAGGTGCGCGAGCAGTACGGACCCGACCTGCACGCGCATCCGTTGCGGCAGGAGATCGTCGTCAACTCCGTCGTGAACTCCATGGTCAACCGGGGCGGCATCACGTTCGCCTACCGCGCCGCCGACGAGACGGGCGCCACGAGCGAGGAGATCGCGCGCGCCTACGTCGCGGCACGCGAGATCTTCGACCTGCGAGGGTTCGTCGTCGAGATCGAGGCCACCGACAACGTCGTCTCGACGGCGACGCAGACCGAGCTGTACCTCGGCTTCCGACGCCTGCTCGACCGGGCCACCCGCTGGTTCGTGCAGCACCGGCCAGACCGCATCGACATCGGCGAGGAGATCACCCGCTTCACCGAACCGGTCGCTCGGTTCGCGTCGCGGATCGGCGAGCTGCAGCAGGGCGTGGAACGCGAGCGCTTCGCGGACCGCGTGAGCGAATTCGAGGCGGCCGGAGTACCGCGAGCGCTCGCGCTGCGCGGAGCTGGTCTCCTCGAGCTCATGCCGCTGCTCGACATCATCGAGCGCGCTGGGAACGAGGGCTGGGACCTCGAGGAGTTCGCGGGCGTCTACTACTCGCTGTCGGCCCGCGTCAGCTTCGACGACATGCTCACTCGCGTCACGGCGCTGCCGCAGGACGACCGCTGGGGGTCCATGGCCCGCGCCGCGATGCGCGACGACCTCTACGCCATCATGGTCGAGCTCGCCGCATCCGTCATCTCGCAGACCGAGCGGGCCGAGGCCGACGCACGCGTCGACGCGTGGATCGCCGGGCTCGGTCCCACCGCCACGCGCGCGCTCGACGAGGCGTCGGATGCGGTGCACGCGGGCGACGACACGGGCCTCGCCACGCTGTCCGTCGCGCTGCGCCGCCTGCGCTCGCTCGTGCGCTAGACGCCCGCGCCCCGAAACCCTTCGGAGCGGGCCGAGAGTTGTGGGTTGTTGTCCTCGTCGATCACCGTGAGGACAACAACCCACAACTCTGCGCACCATTGTGGGCTCGGACGAACTCAGTCTCGCGTCGTGAAGGCGAGCGTCGCCACGGTCGTCATCATCACGAGCTGACCCTCGTCGCCTCCGGCGTGGGGCCGCCGAAGCCGACCGGGCGGGGTCTACGAGAACTTCCGCCCCTCGTCCCGCTTGTAGAAGAACACCGCGAGGAATCCGAGCACGGCCGTCCAGGCGAGGAGGCCGAAGAGCGCCCACATGGGGAACTCTCCGCCGGAGACGACCGCGATGACCACCTCGCGCGCCTGCCGCACGGGCAGCACCTTCGACGCGGCGTCCAGCCACCCCGGGAACATCATGGGCGGCAGGAACAGGCCACCACCGAAGGCCAGCAGGAACATGAGCACCTGCGTGATCGCGATCGCCGCCTTCGGACCCGCGGTCGTGCCGACGATCGCGCCGATGAGGGCGGACGGAACCGCCGTGAGCACGACCGCGATGAGCCCAAGCACCACCTGCGTGAGGGTCGGCGCGGCCGCCGTGAAGAGTCCGCCGACGATGAGCAGCGGCACGATCGAGACGACCGCCATCACCAGCGTGCCGATGACGAGCCCCGTGATGCGCGCCGACGGCTTCCCGGGCAGGGTGCGCAGGTACGGCACCCACGGCTTCGACCGCTGCTCGGCGAGGTCGAGGCCGAGGCTGAAGAGCCCGTTGGTCATGAAAGCGAACACGATCATCGACGCGACGGCCTGCGCGGCGATCACCGGATCCTCGGCGATCGCGCGCTGCGGCAGCACGAAGAAGCAGAACGCGAGCGTCGGGAAGACGAGCGACCCGATGACGGCGATGGGCACACGCGCCGTCTCGATGAGCGAGTACTTCACGTGCGTGGCGATGAGTGCTGCAGTGGACATGATCCTCAACTCCCGTTCTGGGCGTTCTCGACGGCGGGCGAGGCCTCGCCGTTCTGCGTCATGGCGAGGAAGGCTTCCTCGAGCGTCGCCCCTCGCACCGTCAGGTCGGTGAAGGGTGCACCGGATGCGACGAGCGAGCGGATGAACGCGTCCGAGTCGCGCACGAGCGCGGTCACGAGCCCCGCATCCGCCGTCTCGGTGAGGGCGTCGGCGTCGATGGCCTGGATGCGGGCCGCATCGATACCCCGCATCGTGACCCGGCGGCGGGAGACGCTGCCGACCACCGAAGCCAGAGTGCCGTCGGTGATGACCCTGCCGTGGTCGATGACGACGACCCGCTCGGCGAGCTGCTCGATCTCCTCGAGGTGGTGGCTCGTGACGATCACGGCGCATCCGGCCCGGTGCTTGGCGCGGAGCGCGTCCCACAGGCTGCGGCGGGCGTCGACGTCGAGGCCCGTCGTCGGCTCGTCGAGGAGCACGAGGTCGGGGTCGCCGACGAACGCGAGCGCCACCGCGAGACGGCGCTGCTGTCCGCCGGAGAGCGAGCCGCATTGCTTGCCGAGCAGGGGGCCCAGGTCGAACGCGTCCACCAGCTCGTTCCTGGCCGAGGGCTGCGGGTAGTGCGCCGCGACGTAGTCGAGCACCTCCCGCACCTTGAGGGCCTCCGGCAGCGCGCTCGCCTGCGGCGTCGACCCCACCCGTGTGCGCGTGCGGACGTCGAGCGGGTCGCCGCCGAAGAGCCGCACCGTGCCGGACGTCGGCGAGCGCAGGCCGAGCAGGAGCGACAGCAGCGTCGTCTTGCCCGCGCCGTTCGGCCCGAGCAGGCCGACGCACTCGCCGGCGGCGACGGCCAGCGAGACTCCGTCGAGGGCCGTGTGCCGGCCGAATCGCTTGACCGCATCGTCGACCTCGACGATGCTGGCGGGCTGGGCGTTCATTTCATCCTCCGAGGAGTTTCAGGAGCGCCGTCCGGTAGCTGCGAAACGCGGCTCGACCGGCGGGGCTGATGGTCAGATAGGTGACGGGCTTACGGCCCGCGAAGGCCTTGTCGATGACGACGTATCCGGCATCCTCGAGCTTCGAGAGGTGCGTCGTGAGGTTGCCAGCCGTCATGTCGAGGAGGCTGCGAAGCTTCGAGAACGTCATCTCGTCGCCGTCGTCGAGGCTTTCGGCGAGGGTCGTCATGATGCGCAGTCGGGCGGGCGCGTGGATGATCGGGTCGAACTCGGCGCTCGGCTCGCTCATGCGTGCACCTCGCCCTGCCCGACCGGCTCCCGCTGGCCCGGATCGCTCGAGATGGCGCCCGTGCGGAGCAGCACGATGAACGTGAGGAAGATGAGCGGACCTGCTGTGCTGTAGATGAGGTAGTGGGTAGGTGCACCGAACGCCGTGGCGACGACGGCGAGCGCGACCACGGCGACGCCGAGGGCGAACTGCGACCCGGAGCGGGACATGGCGGCGCCCGCCATGTAGAGCACGCCGATCGTCATGGCGAAGATGCCCGGCATGAGCAGCGGCGCGAGGGCTGGGTCCTCCACCTGACGCAGCAGCGAGGCCGCGAAGAACCAGGCGCCCATCATCGAGATGGACCACGAGAACCCATAGAGCGTGCCCGCCGTGTTGCTGCGGCCGCGCATCCCCCGCCCCATCGAGACCCCGCAGATCACCGAGACGATGACGCCGACGACCATGAGCGCTCCGAATACGACGAACGCCGTCACGGTGGGGATGCGGACGAGCGGGCTCCCACCCCCATCCTCTGCACTCCAGAGCGCCTGGAAGCCGACCAGCCAGGCCACGGCCCAGGTGCCGAGGAGGATGTACAGCGCCCGGTCGAGGCGAGTGCGGGTCGTGCGCTGCTGGTCGCGCATGAGGGCGAGCATCTCGCTCGGTGCGAGGGCACGGTCGTCGTCACCAGCCTGCTGGGTGCTGGCTTCGGCGGGAGTCCGGCGGTCGTTGGTGTCCATGCAAACCAGTTTGCACTGCAAACTAGTTTGCGTCAACTGAGAATGTCGGGAGATAGCCTGGACCCCATGCGCATCGCCACCTGGAACGTCAACTCCATCCGCGCCCGCTCGGGACGAGTCATCGACTGGATGGTGCGCGCCGACATCGACGTGCTCGCGATGCAGGAGATCAAGTGCAAGCCTGAGCAGTTCCCCCGCGAGGTGTTCGAAGAGGCCGGGTACGAGCTGGAGATCCACGGCCTCAGCCAGTGGAACGGCGTCGCCTTCGCGAGCCGCCTGCCCATGAGCGACCCCGCGATCACGTTCGCGGACATGCCAGGGTTCGGGAAGGCAACACCCGAGGGCACGCTCCCACTCGAGGCCCGCGCTCTCGGCGTCACCGTCGAGGACGTGCGCCTGTGGTCGCTCTACGTGCCGAACGGCCGCGAGCTCACCAACGACCACTACCCGTACAAGCTGGCCTGGCTGAAGGCGCTGCTCGCCGACATGACCGCGTGGCGGCAGGCGCATCCAGACACCCCGCTCGCGCTCATGGGCGACTTCAACATCGCGCCCCTCGACATCGACGTCTGGGACCTCGCCGCGTTCGTCGACTCCACCCACGTGTCTGCACCCGAGCGCGCGGCGTTCGAGGCGTTCCTCGAAGCCGGCTTCGTCGACACCGTCCGCTCGCGCGGCGTCGAGGGCTACACCTACTGGGACTACAAGTCGCTCCGATTCCCCCGCAACGAGGGCATGCGCATCGACTTCATCCTCGGCAACCAGGAGTTCGACGACCTCGTCGTGGATGCATCCATCGAACGCGACGAGCGCAAGGGCGACGGCCCGAGCGACCACGTGCCGGTCGTCGTGGAGCTCGACCTCGAGACCTCCCTCGACGACGACCGCCCGATGATCTTCTAGGGGTCGACGAGGCGGGTGCGACAGCACCTCGCATCCACCACCCCGACTTCGGGATGGGTTCCACGCTTCGAGATGGCTTGCAACCCATCCGGAAGCGTGTATCCCATCCCGAAACGTTCGGGCCGACCGCACCCCGACTTCGGGGGTGGATGCAGCGACGACCCGATCCGCGCCCCGGTCTCCGGTCTCCGGTCTCCGGTCTCCGGTCTCCGGTCTCCGGTCTCCGGTCTCCGACAAGCGTGCCGCGCGGGGAGAAGCAGGTGAGGGCGCGAGCCCATTCAGCCCTCCGGGAGCTCGAACTCCTGCGACTCGTCCCACGGCTCGGTCCAGCCGAGGCGGTCGAAGATGCCGTCGAGCAGCATCGCCGTGAAACCCCAGACGAGGTGCTGGCCACTGTCATCGCGCACCAGGAAGCCGGGGCCGCGCCACTCCTCCCCGTCACGTCGAAGCACGGTGACGCCGCGGTTCGCGGGGTTCAGCAGGTCGGCGACGGGCGCGCGGAACACGGCGGCCGACTCCGCCTCGTCAACGACCCCGACGGCGGAGGTACGGCGCCACCAGGCGAGCACCGGCGTCACCAGGTGCCGCGAGTAGGTGAGGGGAACCGGTTCGAGGGGGCCGAGCACGTCGATGCCGTCGGCGTCGAGCCCCGTCTCCTCCACCGCCTCGCGCAGCGCGGCGGCAACCGCGTCCTTGTCCTCCGGGTCGACGCGTCCGCCGGGGAACGCGACCTGCCCGGGATGCGATCGCAGCGTCGACGCGCGCGCGAGCAGCAGCACGTCGAGGTCACGAGACACGGCACTCGACTGGGCGTCGCGGTCGCTGGGGAGCGAGTCGAGCATCCCGAACAGGATGAGCACGGCCGCCGACCGGGAGACGCGCACGAGCCGCTCATCCACGGGCGACAGCGGCACGGCGGGCTCGAGACCCGCAGCAGCGCACTCGGCCAGCTCGGTCAGCTGCGCACGCGCGGCCTTCGTCGTCGGTTCGAGATGCACCGCTCCAGCGTACGCGGGGTCGCCAGCGAGACCGCCGTGCCGCTGTCGCCCGTGGCTGAGCGGCTCGTGCGCGTCTCCCGGTCGGCGGCCGTGCTCATCCTGTTCGGGATGCTCGACTCGCTCCCCAGCGA